>JAFQBB010000015.1 GCA_017416805.1 Bacteroidaceae bacterium
AAGACTTCGAGCAGATATTCCGCCACTATTCGCCCGACACGACGTGCCGGATATTGCGAAAAGAGAGAAAATAGAGAAAAAACTACCATAATATCATTCACTAATGAAATAAACTTGTTACTTTTGCAGATGAGATAAAAAGAAGACAATCATGTCTGAGAAGGAAATGAAAAACTCACACATTTATTAATCATATAAAAACTAATCGGAAAAACTATGAAAAAGAGTATTTTATCTGCTGTATGCTTATTGGCCATGTGTGTATCATGCCAACAACCGGCAAAGGAAGAGGCCAATACCCAATTGACCAAACGTGAAATTATGGAAGACTACTTGAACGGAAAGAAACATGGGGAGTATGTTCCGACGGCTTACTTCATGCATTTCCCGGCCCGGGTAGGACAGGATGCCGTTTACTACCACATACGCCACTTGGCAAGAACGGGTATAGACATCCTGAAGGTACAGTTTGAGCAACACCAACCAAAGATTAAAGTTGAAACGGCGGCTGATTGGGAACAAATCCAGCCATTGCCACGCGACTATTATGCACCGACCGTAGAGGTGGTGAAAGAGGTGGTGGACATCGTGGGACACGAGACAATGGTATTGCCTACCATCTATTCGCCTTTCCAGGTGCTGAGAATGCAGATTGGCATCCCTAACGTGATCCGTTGGGCCAAAGAGGATCCCGAACAGGTGCTGCGCGCACTGCGCATCTATGCCGATGCCCTGCTGAACTTTGCACGTGACTGTAAAGAGGTGGGGGTAGATGGGTTCTTCACTCCGACCCAAGGCGGCGAGAACATCTACAACGAGGTACCCGACTTCTTCGAACGCTTTATCCGCCCGTTCGATATGGAAATCATGAACGAATGTAATGCGGGCACTCATTGCAACATCCTGCACATTTGCGACTGGGAAGGTCCGTATGACGACTTGAGCTGCTTTACGTCTTACCCCGGACAGATTGTGAATGCTCCGAACTTTGTGGCAGGAAAGCCTTTCAGCCCTGCTGATGCAGAGAAATTGTTCGACCGTATGATTCTCGGAGGATTGGATCGCAAAGGTGTGATCAACAAAGGCACACCGGAGGAGGTTGTAGCTGAAGTGAAGAAAATCAAGGAGGGAAACTCCGGACGCCTGATAATCGGTGCTGAATGTACTGTTGACGGCAAGACTACTCCCATTGAGAATATCCGTGCTGCGGTCCGTACCGCCCATGGCAGATAATTGTACATCCAACTTTCATACGGATTTAGCAAAGAAACGATTCACACATCATAAAAGTTGAGGTTCCAAATTTTCCCCTGTCTGAGAAATATTTCTTCCAGACAGGGGAAAAATATTTCTCAGACAAGGAAAAAATATCTTATTTACACACATGAAAAACGGGTAACCCGATCTTTTCTTACAACTCACCATACTCGGGCACATCGGTCAGGAACTGATACGACTGATGGGCGTAATCCATGCGGCAACAATAGTGGGAGAGACCATTGCTGACAATAAGGTAATCGACACGGAAGACAAGGTTGTAGCGGCAAATCTGATCAAAGACTTTTTGGGTGATAGGAATATGGGGCGCTTTGTATTCAATGATCATGCGGGGGGAGAGGGTACGGTCGTAGAGCACGGTGTCGCACCGGCGGGAAGTGCCATTCAACGTCAAAGCCACCTCGTTGGCCAACAAAGAGGCTGGGTAGCCCTTATGCTCGACAAGAAAATGAACAAAATGCTGGCGCACCCATTCTTCGGGTGTCAAAGCTACATATTTACGACGGATAATATCCCAAATGGTGTTTTTTCCATCGCGAACAGCAACTTTTGTGGCGTAAGGTGGCAGATTTAATGATAACATTTACTATTTTTGCAACTACAAATTGGATGTCGGAAATGTTTCCGCATGCAAAAGTAGCTGTTTTTATGAAAACAAAGAAAGAAATCGTCACCAATTGGTTGCCCCGATACACAAAAAGATCGTTGGAGGAGTTCGGCGAATACATCCTGCTGACCAACTTCAACAAGTATGTGGAGATTTTTGCTGAACTGATGGAGGTGGAGGTCATGGGACGAGATGCCAACATGACATCGGCCACAGCAGGAAACATCACCATCATCAACTTCGGCATGGGAAGCCCTAACGCGGCCATCATCATGGACCTGCTGGGAGCCATCCAGCCGAAAGCTTGTCTGTTCTTGGGCAAATGTGGAGGTATCAGCAAACATACACTCATCGGTGACCTCATCCTGCCCATTGCTGCCATCCGGGGCGAGGGAACATCAAACGATTATCTGCCTGCTGAGGTGCCGGCACTTCCTTCGTTCATGCTACAGCGAGCCGTCTCATCGGCTATCCGTGACCATGGAAACGACTATTGGACAGGCACCGTCTATACAACCAACCGACGCATCTGGGAACATGACGAAGAATTTAAACAATTACTCCGTGAAACACGTGCCATGGCAGTGGATATGGAAACGGCAACTCTCTTCTGTACAGGCTTCGCCAACCGTATCCCTACAGGAGCACTTCTCCTGGTGTCTGACCAACCGATGATTCCCGAGGGAGTGAAGACCGAGAAACTGGATAACTACGTGACACAGAAGTATGTACTCAACCACGTTAAAATCGGAATTGATGCCGTACAGATGATTCGCGATGAAAAGAAAACGGTGAAGCATCTGAAATTCGAGTGGTAATATCTATAACTACGACACAGTATGAATTATACATATTGAACACCGAGAAACAAAGACACAGAGATTAAATAATATTTACTTATATAAGTGTCTTCGTGTTCTAAAATAATACAAAAAATGGCAAAGCAGGAAATTACACACGTTGATATCGTCAAAGATTTACAGGCAAAAAAATACAAACCTGTCTATTACCTGATGGGAGAGGAGTCGTACTATATTGACCGTATAGCCGACTATATGGCCGACACTATCCTGACCGAAGAGGAGAAGGAATTCAACCAAATGATTCTCTATGCTTCGGATACAGATTTGTCAACAATTATCAACGCAGCCAAACGCTATCCGATGATGGCCGAACATCAGGTTATCATCGTAAAGGAGGCACAAAACCTGAAGAATCTGGACGAGCTCTCCTTCTACCTGCAAAAACCACAACCTTCGACTATTCTCGTTTTCTGCCATAAAAATGGGGTACTTGACAAGCGAAAAAAAGTTACAATTGAAATAGAAAAGAGTGGGGTGCTCTTTGAATCGAAACGTATGAAAGATGCCCAACTCCCCGGATTTATAGCCAGCTATTTGAAGAAAAAAAGTATCGATATTGAGCCACAAGCCTGCCAACTGATTGCCGAATCAATAGGCTCAGACTTGAACCGTATCAGTAGCGAACTTGACAAACTTTTTCTTAGTCTTTCACCTCAACAAAAGCGCGTCACCCCCGAGTTGGTAGAGCGCCATATCGGCATCAGTAAGGATTTCAACAACTTTGAATTGCGAAATGCCCTCATCGAAAAGAATATATTCAAAGCTAATCAGATAATAAAATATTTTGAAGAAAATCCAAAAAGTAACCCTATACAGATGACCCTCTCGGTGCTCTTCAATTTCTTCTCAAACCTGATGCTGGCCTACTATGCACCCGAAAAAAGTGAGCAAGGAATAGCCACCCAACTGGGACTTCGCACCCCTTGGCAAGCACGCGACTACATGTCGGCCATGCAAAAATATTCTGCCGTAAGAGTGATGCACATCATCAGTGACATCCGAGAGTGCGACGCAAAATCAAAGGGAGTAGGGAACCCATCGACCAGTAACGGTGACCTGTTAAAGGAACTCATCTATAAAATCCTGCACTAACAAGCCCTGTTCAACCTCAACTATAAGTAGCCACAGGAAATCGTTAACATACACAAATTGAAGAATAGACCTGAAAATGAACATATGTTCAAGCGCCTCTGAACATATGTTCAAGTGCCAACGAACATATGTTCGTGGCTATTTGAACTTATGTTCTTATTTTTCCCTGATTTCAACTAAATGTATGTTAACGATTTCCGTTGACGACTTTGCAGAAGAGCCACGGAAATCGTTATGCCTTATACTGATATTATAGGGAGACACATTGGTATAATAATGAATTTTCTACCTCTCCTACGACATAGTTCCTGTAGATAATAATGGAGGGTATCCAGAGTTTTTCTATTTCAACCGATTTAGAGGACACAAAATTCGCATATAACACACTATATTACAATATATTATATCAAAATTACCTCTCTGAGAATCGCGTAAAACCATCAAAATCGGACAAAGGGGCGAAATAAGCCAAGGAAAATGCATTTCAACCCAAAAGGGCAGGAGAGTGGCTGACTGAAATTTGGCAATTCTCATGATTTCATCTCCCGCAATGGCTCCACCGTTTGAGAATGCCAAAAAGTCAGAGAAAGGGAACCAATCGTTTAGTTGCAAAAACAACAATCAAATTTACAAAAATGTAGGATAATCAAGCGTAAATACTGAAATGAACCCCCTATCACCTCTGAGTAATATTTAACAAAATAACACATCTATCAATCCGTAAGCAAAATATTTTAGTTACAAATGAAGAAAATTTTGCTTCATGTTTTAATTGTTTACACAAACAACTGTGTTTAATTGTAAACATGCTCTTGAAAATCTATTACTCATCCGTAAACATTTACATACTTTACAAACACAAACTATACAACAAACAACAATTAGATTAAAAGCAAGGCCTTTATACGCATAAATAAAATTATTAATATACAAATCAAAGTCAAACACATAAATACATATTAATCAGTATTATACAAATAATAGCAGAAGTGTTTTTATAATAAATTCAAGCATTTTAGGTGAACTTTTGTCAAATCATCCCTTTAGGTTAAATTTATATTATTAACCCTATTTTCAGTCAGTTAATTACAACTTTTTGTTGTACCTATTTGTATTATATCTCTGACAGGGCTTTACAATCTAAAACTTCTTCAAATATAAAATTAAACTATTCACTATTCACAAATGAAGAATTTTATTTTTATATAGTTTAATTTGCAAAGTTGAAATATTATATTTATTTTTGTAGCATGAAAATAGAAGAGCCTATCCTAACCAGAAAAGAAACTAAATGAAAGATCGAATTATAGAGTTTATGAATTACTTGCAGATGAAACCATCTTCATTTGCAAATGCAACCAATATTAAATTGGCCACACTCTCACAAATTCTGAACGGAAGAAACAATCCCAGTTTGGAAGTTGTAACCAAAATACGTACGGCCTTCCCCTATCTGAGCTACGATTGGATGATTTCGGGAGAAGGCCCGATGTGCAAAGAAGAACCTACACTCCCTTTTGATGAAAACGAAGACTTCAAAATGGACGAGAATCGCGAATTTACGACCGAAAGGACAGACAACACAGAAAATCGCAAGGATTTTGTGCCATATCAGCCCCAAGAGCAAGGCAAATCTGCTGTAGTTGAAGAGATTAGATATATAGAGCGTCCTGCTAAGAAAATCCGTGAAATAAAAATTTTCTTCGACGACGACACGTACGAGACATTTGTACCGCAAAAGTAAACAACAAACATATTTTTAAGAAAGAACACAGCGGCACAAAGACACAGAGTTCTCTCCCCTTTTTATAAATTCTCTGCGTCTCTGTGCCGCTGTGTTGAAAAAAATAAGTTATCTTTGCACCAAAGATAAACAATCACCTTAATTATATAATGAAAAAATATATTTTAGACCTGACCGTCACGGAGAACACGAAGTTGCACGATAGCTACGTATTGCTAAAATTGACACACTCCGAGGCGTTGCCCGAGATGCTACCAGGACAGTTTGCAGAGATTCGTGTGGACAACTCGCCCACCACTTTCTTGCGTCGTCCTATTTCCATCAACTACGTGGATACAGAAAAGAATGAAGTGTGGTTCCTTGTCCGCCTGGCAGGAGATGGCACACGCAAGTTGGCAACCGTAAACGTGGGCGACACAGTGAATGTGGTACTCCCCTTAGGAAACGGCTTCACTATGCCGACAAACAGCACACAACGTCCGCTGCTCATCGGTGGTGGTGTAGGTACCGCCCCACTTCTTTATTTCGGTAAGAAACTACAGGAAATAGGCATACGGCCTACATTCTTATTAGGTGCCCGTTCTGCTAAAGATTTGCTGCAACTGGATGAATTCAAGCAACTTGGCGATGTATATTGCACCACCGAAGATGGTTCAATGGGCGAAAAAGGCTTTGTCACCCAACATACGGTATTGAGCGAAAAACAATTCGACAGCATCCATACCTGTGGTCCCAAGCCCATGATGGTGTCAGTTGCCCGCTATGCCAAACAAAGCGGCATTGAGTGCGAAGTTTCGCTGGAAAACACCATGGCTTGCGGCGTAGGCGCTTGTCTCTGTTGTGTGGAAAACACCGACGAAGGCCACGTGTGTGTATGTAAAGAGGGTCCCGTATTTAATATCAAGAAACTATTATGGCAGATTTAAGCGTAAACATAGGAAACCTGAACCTGAAGAACCCCGTCATGACGGCTTCAGGCACATTCGGATATGGAATAGAGTTTGAGGATTTTGTTGACCTTGAGCAGATTGGCGGTATCATCGTAAAGGGAACCACCCTCAATCATCGCGAAGGAAATCCCTATCCGCGCATGGCAGAGACTCCTTCTGGCATGTTGAATGCCGTAGGCTTGCAGAATAAAGGCGTAGATTACTTTGTGGAGAAAATCTATCCGAAAATCAAGGATATCAATACCAATATGATTGTCAACGTATCAGGCTCAGACATTGAGTCTTACGTAAAAACAGCCGAACGCATTAACGAGTTGGAGAACATCCCAGCCATCGAGTTGAACATCTCTTGTCCCAACGTAAAACAAGGTGGCATGGCCTTCGGAGTGACCCCTGATGGTGCCGCAGAAGTGGTAAGTGCCGTACGCAAAGCATACGACAAAACATTGATTGTGAAACTTTCGCCCAACGTGACAAACATAGCCGAGATTGCCCGTGCCGTAGAGGCTGCCGGAGCTGATAGCGTATCGCTTATCAATACCCTTTTGGGTATGGCCATCGATGCAGAGAAACGCAAACCGATCCTTTCTACCATTACAGGCGGTATGAGCGGAGCTGCCGTGAAACCCATTGCCCTGCGCATGGTATGGCAAGTGGCTCAGGCGGTGAAAATTCCTGTTATCGGATTGGGAGGCATCATGAACTGGCGCGATGCCGTTGAGTTCCTTCTTGCCGGTGCTACCGCCATCCAGATTGGCACAGCAAACTTTATCGATCCGGCTATCACCGTGAAAGTGGCTCAAGGTATTGATGACTACCTGAATCGCCACAACTTCGCATCAGTGAAGGATATTATCGGCGGATTGGAAGTGTAAAGAAGAAGACCCTCCCCCTTACTCCTCCACAAAGGAGGGGAGTAAAATGTCTTGACTTGTATTATCATTTATCGAATGAAAAAATCATCCCAACCTCTTCCTTGGTGAAGAGATTGGGATGATTATTTTGTATTCATCCCCTCCCTTGGGAAGGGCAAGGAGGAGGGTCTCCTCTTTTCTTCTTTTTTTACCACCCACTTCCCTCCAACAAATCGGGGCGAAGTTGCTTGGTGCGCTCAATGGCTTGCTGCATTTCCCAGTCACGAATGTTGGCTTCGTGACCGGAAAGAAGCACATCGGGCACACGCCAACCTTTGTATTCAGCCGGACGGGTATAGACGGGCGGCGCCAACAAATTGTCTTGGAAAGAATCTGACAAAGCTGACTGCTCGTCAGAAATGACTCCAGGGATGATACGGACAATAGAATCAGCAATTACGGCAGCGGCCAATTCACCACCCGTAAGGACATAATCACCAATACTGATTTCTTTCGTTATCAGATGCTCACGGATGCGGAAATCAATACCCTTGAAATGTCCGCATAAAATGATAAGATTTTGTGAGAGGGAAAGTGTGTTTGCCATCCGTTGGTTGAACTGTTCGCCATCGGGCGAAGTGAAGATGACTTCATCATATTCACGCTGCTCCTTCAACATCGAGATGCAACGGTCAATCGGCTCAATCTGCATCACCATGCCGGCACATCCGCCATACGGATAATCATCCACGCGACGATGCTTATCGAGAGTATATTCGCGAAGGTGGTGCAAATGGATTTCTGCCAATCCTTTCTTCTGCGCCCGGCTCATAATGGAACAATTGAAGAACCCTTCAATCATTTCGGGCAATACAGTTATGATATCTATACGCATAATTTGTCGTTTTTCCTAATTGGTTGCAAAAGTACAAAAAAAGTATGGGATTCATGCCTGATGTAAAGGAAAACAAATATGCAATCTAACTATAGAACAATTTGCTTTTTCACTACAAATACCCCAATATACCTCTCCAAATAACACGATATTCATTAAAATAAGGAAACATATCGAAAGAACAATGAAACATTTATGAAATCAGAGATAAATTTGCTGTCCAATAGTCTCATGCAAGCATTGTCAAATACGATTTTTCTATCAAACTGACAAACAAATATTTATAATAAATCTATAAAATAACAAACAACTTATTCAGATAAAAATAAATATTGATTTCTTATATACAATACTTTTAATTTACACCAATATAGAATATCTGTTTTAATGATTATAACAAGCTATAATAGCATAAACAACTATACAAATGGCAAATATAAAGTCCTCTGAAAGTGATTCATTTTTACATCCTTCTTTATTTGGACATCTGAGGAATATATACTACCTTTGCCTGAAAATAAAGTCTTATGAATACCATCCAACAACAGATAGAGACCCTGCGGGCAGAACTGCACCGCCACAATCATAATTACTACGTGCTGAATGCACCGGAGATAACGGACTTTGAGTTTGACCGCATGATGCGCGAGTTGCAGGACTTGGAGCAGGCACATCCGGAGTTTTATGACGAAAACTCGCCCACCATGCGCGTAGGCAGCGACTTGAGCAAGGTATTCAGTCAAGTGACGCACAAGTACCCCATGCTCTCCCTCGGAAACACCTATTCGGAAGGTGAAGTGAGCGATTTCTACGAGCGTGCACGCAAGATGCTGGGCGAAGAGGAGTTCGAAATCTGTTGCGAGATGAAATACGACGGCACCTCCATCTCTCTGACTTATGAGAATGGCCTGCTGGTAAGCGCCGTGACACGTGGCGACGGAGTAAAGGGCGACGATGTGACGGACAACGTGAAGACCATCCGCACCATCCCCTTGAAATTGCAAGGGACTGATTATCCAATGAATTTTGAAATCCGTGGTGAGATACTGATGCCTTGGAATGTATTTGAGAAGTTGAACGAAGAGCGTGCCGCCAACGAAGAACCCCTCTTTGCCAATCCACGCAACGCGGCCTCTGGCACGCTAAAGCTACAGAATTCATCGGTGGTGGCCAGCCGTAAACTGGATGCTTACCTCTATTATATGCTGGGCGAAGAACTCCCCTGCGACGGACACTACGAGAATTTGCAGAAGGCTCGCGAATGGGGATTCAAGATTTCTGACGCCACACGCAAAGTCCGCACCTTGCAAGAGGTGTTCGACTTCATCCGTTATTGGGATACCGAACGTAAGAATCTGCCTGTAGCCACTGATGGAATTGTATTGAAGATCAACTCGCTACGTCAGCAGAAAAACCTCGGATATACGGCCAAGTCGCCTCGTTGGGCCATTGCCTACAAGTTTCAAGCCGAACGGGCTTGCACCCGACTGAACAGCATCAGCTATCAGGTGGGACGCACCGGTGCCATTACTCCCGTGGCCAATCTCGATCCGGTGCAACTATCGGGCACTGTGGTCAAACGTGCTTCGCTCCACAATGCCGACATCATCGAGGGGCTCGACCTCCACATCGGTGATATGGTGTATGTGGAAAAGGGAGGTGAAATCATCCCTAAGATTACAGGAGTGGACAAAGAGGCCCGCTTCATGGTGGGCGACAAGGTGCAGTTCATCACCCGTTGTCCCGAATGCGGCACTCCGCTGATGCGCAACGAAGACGAAGCGGCCCACTATTGCCCCAACGACAAAGCCTGTCCACCACAGATAAAGGGAAAAATCGAGCACTTCATCACCCGTAAAGCCATGAATATTGACGGCATGGGTCCCGAAACGGTAGAGCAATTCTACAATGTGGGACTCATCAAAAACATTGCCGACCTGTACGACCTGCATGCCACTGACCTGCAACTACTTGAACGCATGGGCGAACGCTCGGCAAACAATATCATAGAGGGCATCCGCAAATCCACAGAAGTACCTTACCCACGCGTGCTTTTCGCCCTCGGTATCCGCTATGTAGGCGAAACGGTGGCTAAGAAGCTGGCCAATGCCTTTCCCACGATTGACCAACTGAAGGAGGCCACACTGGACGACCTCATCCACGTGGATGAAATAGGTGAACGCATTGCCCAAAGTGTCATCCGCTGGTTTGCCGATGAAGACAACCTGCAACTGATTGAACGTCTGAAAGCTGCCGGACTCCAGTTTGAACTGAGCGAAGAGGTGTTGAGCGAGCGCACCGACCGTTTGGCAGGCAAGAGCATCGTCATCAGCGGTGTGTTTACCCACCATTCGCGCGACGAATACAAAGCCTTGATAGAGAAGCACGGAGGAAAGAACGTAGGAAGCATCTCCGGCAAGACATCCTTCATCCTCGCCGGTGAAAACATGGGCCCCAGCAAATTGGAGAAAGCCACCAAACTGGGCGTGGCCATCGTCAACGAAGAGGAGTTCTTGGGGATGATTGAAGGGGGGAAATAATAAAAAATAGAGGAAGCTAAAAATAAATGCTCAAAGAAACAATGATAACAAAAGTTGAAAATATTATAAATTTGTTAGATATAGCCAAAGAACTACCAACTAATCCTATTGTGCAGATTTATAGCATCAGGTCACATAAAAAAGCGTGTAAACTAATGGAGAAAATCCAAGAGGCTAATTGCGACAAAGTTATTCATACCAACTCTTCCAATTATGCATACGCCCTCATTGATTTGTTTTGTGAATTAGACGAAACATTAAAATTCATAAGTTTTCATCATCCCGAGATTCAAAACATAGAAATAACTCATAACGGATTAATTTATAAGCCCTATGAATTACTACAGGATGCTTTAAATATTACAACCCAATTATTCACACCTATTAACGAAAATGGCGATAAATCAAAATAAATAGCCTTTCATACAAATTATAATAATATTTATGGAAAAATGGAATGAAATCTGTTCAGACTTTATAGAATGTCAGAAAAACAATGTTTCGGAAAGAAGATTTCAAGATACAGTATGTTGGACATTACGCTCATTGGGGTGGCTTAAGAACGAAATCAAGCAACAACTAAAAGTGGATTTAGGAGCTGCCCAAAGAGTTTTTCCTGATATAGTTTTGGAAATAGATTCTATTCCTCAAATAATAATAGAATTAAAAAAGCCAACACACAATTTCCGTGAAAGAGATAGCATACAATTAATTACCTATATGAAGCAATTAATTTGTTCCATAGGGTTCTATATTGGTGAAAACATTCAAATATACTATTACAATAAAACAGAAGAACCACAATTAGTATCGACATTGCCTTATGAAACCAACTCTGAAATGGGACTTTGTTTTGTTGAATTAATGAAACGTTCTATTTTCGATGTTAGAAAATGGGAAAATTATTGCTTAACACAGATAGAACAACGAAAGCAGGAAGAAGATATAGAAACAACCGTCAACAACTTAGTATCTGACAATGGAAAAGCAGTTTTGTATAACCTCTTACGAACTAAATTAGGTGCAGACGGACATCAAGAAGATTCAATTGATTCCATACTGAATCGAATAGATATTATTTTAGTTGACAAAAGTTCCAAAGATATTATAACTGTACAAGAATCTCACTCTAATATTTTAAAAGAGGATAAAATAAATCACTCAAAATCAAGTATAAAGAAAAGAATTTACTATTCATTAAACGGAAATGGAAGATTCTGCAAGAGAGAACTTGCTCTATCCATCGCCAAATTATATGTAAAGGAACATCCACATCTAACGTTTTCTGAGATTGAGACACGATTACCTGGTAGGATTTATCGAAAGGAAAGATTCGGAGAAGTCCGTTGTTTCAAAGAGGAGTCCCAATTGATGAAAAGCGCAGACGGTATCATATTTGCTTTAACAGACCAATGGGGTAAAGGATGTCCATTTGATAGTGATGAAATGATTCGCTTTGCTAAAAGAAATGGATATAAAATTGAAGAACTATAACCCATACCGCAATAAAATACCATTCAACTACCCCTTATATGCTTCATCAGCCCACGCTTTTGCTACAATCTTGGCATAAAGCCTCTTTTTCTGTTCTTTCATAAGACTTCTTATTTTTTTCAACTTTCGCAAGTAGAATTTATGGAGATAAAGGAAGATTTATGGAGATAAAGGGAGATAAAGGCCGAATGTTTTGCTATACTATGATTCGCCAAAGGCTCATCGAAAACTTCTTTTGATTGTTTCATTAAGGTATGGTGGCCTTTATCTTCCCAAGAGCGAAGCGATATCTCCCTTTAACTCCTTTATTTACACGAAAGCCAAAGCTTGCGAAACTTAAATTATTTTACTATATAAACACATATTTTAATATAAACAATACGGCTAACACATACATGGTGGGAGAAAGTTTTCTGAAGTTTCCGCAACAGACATTCAGCAGAACATAGCAGATGATACTCAACAGAATACCATCGGAAATGGAATAAGCCAATGGGATAACAATGATGCAGACAAAAGCAGGAATGGACTCCGTGTAGTCAGAAAAGTTAATCTTGCGTACAGGCTCCAGCATAAACAGACCTACGATAACCAACACTGGTGCTGTGGCTGCCGATGGGATGGACAGGAATAACGGAGAAAAGAACAAAGATATACCGAAACAACAAGCAATCACGAAAGCAGTCAGCCCTGAACGTCCGCCAATGGCCACACCCGAAGCACTCTCCACGTATGTTGTTGTGGTACATGTACCCAAGCAAGCACCTGCCGTCGTAGCCACAGCATCGGCCATAAAAGCCTCATTGATGCGACTGATGCTGCCATCCTTGTTGACCATCCCCGACTTGGTACATACCCCGACGATGGAACCTACCGTGTCGAACAAATCCATGAAAAGCATGGTAAACACCACCACCAGCATGTCAAATGTAAAGATGTTCTCCCACTGGAACTGGCAGAAAATGGCTCCGATGGAATGCGGTTGGGAGAAAACTCCTTTAAACTCGGTTATTCCCACAGGAATACCAATGAGTGTAATCGCCAAGACACCAATCAACATGGCTCCTGGAATATTCCGGAAATGAAGTGTACCAATAATCATCAATCCTATTATCGCCAAAAGCGGTGCACCCGAAGTAACGTCGCCTAACGAAATGAGAGTGGCATTATCTGCCACCACTATTCCTGCATTCTGCAACCCGATAAAAGCGATGAACAGACCAATACCTCCACCGATAGCATAACGCAAGTTCAGCGGAATGGCATTGACTATAGCTTCGCGGACTTTAGTCACCGTCAATAAAATGAACAATAACCCTTCGATGAACACAGCCGTCAAGGCAAACTGCCAAGGATAACCCATACCAAGACATACCGTATAGACAAAGAAAGCGTTCAGCCCCATACCTGGAGCCAAGCCAAAAGGCAATTTAGCCACAAAGGCCATAACCAAAGTACCGATAATGGCCGCAAGTGCTGTAGCCGTGAACGATGCTCCCACGGGCATCCCCTCCAACACACTGAACATGCCGGGATTGACTGCCAGAATATACGACATGGTGAGGAAAGTGGTAATACCTGCCAATACTTCTGTACGCACAGAAGTTTCCTTTGGATTGAATCCGAATAGCTTTGTCAACATAAGCCAATCTTATTGAATAGTAAGAATGCGTGAAAAGCCTGTCAACTCAAATACTGAACGAACTTCTGCTGTAAGGTGTCTCAATATGAACTTTCCACCTTTAGCTGTCACCATTTTATGAGTACTGAGAATGATACGCAGGCCTGAACTGCTGACATATTCCAACTTTTCGCAATCAAATACCAAAGTAATGCCTGCCTCGTTCCACAAAGGAGAAACCTGTTCATGCAATTCCGGGGCTGTTACTGTATCAACTCTACCTTCAATCATCACCACAGTTTCTGTGGTCTCTTTTAAAATTTTCACTTCCATAATCTTTGCTTTTTAATATGTAATGATTTATTTATAAATCTTTGCCTAACGTCAGCACATTTCTTCCATCAATACGTTGGTATTCAACCTGGTTCATTATTTGTCGGATTAGGAAGATTCCCAGTCCTCCAATCTGTCTGTCCTCTGCAGCGAGATTTACATCTGCATCCGGCATCTGAGTGGGGTCAAACTCCTTACCCGTATCAGTCAGGACGAAAAGTAACTGATTTTCTGTTTTCTTTGCCGTCAAAGAAATGTTCTCATGCTCCCCTTTGGGGTAAGCATACAAAATGACATTCGATACAGCCTCTTCCAATACCAGATTCAAATTAAACACCAATTCTGGGGACAACCCGAGTTCTTCACCCAATTCATCAATAAAAAGGGCCAGTTTTGAAATTTCAGGAATTTCATTCTGCAAGACAAGAGTCTTTTCCATATCTTTTACCTATGCTATTATTTGTATTTCAAACACATGATTGTTATATCATCACTTTGTTCGGCACCTGCAGCATGACACACAATATCTTGAAAAACCTTTTCCACAAGCCCTGAAGGATGTTCATGTCGGTGCATAACCAGAAAATCCAAAAGGTGCTCATCGGAATAGAGCCGTTTCTCAATATTTTCAGCTTCTGTCACTCCATCTGTATAAAGGAACAGAGAATCACCCTTCATCAGTGTACATTCCTGACCGTCATAGGGGAACCCTTCAAACAGGCCCAAAGGCAAATTAGGAACCACTTCCATGAACTCTGTCTTTCCAGAGGCACGCATCACGACTGGAGCATTGTGTCCGGCATTGCAATACTGCATGTATCCCGTCTGCAAATCCAAAATACCCAAAAAGAAGGTACAGAACATGTTTGATTCATTATTCTCTGCCAATGTGTCGTTCAATGATGTAACTATTTCGGAAGGTTTCTGAAAATGAGATGCTACGGTACGGAACAGGCGGCAAGTCACAGCCATGACCAACGAAGCAGGGACTCCCTTGCCCGACACATCGCCCACAATGAAGTAAAGTTTGTTGTCCTCTATGAAGAAATCATACAGGTCACCACCAACTTCCTTAGCAGGAATCAGCTTGGCATATAAGTCCACATCCTCACGTTCGGGAAAGGCAGGAAAGATTTTCGGCACCATACCCATCTGTATCTCACGGGCAATACGCAGTTCGCTCTCTATACGCTCCTTTTTGGCTGTCGTATCTTTCAACTCATCAATATAGGCCACCAATGATTGTTGCATGTGCTCAAACGAATCATGCAACTGTTTCATTTCATCCTGAGTATTGATAGTGGGCAATGATGTGGTAAAATTACCCTGTGCTATCTCCTTGGCAGAACCTGCAAAACGTGTCAATGGCGCGACCTGACGCCTTATCGTCATGTAACAGAACCCTGCCAACAACAAAAGTCCCAAAAAGCCAATAATAATAATTATATTGAGCAAACTGTCCACACCGGCAAATACGTCGGAGTGAAGACAAGCAACAGCCACCGACCATCCTGTACTCTTAACCGGAGCATAAAACATCGTCAATTCCGTCTTACTCTCGCCGAATGGCAACATTCCTCGTTCACCTGCCACCATTTGATGACCTAATTCTTTCAACTCCTCGCCATTTACCAGTTTGGAGGTTGCAAAGACAGTTTCGTTCAATATACACTCTTTGTTCCAATGTACCAAGAACTTTCCACCACGGCCAATCATCATATTGAAGGAATTGGGATAAGGTTTGATAGCCTCAACCTTATCGGTAAACCATTCCAACGAAAGGTCGGCTGTAAAAATGGCATACAATTTTCCTGCTGAATCATACAAAGGATACGAATAAGTCGTCATAATCAAATCAGCACCACCATCATCGTAGTAAGGTTCGCTCCAATATGCCTTGCCCAACAACTTAGGAATCTGATACCAATCCATGTAATGATAATCATAATCCTTTGTACCCAACTGCTTGCTGTATATGTTATTGCCATCCCTGTAAGAATAGGGAGAAAACATCACACCTTTCTCCAGATAGTAGGAAGGTTCAAAAGCTATGGCACATCCTACGACATGCGGATTGCTACGAAGCATTTGCTGAGTCAATACATACATGTAATCAGGTTGTTCCAACTTGTCTGCTACCAGCCACGAAAAATTCTGAACAGCAGTTTCCACAGAATTCAACACTTGGTCAATCTGCAGGATTGTGTTGTCCATCGCCACTTGCGCCCGTTCAATGGACTCCGCCTTGACTGACTTTCGGGCCGAATGGAAATAACTGAAAAAAGCCAAGACAAAAACCGGAACCGAAACACAGAGGATGTAAAGACTCAGACGGAAAGAAAATGAGCCTCTGATTTTCTTCATAAAGATGTTCATTTCTTGCCCCCTTTCACTCTTTCATAAGAAACAGGGTTTTGAATACGGTTATGTTTCATCAACAAGCCACACAGCCTTTCAACATCTTCCCGTTCCAATTTGAATGATGGCACGTCTTCACCCTCTTTGCATTGCAAGCGGAAAATCTCTTCCAACATCCATTTTTGATGAATACGATTTGTGTGTACATGTTCCTTGGTTACCAACTCCATAACTATATCCAGCGTTTCTTCGGGGTGACTACGAGCATATTCCCAACCTCGACGTGAAGCCTCAGCAAAAGCCTCTGCCTTTTCCGGATAACGTTGGTAAAAATCAGCTGAAACATACACTCCATCTTCCGGATAATCATAATCGGAATCAGAAAAGCGAAGAACAGGTTTGTCTCCATGACCTGATGCCACAATCTGCAAATATTCATTGTAACTCATAGCCAAAGTAGCATCTATTGCTCCTGAGATGTACAGATTCGTCCCTTCCAAAAAGGGAATCCAACGAATGCCTAATCCAAGTTCGTTGTCTGCAATATAGCCAAAATCACCAAAACCCACTTTCCAAACACCCACTTTCTTGCCCTTCAAATCCTGAAAAGTACGAATGCTGTCTGTCCGAGAGACTATCAGCAAAGCATTCCGTTGCGATGTTTGCAGAATGTTGACCAAAGGAATTTTCCTGTCAATCTCCACCATAGCAGGTAAAAGTTGCATGGTTATCACATTACTGCGTCCTTCCAGCAGGCGGTTCAGAGCCGGGTCTGAAGTGGATGGATGCTGTATATCCACATCCAGACCTGCATCCTTATAAAAGCCTTTCTTTTGAGCCACATAATACCCTGCAAATTGAGCTTGGGGTGTCCATTGGGGAGTAAAGACAATGCGTTGCCCATACATCCATAGTGAAAACAGGGAGGCAAACAACAATCCAATACGTCGTTTTAGTGTCATATCTTCGCCAATTCAAATTGTACACGCACACGGGGACCTTCAGGATAATCCTCTACCACCTCAGTCATTGCGCTACACAAACCTTCAACAATGCTCATACTCAGTTCGTCAGGCTGGCGACTTTTATCCTTCAACACGGAAACAATACCGACGGGCATCAGCAATTCCAATGAAACAGTCTCGTTCTTTTCCGAATAGCGGAGGGCCAAATCCACTTCACCTTTGTCCAACGGGACGAGCTGAAGCACCTCTTCGGTAAGCAGCTGTACACGGAATTGAACGGGTTGTGACAAGAAGTAACGCTGACAGAACTGCATCATGCCTGCCTGCAACTGGTAGAGGTCATACTTAGGTGAGTGGATGGAATAGCAATAATCACGAATGCGGTTGATGAACACGCGAGTACGCTCTTTTTGCGGATGTTCAAAAATCTCTTCTGGAGTACCTTCCTCATAAACAATACCTTGATCCATGTAGAATATACGAGTGCTGACATCGCGTGCAAAACGCATCTCGTGGGTCACAATAACCATTGTCATCCCTTGCTGTGCCAAGCTACGGATAACACCCAGCACTTCACTCACCATCGTAGGGTCAAGCGCAGAAGTTGGCTCGTCAAACAAGATAATTTCAGGTTCCATAGACAAGCAACGGGCAATGGCGATGCGTTGTTTTTGGCCGCCCGACAATTGGGAGGGCATGGCTTTTGCCTTTTCGGCCAATCCCACCATTTCCAGCAATTCTATGGCACGCTGTTCAGCCTCCTTGCGCGACTTGCCCAACAATTTTACGGGACCAATGCACAAATTGTCCATGATGGACATGTGGTTGAACAGATTGAAGTTCTGGAACACCATGCCCATCTTCTGTCTCAAATGAGGCACATTTGTTTTGGACGACATCAAATCCTGACCATCCACAACAATGCTTCCACCCGAAGGACGTTCAAGCAGATTCAAACACCGCAAGAACGTGCTTTTACCCGTCCCTGAAGGACCGATAATGGAAATAACTTCTCCCTTTTGGATAGTGGCGTTCACATCGCGCAACACTTCCAATCCGTTACTGTATGTTTTCTTCAAATGAGTAACCTGTATCATAATCAACGTGCTTTTTTACCGATAAAATCAAGAACTGACGCAAATATCCATGCCAAGATGAAATAGAGCAATGCCACCATCAGCAACGGGAAAAAGGCATCGAATGTACGCGAACGGATGATGTCGCTGACCTTGGTCAAGTCCTGCACAGCTATGTAACCGACAATGGAAGTCATCTTTATCAACGAAATCAATTCTCCCTTATAAACAGGCAACACCTGCTTGAAGGCTTGCGGCATTACAATGTGGAAGAAGGTCTGCACAGGTGTAAAGCCCAATGCCACACCAGCCTCGGCCTGTCCACGGTCCACACTCTCGATAGAGCTGCGGAACATTTCGCTGACGTAAGCCGCAAAATTCATGCCGAAAGTGATAATAGAAACTGTCACGGCATCAATGGTAGTCCCGGCAAACACCACATAGAACATCAGCATCAGCAACACCAATACAGGAGTGCCTCGCATGACACTGATATACAAACTTGCTACGCTCCTGAGTGACGCATGACGGCTCATACGCATCCAGCATACTATGGCACCAAGCAAGGTTCCCAACAATGCGGCCAAAAGGGAAATAAGAGCTGTCAGTTTCAAGCCATTCCATATCATCAGATAACGGTCTTCTTCGATGACGTTCAGGTAAAAGCTATCCTTCACCCCTTGAAGGATTCCTTTGCCGCCCACATTGGTTTCCGCAGCCTGCTTGGCGGAGTTCTCGGCACGGATACCAATCAACGAACCGCACTCAAAATAGGGGTCACTGAAATCGATGGCCTCAGCACGGGCAGGAGTGATATTCACCGCCGCCACTATCATGTCGTGCTTTCCGCTAATCAATGCGGGAATAACTGAAGCGAAGTTCATGTCGCTCCACTCGATGGGGCGTCCTACATACTGGGCAAAGCGTGTGGCCAACTCGATGTCAAACCCCACCAACTTACCATTCCTGATGAAATCCAACGGAGGGGATGTAGAGCAGGTTGCAATACGGATTGGTTCGGCATCCTGTGGCAAGGGGATGTCGGGCATTTCCGCCTCGTTGGCATGATACATCCAACGGTCATAAATCTCATCATACGTTCCGTCTGCTTTGATTTTTGCCAAAAAATCGTTGAATTTCAAGCGCAACTCCACATTCTTGTTTTTCCCGAAGCAGAATCCCATGGTGGCCGTAACCAAGGGTTTTTCAAGATAATCCAACCCCTTTACGGTTTGCGAATGGTAGAGGAAGATGTAGTCGTCCAACACCACAGCCTCGCAACGCTTGGTGGCCAAGGCTTGCACCACATCGGCGGCATTGTCGATACGCAACACTTCCACTTCGGGATATTCCTTCTCGATGATAGCTTCCTGGAAGCATCCCGTCAGTGCAGCCACCTTCCGCCCGTTCAAGTCGTCCAGCGTGCGGTACACTGGCAATTGCTCCGCCTCCTGCTTTGCACCACAAGCGGCAAGCATACAAAGGAGCAAACATACAAATGGTTTTGTGATTCCTTTCATGTCAATAAAATATCTTTCTATGTACTCTTTTATTCTCTGTTCCGTCTGCTTTACCTACGGCTACTATTCCTTATTTTCTGCAACATCATCTGATTCCATTCGGTTGAGCCGGGTAGTTGATAACGGCAGTTACCCTTCGTGGAGGGAGTAAAGATGGTTTCTGCCTGTGGAGTGATGGAGACGTATCCACGTCCGGAGAGTGTAAACAAAGTGTCGCCCTCTACGGCGTGAATCACGGCCAAGGGGTCCCACATCTTTTGCCCCGTATTGCAATCGTAGTTCAGATAGACTTGGCGGATAGGATGATGTTCGTCCCACGCATAGTCGGCAATCACCTGATTAACCGGATATTCGACACCATCGCCCACTTCGCCCGGAGAGAAGAGCATATCCACCTCCATGGGCCACAGTTGGAAGAATGTCTGTGCAAAATCAAGCCCCTGACCAAAATTATAATCCGGTTCAATGGCTTTTCCGAACACGCCACCCATCACATAGATGGCCTTCACCTTGCGACGTACCAGCTCAATGCCATTCAATGAAGAATATTCATCAGCCTCAGATTGCAACAATTGAGCCAAAGCCGTGACAAAACCAACGGAACAGATAGAGACTGAATGGTCAGGTTCAGCAGCCAACAGGCGACGATAGAGTTTCCATCCATCGGGGAGCGCTTCGTAATCCGTCAATGCACGTTGAAACATAGGTTTCCCGTCCGTAGCAGAAAGGGTGGGAAGGAGGCTGTAGTCAATCCAGACGGAAGGATTCTCAATACCTTCGCGCACCAATCCTACAGGCACTTCGGAGTGTCCATAATAGGTGTTCATAATGTCCGCTACCTCGGCACCTGCCACCCCTTCACGGTCAACAACCACCCCCAACAAACGGCACATGGCGGAATCGGCATACTTATAGAGCATCTGCAAGGCAAACAGGTCGTCTGTGGATGAGGGTATATCCACATCAAGAATAATCGCAGGGATGTCCGGACAAACCATTTCATTGTCTTCCGAAGTGCTTCCCATCAAGACACTGCTACACATTGCTACAATAGCGACAGACAGGAGTTTTAACGTCGTTTTCATAGTCTTTTGATAGTATTACAAAAGGTATATTGTCTGAATAACGGTGCAAATGTAGTAAAAGATTTGAATAATCAAGGCTTCAAGGAGAAAAATATTAAAGGAGGTTCTACAAATCAGCTTCCGGACTTATTCTCATAATTGACAGGAATTTCCTTTTGCCGTCTCTGCCAACCCGTGTTGGCAGTACTCTGCCAGCAACTTGGCAGTCTTCTGCCACTATGGAGGCAGTAGGCCTCATCCATAAACAAGGGCAGATACATCCCTGTCATGTATAGCATTCAATTGCTCTCAAAATTGCAATAAAGTCGATAATTTGTCAAGCAAAATGCTGTGTTTACCGAATTTATTTTGTAATTTTGCGGCCAATTAGTTTAAAATTGAAACGAAAGAAAACGTTATCTATATGATATACCATAAATTCAAAGGAATGGGCGTGGCCCTTATCACTCCGTTTAAGGAAGATGGCTCGGTGGATTATCCGGCCTTGATGCGCATGGTGGACCACTTGGTGCAGAATGGTGCAGACTTCCTGTGTGTACTGGGTACCACGGCCGAAACCCCGACACTGACAACGGAAGAGAAACGAGAGATTACCCGCCTGGTTGTGGAGCGTGTGAACGGACGCATCCCCATCATGCTGGGTTGCGGAGGAAACAATACACAAGCCGTCATTGATTCGTTGAAAAACGATGATTTCACCGGCATCGATGCCATCCTTTCCGTAGTACCTTATTATAATAAACCCTCGCAAGAAGGCATCTACCAGCACTATAAGGCCATCGCTGAATCGACCGACCTGCCCATCGTGCTCTACAACGTACCGGGACGTACGGGCGTGAACATGACGGCAGAGACAACCTTGCGCATTGCACGCGACTTCAAGAACGTCATCGCCATCAAGGAGGCTTCGGGCAACATCACGCAGATGGACGACATCATCAAGAACAAGCCGGAGAACTTCGACGTCATCTCTGGCGACGACGGCATCACCTTCCCGCTCATCACATTGGGTGCCGTGGGAGTCATCTCGGTTATCGGAAATGCCTTCCCCAAGGAGTTCAGCCGCATGACCCGTCTGGCTCTGCAGGGCGACTATGCCAATGCCTTGAAGATTCACCACAGTTTCACCGAACTGTTCAGCCTCCTTTTCGTGGATGGCAATCCTGCCGGTGTGAAGGCCATGCTCAATGCCATGGGCATGATTGAGAACCGTCTGCGCCTGCCGTTGGTGCCCACACGCATCACCACCTTTGAAAAGATGCGCCAGATATTGCAAGAACTGCACATAAAGTATTGAGTATAAGCCCAAAAGTATTTTAGGCGCGGATTATGCGGATTGCACGGAAATATCCTTCCATGCTCTTCCACATAATCCGCGCCTAAGTCTTTTATATAGAATATTGCACACTCGGCATTAAGTTTTTTTATCTTTTCTTCGTCCAATTCAAAAATAGTCTTTATATTTGTGGCTTAGAATAAAAAAACACATCTGATTATCTATTATGCTTGAAAAACTTTTCGGATTCGACCCGAAAACATCCAGGCTGCTACGACGATGCCTACTTGGCTGGTGCTACATGGAATTGGGCAAACGCAGATTTCAGCAAGACATTCTCCGTACAGGTTTTATACAAGTACTTGGCCAACCACCCGATCAACAAACACAGTTGGCAACTCACCACCGTATGGGGTATCCATTTCGGTCAAGGCCTCTATACATTCAGCGGATATGCCGATTTGTGGCACGACAACAGTGTCAACGGTGCATTGGTACTGAGCAGCGAACCCCAATTCTGGGTAAACCTGTGGGCGCTTGACAGTGTGGATGATGCATGCAAGCTGAGTGTAGGTGCAGAAGTGGAAATCTGTAACAATCTGGTATGGCCTACCGACGGTAAAAACAACCGCTTCTATGCCATCCCGACATTGGCGGCCAAATGGACTTTCTAACTAACACAAGAAAAACAAATAGAAAAAATCTAACCAATGAACACCGTACAAGTAAAAGACAAACAATTTGCTTTATATATCTCAGAAGAAGAAATATTAGCCCGTGTAAAAGAACTGGCCAACCGGATGAACACCGACTTGGCAGGAAAGAACCCCCTGTTCTTGGTCATACTGAATGGTTCATTCGTATTTGCCGCCGACCTGTTGCGCGACATCACCATCCCTTGCGAAATCACTTTCGTGCGTGTGGCTTCCTACGAAGGAGTAAGCTCTACAGGAGAAGTCAAGCAACTGTTAGGATTGACACAAAACATTGAAGGACGCACCGTCATCATCGTCGAAGACATCATCGACACAGGCTTTACCATGAAAGAACTGCTCCGTATGCTGGAAGAAAAGCATCCTGCAGAAATACACATCTCGTCCCTGTTGGTAAAACCCGGCAATCTGCAAGTTGATTTGGACATCCCATACCGCTGTTTCGACATCGCCAATGAGTTCATCGTGGGCTACGGCCTTGACTACGACCATGAAGGACGCAACTTGCGCCATATCTATCAGGTAGTGGAGTAACAACACGCTAAAATGTGTCTATTTTAACTATTTAGGCACGGATTACACTGATTTACACGGATTTTGCCACATTAATTATCCGTGTAATCCGTGTAATTCGTGCCTAAACTTTGTATACCCATATTATAATCCTTATAAAAGCAAAGAATACCCTCGCTTCACAGCGAGAGTATTCCTTGTGACTCCGACAGGATTCAAACCTGTAACCTTCTGATCCGTAGTCAGATGCTCTATTCAGTTGAGCTACGGAGCCAAATGTCAAACAAATATTTATGAAGTATCGTGACTCCGACAGGATTCAAACCTGTAACCTTCTGATCCGTAGTCAGATGCTCTATTCAGTTGAGCTACGGAGCCATCATATATTTGCTTTTATTTAGCGAGTGCAAAGGTACTGCTTTTTCCTATATCAGCCAAACTTTTCTGATACTTTTTTTAGAGTTTTTCCTCTCTATTTTTTCAATTGCCTGATACATGGAGCGTTATATTCTCTTACATTTAAAGGCACGGATTACACAGATTACACTGAAAGGTACTTTTATTATACCAATCCGTGTTTATCCGTGTATTCCGTGCCCAAAATATAGTCAGACAGATTCTATCAAATCAACTCGATGCTACGCTTAACGAAGTTGTTGAGTGCTTCGCCCTTGAGCATACCATTCTGAAGCAAAGCGAGGTCGATGAGTTGGTGTACCACCTTATTGCCTGCGGCATATTTGCTGATAACGGCCTCTTTCTTGCTCTTTTCATCGGCAATTTTCTTTTCTACATCGGCCAAATCATTCTTCTCAGTTTCGGTGATTTCATCGGCCTTCTTGTCCTTCTGAGCCTGTTCGATAGCAGCCTGACGGGCATTCAATCCGCGCAACTCAGCTTCGATAGGCGACAATTCGGCTTCAATAGCCTGATCTGTATCGGTCATCACACTCTTGATGAGTTTATGGTCAACATTGAGCACCAAGTTGAACATGTCGGGCATTTCGCCATAGAATGCCATACCTGGTTGCAGATTAGCCATCTCCTTCATACGGCGCATGTATTCGCCTTGTGTGATGAGGATAGGACTGGCATTCTCGCCCAATGAATGGGCTTCGACATGAAATTCCACCTTGTTTATCTGGGGCAATTGGCTGGTAAATACCGACGAAAGGATTTCTTCCTTACCTGCCTCGATGTCAGCCTTCTTATCGTCTTCTTTAGCAATGAGGCGATCAACCACATCGCTATCCACACGGGTGAAGCGAGCCTTCTCGAACTTATGCTCCAACATGCCTACGAGGGCCGTATCCAACTGGCCATCCATCAGCAATACATTGTATCCCTTGGCCGAAGCTGCTTCAATGTAGCTATATTGCTCTTCCTTATTATTGGCATAGAGGTAGATGAGGTTTCCATCCTTATCCGTCTGATTATCCTTGATAAGCGTTTGATACTCCTCATACGTGTAATACTTGCCATCCGTATCCTTGAAGAGGGTGTATTTGTTAGCCTTATCGTAGAAATCCTCCTGAGTGAGCAAACCATAGTGGATAAAGAGTTTCAAATCATCCCATTTCTCCTCAAACTCTTTACGGTCGTTCTTGAAAATGGCTTGCAAACGATCTGAAACCTTCTTTGAAATGTAGGTAGAAATCTTCTTCACGTTGCTATCGCTCTGCAAGTAAGAACGTGACACGTTCAATGGGATGTCCGGAGAATCGATGACACCGTGCAACAAAGTAAGGAAATCGGGCACGATACCTTCCACTGAATCAGTTACATACACCTGATTGCAATAGAGTTGGATTTTATTCTTCTGCAAATCGATATTGCTCTTGATTTTGGGGAAATAGAGCACACCTGTCAAGTTGAAGGGGTAATCCACATTGAGGTGAATCCAGAAGAGCGGCTCATCGGACATAGGATAGAGGTCTCGATAGAACTTCTTGTAATCCTCATCCTTCAACTCCTGAGGTTTCTTCATCCACAAGGGAGCAGTGTCGTTGATTACATTATCCTCCTCGGTATCAATCTGCTTGCCATCTTTCCACTCCTTTTTCTTTCCAAAGGCTACGGCAATGGGGAGGAAGCGGCAATACTTGTTCAACAAGGTAGAAATGCGGCTTTCCTCCAAGAACTCTTTGCAATCATCGTCAATGTGGAGCACGATATCCGTACCGCGTTCAGCACGTTCAGCATCTTCCAAGGTAAATTCAGGGCTACCGTCGCAACTCCATTTCACGGCTTGTGCACCTTCCTGGTAAGAGCGGGTGATGATGTCCACCTTCTTGGCCACCATAAAGGCTGAATAGAAGCCCAATCCGAAGTGACCGATGATGGCGTTGGCATCGTCCTTATACTTATCCAAGAAATCGTTAGCACCCGAGAAAGCTATTTGGTTGATATACTTGTCAATCTCTTCGGCGGTCATACCAATACCATGGTCGCTGATGGTGATAGTACCAGCCTCTTTATCAAGAGAAACACGCACGGTAAGGTCACCTAGCTCACCCTTGAAATCGCCCTTTGAAGCGTAAGTCTTGAGTTTTTGGGTAGCATCTACAGCATTTGAGACCAATTCGCGAAGAAATATTTCATGATCGCTGTACAAGAACTTTTTGATGACGGGGAAGATATTCTCGGTCGTAACCCCGATGTTTCCTTTTTGCATAATGCTTTTTCTTTATTTAGTTTATTATTGATTCAACATTTCGGATATATAAAAACAAAAAAAATGCCAGAGTTGTTTCTCTGACATTTTGACATGTTATTGAATTACCCTCAATTCATCCTTCTCGGGATGCTTGTCGATGCAGATGGTTGAGCCGACGGGGATGGTACCATCTACAAGGAGTTCGGAGAGCAGGTCTTCCACATACGTCTGTACGGCACGCTTCAACGGACGGGCACCAAACTGCACATCATAGCCCTTGTCGGCCAGCAAATCACAGGCAGCATCGGTGAGTGTAAGCTGATAACCAAGTCCTTCCATACGCTTGTAAAGGCCCTGAAGCTCAATATCGACGATGCGGCGGATGGCCGGCTTGTCCAATTGGTCGAAGGTGATGATTTCGTCCACACGATTGAGGAACTCGGGCGAAAAGTGCTTGTTCAGCGCCTTCTGTATGACGCTGCGCGACACCTCTTTATCATCCTTGATGTGGGCAGTGAATCCCACGCCCTTGCCAAAGTCCTTCAATTGGCGGGTACCGACGTTGGAGGTCATGATGATGATGGTGTTCTTGAAATCCACGGTGCGGCCATAGCTATCGGTCAGACGGCCTTCGTCCATCACCTGCAGAAGCATGTTGAACACCTCGCTATGCGCCTTCTCAATCTCGTCGAACAGCACAATGGAGTAGGGTTTGCGACGCACCTTCTCAGTCAGTTGTCCACCTTCCTCATAACCCACGTATCCCGGAGGTGCACCCACCAGACGACTGACGGCATGTTTCTCCATATATTCGCTCATATCCACACGGATAAGGGCATCGGGCGAGCCGAACATATATTGTGCCAACTCCTTCACCAACAGGGTTTTTCCAACTCCTGTAGGACCTAAGAACATAAACGTACCGATGGGGCGGTTGGGGTCTTTCAATCCCACACGGCTACGCAGGATAGCCTTCACTAGCTTCTCTACGGCCGCATCTTGGGCAATGACTTTCGACATCAATCCCTCCTTCATGCCCTTCAACTTGGCGCCTTCGGCTTGAGCCATGCGTTGTACGGGGATGCCCGACATCATGGATACCACCCCAGCAATATCCTCTTCGTCAACCACTTGAGGAGTCTCTTTCTGTTGCTTTTCCAGCTCTTTCTTCTGCACCTCCAATTCATCCTCCATACGACGCACCTTGTCGCGGAAGCTGGCGGCCAGTTCATAGTTCTGTTGGCGAACGGCTTGATTCTTCTGCTCTTTCAACTCCTCGATAAGTTTTTCCTGCTCTTCAATCTCCTTGGGCACACTTATATTAATAAGGTGTACACGCGAGCCGGCTTCGTCCATCACATCGATGGCCTTGTCGGGGAAACTACGGTCGGTCAAGTAGCGCTCTGCCAATTTGACACATGCCGTGATGGCTTCGGGTGTGAAGCGCACGTTGTGATGCTCCTCGTAGCGGTCTTTGATATTTTGGAGAATCTGCATCGTCTCTTCTGGCGTAGAAGGCTCTACGATAACCTTTTGGAATCGGCGCTCAAGGGCTCCGTCCTTCTCGATGCTCTTGCGGTATTCATCCAGTGTAGTGGCTCCGATGCACTGTATCTCACCACGCGCCAATGCAGGTTTCAGCATGTTGGCCGCATCCATCGAGCCAGGAGCCGAACCGGCACCCACAATGGTATGTATCTCGTCTATGAAAAGAATGACATCTGGATTCTTCTGCAACTCACTGATAATGGCGCGGATACGTTCCTCAAACTGACCACGGTACTTGGTGCCGGCCACTACGGCCGTCATGTCCAAGGCCACGAGGCGTTTGTCGAAGAGCAGACGCGACACCTTGCGCTGCACGATACGAAGGGCAAGTCCCTCAACAATAGCCGATTTGCCCACACCCGGTTCACCGATGAGCACAGGATTGTTCTTCTTGCGCCGACTCAAGATTTGAGCCAAACGTTCAATCTCTTTTTCTCTCCCCACCACAGGGTCAAGCTTCCCTTCTGCCGCCGCACGAGTCATATCAACACCGAAACTGTCTATAACAGGTGTATCGTGCGCACTTTTAGGCTGTTGCGTTGCCGTAGCTGACTGTCCTTGCCGATATTCCCCGGAAGAAGACTGATCGGCATAGCCCAAGCCTTCATCTTCGTCTTCATCGTCAAGTCCAAAGCCCATATGGGGCTTTTCACCAACCAGACGGCTATATACCATTTGATAATCCACTTTATTCTCTTTCAATATTTTAGCTGCCATATTATTACCTTCTTTCAATATTGCCAACAACACATGCTCCGAGTCCACCTCTGTTTTGCGCTGGACACGAGCCTCTAATGCACTAAACAACAACAAACGATTAGCCTCTTCGTTCAACACCATGTCATCTATGTGTGGAAAAGAAGCGAACTTTCCACCAGTTTCACCACAGATGTCATGTTGTTGCAATTTCTCCTCCAACTGCTCCTTGATTTGCCCCAAATCGACAGACAAATCACGCAATACATCTATGGCACGTCCCTCACCATCACGAATAAGCCCCAACAACAAATGCCCAGAGCCAATGGATGAATTTTGCAGACGCACGGCTTCTTCTCGGCTATACGCCAAAACGGTTGATACCTTTTGTGAAAATTGACCTCTCATCATATATCTCATTTTCCTCCTTTCAACTTTCTCTATAGTTTTTCGAATTGCAAAGATACACATAATACGGCATCTTGCCAACTGGCAAACTTTTAATTTACCTACAAATAGTGTGCCAAAGTGATAAGAAATGCTAAAGATTTTGATTCCTGCACAATCTTTTTTTCAGACAGGGAAAAAATATTTCCCAAACGGAGAAAAAATATTTTCCGGACAGGGGAGAAAATAACGACAGGCTGATAGCCCTCAAAAATGTTTGAATAACCCTAAAAAAGGCAAGAAAAGAGAAGTTTTTCCTTAAAAAACTTTCCCAATTGACAATTTTGTAGTAATTTAGCATGGTTTTTGAAAGACATGTGAGAGTAGAATAAAAAGAATTAAACTAAATGCTTGAACAAGACAGAATTATAAAGATTAACATCGAGGAGGAGATGAAATCGAGCTACATCGATTACTCCATGTCAGTAATCGTTGCACGCGCCCTCCCGGATGTCAGAGATGGTTTGAAACCTGTACACCGCCGTATCCTTTATGGTATGATGGAATTGGGCAACACATCAGATAAGCCTTACAAGAAATCCGCCCGTACAGTCGGTGACGTGCTCGGTAAGTACCATCCCCATGGCGACTCTTCAGTATATGGTGCCCTCGTACGTATGGCACAGGATTGGGCCATGCGCTATCCATTGGTAGATGGCCAGGGAAACTTCGGTTCGGTGGATGGCGACTCTGCCGCTGCCATGCGTTACACCGAAGCACGCTTGCAGAAGATTGGCGAAGACATGATGCAGGACCTCTATAAGGAAACCGTTGACTTCACCAACAACTTTGACGACTCGTTGCAAGAGCCTACCGTGATGCCCACACGAATCCCCAACTTGTTGGTAAATGGTGCTTCCGGTATTGCCGTAGGTATGGCAACCAACATGCCTACCCACAACTTGGGCGAGGTGATTGACGCCTGCGTTGCCTACATCGACAATAACGACATCACCATCGATGAACTGATGCAATACGTCAAGGCTCCCGACTTCCCGACAGGAGGATATATATATGGTATGGCCGGAGTTCGCGAGGCATACGAAACCGGACGCGGACGTATCATCATGCGAGCCAAAGCAGAAATTGAGACAGGACAGAACCACGACAAGATTGTAGTAACAGAAATCCCATACGGCGTAAACAAGGCCGAACTCATCAAGAGCATTGCCGATTTGGTGAACGAGAAGAAAATCGAGGGTATCAGCAATGCCAATGACGAGTCTGACCGCGAAGGTATGCGTATCGTTATCGACATCAAGCGCGATGCCAACGCCAGTGTGGTACTGAACAAGCTGTTCAAGATGACAGCCCTGCAAACCAGCTTCGGTGTGAACAACGTGGCACTGGTGGGAAATACCGGGCAACAACGTCCTAAGACACTGAATCTGAAGGACCTAATCCGTTATTTTGTAGAACATCGTCACGAAGTGGTAGTTCGCCGCACCCAATTCGACCTGCGTAAAGCCAAGGAGCGTGCACACATCCTGGAAGGTCTCATCATCGCCAGCGACAACATCAACGAGGTTATTGCCATCATCCGCGCAGCCAAAACTCCAGCCGAGGCCATCACAGGCCTGATGGAGCGCTTCAACCTCAGCGAAATACAGAGCCGTGCCATCGTAGAGATGCGTTTGCGTCAGCTCACAGGATTGATGCAAGACCAGTTGCACGCCGAATATGACGAAATCATGAAGCAAATCGCTTACTACGAGGAGATTTTGGCTAACGACGAACTCTGCCGCAAGGTGATGAAGGACGAACTCATCGAAGTAAAAGAGAAATACGGCGACCCACGCCGCTCCGAAATTGTTTACTCATCAGAAGAGTTCAATCCCGAAGATTTCTATGCTGACGATGAGATGATTATCACCATCAGCCACATGGGTTACATCAAGCGTACACCGCTGAGCGAATTCCATGCTCAAAACCGTGGTGGAGTAGGGTCGAAGGGCTCTCAGACACGCGATGAAGATTTCGTAGAGTACATTTACCCGGCTACCATGCACAACACCATGCTCTTCTTCACCCAGAAGGGACGTTGTTACTGGTTGAAAGTCTATGAAATCCCCGAAGGTACCAAGACCTCTAAGGGACGAGCCATTCAGAACATGCTCAACATCGACTCCGATGATGCCGTGAACGCATTCGTACGCATCAAGAATTTCAACGACAAGGAGTTCGTTAACAGCCATTACCTCGTCTTCTGTACCAAGAACGGTATCATCAAGAAGACTTCACTCGAAGCCTATAGCCGCCCGCGTGCCAACGGTGTGAACGCTATCCTTATCCGCGAGGACGACCGCGTAATCGAAGTTCGCATGACAAACGGCTCTAACGAAATCATCATGGCCAACCGCAACGGACGTGCCATCCGATTCAACGAAACAGCCGTACGACCTATGGGACGTGTCTCTACCGGTGTACGCGGTATGCAGCTCGACGATGACGGACAAGACGAAGTTATCGGCATGATTTGCGTGAAAGACCCCGAGAAAGAAACCATCATGGTAGTATCCGAGCAGGGATATGGCAAGCGCTCCGATATCGAGGACTACCGCAAGACAAACCGTGGTGCCAAGGGTGTCAAGACTCTGAATATCACCGAAAAGACAGGTAAACTGGTAGCCATCAAGACCGTAACGGATGAAAATGACCTGATGATTATCAACAAGTCAGGTATCACCATCCGCTTGAAGGTTGCCGACGTACGCGTCATGGGACGTGCCACACAAGGCGTCCGCCTTATCGATCTCAAGAAACGTGGCGACCAGATTGGTAGCGTATGCAAAGTAGCCACCGAAACGGAGGAGGAGAGTGTAGAAACTGGTGAAGCACCTCAAAATGAAGAAAATACGCCACCTGTAAATGAATAACGAACAATTAAAGTAAACAAATTAATACACATTAATTCTAAAAGCAACAGATTATGAAAAAAGTATTGTTTTCAATTTCAATGTTGATGCTTTCATGCATCGTTGCGATGGCACAAGCAGACCCGAAAGCTTATGCAAAAGAGCTGAAACAGGCTCAAAAAGATGTAAAAGAGGCTCAAAGAGAGTTAGCCTTAGCTACAAGCGACCTGAACAAGGCTCAGATGTTGGTAGATGGAGCCATGAAATATCCGGAAATAACTGCACAACCTGACATTTGGAATGTAGCAGGAACCATCAAGAAGAAAATCTTCGAGGCTGAACTCCAAAAACTCTATTTGAAACAACAACCCGACGAAGAGAAGATGTACAATAGTCTCTATGACGTCTATACAAACTTCTTCAAGTGCGACGAAGTAGAGAAAACTGCCGTTGACAAGAAAGGACGCCCCATAAAGGTACAATATCACGAACCAAACAAGAAGTTCTTGACCGAAAACCGCGCGTTCCTTATCAATGGAGGTGTAAAATTCTTCAATGCACAAGAAGGCGACGAGGTTGCCAACAAGAAAAATGCTCTGAGATATTTCGCACTCTACATCGATTCATCAACACACCCCATGTTGGGTGTACAGAATGACACCATGCTGACCATGATTGCCTATTATGCAGCATTGGGCGGCATGCACATCAAAGATTATAAAACAACACTCAAGTATGCTCCTATGGCCAAAACAGATCCTAAATACAGCGATAAAGGCTATGAGTTTACAGCCAGTGCATACCGCGAATTGGGAGATACCGTCAAGTGGATTGCCGAACTTCAGGAAGGAGTCAAGAAATTCCCGAACAGCAACTACTTCTTCGGGAACTTGCTCGATTATTACAACACGACCCACAAGTACAACGAAGCGCTCGAATTTGCCAATGCCATGGTTGCACACAATCCCAATGATGCTTTCATGCAATACGTGAAGGGATATCTGTGCCAGAACCTGAAAAAGTATGACGATGCCATCACCGCTTACCAAGCCGCAGTATCCATCAATCCGGATTATGCCGAGGCTCATTCAAACCTCGGGCTGGTATATTGCCAACAAGCACGTGATTATCAGGATGCACTTCCTTCAAACCTGACCAATGCCCAATATAAAAAGGAGCAAGAAAACATGAAGGAATTCTACCGCAAAGCAAAACCGCATTACGAAAAGACACGCCAACTTAAACCAGATCAGACAAGCATGTGGCTCAATGGACTGTATAGCATCTATTACATGCTCAATATGGGACCTGAATTGGAAGAAATTGAAAAGCTGATGTAATTATTGAACAGATAAAACAAGAAATCTCCCATACGGATTAAGAAACGTATGGGAGATTTTTATTTCAGAAAAAACAATTCAACACTCAGAACTCAAATAATTTTTCCAAGATTGGGTACAAAATACACACACGGAGATTACAAAGAGAAGAATCACAGAATATCTCTTTTAACCTTAAACAAACTGTACTTTGAAATGGTAAATTGTACATGCAATAAATAAAAGAGGAGCATACCTTATTTATTTTTTATAAAAGCTATTAAACATAATGCTAATTATTAATTTGATTTCCTTGCAATAAAAAGAGACGAATTTACAGGAGGACGAAAATAATGAAACTACGATAGAGAATGGTTCTTCTACAATTTGGTTGAAAATAGAGAAAATAAGTAATTTAAGATAAATGGCCCGAGAAGTTAAGATAAAGTGCCAAATATCTTAAGATGCTTGGCCAATGAACTTATAATGCTGAAGATGCAAAGAGTGTTTTCGACCAAATTGCAGAAAACCAAGAGAATTAAGAATATTAAAATCTAAAGAATTAAAAGCTAAAAAACTCCTCCAATACGCAGAGCTTGAAAGTGCTGAATGCTAAGTGTTGGATTGAGAATTATCGGTATCCGATAAACAGCTGTAATGTTCTGTATTAGTGCGCCTTAAGGGTTTACAAGCCCCCACTTGCAATCTTTTGTTGGTTTATAATGCTATAGGAAGGTGTAAGAAATAGATTCTTCATCCGCAGATAGCGAAGATGAAAAATTTATGGTTACAGTTTTGCCGGACACCAATAATTTATAATAGCCTCCCCTCCCCCTTTCGTCAGGCCTATTCGCAGGAGCAAATAGTGCTAAAAATATGGCATCTCAAGTGAACTATTATTCATTTGTCAAGCCGCTTATAGTTCATTTCCCAAGCCGTTAACTGTTCACTTAGGGTAGCCGTAAGTAGTTCACTTGGGGTAGCCGTAAGTAGTTCACTTGGTACACCGGAAGTTATTGGCTTCAAAAGTTGTAAGTTATTGACTCTGAAAGGCATAGATTGTTAGTTCTGGAAGGCGTAGATTATTGAATCTGAAAGGTGTAGGTTAATTCCATAAAATCTACTTATTTCCGGCATATTCTTTTTCTATTTTAGTGAGTTCACATCGCAAAGATATGCATTTCGCATCACAAATCATAAACCATAAATATTCCAAATCTTCATTCTTCACTCTTCATTCCTCACTTACAAAGTCTGCGCCAGAACAGTATTAACTCCGTTCGCCTACCGTGTTTGTTCGGTTCGCGAACGGAGTTAATAGTTTACGGAGAGTCTATTGATCTCTTCTTCCTGCCCTATAGGTTATTGATTCGCTTTACATTCGTCGCACTCGCCTGTGTGGGTCAGAGTGATGCTCTTCCATGTTACATTGCCACCCCAACTTGGCTTGAACCACACATTGTTTTCAAGATCGGGCTTGTATGTATCTTCGGTCTGCAGCTGCCCGCAGTTAAGGACGAGGTCACAGGAACCTCCATCAACCTCTTTTCCAACTTCGTAAAAAACATAAGAATTACTTTGATTGATAGACGTGACAACCGAACCAAACGTCATTTTTTTCAAATAG
>JAFQBB010000016.1 GCA_017416805.1 Bacteroidaceae bacterium
AGCTGGGGCTGTGTCAAAAATGCCACCATTTAATTCTTCATCCGCAGATGACGCAGATAAATTATAACCTATCGGGTATAATAGGAAGGAATAATCTGCGTCATCTGCGCAATCTGCGGATGAAAAGTGAATTATGACACAGTCCCTGACCAAAGGCCGGGGGATTTCGAATAGATGGCGTAGCAAAACCCAAAGGAGAGAGTCCTATTCTCCTTATAAAAAAGACTTGTACAATCCTAACTCACGAAAGGCTAATTAAAAATACTATATGATAATGGACACCATATCGGCTTTTATAGAAGAGCACGCAACGACTATAGGATTGATTATCGGAATCGTTTTGAACCAAGGAATCTCCTATAGAGAAAAAAGAAAATTCCAAAAGGATACTGCGATGGCAACCTATGTATGGAAGGTGGAACAGACAAAAATCAAAACTCTTATACCCATTCTCCTGTTTCTCGTATTTCTGGGATTTGCCGGATTATTTGCATTTTCACCAATGAGCACAACGAAGGTTCAAGCAGGAGTATCGATAACGATAACCGTTGCGTTCTTTATGCTGGCGGTATATCTCTATCAGTTCTTCAAGCAACCCGACTCCCTTGTGTTTGCTGACGATAATCTGATTCTATACAAGGGAATAAGAACTAAGAAGTATCGCCTTGATTCGCTGACACGGATAGAGACAGAGAAACGGAAAAATACTGTTGTCACCCTCTACAACTCAAGTGGGAAGCAAGTGGTGAAGCTTTGTACGGACGATTATGAATACCCGGACAAACTGTTGGAGCATCTCCGGGCTATTCCTTTGAGCCAGAGAGGCGGAAGATAACGTATCGTTACGTCTGAAACCATTTTTATTATTGTTTCTTTTTACTCATTTTTTGCACAAAACATCAACTTTTGTGCAAAAAGTTTGTCTATTCGCGTTTATTGTTGTACCTTTGCAGCCGATTTTTAACAAAACATTATTAGAAATGAACAAAAAACTGTTAATTGGTGCTGCGGCACTTATCGTTTCAACTTCAACTTTTGCAGGAGGTCTCCTGACAAACACAAACCAGAATGCTACTTATTTACGTAACCCCGCTCGCGATGCTGTCATCGCCATCGACGGTGTGTATAGCAACCCCGCAGGTATCGCATTCCTCCCCGAAGGTTTCCACTTCTCACTGAGCTGGCAGGCTGCATTTCAGAAGAGAGAGATGAATGCGACAAACAATCTCTTCAAGATGAACACCAACAATCCAAATGCTGACCGCAAATTCGTAGGTGAATCTACAGCTCCCGTTATCCCCTCATTCCAAGCTGCATACGTATTCAACGACAAATGGTCAGTATCTGCCCAGTTTGCCATTGGTGGTGGTGGTGGCAAGTGCGAATTTGCTGATGGTCTTCCTATGTTTGAGGAAATGATAGGAGGTAAACTTGCAGGAGCAAAGGCTCAAAGCTATTCTTTAAATCAGAATTTAACAGGCGAACAATATTTCTATGGTATCCAAGTAGGTGGAACATACAAAGTAACCGACAATGTTTCTGTATTCGGAGGCTTGCGTGGTGTTATCGCCAATTGCTCTTATGTGGGTCAGATTTCAAATATGAAAGCTAATGATATGGAGGCTTCTGCTTATCTGACAGGCGTTTCCCAACAAGCTACAGCCGGTTCTCAGCAAGCTGCAGCTGCCGCGACCCAATATGCACAAGCAGGTATGACAGCAGAAGCAGCTCAGTATAATGCTATGGCTCAAGGGTATGCCGATGCCGCAAAAGAAGCTGCAGCGGGTGCACTATTGATGGGTTCTCCTTTGGTTCTGGACTGCTCGCAAAAAGGTTTTGGTCTTACTCCCATTGTTGGTGTTGACGTAAACCTCGGCAACTTGAACTTGGCAGCCAAGTATGAATTCCGTACCAAGATAGCATTGGAAAACGAATCAAACAACAGTGCAAACCTCGCAGCTTTGGCCACTCAAGTACCTGCTGTAGCCGTGTATGCCGACGGTGCCGAAGTCCGTTCAGACATCCCCGCCCTCATGACACTCGGTGCACAGTACTCACTCTCTTCTGTCCGCATTGGTGCAGGCTTCCACTATTATTGGGATAAGGACGCAAAGGGAAGTGCAACTGCTGTCAGCGACAACACTTGGGAAGCCCTCCTCGGTGTAGAATGGGATACAACAGACAAACTCACTCTGAGCTGTGGTGGATTGCGTACCCAATACGGCTTTGACGATGCCGATATGACAGACACAGGCTTTAACATCAGTTCATACGGTCTCTGCATTGGTGCCGCTTACCAAATCAACGACATGCTGAAAGTGAATGCCGGTTATCTGCACTCGTTCTATGACAACCACGAGTTCACCAATGCCAATGGTACTGTTTGCGACTACACCCGCAAGAACGACGTGGTAGGTGTTTCACTCGACTTCAAGTTCTAATTATATAAATAGGTTTACATAAAAACGGTGTTCGAATGGGTTTCTATCCCCATTTGAACACCGTTTTTTTATTCTTGGTGTCCGATAAAACTTCTATTGGTGTCCGGTCGAAAGAGAGACATCACCTTACATTTTGTCAATTCAGAAATGTATATTCCCTCGTCAGGAATGAATAAATATACAAACCGACACTCTTCACATACCCATTCTTGCATATTTATACAGAGAATCCCTCTTTGTAAAGGACTCTTTTTATCTCTCCTGATAGCAGAAAGAGGCAGAAAAACACCTTTTCCACCCTCAGACCTGTCACTTCATCCCCACCATTCATCCCCGAAGGAAGCGATTCACCTATCCTAAACATCCGCTGAAACTCTCCTAAACATCTGCCGAAGGTCTCCTACACACCTATATTGTCCGCAGGAGAGCTCCTCCGGATGTTCTCCTACGCATCTGCGCTACCGCAGGAGAACGTTGGCTTTTACCCATCATCGCCACCTCCACTCCCCTTCTTATTCATCCCAGCTCCGGCCCATGCCGTCATGACCCAGATTTTCTATTTTAAAGAAAGCAAGCAGAACCTATCCAATTGTAAATCTGAAGATTAAAGATTCCTTAACTAAAAATTCTGATGCATACGCCTCCATTTGTCCCTTTGTCCACAAATACAGAATCCTTGCACGACAAATATACAGATTTGACAAAATGTAAGGTAAATTATGAGGTTGTGTCAAATATATTTTGAAGAATAGGACACACCTTCATATAAAAAAACATAAGAACAAGAGAAAAGAGACTTATGCCCTTATGTTCTTTTGTTCTTATGTCCAAATAGAAGTAAGAAGAGAATATCAGTCAATCAGCTCGAAGCCGCAATAAGGAACAAGCACTTTAGGAATGCGGATACCCTCGGGAGTCTGGTTATTCTCCAACAAAGCTGCTACGATACGGGGCAAAGCCAAGGCCGACCCGTTCAGGGTGTGACACAATTCGGTCTTGCGTTCAGCTGTGCGATAACGGCATTTCAAGCGATTTGCCTGATAGTTGTCGAAGTTTGACACCGAACTCACCTCCAACCAGCGCTGTTGTGCTTCGCTATACACCTCGAAGTCAAAGCAGGTGGCGGCAGTGAAACTCATATCTCCTCCACACAGATGGAGTATGCGGTATGGGAGTTCCAACTTCTGGAGCAGTCCTTCCACATGTGCCAACATCTCTTTGTGGCTTTCCTTGCTGTGTTCGGGTGTATCAATACGTACAATCTCCACCTTTGAGAACTCGTGCAGGCGGTTCAAACCGCGCACATCCTTACCGTAACTTCCGGCCTCACGACGGAAACACTGCGTGTAGGCGCAATTCTTGATGGGCAATTGTTTTTCGTCGAGGATGACATCACGATAAATGTTTGTCACAGGCACTTCGGCTGTAGGGATAAGGTAGAGGTTATCCAACTGGCAGTGATACATCTGTCCCTCTTTGTCGGGAAGCTGTCCGGTGCCATAACCACTGGCTTCGTTGACCACGGTAGGCGGCATTATCTCGGTATATCCGCTCTTGCGTGCTTCGTCGAGGAAGAAATTGATGAGGGCACGTTGCAATTGTGCTCCCTTTCCTTTATATACGGGAAATCCGGCACCGGTGATTTTCACACCAAGGTCAAAGTCTATGAGGTCGTACTTCTTTGCCAACTCCCAATGGGGAAGTGCATCTTTGGGAAGTTCTGTCTCCATACCTCCTGTCTTCACCACCACGTTTTCCTCGGCTGTACGTCCTTCAGGAACTTCATCGTATGGGATGTTAGGAATTGCATACAGGGCCAATTGCAGGTCGTTGATGGCCTGATCCATCTCCTGCTGCAGGGTTTTGTTTGTCTCTTTCAGTTCGGCCACTTGTGCTTTTACGGCTTCGGCCTCCTCCTTCTTTCCCTCTTTCATAAGTCCTCCAATAGCAGCGGCCAGTTTCTTCGACTCAGCCAGATTGGCATCCAACTGAGTTTGTGCAGCCCGACGTTTCTTGTCCAAATCAAGCACATTGGCTACAGCCTCGCGTGCGCCATTGAAGTGTTTCTTTTCCAGACCTTTGATAACCTGTTCGGTCTGTTCGCTGATAAGTTTGATTGTAAGCATAGTTTATATGTATTTTTATTCCTTTATCTACTTTCCGGGTAAATTTTGTGCAAATGTAGATAAAATCTTCCGATTGTAGGCCTGTCGGGATAAATAATTTATTCTGTGGGCATCCTTTTCTGCCTGATTCTTTGCATATCATAAAAGAAGCCGTTATCTTTGCATCCAATAGAAAACAAAACAGGGAGTAATGAAATACACACTTTGCGCCATCGGGCTCACCTTATGCCTTGCCAGCATCACAGCCCGACCATTGCACAGGGGAATCAAATACAGGATAGAAAGCAGCGCCGCATGGAGCGGCAAAGAGGGAGTTTCCCCCTTCTGGCTGACCAGCAACCGGCATGGACTGCTTTCAACCGAAACATCGAACGGCTATCTGCGTGCCGGACTTTTCCGTAAGACGAGTCTGGACAGCGACCGTAACTGGCGACACGGCTATGGCTTGGACCTGGCTGTACACTACAACCACCAGTCCATATTCTTCGTCCAGCAAGCCTACTACGACATAGCATGGCGATGGATCCAGCTGAGCATAGGCAGCAAGGAACGGCCGTCCGAACTGAAGAACCCGATATTGAGCAGCGGCGGACTGACATTCGGCACCAACGCACGCCCTATCCCACAAGTCAGGATAGAAGTACCTGAATATGTCACCCTACCCTTTTGGAACGAATGGGTACACCTGAAAGGGCATTTCGGATACGGCATATATACGGACAACAACTGGCAGGCTGACTTCGTCGCACCGGGAAATCACTACACCCAAAACACCTTGCTGCACAGCAAAGCCGGATTCATCAAGATTGGTAACGAAAAGAAGTTCCCCCTCTACTTCGAAGGAGGAGCTGAAATGGGAACCCAGTTTGGCGGAAAGGCATACAACGTATGGTATGGCGACCGTGCAAATGGAGGAATGGAAGTAAAACAAAATGACTTTGAAGATTTAGGACATGGCTTCAAAGACTTCATAAAAGCCATCTTCCCTTTCAAATACGAAGGAGACCCCACGGACGGCGAGGGATATACCAACGTGACCGGCAACCACTTGGGAAGCTGGCACGCCGCATTCACCTGGCAAGCCAAGACATGGAAAATACGTGCCTACTACGAGCACTACTTCGAGGACCACTCCATGATTATCGATGAATATGCATGGAAAGACTATGTGGACAACTTCGGCAACGATGGCATAGGTTCGTACATTCCACCTATTATCCCGACTTCTTATTATTGGAAGGATGGTTTGTACGGATTGGAAGTGGAATTTCCCAAGAATCCCTTTGTCACGACTTTCCTGTACGAATTTATGAGCACCAAGGAGCAATCCGGCCCTATCTACCACGACCATACCGACCCGATAAGTGACCAGATAAGCGGTATTGACAACTATTACAACCACACCATCTACACCGGTTGGCAACATTGGGGCATGGGCTTGGGAACCCCGTTCGTCACCTCCCCTATTTACAATACAGACGGTGTCATAGACTTCAAGAGTAACCGCGTACACACACATCATTTCGGATTGTGTGGCAATCCTACCGAAGAAGTGGCATACCGCCTGCTACTCTCCCACTCCAAACATTGGGGCACATACAACCGGCCACTGATTGACACCCAAGAACAGACAAGCGGCATGTTGGAAATATCGTATGCCCCACACTGTTGGAAAGGATGGAACTTTAAGGGGACCGTGGCATGGGATCATGGCAAAGTGCTTGGAAACCAATGTGGTGGCATGCTGACCATCAGCAAAAGCGGAATACTGACAAAATAAAAACAGATTAATCACACCAATCCGGCAAACATTATGAAAAGAACTATAATTCTACTCCTCGCGGGAATAGTGGCAGCAGCCTGCGGTGACTATCCCACTAACGGAGACTTGGACGGGATGTGGCACTTGCGGACTACAGAATCTATGGCCGACAACCGAATAGAGGATGTCAAGGAGGAACGCATCTACTACTCCGTGGCACAGAATCTCATCAGCCTGCACAAGGTCGATTCTTCTGTCAAGAGATATATCGGACGGTTCGACCACACGGGCGATTCACTCATACTACACAGTTTTGTCGTATATCAAAATGAATCCAAACCAGCACCTGTCGCAGAACTGCTTGAATACAAACTGGAAGGAGAGGTATCGCGTTATGCTGTGAGGAAATTGGACAGCAAGCAGCTGGTATTACGGTCAGCAGACACAGAACTGACATTCAAGAAATTCTAAACGCAATACATATATATGGATATGAAACTGAAAGGCATAAGCCTACGTGCCGCGTTACTCATAGCAGTAACAGCCATGTTTTCACAAACTGCAGCAACAGAAACGGATGCGGCCAACTATTTTACCAATCGCCCCTTCGGTTGGGGAACTTGTAGCAACGCGAATGGAAGTGCCTACACACTTGATGGCGGAGCACGGGCCGAAGAACCGAAGACCTTTGTGCTGTATGCCAGCGGCAGTGATGACCGCAAAGCCATACAGAAAGCCATTACGGACAATGACATAATTGTCTTCGATGGTTCGAAGGGGGATTTTATCGTCTCTAAAAGTATTTCACTCTACGGCTTGAAGAACAAGACCATTGTGGGACGAAATAACGCACGCCTCTGCACCCAATGGTATATCACCCCAGAACTGAAACAGATTCTGGTGGATGCCAACTTAGGACAATACTCAAGCAGTTCAGGTACGGGCGGCACGCTGAGCAACGGCAAAGAAGTGGATGAGGAACGCGAGTGGAAAACCCGCCAGACCATTATCGACCACACGGGCGATGAGACAGAAGCGTACCGGAACTCGGGATTCTTCCAGATAAATACGACCAATGAGAATATGATTTTCCGCAACCTGGTGTTCGTAGGCCCCGGCAGTGTGGATGTGGGCGGTGCGGACATCATCAGCAACAACGGGGCTACCCACGTATGGATTGACCACTGCGAGTTCATTGACGGCATGGACGGAAACCTTGATAGTGGCAAGCGCGAAGGCAGCGAACAGTTCGTCACCTATTCATGGAACATCTTCCATTACACCGACCGCAGCTATTCACACCCCTACTCCAACGGTGTGGGATGGAATAAAGGTTATCTGCAGTATATCACCTACGCTTATAATATATGGGGAGCCGGTTGCATGAATCGCCTTCCGCAGGCCGATTGGGTATATATCCACTTGGCAAATAACTACTACAACTGCCCGAATAACAGTGTGGCCATTGCCATCAATGCCAACTCTCATGCATTGGTGGAGGGAAACTATGCCGCCAGCGGAGTTAGGAATGCTTTCAAGCCAGGCAACCAGAGTGACCTGTACTACGTGGCTCGCAACAACTATGGTTTCGGTTCATACAACGACAAAACCAATACAGAACTTTCGTTGGAAGTTCCTTATACTTATTCTTATATCCCTGTAGAGAGTGTTCCTTCCGTATTGCAAAGCAAGCATGGAGCGGGAGCTACCATCGATGACCTGATTGACAGTTTCCTGAATGCTGACAAGGTGCTGACAGCTCCTGCCGAATATTATTCACGGCGTATGGTGGAGTCGCAAGGCAAAGCCTGGTCTGCCGACAAGAGTTGGGACTACGTGAGCGGACTGGTGACCAAGTCGCTGCTGAAAGCTGCAACCCAATACCCCGAGGATGCTTGGAGCCTCACAGCCTATGACTGGTGCAAATATTATGCCGATGCAGCCCTAAACAGCGACGGTTCATTCAAGAATTTCAAGAAGGGAAACATTGACAACATTGCTTCGGGCAAGGTATTCTTTGAACTTTACCACCGCGAATTGAGCAAAGGAACAGACGAGGGCAAAGCTAATGCTACAAAATACAAAGCTGCGGCCGATTACCTCTACAATTACCTGCGCAACGAATATTCACGCATCCAGTTGGAGGATGGAAGAAACTGCTTCTTCCACAAAGACATATATCCCAACCAAATGTGGTTGGATGGTCTCTACATGGGGGCCGCCTTCTATGCCGAATACTTGGCCAACTTTGCTCCCAATGATGCGGAAGGTTGGAGTGATATAGCCAATCAGTTCATCACCATTCATCGCCATACTTACGACCCGACCAAACAATTGAATTACCACGGATGGAGTGCTGACCCTGAAGATACCAATTCTTTCTGGGCCAACCGCGAAGGCGATTTTAAGGGATGCTCCAGCGAGTTTTGGGGGCGCGGCATGGGATGGTTCTTTGCCGCATTGGTGGATGTATTGGAGGTGATGCCACAAACACATGCCAATTATGCAGACTTGAAGAATATCCTCGCCCAAGTGGCCGAAGGATTGAAACGGTGGCAAGACGAAGCAAGTGGTGTATGGTATCAATTATTACAATATGATGCAAGTTTTATCGGAGAGTGTGGCAAAAGCAACTATCTCGAGGCTTCGGCTTCATGTATGTTCACTTACTCCTATTTGAAAGCGCTCCGTTTGGGACTGATTGACGAAAGTTACCGCCCCGTAGCAGAGAAAGCATACGCCGGTGTGCTGAAAACTTTTGTCACTGAAAACGAGGACAAGAGCTTGAACCTCAACTTCAGCTGCAAGTCGGCAGGATTAGGACCTGCCAAGTCCCCCCAACGTGACGGCAGTGCCAGCTACTACCTCTGCGGCAGTGATGTCACCGTGGTAAGCAACGAAGGCAAGAGTATAGGCCCTTTCATCATGGCCAGCCTTGAGTGGGAATTAATCAGTTCTGATGAGGACAGTTCTCCAGAAGAACCCGAGAATCCTGAAGAACCTGAAGAGCCAGAACTCCCGGAAGAGGTCTTTTACAAACAGATTGACGACGATTGGGTATTCCTGACCACTGCTGACAACATTGCCGCTATCATAACTGACAATTGGATCCGTGGCGGTGAAACCTCTTCCACCAAAGCCGGAACCATTGACCCTACGACAGGAGAGACGGTAGAAAAGTACAGTGGTGGCGGCATCATGCTGAAAAAAGGAAACAGTGCCAAGGCTTTTGAGACTTATATTACCGGCGTAAAGGAGGTGACGGCTTATGCTTGCACAGCAGGAGGTTCTGACCGCACTCTGCTTGTCACGGCCACTCCTACCGAAGGAGATGCAGTGCAGGCAAAAGCGATTTCTTCAGGCTACAAATCAGTAGCAGTCACACTACCCCTCGAAAGCGAAAAGAACTACTGCATAATCTACACCGGTGTGGAGGCTACAGACGAGAATAAAGGTGCAGATATGGTACTGCACGGCATCAAGTTTGTTGCAAAAAACAGCACTGTAAACCTGAAAGAGTTATGGACTAAAGAGTACGAACTGATAGATGTATATAATCTGCAAGGCATTTTAAGGAACAGCCAGTTACCGATTAACCAACTTGAAGAGCTTCTACCAAGTGGAGTCTATCTGATTAACGGACGTAAACTGTTTGTCAAATAGAGATTCTATAAGGATAGGAAAAAGCACTATGACCATGTCTGCCGGAATATTAATAAAAAGGAAAGCGAATGAACATATTCCTCCAAACAAAGCCATAGTGCTTTTTATTTTATGAATCAGGGATAATCAATCAACCCTATATCTCTCTTTAATTTTTCATTTTTCGCCTGCTACTTTGCTGATACGTCTATCCAAATAAAGATGTAATGCAATCCAGCATAAGACGTCCACACATACAATAAGACTTGATGAGACTTTAAAATATACCAATCCGACATACATCAATCCGACATTCAAAAAGCAGAAGAAGAGCGCAAGCAAAACAATCAGATAAAGTGCCGTACGTGGTGTATATCCTGCATGCATGAATTTGTGATGTATATGGTTCTTGTCAGGTTTGAATAAAGGTTTCCCCTTACGCAAGCGCAACAGGACAATACGCAGGACATCCAATGCCGGAACGGCCATAATAGTAAAAGCCACCAGCAAGGCATTCCTCCGATAAGGGATTACAGTCGGGTCTTCCATTGCAAAACGGATACACAAGAATGTCAGGATATAGCCCAATGTCAGACTGCCGGTGTCACCCATAAATATCTTTGTATTCTTCTCTGTATCTCCCCACAGATTGAAACGTAGAAAAGCCAACAATACCCCTGCCAAAGCAAAAGAGAACAATGCATAAACAGGGAATCCGACAAGAATGAACAGCACACCAAAAATCAATGCTGCCAGCAGAGATAAGCCTCCGGCCAAGCCATCTATTCCGTCAATAAGATTTACAGCATTCATTGTAAATACTGCAACAAAAATGGTAAGTGGCCAACTAATCCATGGAGCCAATTCATAAATGCCACAAAAGCCATACAAATTATTGATTAGCAAACCTGACAACGGGAATGCTATACCACAAACTATCTGAATCATGAATTTGACTCCTGCCGACACATTTACCAAATCATCGGCCAACCCTGTCAGATACATGACAATCAGTCCACAAAGCAACAATACCGCCCAAGTATCAGTCTGGAGATTCAATATATCCAAATCCAAAAAGCCAACTAAACAGCCCACGGAAATAATCAATGCCGGAACAAATGAAACGCCACCCAAACGAGGAATGGCATTGCTATGCACTTTTCGTTCATCAGGCAAATCATAGAGTTTATTCTTTTTACATAACCGCAATATTTGAGGTATCAATAACATGCCTACTGCTGCACTGATAAGGACTGCAGCCACATAAAGTATAAAATTCACATTCATTCGCTTTTCTTTTTATGCTTTTATAACTACAAAAAACAACAAATATTGTACAGCAAGCCTATTTTTATCTTTAATTCCTGCAAATAATCATGAAGGTCTTGACAAACAAAGAAAGATAAAACACATTTTAGCACCCCACGTTTGGCAAGGCGACAAGAAAATACTATCTTTGCCCCGTTTATGTAGCCATTGTTTATCTTACGCCAAAGAGAAATAGCAGATGAATAGATTCAAATATGGTATCACCATGCTGATGCTGACTGTGTTGGCCACACTGGTCACTACGAACCTCCAAGCTCAGGAATTAGAGGCAAAGGTAGTCATCAATAGCCAAAAGATTCAAGGAACCAGCAAGGAGGTTTTCAAGACTTTGGAAACGGCACTGACCGAGTTCCTGAACACTCGTAAGTGGACAAACCAGCAATACAGCCTACAGGAACGCATTACATGTTCTTTTAACATTACGGTCAACCAATATAGCGATGACGGTAGTTTTGTATGCGACATTATGGTACAAAGTAGCCGACCTGTATTCAATTCGACATACAACACTACGGTATTCAATTTCAAAGACACCGATTTTGCTTTTAACTACAAAGAGTTCGACCAACTGGAATTCAAGGAAGACATTATCGACAACAACCTGACCGCCGTCTTGGCTTACTATGCGCTACTAATCATCGGCTTGGACATGGATACTTTTGCGCCACAAGGAGGCACTGAGATTCTTCAGCGGGTAACAAATATTGTGAACAATGCTGAGATGCTGAATGCCACAGGATGGAAAGCCTTTGATAGTGACCGAAACCGACATGCCATCATCAACGACTACATGGACGGAGGCATGGCACCCTTGCGCCAACTGATGTATGACTACTACCGCAAGGGATTGGACGAAATGGCAACCAATGCCGAACGCGGACGCACCAACATCACTACAGCTTTGGCAAAACTGAAAGAGGCGAAGGAGAACAAACCGCTCTCGGCACTGCCCGTCATCTGGACAGATATCAAAAAGGACGAACTGGTGAACATCTATTCCAAAGGTTCCCAAAAGGAGAAAGAGGAAATATCAACCATGATGAGCAACATCAATCCATCGCAATCCACCAGTTGGAATAAGATAAAGAATGGCAGATAGTGACGAGCGACAAGTTACGAGTTACGAGTTACAAGCTACAAGCTACGAGTGACCAAATCACAAATCATAAATCATAAATCATAAATTAAACGAAGCCTTGCTTACCAACTTACACATACAGAACTACGCACTCATTGACCGCCTCGACATTGACTTCGAGCGCGGCTTTTCTGTCATTACGGGTGAGACGGGTGCGGGAAAATCCATCATCCTCGGAGCTATCGGTCTCCTGCTTGGCCAACGTGCCGACTCGAAGAGCATCAAGGCAGGGGCGGCCAAATGTATCATCGAAGCACGCTTCGACTTGTCAGCATACGCCATGAAGGAGTACTTCGAGGAAAACGACCTGGAGTACGACGAAGAGGAATGCATCCTGCGTCGCGAACTTTCCGCCTCGGGCAAGAGCCGCTCGTTCATCAACGATGTGCCTGCCTCACTCAGTCAGATGAAGGAGTTAGGCGAACAACTTATCGACGTACATAGCCAACACCAGAACCTGTTGTTGGGCAAAGAGGGCTTCCAGCTGAGTGTTGTGGACATATTGGCGAACGATGCCAATGAGTTGGCCACCTACAAGGAGACGTTCAACCATTGGAAAGCCCTTACGGCCGAACTGGAAACCCTCACCGAGGAGGCCGAAAAGAGCCGTGCCGACGAGGATTACCTCACCTTCCAACTGAAGCAACTGGAGGAATTGAATCTGAAGGAGGGCGAACAGGAGGAACTGGAAACCGAAGCCGATCGTCTGAATCATGCGGAAGAGATAAAGAGCGGACTTTATGCTGCCAGCCAATGTTTTGCTCCTGACAATGGAAATGGGGTGATTGGCGCCTTGAAGGAGGTGCAACGCCACTTGCGCGATATTGCCCGCGTATATCCCGCGGCCGATGAGTGGCAAGAGCGCGTGGAGAGTTGCCTCATCGAACTGAAGGACATCAACGACGAGGTGGAGTCGGGCCTCGAACAAGTGGAGTTCAACCCTGCCCGTATGGAGCAAGTGAACGACCGCCTGAACCAACTCTATACCCTCGAGCAGAAGCATCATGTGCAAACGGACACTGAGCTGCTGGCCTTAGCCGAAGAACTCAGCACCCGCCTCGATGCCATCACCTCTTACGACGACCGCATAGCTGAATTGGAGAAGCAGAGACAGGCTGCCTTTGACCAACTGATGAAACAAGCCTCAATCCTCACCGGCCTACGCAAGAAGGCGGCCACACGCATCGAGAAACAGCTGACCGAGCACCTCGTCCCGCTGGGTATGCCCAACGTACAGTTCCGCATCGACTTCGCCAACCGTCGCGAGCCGGATGCAACGGGCATGGACAGCCTTACCTTCCTCTTCTCGGCCAACAAGAATGCACCGCTTCAGGACATTGCCCACGTGGCATCGGGTGGAGAAATTGCTCGCGTCATGCTCTCTCTGAAGGCTCTGATTGCCGGAGCCGTGAAGCTGCCCACCATCATCTTCGACGAGATAGACACCGGTGTGTCGGGCAAGATTGCCGAACGCATGGCACTCATCATGCAGGAGATGGGAGAAACCGACCGACAGGTCATCAGCATCACCCACCTGCCACAGATTGCCGCACGAGGCACCACGCACTACCGCGTCTATAAGGAGGACACCGACACTGGCACAACCTCACACCTCATCCGCCTGACTCCCGACGAGCGCATCACCGAGATTGCCCACATGCTCAGCGGCGAGACACTGACCGAAGCGGCCATGGAGAATGCAAAGGAGTTGTTAAGGAATTAAAGATCCCTGCGGACCCTCCCCCCCCGCAGAACCGCCCCCTACGGACCCTCCCCCTACCCCTCCGCATGGGAGGGGAGTAAATACTAAAAGCCCCATAATGCCCATAAAACCCATAATGCCCATAACCCCCATAAAGAAACCACAAATGAACGAACAAAGCGAAATGATATTCGGCACCCGTGCCGTGATTGAGGCCATCGAAGCCGGAAAAGAGATTGACAAGATACTGGTGAAGCGCGACATGCAGAGCGAGCTGTCGCGCGAACTGTTTGCCGCCCTGAAGGGTACGCTCATCCCCGTACAGCGCGTACCGGTGGAGCGACTCAACCGCATCACGCGGAAGAACCACCAAGGGGTGATTGCCTACATCAGCAGCATCACCTACCAACGCACTGAGGATTTGGTGCCTACTCTCTTTGAAGAGGGAAAGAACCCCGTCTTCCTGATGCTGGACGGAGTGACGGACGTGCGCAACTTCGGAGCCATTGCCCGCACCTGCGAGTGTGCCGGAGTGGACGCCATCATCATCCCCACCAACAACAGTGCCAAGGTGAATGCCGACGCCATCAAGACTTCGGCCGGTGCGTTGCACACCCTGCCCGTATGCCGCGAGAAAAGCCTTACCAGCACCATCCACTACCTGAAGCAATGCGGTTTCCGCGTGGTGGCCGCCACCGAGAAGGGCGACTACAACTACACCGACGGCCAGTACACCGACCCCGTATGCATCATCATGGGTGCTGAAGACAAAGGTGTGAGCTACGACCACCTGGCCCTCTGCGACGAGTGGATAAAGATACCCATGACGGGCAAGATTGAGTCGCTCAACGTCAGTGTAGCCGCCGGCATCCTCATCTACGAGGTGTTCCGTCAGAGAGGTTGGGAATAAACTGCCCCACCCCATCCCCTTCCTGTATGGGACTGTGTCATAATTCACTTTTCATCCGCAGATTGCGCAGATGACGCGGATTTTTCTTGATTATTATACCCGATAGGTTATAATTTATCTGCGTCATCTGCGGATGAAGAATTAAATGGTGGCATTTTTGACACAGCTTCCACTGCCCCTCGCCAAAGAAGGTAGTCCCCCCATTACCCCCATAAAGCCCATTAATCCCATTAACCCCATATATATAATAAGGTATATGACAACAAAACATACTCAAAGCCAGCTGACCCCCTCCCCTGCGGATGGACAGGGGGGAGGGATCTGTGCGATTCGCCATGCATGGATGCTCGCCCTTGTATTCATATCTTCCCTCTCCCTTTATGCACAACCCACTCCCAAGTGGGCAAAGAAGGCCCGTGCCGCGGTGTTCTCCATAGTGACGTATGATGGTGAGGAGAAGATACTTGCCACCGGAAACGGTTTCTTCATCGGGGAGACGGGCGAAGCGGTGGCCGACTACACGCTGTTTCGTGGTGCTGAACGGGCCGTAGTCATCACCACCGGGGGCAAGCAGTTGCCCGTGACACACATACTGGGAGCGAACGAGATGTACGACCTCGTGAAGTTCCGCGTCGATGCCGGACGCGAGAAACTGACGGCCCTGACCATCGACACCACCGGAGTGCAGGTGGGCGAGACGGTGTGGATGCTGCCCTACAGCACCAGCAAGGCTCTTGACTGCCCCACGGGAAAGGTGGAGGAGCGCGTCACTGCTGCCGAGCGATATGCCTACTACACCCTGCGCATGCCCATGACGGACAAGCTGGTGAGCTGCCCCGTGATGAACGAGGCCGGAACGGTGGTGGCCCTCGTGCAGAAGCCTTACGGCGGACAGGACAACATGACCGCCTATGCCGTGGATGCCCACTTTGCCGCCAGCCTCAGCATCGGCGCACTGACGGGAAACAATGCCGCCCTGCGTGCCATAGGCATCAAGAAGGCACTGCCCCCCACCGAACAGGAGGCGCTCGTCTATCTCTACATGAACAGCGGACGCCAGCCCGACGAATACCTGGAGATGCTCAACGACTTCATCACGGACTACCCCAACCATGCCGAGGGATATCAGCGCCGCGCGGCTCTCTACGTGCAGAGCTATCGCGACAGTGCCCACTTCCAGTTGGCCGAGGCCGACATGGCACGCGCCATGGAGCTGAACCCCGACAAGGCCGATGCCCACTACGCCATGTGCCGCCTCATCACCGCCAATGCCACTCACCAACAGCCCTTGGCCTACAAGGACTGGACGCTGCATAAGGCCATCGGCGAGATTGACCTGGCCATTGCCATCGACACGCTGCCCCTCTACCAGCAAACAAAGGGTGACCTCCACTTTGCCCTCGCCCAATACCCCGAAGCCTACACGGCCTACTGCCAGGTGAACCGCACGAACATGGCCAATGCCACCACCTGGTATGCCGCCGCACAGGCCTTGCAGCTGACGGGCGACACGGCACGAACCGCCGAGGTGGTGACCCTCATGACCCGCGCCATCGAGACCTATGCCCGACCCTATCCGCGCGAAGTGGCCCCCTACATCTGGCACCGTGCACAGGCGCTCATGGCCGACGGCCGTCCGCGCGAAGCGGTGCGCGACTATAACGAGTACCACACACTGATGGGCGGACAGGTCAGCCCCAACTTCTACTACCTGCGCAGCCAGGCAGCACTGGCCGGACGCATGAACCAGATTGCCGTGGACGACCTGCGGCGCGCCGTAGAACTCTCGCCCGACAATGCCGACTACCTCACGGAGCAGGCCTCCGTCTGCGCCCGCTTCAACCTGATGGACGAGGCCATACAGGCGGCCCGCCGTGTGACGGAACTGTTGCCCGACTACCCCGATGCTCACCGCATACTCGGCGTATGCCTGGGCCAGCAGGGCAAGAAGGCCGAAGCACGCACAGCCCTGCTCCGCGCCAAGGAGCTGGGCGACCCGCAGGCCGAGGCTCTGATTGATAGGTACAGGTAATGAATTCAGGCACGGATTGCACGGATTAACACGGATTTATTAGACAGAAGAATATAAGAACAAAAGGACAGAAGAGCGGCTGTAATGGCTCTTCTGTCCTTTTATCTTTATATCATACACAGTTATCACCACTGGGACTGTGTCATAATTCATTTTTCATCCGCAGATGAAGAATTAAATGGTGGCATTTTTGACACAGCTTCGAGGGTCTCTCTTTACAGCGGATTGCCCTCATCGCCGCCGCCGCTGTCGTTATCCGGGTCGTCGGCGCCGGGAGTCGAGTCCTTCGTGTCGGGTGAAAGCTCTATCCACTCCAGTTCGTCGCTGTCAACGAGGGCGCGGGTATAGTGGTTGCCGCTGTTGCTCTTCTCGCGTTCGGGGATGAACTCCACGCGGATGGCCTGCACCTGTTTCTGGAAGTCAAACTCCTCGAGCGTCTTCACCCCCTTGCTGTTGATGGAGTAGCGGAAGTAGCCCAGCCCCTTGATGTGTACGCTCTTGCCGGCCGCCATGCGCGCATGCATCACGCCGGCCAGGTCGCCCAGCACGGCCTGCACGTCCGAGTTGCTCACTGTGGAGATTTTGGCCAAGTCCTTGGCGATGGTCTCCGTTTCAACGGGTTTTCCCTGCACGATGGCATGGGGGTAATACACCTTTTCCTTCTTGTTGAATGCTTTTTTGTAGAATGCCATAATTGTAAGATTTTATGATTAAAATACAAGACATTCACAACTCACTGATTATCAACCGTGTGCGCAGGGGCGTCACTTCGACGTTCCCGAAGCGTCGCTTTGAGCATCCCGAAGCGTCACTTCGACCTTCCCGAAGCGTCACTTCGGCATCGCCTTTCCGGCACATAATCCAGTTTGTCGCAAATTTTCAAAATTCTCACAGTGCCGCACTACGGACTTCCGCTCCTTTCGACGGACTTGGCGGCGGGTCAGACAATCGGGTTAACTGTTCTCGGTATGTTTTTCCTTTTTTTATTCATTATTCGCCCGCAAATATATAGGAAATGAACGAAACCGCCATACGGACGGGACGTTTTTTTTCGGCAAAAGGGCCGCATCTGCCATCAGATGGGGAACCATACGAAGACGGCGGCATCCCACAAGGCATGGCTCAGGAGTATGGCCGGAAACCGGTGGGGAAAAAGCCGGTAGAGCCCGCCCCAGGCAATGCCGCACACCATGGAGGCCATGATGAGCATGAAGTTCAGCGATGCCACATGGACCAGCGTGTAGCAGGCAGTGGCAAGGAGGAAACCCACGTTGGGATTGTAGCGCAGGGAGAGGCGGCGCTGCACATATCCGCGCCAGAAAATCTCCTCGGCCGGCCCGATGAGGAAGAGCAGCAGGGAGCTGATGAGCCACGGACTCTCGCCCGCCTTCATGCCATAGATGAGGTTCACCTGCGGCCGGGCAAAGGGGAAGAGCCACTGGCTGACCTCGTTGCCTACCCAAAAGACACACCACAGGGCGATGGCGATGGCGAGACCTGACAAAATATTGGACACTGACCACCGGAGATGCTTCCACCAGCCAGGACTAAAAACGGTAGAAAGCACCGTAAGGGTGCAAGCAGAGAATGTCATCGTCCACCAAAAAGGGAGATGGGGTGCCGTCCAAGGGGAGAACATCAGTGTCCACAGGAGGAAGGCCAGCAGGATGAGCAACCACACGCGCTTCATGACAGTTGGCCGGCTATAAGGAACGACACACTGAGCAGCAGGCTGAAGAGCAACTGCAATTGGGCCGTGCGCTCGTCGAGGCGGGTGATGGCAGAGGTGTCGCCCATGGTGCTCTGGCGCATCAGTTGCAGATTCTTCCACGCATTGGGAAGAGCCACAAAGGAGAGCAACGTCAGGTAGGGGAAGACTCCACACGCGGCACAGGCTGCCACACAGAAGAAGGGGGTCAGCATGTAGAAGCCATAGAGCGTCTGCGAACGGTCGTGCCCGATGTTCATCGCCAACGTGGAGATGCCCGCATCGCCATCAGTACGGACATCGCGCGTGTTGTTGCAATGCAGAATGGCAATGGTGATGCAGCCCAAGGGAATGGCCAAGAGCAGGGTGTCCGCCTGCAGACTGCCCGTAAACACCAGCGAAGTGCCCCAACAAGGCAGCCAGGCATAGGCAATGCCAATGGCCACATCGCCCAAAGCGCGGTACTTCATGTAGGGATAGAGCAGCACACACAAGGCTCCTCCCAGGCCGTACCAGAAGAGCGTCCAGCTGGTAAGCAGCATCAGTCCCACCCCACCGGCCAAGGCCACAACAAGCAGTCCGATGGAGAGGCGCTTTATCTCCTCGGGACGGAACATACCGGTGGTCAGCGTAGTGGCACCAGCCGTTTCATCCGTGTCAACTCCCCGCTTATAATCAAAGTAGTCACTCCACGTATTGCCAGCCGCATGGAAGACAACTATATTCACCAAGGCCCACACTCCGGCAAGCCAATTCAGATTCTCAAACCCTGCCCAATGGAGGTACATCAATGTCACCAACACAGGCATGGCACTGGCCGGGAAACTCCACGGCCGCACGGCAAAAAGCCACTCTTTGATTGAATGTTTCATATCTTTTTCTTATAATCCAACTCACTCTAACTCCTATAAACATAACTCACTCTCATCTCCACCACCTCCCGTGTCTGCTCTGTCACCCGGGCACGTTCATCAGTGCGGCGTCCGACAACCCACAGAATGCGGTCGCGGGCATCGGTGACCACCAGCTGTTTCTCCTTTTCAAAGCGGGACAGTTTGAGGTCGGTCAGCAGGTCACTCACCAGTTTCTTCCGCCCCTTCATGCCGAAAGGGGCAAACTTGTCGCCCACCTGCCAAGGGCGCACAGTGAGGGGGAACTCTACACAGGAAGCATCCAGCGTGGCCACTTTTGGAGAACGGGAAATCCGATAGTCAGGAGCAAGAGGGAAACGACTCACCAGCAGCATTGATTCTCGGGTCAAGGCCACCTCAACCGGCGGTTGGGGAATGCTTATCCCTATCCTCTCCTCCTCCGCCTCCGACTGACGGGGACGGAGTATCAATGTATCCCTATCCTTCAGCACTTCCCACCCGCCATTGGCAAAGCGGCGACCCGACTCGCCCGTGAGGCTACGGAAGACATCCTCTACCTGCGCCGACACAAATCCGTATGGGCGCAACAGTTCAAAGAGCACGGTCTGCGGCTCCACCTCGCCAAGCAGAGCAGGAATGCTTATCGTCCGGCCATCAACATCGGCCACACGGGCCACAGCCTCCTTCACAGCCTTGTCATAGATGGTCTCCACCCCACGAAGGTGGTGAATGGTCGAGGAAATTTTCTCCCTCACCTGCGGATTTATTTTCTCCAACAGGGGAAGAATCTGCAGACGTATCTTGTTGCGCACATACTCATCCTGCAGGTTGGTGCTATCGGTCACATAATCCTGGGCAAGAGCCTTCAGGTAATCCACCACCTCCTCGCGGCTGACCTCAAGCAGGGGACGCACCACCCGCCCGTTCACAGGAGGGATACCCGTCAGTCCCGCAAGACCCGTACCACGCACCAGGTTGAGCAAAAGAGTCTCTACCGCATCGTCGCGATGATGGGCTACGGCCACATGGGCATATCCATGTCCGCTACACAATTCGTCAAACCATGCATAGCGCAGTTCGCGGGCAGCCATTTCAATACTGATGCCCTGACGGGCTGCATACTCGTGTGTATCAAAGTGAGTGACATGAAGCTCTACGCCCAATGTCTGGCAAAGGGTACGGCAAAAAGCTTCGTCGCGATTGCTCTCCTCACCTCGCAAATGGAAGTTGCAATGGGCCGCATGACAGGCATATCCCAATCGAAGGAGCACACGCAAAAGGGCCACACTGTCGGCTCCGCCACTGAGAGCCACAAGCAATGTGTCCGTAGAAGCGAAAAGTGCTTCGCGTTGCACAAACTCTTCTATTTGCCGTTCAAAATGAGTTGTCAGTTTCATACCTTATTCTTAAACAAGGTGGGTTCTATAAATTCGCTTTGTCGGAAAATCGGGGTTTAGCCGAGATATTTTTGTCAGTCGTAGAGGAAGTGTAGCGGGCTACACGACCGATTCGAGTGGCAAAAAGATCCGGATAAAGCCGATTTGGCGGCAAAAAGATTAAAGCACTCACCATCGTTGATAATCTGTGGGAATTTATAGAACCCACCTTAAGAATGTGCAAAAATACACAGAATCACCGACAGGACAAAGCGATGTAGAAATTACTTTCCATACAGAATACCTAAATATAGGTATATACACACACGCGAGAGGCAAAAGCTCACCAACCGTTTGGATACTTCGGAAAGAAAACGTACTTTTGCACACCAATAAAAAAACTTATGCGCTTATCCGAACTGAAGACAGGTGAAAAAGGGGTCATCGTAAAGGTGCTTGGACACGGAGGCTTCCGCAAACGCATCGTGGAGATGGGTTTCATCAAAGGAAAAACCGTTGAGGTCATCCTGAATGCACCACTGAAAGACCCTATCAAATATAAAATCTTAGGATACGAAATTTCACTCCGCCGGCAAGAAGCCGAAATGATTGAAATAGTGAGTGAAGAGGAGGCACGCTTACAAGAAGACTCCCCTACAATAGCCCCACCCATCACCGAGACTTTCCCTGTGGATGAAGAGACCATGCAAAGGCTGGCACGCGGCAAGCGACGCACCATTAACGTAGCCCTCGTAGGCAATCCTAATTGTGGAAAAACGTCACTCTTCAACATTGCCAGTGGTGCACACGAGCATGTGGGCAATTACAGTGGCGTGACGGTAGATGCCAAAGAAGGATACTTCGAATTTCAAGGTTATCGCTTCCGGCTTATCGACCTGCCTGGCACCTACAGCCTGTCAACTTACACTCCTGAAGAACGCTATGTACGCAAATACATCATTGATGAAACACCTGACGTGGTCATCAATGTTGTGGATGCCAGCAACCTGGAGCGCAATCTCTATCTGACCACACAACTCATCGATATGAACGTGCGCATGGTCATCGCCTTGAACATGTACGATGAATTGGAAGCCAGCGGAAACACACTTGACCATAAGCAATTGGGAGAACTTCTGGGAGCCCCCATCACCCCCACCGTTTCACGTACAGGCCGGGGGATTGACCAGCTCTTTCACACCATAATCAGCATCTACGAAGGAGGCGACTTCTTGGACAAAGAAGGCCACCTCAGAGCCGAAGCCCTGAACGACCTGAGCGACTGGCACCGACAATATGTACCCGACCACACCTTCGATGCACGAAGCATGAAACACGAACATCCGCGTGGATTCTATCACCACATCCATATAAACCATGGCCCCGAAGTGGAGCGAAGCATAGAGGAGGTAAAACAAGAAATCAGTCGTAACGAAGCAATCCGACACAAATACTCTACACGCTTTCTTGCCATCAAACTGTTGGAAAACGACAAAGAAGCAAAAGAGTTCGTAAAAACACTACCCAACGGGATAGACATCCTGACCACTCGCGACCACGAAGCCTCCCGCCTGCAAAAAGTATTGGGCGAAGATAGCGAACAGGCTATTACAGATGCCAAATATGGTTTTATCCAAGGAGCCCTGCGCGAGACTTTCACCGATAACCATATAGAACGCCATCAACTTACCGAGGCCATTGACACCATTGTCACCCACCGCCTATGGGGATTCCCTATCTTTTTCCTCTTCCTATATGTCATGTTTGAGAGCACCTTCGTGTTGGGTGAATACCCCATGATGGGCATTGAATGGATAGTAGAGCAGATAGGGAATATCGTAGAAGCCAATATGACCGAAGGCCCGCTCAAAGACATGATTATAGACGGTATCATTGGTGGCGTAGGAGGCGTCATTGTCTTCTTGCCGAATATCCTCATTCTCTATTTATTCATCAGTATCATGGAAGATTCAGGCTACATGGCCCGTGCAGCCTTCATCATGGACAAATTGATGCACAAGATGGGATTGCACGGCAAATCATTCATCCCCCTTATCATGGGATTCGGATGCAATGTGCCGGCCATTATGGCCGGACGAACCATCGAAAATCGCAAAAGCCGACTTATCACCATGCTCATCAATCCGTTGATGTCGTGCAGTGCCCGTCTTCCCATTTATCTGCTATTGGTCGGAGCCTTCTTCCATGACCATGCCAGTCTTGTCCTACTCAGCATCTATGCCGTCGGCATCATACTGGCCATCCTCATGGCACGCCTCTTCAGCCGCATGCTGATGAAGGGAGATGACACTCCTTTCGTAATGGAACTTCCTCCCTACCGTATGCCCACAAGCAAAGCTATCCTGCGCCACACATGGGAAAAAGGAGCCCAATATCTCAAAAAAATGGGAGGTATCATTATGATAGCCTCTATCCTCATCTGGTTCCTAGGCTACTATCCCCGCAATGAAGCACACGAAACACTGGCCGAACAACAAGAGAATTCTTACATAGGCCAGATAGGACGCGCCATCGAACCCATCATCAGTCCTCTTGGATTTGACTGGAAACTGGGCATTGGCCTCATTTCGGGTGTAGGAGCCAAAGAATTGGTAGTAAGCACTATCGGCGTACTCTATCACGAAGACGAAGTTCAAGTAGCTGCCGCAACTGATGGCGAAAGTAGTACCTTATCAACCCGTATAGCCGAAAGCATCACCCCACTGACCGCCATCAGTTATATGCTCTTCGTGCTCATATACTTCCCCTGTGTAGCCACCTTGGCCGCCATCCGACAAGAAAGCGGCCAATGGAAGTGGGCCATCTTCACCGCCCTCTACACTACGGGCCTCGCTTGGATTATCTCTTTTGCCGTATATCAAATCGGAAGCCTTATAATCCTCCTTTAACTCCCTCAGAAAAGAAGAATCAAGAATAAACGGTATCTATTTCCACAATCATACGAACAATATGAACATAGAATAGTTAAAACTAAAAAAAGAACCATATCCTCCATTCCTCCCCTTTGGAAGGAATTAGAGGAAACTAATATCATATGCAAGAAGCCCTCGTCATAGTCATTGTCCTATTGGCTGCAACAGCAGCTGTCTATCATTTGATATGCTCTCTTAGAGCTATAAATGGTGAAGACAATCCATGCCACCATTGTGCATCGAATTGCAATTGCCGCCTCCTACAAGAGGAAAAAGAAGCGCGAAAAACCTGTAAAAACAGAAAAATACCTCCACCTTGTAAAAAAAGAGGCAAAAAGGGTTGCTAATTTCAAAATAAGTTGTACCTTTGCAACCGCAAACAGGGAAGCATCCCCACAGGGTACCCTGGCCGAGTGGCTAGGCAACGGTCTGCAAAACCGTCTACAGCAGTTCGAATCTGCTGGGTACCTCTAAAAAAAGTCCTTCAACTACATGTTTGAAGGACTTTTTTCATATAGTAACCTTATATTATCTCATCCCTGTCCAATCACACAATCATACCAGCAAATTCAATATTTACATTTTCCTAAAGAAATCAGCAAAAAAAGTTATCTTTTGCCGCTATTTTTATTGTTTTTCTCTCAAAATGCCATTTTTTTTGCCATTTTATTAGAAATTTGCTGAACAAAATATTGCACGATTCATTTTTTCACTATATCTTTGCAGCGTTTTTAAAAAAGCAACGAATAAACTAAAAATTATATTACTAAAATTAAAAGAGTAAAAAGATGAATGCAGCAAAAGTTTTGGAAGACTTGAAGCGTCGTTTTCCCAATGAGCCTGAATACCATCAGGCAGTAGAAGAGGTACTTGGTACTATTGAAGAAGAATACAACAAACACCCCGAATTTGATAAGGCAAATCTGATAGAGCGTCTCTGTATTCCCGACCGTGTGTTCCAGTTCCGTGTGACATGGGCTGATGATAAAGGCGAAATCCGCACCAACATGGGCTATCGTGTACAACATAACAATGCCATCGGCCCCTACAAAGGTGGTATCCGTTTCCACTCATCTGTAAACCTTGGTATCTTGAAATTCCTCGCTTTCGAGCAGACTTTCAAAAATTCATTGACTACCCTGCCTATGGGTGGTGGTAAGGGAGGTTCAGATTTCTCTCCTCGCGGTAAGAGTAATGCAGAAGTAATGCGTTTCTGCCAAGCTTTCATGTTGGAATTGTGGCGGCATGTGGGTCCTGATATGGACATCCCCGCCGGTGATATCGGTGTAGGCGGTCGTGAGGTTGGCTACATGTTTGGCATGTACAAGAAATTGACCCGCGAATTTACTGGAACATTCACAGGCAAGGGTCGCGAATTCGGTGGTTCACTTATCCGTCCTGAAGCTACAGGCTATGGTAACGTATATTTCTTAATGGAAATGCTGAAGACCAAAGGAATGGACTTGAAGGGCAAGACTGTACTCATCTCTGGCTCTGGAAACGTGGCACAATACACAGCCGAGAAAGTCCTTCAATTGGGTGGTAAGGTTCTCACTATGTCAGACTCTGACGGTTACGTGTACGATCCTGACGGAATCGACCGTGAGAAGCTCGATTACATCATGGAATTGAAGAATCTCTACCGTGGACGTATCCGCGAATATGCCGAAAAATACAATGTAAAATATGTAGAAGGTGCCAAGCCTTGGGGCGAAAAGGCCGACATTGCTCTGCCTTCAGCCACTCAGAATGAGTTGAACGGTGAGCACGCACAGATGTTGGTCGACAATGGTGTCATCGCAGTAAGCGAAGGTGCCAACATGCCCTCTACTCCCGAAGCTATCAAGATTTTCCAGGATGCCAAGATTCTCTATGCACCAGGTAAGGCTGCCAATGCCGGTGGCGTGTCAGTATCAGGCTTGGAAATGAGCCAGAACTCAGAGCGTCTCTCATGGAGCAGCGAAGAGGTGGACAACAAACTTCATTACATCATGGAAAATATCCACGAGAACTGTGTGAAGTACGGAACCGAAGAAGATGGCTACGTGAACTACGTGAAGGGAGCCAACATCGCTGGCTTCATGAAGGTCGCCAAAGCCATGATGGCACAGGGTATCGTGTAAGTGACGAGTTACAGGTAACAAGCAACAAGTGACAAATAAAAAAGAATGCACTCGTAGCCCACTGTTGGAAACTCGCAGTAAAAAAAGACTCCTTTTTTTTACACCATAGTGATTTAATTGTGAACCTGCGTTTCTCTGTGAAAGAGAGGCGCAGGTATTATATTATATCCCATCCAACACTTTAGCCAACATTTTCTTCAACATAATAAAAAACGTCTTTTTCCATCCATTTTATATGAATTATTTCTTTATTTCAAAAAAAGGCTCTATATTTGCAATTGAAAGAAAACAAAGCAATAAAAAAGACAATATAAAAGAGACACAAATATCCTAAGTAAAAAAAAAAAAATAATAAGGTTGTGTAAATATTGAATACTAATAGGATATTTGTTAGAAAGCCGCACTACAGCATAAAGCGTTATTCTTGTAGGCGGCTTTTGTTTATATATACCAATAACTCAGAACTTTCAATTTACATCCGATAAAGAGGTACGAAAGTTTGAAATACCTACTTATAGTGATTGTAAATATGATGCAAAAAGTGTACCTTTGCACGCATAATCAAATAAAGGAAATGAACAACGAAATCAACAAATACCAACCAAACAACCGCATGAGCGAACTCATACGCGACGACTACCGTTTGCTACAAGTTATAAGCCGTTTCGGCATACCATTGGGGTTTGGCGATAAAAGTGTACAAGAAATCTGCCAGAACAACATGGTTGATTGTTATACTTTTTTAGCTGTTGCTAATTTCATGCAGGAGGAGAATGAGCAAATCCATCACGATGTTGGCACCTTGTCAATCCCCACCATGCTTAACTATTTGAAACGAGCACATAACTATTATTTGGATTTCTGCCTGCCAACTATACGCCATAAACTTACAGAAGCCATCAGCAGTCTGGAAGAGATGGAAATTGTGCCACTCATCCTGAGATTCTTTGACGAATACGCCCATGAAGTCCGCGAACACATGGAATTTGAAGACCGTCATGAATTTGCATACGTAAGCAATCTGATGACTGGTAATATTGAAGAAGCTGAGCGGATTACCCTCAACGCATGTCCGATGAAGATGCAACAATCAAAACCAAGCAAGACACCCCTGACAACTCCCACTCATGTTTACCATACGGGAGACAACAGCAATATACTGCTTTTCACCCGCCAACAAGCATTGAAGCATAAGCAGATAGACAGCAAATTGTCCGAATTGAAGAATATAATTATCAAATATTGTCCCACTCGTCCCGACAACTACCTGCTAAATGCTGTTTTGTACGATATCTTCAATTGTGAGAAAGATTTGGAACTCCATTGCCGCATTGAAGATTGCTTGTTCGTCCCTGCAGTCCGTTTGATAGAAGAAAAGTTTGGATTATGAAAAAACTTGAAAGTTTGAGAATAGCCGTAGCCGACACTTCTGTCATCATACGCAGTGGGGTAATAGTAGTTTTAAAGCGATTGCCAGGCTTACACATAAGACCCGTCGAAGTAACCTCGCCCACATCTTTGGAAAACTGCCTCCACATGGAAACTCCGGACATATTGATTATAAATCCGACTTTCGGCGGATGGTTCAATATAGAAGAGTTTCGTAATGACACCATCCACGGAAGCGTAAAATGCATTGCGTTGAATTGTACCATCACCGACTCTTCTATCCTTCATGCCTACGATGAATGCATTACACTTTATGAAGATGCTGAAACTTTACGAAATAAAATTGTACGCCTGACTAATGAACCAAACGAAGACGAAGAAGAATCGGGCAATAATGAAACGGAAACTTTAAGCCAACGCGAAAAAGAAATTGTCATCTGCGTAGTTAAAGGCATGACCAATAAAGAGATTGCCGACCGCCTATATCTGTCCGTCCACACAGTAAACACTCACCGACGAAACATTGCCCGAAAATTGGAGATTCACTCTATAGCAGGACTCACCATTTATGCTATTGTCAACAAGCTTGTCAAATTGGACGAAGTAAAGCGATTAGCAATGAATGAATAAAATCTAAAAGCAAGAAGAAAATTCTATAATCTGTACAAATCTTTCAAACGAAACGAAAAACTACATTCCAAAATCCATATTTTTCAGAAAATAATATTACCTTTGTGCGCTCTTTTCATGTAGGGAGTGTCCAGATTCCTTACGTCAAAATGTTACGGGGCAAGAGAGACTTTATAAAACAAACTTGCAAACCGCTCCCGATCCAATGTGCGGACGGGGCTAAAAAAGAGAAATGTATGCGTGCATTCTGGAAAATCAAACCGCAAATTGAACCACTGGAAAAGTGGGAATCAAACTGTTGGATACAGGTAACAAGTCCTTCAGAGGAAGATGCCGATTATCTGATCAACGAGCTTCAAATGCCCGACTATTTTTTGTCAGATATTGCCGATGTTGACGAACGTTCACGTGTAGAGACAGAAGACGGATGGACCATGATTATCCTCCGCGTCCCCTATATGAATCCAACCAAAGAGGCTTCGCGTTCACCTTACACCACTGTTCCATTAGGAATTATTCTCAAAAAGGACATTTGCATTACCGTATGTTATTTCATCACCAAAATGATGAATGATTTTCTCGGCCATTACCAACGCAAAGGGAAAGGATTTACCGATTCTGTAGATATGACCTTTCGTCTTTTCCTATCCTCTTCCGTATGGTATCTGAAGTTCTTGAAGAAAATCAATTATGAAATAGACGAAGCCAAACGCGATTTGGACAAGAGCATTGATAACGAAGATCTTATCAACCTCAGTTCACTTCAAAACTCTTTGACTTATTTCATGAACTCCATTCGTGGTAATGAGACACTGCTTGCACAAGTCAAGTTCAAACTCCCCGTCGATGAATTGGATGCCGAACTGATTGAAGATGTCAACATTGAGATGAAACAGGCACGCGAAAGCGCTTACGTGTACAGCAACATTCTTGAAAGTGCCGTAAACACATATGCCAGTGTCATCAACAACAACATGAATACTGTGATGCGACTTATGACTTCTGTCAGCATCGTACTCATGTTCCCTACGTTGATAGCGAGTCTTTACGGAATGAACCTGAAAAATGGCCTGGAAGACAACCCTTTAGGTTTCTACGAAGTTTTGGCCTTTTCCATTCTCGTCAGCGGTGCCATCATTTGGCTTTTCCGCCGCCGCCGTTGGCTATAACCCCTCGCCATATTTTCATGCTATCCCCTTCAGTTCGATTTCAAAGATCAGGGTCGAATGTTTGGGGATACCGGCTGTAGCCATAGCTCCATACCCTAAGTGTGAAGGGATGTAAATACGCCATTTGTCTCCGACATGCATGCGTGTGAGGGCAATTTTCCATCCGTCAATCAGGTCGTTCAACCTGAAGGCATCGGGATACCCTTGGGTCATGTTATCATCGAACACCTTCCCATTGGTCAGCATCCCTTTGTAATAGACAGAGACGATGTTTCCCAATGTTGGCGAACCTCCTTCGCCACTTTCCATTACTTCGTACAACACTCCGGCATTCAGTGGAAGCACTCCCGGTTCAGTAGCTTTTTGTCGGAGGAATTCCTCATTCTCCTGTTTGTACATCAGCTGTTTTTTACTCATATTATTTATACTTTAATTGGTGGATTAGTATCAAGTCAAGTCGCAAAGATATGTAAAATGCAGGGATACCCTCACGTCATATCAATGAAAAAAAAATCACTTCTTCTAATTGTGATGGCTCTTTTGCAATTTGGTTGAAAAGGTATGAAAAACAGATTCGAAAAATGAACATATGTTCAAGTGCCTCTGAACATATGTTCAAGTGTCAACGAACATATGTTCGTGACCACTTGAACATATGTCCTTATTTTTTTCCTAATTTCAACCAAAATGCAGAAGTGCCATTGTGATTCTTCAATTGTTATTCTTTTCGTATTCCGTACAGATAACCTAGCAGAGCCATTTTCCCCCGCATGGTTTCGCGTGGTGTGAATTCACCGTTCACCCACATATAGCGGATGTTAAAGAAAGACTCTTGGTGTGGCCATCCTCCGGTGTACCAGTCGGGATAGCATCGCGCAAGGATGATGCGGGCATCTCCACCATTGCCGGCCGACCAAGTTTCGGTGCCATTAAAGGGGGTCTGCCCTGGGTGTACACCCGGCACTCCGTCATCATGCCCTGTGGTGTAGCAATGTTCTATATGCCTTTCACCCAGTCCTGTCATCTCTACCGTATTCGACGGGTTCCGTCCCAATCCCCAACTGGCTTCCATATACATGGCCTTCTCAAGCCGTGCTTTGTCTGATGGTGTGGTAGCCGTATAGTGAGCCATCATCACCAGTTGAAGGTTTTCTGACACTTGCCAACGCGAGTCATTGGCTGTGCGTCGTGAAGGGCGGTTGTACATGTGGCATAGGTTATTCTCTTCGGCATGATGCTTTACGCTCTCTTTCATCCATGTGTATAGCTCGGGGTAATTCCGTTTGTACGGACAGGTGAGGTAAGCCGCCGTACCCCATAGCTGGTAGTAGGCATTCCGTCCTTTGTCAAATAGAGGCGTCTGTCCGTTCCTGATGACACACTCCTCTGCCATCACCTGTTCCCATTCCTTCTCTCCCGTTACATTGTAGAGGAAAGCAGCGGCCATTTGCCGGAAGTCGCGTCCGCGCATACGGGCACTTCCGATGTCCTGCCGGTCATCCAGTTGCAGGTTCTCTTGCTTGCTAGCAAAGCGGAAAGCTTTGATAGCCTCTTCTGTATAATAGGTGCATAGCGAGTCATTGCCATAAATGCGGAAAGCCTCGGCTAGAATAGCACAATTGGCAGCATTTGCCCATGCGGCCATGGTGGTGCATCCGGCTTGAAACATAATGCTCCACTCCTTTGACGGGTTGGTCACCCCTTGCGAATAGGCCTCGCCATCGCGTATGCTCAGGAAGAAATCCACTTCGTTGCGTGCCTCGTCAATGAGGTCGGGTATGCCGTTTCCGCTCTCCCGTATGCCCAGATTGTCCTTTGCCAATCGGCCGTGTGTGAGCAGGTAGGGGAGCAGCATATCGTAGATGTTGCTTACGTGCGCCAAATGGCGGTCCCAGTCGAATGCATCCGAGTGTCCGCCCCGTACTTCCGTATTTACAGGATTTCCTGGCAGACGGTGTGCCCAAAATGCCGATGTAAGTGCCGGTTTGAAGTGTGGTTCGTCCCACACGTCGCCCCGAATCTTCCGCCAATCGGGATGCCATGGATGCAGGTCGGTCTTATAGACGGTGAATCCCACCGGATCCACTTCAGGAACAAACATCGGTTGGCGTGGGGCAGGAGATATATTGGAGTCTATCGGTTCGCCCAGACGCATGTAGTAATAGCCGCGCACCGAGTAGCGGTATGGTTGGAAATAGACCCCGTCAGCGATGTCAAAATCCATGCTGCATCCTACATCTTCTACAACCAGCCGGTAGCGTCCGGGTACACTTCCCTTGAAATCAATATTCCATACGTCCGATCCCGTCATGTCTTTGCGGTTAGCCTCCTTGTCGGCCGATGCTCCCATCCAGAAACTTACCTTTCCTGCTTTGCGCGAGCGGCCTGTCTTTACATTGTACAGATATACATTTTTTCCTTCAAATGCCGCATAGTCACGCTGGCCACCATCTCCTAACCACAGGTAAAGGTCAGCCGGATGTACTGCTTCCTGGGGCGTGTAGCCGATGATGTTCACATGCACCGCCTCCGATTGTGTCCGCCAGATATCGAATGTCACGCTCGCTTCTTTCACGTCCGCTTTCATTTCTTCGGGCAATGTCACCGTATAGCTGCACCCCTGCTTCATTTCTTGGGGCAGATGCAAGAATAGCCAATGGTCCAGTTCACTCGTCAGTGTATGGTCAGTATTCATCGGTTTCGATTTTCGCCATACGGCCAGCGGATGAACTTTCGTGAAGTTACGGTCGTCCTTTGAATAAATATTCCATTTGTCAGTTTTTGTAGCTATATCCGGTTGCAACCGTTTACCAAACACCACCAGCGTATCCTCAGCCGATGTATGTCCCAGGTAAGCTCCTGGTCCTCTGCCGTCATCTTCGTAACGGACCTCTCCATCGCGCAGATGTACCATCAGATACTCCTTGTCTATCACCCGTAGGCCCACGAATTTCACAGCCTTGATAGATGAAAAAGTGTATAGACAGAACAGCAGGAATAAAACAGCTTGTTTCATGTCGTTATTTTTTATTATTGACAGGTCGCAAAGATATGTAAAAACATTGGAATATCCGAAATTATGTACAATAAATATCGAGGCATCACTTTTAAATATTTCTGTAGGGAAAGATTTTGGCAATATCTGTCAGAATAACATGCATTCTGACATTTTCTCAATGTCAAGAACTAAATTTGAAGGCTTTGATGCAAGTGTAAAAACGTGAAGAGTAATACTTCCCTTTATGGTTACAGCAACAAATTATGTCAGTTCTTCAATTTCTTCATCATGAATAGCTGTTAGTTGGCAGATTTTATCTAAATTTGCAGATTATGAGTAAATACATGAAAAATGGGAAATAATCATAGCCAAATAGTATAAAGCATGAAAAAACAATTCTTATTTTTGTTGTGTCTGATGGCGGTAATGACCACCCAGGCGCAAACTGTGACACAGACAAAGTATGGAGTGAAGGTGGATGTCGCCAAAGAAGGTGTTCCTACTACGGAGGTGACCGTCTATACTCCTTCCATCATTCGGGTGACCAAGTATGCTGATGGACTGAAGCAGATGCCCGAGAAGAAAAGCTACTCGGTGGTTCTTGAACCTACGGGTGCAGAATTCCAAATGCGCGATGTCGAACCTTCGGTGGTCATTACGACAGAACAGATGACAGTGACCATTGACAAACAGACTGGTGCCGTATGTTTTGCCAAAGGACAGAACATGTTGTTTCAGGAGGTTGCTGCTGGTGAAGTGAAAATGATTACTGCGGGTGCCGATAAGGGTAAGTATGAAATAGCCCAGAATTTCCGCTTGGATAAAGACGAGGCCATCTTCGGATTCGGTCAGCGTGGAAGCAAGAACTTGAACCAACGTGGAGAGAAAATCAAGATGTGGAATACGAATGGAAACATTACCATCCCTTACTTCGCTTCGGAGAAAGGTTATGGATTCTATTGGGACAATGCCGGACGTTCACGTTTTGAAGATAGTGAATATTTGACCCGTTTCACCTCTGAAGTGGCTCAATGCGTGGATTACTACTTCATCTACGGTGGTGGTTCACAAGATGCTGTGATGGCCTCGGTACGCCAGCTTTCGGGACAAGCCACCATGTTCCCTCTTTGGTCAATGGGCTTCTGGCAATGTCGTGAACGCTATAAGACAAGCGATGAGTTATGCGAGGTGCTGGATAAATACCGCGAGTTGGAGATTCCTCTCGACGGTATTGTGCAGGACTGGCAATACTGGGGATGCGATTCCAACTGGAATGCCATGAAGTTCATGAATCCCTATTATATTAATAAGGTGGGCGATGAGAAGTGGGCAAAATATCTGCCCGACGACTTGAAACCTTTGGCCAAAGAATATGTCGAGAAGGGATTGGAACCACGCATCAAGAGTCCGCAGGAGATGGTGGATTATGTACATAGCAAGAATGCCCATCTGATGATCTCTATTTGGGCAAGCTTCGGTCCTTGGACTGAGCAGTACAAGGAGTTGGAAAAGATTGGAGCACTGTACCCCTTCGACACATGGCCGCGTAATCGGGGGGTGAAACCTTATGACCCCTTCAATCCGAAGGCGCGCGACATCTATTGGAAGTACTTGAAGAACCTCTACGACATGGACATTGATGCCTGGTGGAGCGACTCTACTGAGCCTGACCAATGGGACCAGCCGGGCGATGACGAACACATGACGCACGATGGTACATGGCGGAGTGTGAAAAATGCTTTCCCACTGATGAGTAACAAGGGTGTGTATGAAAACCTGCGCAAACAGAAGAAGAACAACAAGCGCTCCTTCCAGATGACACGAAGCAGTTCGTTCGGTATCCAGCGTTATGCAACCTTCAGTTGGAGTGGCGACATCACCAGCAACTGGCAGGTGATGAAGAACCAGATTCCCTCGGGATTGAACTATGTGACATGCGGTATCCCCTTTTGGAATACCGATATCGGCGGATTCTTCGGATGGGACATCAATAACGATACACATGACCCCTTCGCCAAAGAGTTGCAGGTGCGTTGGATGCAATGGGGATGCTTCATGCCCTTGATGCGTAACCATCGTTCTGGCCCTATGCTGAACGAACTTTATCACTATGGCAAACCGGGTGAATGGGCATTCGATGTGCAGAAGGACTTTATCGAATTGCGCTACCGCCTGTTACCTTATATATATAGTATGATGGGTGAGGTGGTACAACGTAGCGGTTCGATGATGCGTCCGCTCTTCTTCGATTTCGCTCATGACAAGCGTGCCATCAACCTGACGGATGAGTACCTCTTCGGACGTTCTATTCTCGTGAAACCGGTGACCGACCCACTCTATACCTTCCAAGAGGGAAAGAAAGGTTTTGCAATCTATCCTGAATTGGAGAAAGCTGCTGCTCCCGTGAGTGTGTATCTGCCCTCGGGTGCAGACTGGTACGACTTCTGGACAAACGAGCTGGTTGCCGGCGGACGCACAGTCAAGCGATTGGCTCCCATCAGTCTGATACCCGTATATGTGAAGGCCGGTAGCATTTTACCCTTCGGCCCTGCTGTGCAGTACTCGACAGAGAAATCCTGGGACAATCTTGAAATTCGTGTCTATCCTGGCGCCAACGGAGAGTTTATACTTTACGAGGACGAGGGTGACAACTATAATTACGAAAAGGGTGCCTTCACTGAAATACCCTTCCGTTGGGACAACGATCATGGTACGCTCATCATCGGGGCACGTAAAGGCAAATTTAACGGCATGCTTGGAAAACGTAACTTCCGCATTCATTTGGTGACAGCCGATAGCCCTGCGGGCGATACAGAAGCTGCCACTTACAATACCGTAGTGACTTACGAAGGCAAGGAGGTGCGTGTGAAACTTTGCGAAGGCACAGTGCCTGACGGACGCGAGGATATGAGCCATCTGATAGCCAATCCCAGTTTTGAAGCCGATGGGCGCTCAGGCGACAAGCTTGAGCCGCAAGGATGGATGGTGGACAGCCCTACCTCATGGTGGGGAGTCAATAGCCACGGAGGTGGGGAACCAAGACCTACGCACGGAAGCTACATCTTCGGTGTGTGGGACGAGGCTAATACCCATACAGCTACTATCAGTCAGGTATTGAAGAATCTTCCTGCCGGCAAGTATGAACTGTTGGTGGATATGCATGCATCAAATACTCCGTCCGCTATTCGTGTAGGCAATCAGCGCCTGTTTGCAGGAAAGGATATTGCATATTTCCGTGACCAAGTGAAGCGTCCGGGTACTCGTGACAATTATCCGATGCAGACAGTCAAACTCGCTTTCACCCAGGTAGCCGATGATGAACCTGTCACCATTGGTGTGACCACAGATGGCGCACCCACGGCCACATGGTTTAAGGTGGACAACTTCCGGTTGTACAAGGTGCAGGAATAGGGAGATTTGTTTACTTCAACAAATCTTTCTCCTGTTCATTTGTACTCCTGCAAAAGAATGACTACCTTTGCGCCTTATAAAAACAATCCAAAAGAAAACAGAAGCAAATGAAAATAAATCCAGACCATACCCTGCGCGACATTGCGGGGGAAACGATTATTGTTGACCAAGGAAGCACACACACCGATATGACACGCATTATCTCGCTCAACGCTTCGGCTCGCCTGTTATGGGAACGCCTTGCGGGAACTGAGTTCTGCATTGACGATGCCGCCCGTATCCTGACCGAGCAATATGGCATTGACAAAGAACAAGCAATGACCGATGCCACCCGTTGGGCCGAACGCTTACAGGCATGTGGCGGAATTTTGGACAAATGAGACAAAGGACAATGAAGGGTGAAGAATTAAGCCTTCCTGCACGAATGCTATTGGCCCTGTTGGGACGTGCATTGGGAGGGAACGACATTTCAACGGCCTTGTTTGAAAAAGCAACCGAAGCCGATTGGAGAAGCTGTTACAGGCTTGCCATCGGACAAGGGGTAATGGCTATAGCATGGGACGGTGTGACAACATTGTCCCCCTCCATATTCCCACCACGCACATTGAAACTGGAATGGGCTGTAGCGGTGGAAAGATATGAGCAACGCTATGCCCACTATTGCCATACAGTACACGAACTGACCGAGTTTTTCCGGCCATACGGTATTGGATTGATGCAACTCAAGGGAGTCGGTTTCTCAACTTATTATCCTATACCCGCACACCGCGAAGGTGGAGATATTGACATACGGCTCTACTCGTTGGACCTGTCCAACATGAGCGATGAAGAAGCACGCCTCAAGGGCGAGCAACTGATGAAGGAACAAGGCATCCATATAAGCAGCGACCACTCGGAAAAACACAACGAATTCCACTACAACGGAATCCTCATTGAAAGCCACAAAAGCTTCCTCAACACCTACAACACCCCCGAAGCCCAAGCTATGGAAGAGTTCCTGCAGAAACAGAGCGAACCCGTAGAAACAGCACTCATGGAAGGGGAATACTCAATCAACGTGCCTTCTGATTCTTTCAATGCCGTATTCATTGGGTTTCATGCCGCCCAACACTATATCCAAGGACTGGCCCTGCACCATTTGTGCGATTGGGCATGCATGTTGAAACATGGGGGCCTACAACTTCTTCCCGCCGAAATAATGGATCCCAAGGTGATGCGCTTTATCCATGCCCTGACAGGACTTTCCTACGAATACTTGGGGACTTCTGACGTGGTAAACTTTGACAGGAAATATGCTCATGCCATCCTGCTCGAAATGATTAATCCCCCTTACTCTATTGAAAAGGGAGAAACCATAAAGAATAGTGCATGGCACACATTCGTCTTCAAGACAAAACGTTTCATACACCGCCACAAGAAAGTAAACACAGTGTTCACCATCAGTCTGGCAAACCGTCTGAAAGAGGTGTACAAGAACAACATAGGGAATCCTGCCCGACTATTCCACCTGACAGGAAAATGAATCTACTGAAACGAACATACCGTCTCCTGCTTCCCAAAGAGCGTAAGAATGCCGTCTGTGTGACAGGTATTGTCTTCCTTACGGCCTTGCTTGATTTTGTCGGGATAGCCTCTCTCCTACCCATCCTGTACCTCTTATTGGAAGAACGGAGCGACCGTTCAACGGTTTACCTTTTCTGTGCGTTGGCCTTCGTCGTAATCATAGTGAAGGGATTCGCCACCACCTATCTGCAGAAGGTACAGCACCGTTTCCTGCTCAATCTCTACAAACGGCTCAGCCTGACGCTTTATACAGCTTACTACCAACGCGGATTGCTCTTTATTCGCGAGCGGGGTGCCAGCCGTCTTGTTTTTGAAATCAACAACATCTGCTTCGGCTTCAGCCAAGGCATACTTATGCCCCTGCTACGCATGACCTCGGACGCCATGCTGTTGCTGCTCACCTCCATTGCTTTCCTCATTTACGACGGTGCTACAATGCTCCTGCTCTATGCCTCGTTCATTCCTTTCGTCGTAGTCTATCTTTTAGTTGTACGCAAACGCATCAGCCAATATGGGCGGGACGAACAAGAGGCCAAACGTGAACAATCCCGAGTGGTCAACGACACTTTCCGCGGATATGTTGATGCCGAAGTTTATGGAGTTTTCCCTTCGTTATGGAAATCGTTTGAAAAGGGAGCTGACCACGTATCGGACACCCGGATGCAAATGATGACCATGCAACGCATCCCCATGGTAATGTCAGAACTGTCGGTAGTTATCGGATTGGCCCTATTGGCATTTACCGGGCAAGGGGACATGAGCCTGCTGACGGGTGCTTTTGCCCTCGTGGCATTGCGTTTGCTCCCGGCTTTGCGCAGTTTGTTGACAGGATGGACACAGATACAACATGCCACCCATTGCCTGGATATCATTGAGGAAGGGTTGGCTGAGACAAACGGCTTGCAGAAGAGGGAAACCGAGCCGGACGACACACTGAGTTTCAAGCATGAAATCAGCCTTTCAGGAATCACGTTTGCATACGAAGAGGGAACCAACGTCATCGAAAACTTCACCTGCACCGTCCGGAAAGGAGAGTTTGTAGGCATAAGCGGACCAAGCGGAGTGGGAAAAACCACCTTGTTCAACATCCTGTTAGGGTTCATAAAACCACAAAAAGGAGAAATAAAAATAGATGGCTGCCCGCTGACCAATGACAACATGCAAGTATGGCGCGGACAGATAGGATACGTACCACAAGATGTGTTCATCTTTGACACGACCCTGGCCGAAAACATCGCTTTAGGCGAAGAACATGCAGACGAAGAGAAAATAAAGAAGGTACTCGCACAAGTAGCGCTCGACTGCTGGCTGGAAAGCCTGCCTAAAGGATTGGACACACCGATGAACGAAGCCGGCACACGCCTGTCAGGCGGACAGAAACAACGCTTGGGCATGGCACGGGCCTTGTACAAACAGTGCAATGTCCTGTTGCTGGACGAAGCAGCATCAGCTCTCGACAAAGAGACCGAAAGCGAGATTAACGAAACAATAGCCCGAATGAGAAAGGCTGACCGGAATCTGACCATACTCTACATAGCCCATCACGAAACCGCATTGGCCATCTGTGACAGGGTGGTAAAATTATAACGACCAACACACACACGACAATGAACAACCAGACAACCCGATATTACACCATAGGAAACCATACATTCTCCGTCGGAGGTGAAAATCTGTGCGGCATACTGGCCGACAAATACCGGTTCGAGAAGTTTCTTGCCGACAATACGGACAAGGTTAAAGCAGAATTCCGCTTTATAGAAACGGCAGAAGTGCCACCTGCCTCCGGACAACTTATTTACCGGCTGAAGGACGAAGATACCCTGTTCCTCTTCACCCGCACGTCTGCGGGATACCGGTTGCACCAGCAGCAGGATTGCGGAAAGACGTTGGATTTGTGGTTGGACGAAGGAAACCGGAAGATGAAACTGGCCGGAGATTTGGACCACCGGATGGTCTATTACGCCCTGTGGTTCGGCTATGGCATGCAGACACTGGGCAGGCAGACCGTCATGGTACACAGCAGTTGCATAGTGTGCCACGAAGGGGCCATCCTCTTTCTCGGCGAAAGCGGTACGGGGAAAAGCACCCACACCCGCCTGTGGCGCGAACACATAGCAGGAGCACACCTGCTGAACGATGACAGCCCCGTGCTGCGCATCGAGGAGGGCGAAGTATGGGTCTATGGAAGTCCGTGGAGCGGCAAGACCCCCTGTTACCGCACGGAGCGCTACAGGCTGAAGGCCTGCGTACGCCTTTCGCAAGCTCCACGAAACGAGATGAAGCGCCTCTCCGTGCTGCAAGGATACGCCGCCCTCCATCCCTCATTCCCCCCACCGTTTGCCTACGAACGCTCGTTGTACAACCCCTTGAGCCGGATGCTGGGAGACATTCTTTCACAAGTGCCCTGCTACCACCTGGCCTGTCTGCCCGATGAAGAGGCCGCACGCTTGTCGCACGACACGCTATTAAACCTATAACATGAAGGAAATCCCCAACCATCTTTTTTTCGCTTGGGCTGAAGAGGAGATAGCCCAAGGCCGCTGCATCCGCATACGGATGAGGGGCATCTCCATGCGCCCCTTCCTGCGCGAAGGGAAGGACGAGATTACCATTGCCCCTTGCCGCCCGGACCGCCTGAAAAGGCTCGATGTGGTCCTGTTCCGCTACAAAGGCAAGCACCTTGTACACCGCATAGTGAATATTGACGGCGGACTATACACCCTGCAAGGCGATGGCGTATGGGCTTCGCAAGAACAGTGCCATGCCTGCGACATTGTGGGAAAGATGACCGCCATCCACCGCCCGTCAGGCAAGGCCATCTCCGTGACATCGCGCACCTGGCGCACCTATAGCCGCCTGTGGCACACGCTGCGCCCGCTCAGACAATGGGTGCTGCGCATTTTGCGCCATACATGGTGGTGGTAAGAAAGAGAGAGAAAGGGTGAGAGAGCAAAAAAATATTTTTCGGAGGGTATGTCATAATTAACTTTTTAGACGCAGATGACGCGGATGACGCGGATTATTCCTTCCTATTATACCCAACCATACCTTAAATAAATAAAAGAGGTTCTCGATGAGCCGAAAGGCGAATAAAGGTTATAATTTATCTGCGTCATCCGCGTCATCCGCGTCTAAAGAATGAAAAGAAAGCATCTTGACACATCCACAATGTAAAAGAGCGGGCTTCTCCTAATGCCCGCTCTAATAAATCAAATGAATCAAATAATCGGATGCGCGACACAAGGTCGCTCTTTATTCTGTGACGGGGCGAACGCTGTGTCCGTAGCAACGGCTGTAGAAGTGCCAACGGCGGTAGCCGTCGTAGAAGTAGAGGCCGTACGCGCCGCCGCTGTAGCCCTCGTTCAACGTAGCAGACCAGTAGTAGCCGTTCGAGCCACGGTTGTGGAGGCCCGCACCGTCGCGGTAGCCCGCAGCGGGAAGGAAGATTGATTTACCGTTGGGACCGGTAACTTTATTACCCTTTACTCCGTTTTGAGTAGTCCACGTCCAAGTACAGTTATTAAACAATTCCCCTATCTCATCTAAAGTAGGCATACGCCAACTGCCGCCCCAATTGGCTGTGGCAGCATCATAAGCAGCGGTCAGGTTGCCATCGGAACCAATGATGCCACGGGACTGCAATTCGGAAGTGGAAAGGCCGTAGGTGGTGCTGTTACTATTTGTATAACTTGACTTGGTCGTGGTCTCGCCCCAAGCAAAGAAGTCACCGTACTCCTCGGGCGAAGAAGCACCCACGTTGCAGGTGGCCCACTTCACGGAAAGACCGAGGTCAACAGCTTCGTGGTATTCATTCTCGATACTGTCGGATACAATCGGACTGTCCTCTCCACCGGACGTGCTGTCATTCGGAAGTACAGGTTCATCTGCAGGAGGCATGATACTGTCTGTAGGGGTGGTTCCTCCGTTTTGACTGCCGCCACCACCGTTGTCGTTCTGCTCTTGATTCGGGTCGTCAAACGGCTCGTCATCTTCATCATCGCCACAGGCGCATACAAAACTCAGCGAAAACGCCATCAACAGCAGAAAGAAGAGTTTCTGCAAATACTTTAAGTCTTTCATCTTGATAATTGTGTTTTTTAGGGAGACAGAAAAGGCGTAAACTATCCGTTACTCGCCTTTCCAATAGGTTACCGCCAAGCGACCTGCACGTTCAACAAGCACGAATAGTCCACACCTTGGCGGCGTGAACTTCCTTCTGCTTGTTCTCGAACGTGAATGTTTGGCGGTATTCATTGGAAAGAGAACAAGAGCCAAAAGCTCAAAATCCATATTTCAAGTACCGGACAGAGACGCTTCTCCTGCCTCAAATTAATATTGTTTTTATCGGTGGCAAATGTACCGCCAAATTCCCGAAGGGGGCGGCATGCGGGCGTTAAACTTCGTTAAGGGGATGCAAATAACGCAAACCAACGGCCTTCTGCCCTTGTTCTAAGTCCGTAGTGACTCCGATGTGACTCCGATGTGAGTCCGATGTGACTCTTATTGGGAAACGGAATCAGACAGGAGCCACCACGAAGCCACAACTATGCCCGAACGGAGGGAGATGGGAGCGGGCCGGGAAACAAATCGATTCCATTTGTAAATATTTTGCAATTTCAGATGTAAAGAAAAAGAAAAAAAGTATTCTTCTGCAGGCATTCTCATACGGTTAAAGCCTCCTTGCTTTGGGCATGAGAATAGTTTTACTATATTATTAATTATCAGCTACTTAGAAGCAAATTAACGTTTTACTGTTTTTTTGAGCAAAAGAAAATATTCGTCCATATACGCAATTCTCACGCGGTTTGTTCTGCATAATTATACAGATTGGTTGTATGATTATGCATTTCAGGGTCGCATGAGGGCAGATGCAAACCTCGCCCGACTACGACCTTCGGGAGCACCTATCCTAAACGTCCGAAGAAGCGCTCCTAAACGTCTGCCGAAATTCTCCTGCACATCTTCCGATTCTCAGGTACGCACGGGCGGATGTTCTCCTACGCTTCTCCGGATGTTTAGGACAGGTAGGGCGGAAACGGCTGTCTGCAACTGTTTTTCCAAACCGTTGCCTCTTTACTGTTATGCATATCTATGCAAGAATGTACCCGTTGCCGGACTTTCTTTTCCAACGATATGTGGAGGAAATAGATAATAAAGGATTTTTTACTTGTTTATGTCCGACTATTTCTTTTTTTATTTCAAACGCAAAGACGCGGAGGCGCAGAAGATTTGCATGTACCATTTTACAAGGTACAAATTCTTTTTTTGCAGAACACAGAGGCACAGAGACACAGAGGATTTTATAGGTTCCGATTAGCTTGATGACAAAATTTTCTCTGTGCCTCTGTGTCTCCGTGTTCTCAAATAAGGAGTAGTGCCGCATGACCCACTAATCACTAGTCGCTATTCACTCAAAAGAAAACTCTGCGCCTCTGCGCCTTTGCGTTTTTAAAGAAAAAGATAGAGACTATATTTGTTAACATTTTATAAATTACAAACAATAATAGTCTGCATGTTTTGCATATATGGGAAATAGCACTACCTTTGCACCGTGTTTTTCATGGTATTAGATTTAAGGTTAATGGAAGATTGGTTGTCGGGAGACAACCTTCTTTTTTTATATCACCTTGATTAATCAGACAAGTTCAACTTCCGAAAGCAGAACCACTTATGTATCAACACCTTGCTAATCTCTTTCCATATAGTATCACAGACGGTTTCCTGTCACCCGAGCGTAGTCGGCCATACCTTAGTGGAAAAGTCAGAAGCGCTTTTCGTTGAAAGCTCTGCTCGACTTGCTTGCTTGATGAGAGGTTAGCTCGAACAAAACTAAAATAAGAATAAAGATGAAAAAGGGCATTGCATTTTATTTCGTATCGACAATCATACTCAGTATCCAATTGTTTTACTTCATTGTAGGAAGCAGCGTCAGTGCTTACATGGATTTCAGCGGATGGCTGTTCTACATCGCCTCGTGCCTGTCGCATGCCGCCACCATAAGCCTGATTCCGCTGATACTCTTTATCCTGCTGAAAGTATGCCGGTTGGGCAAGCTGGCTACAGGGGTATTTATCCTGACAAGTGCAACGCTCAGCACCATTGCCTACATCGACATGATTGTGTATAACCTCTACCGTTTCCACATCAACGGCATTGCACTGAGCATGTTTTTCGGAAAAGGAGGCAGGGAAATATTCAACTTCTCGTCTGCACAATATTGGCAGGCAGGATTGTCTGTAGCAGGTGTCATTGCCGCCTATTCCCTCATCTGGTGGCTGATAAGCCGGAAAAAGAGTCTGCTGAAGAAGAAACTGTTGGGGACAATCGCCCTCCTGCTTGTCGGGACCACGCTGTATGCCCACGGTTACCATATCTATGCGGCATTCAACAACCAGATTTCCGTACAGAAATGCCGCAGGTTGTTGCCCTACTACTTCCCGACATCGGCCAACGGATTGCTGATGGATCTGGGTTTCCTGCCACCGACACAAGCCACCGGAGAAATGGATTTGGGCAACGGAAATGGCGAAATCAATTATCCGATAAAGCCTTTGGAGATAACGGAGAAGGACAGCCTGACGAACATCGTGTTTGTCCTTATTGATTCATGGAATCCGCGGGCACTGACCGAAGAGTGTATGCCTAACATCTACCAGTATGCAGAGGAGAACCAACGGTTCGACAAGCATTGGAGTTGCAGCAACGGTACACGGAGCAGTGTCTTTGGCCTGTTTTTCGGTCTCTCCTCATACTATTGGGACATTTTCGAACCCAACCAAATCAGCCCGCTTCTCATAGACAGACTGCTTGCAAAGGATTACGAGGTAAACATCTATCCCAGCGCGTCGCTATACGACCCGCCCTTTGCCAGAGTCATATTCAACAAGGTCAAGGATGTCCGCCTGTCAACCGAAGGGAACAGTGCCTTGGAGCGCGACACGCAAATCACCAAAGACTTCATTGCCAGCCTGGAGGAAAAGAGTGAGGGAAGGCCCTTCTTCTCCCTTCTGTTCTACGACCTTCCCCACAGTTTCGAACTGCCCAAGGAGAAACTGAACAGATTCCAACCCACATGGGAATATGCCCAATACACCACGTTGGACAACGAGGAAGACCCCCTACCCTTCTGGAACCTGTACCGGCACACTTGCTATCAGACAGACTCATTGGTTGGTATGGTCTTTTCCGCTTTGAAGGAACATGAAATGGAAAAGAACACCGTAGTTATCATTACGGGCGACCATAGTCAGGAGTTCAACGAGAACAAAAAGAATTATTGGGGACACAACGGAAACTTCTCCAAATACCAGATACAGGTCCCCATGATTTGTCATTTCCCCGGAGAAGAGCCGAAACTGCACCGCCACCTTACGACGCACTACGACATAGTACCCACACTGATGAAAAACTACCTGGGAGTAACAAACCCCACGAGCGACTATTCAATGGGATACGCCCTTGAAGATACCACAGGCAGACATTGGCATATCGTAGGGAGTGAACTGAACTATGCCTTCATCACACCCGAAGGGGATATCATTGAGAAAAAGGCCGAAAGCACCATCGAAGTGACCGACTCAGCCTTGAATCCTATCACAGACTACCCAATGGATGCCATAAAAATGAAAGAATCGATTGACAAACTCAACCGATTCTTGAAGTAGGTCGTAAGAGACAAGTTTTATGGTTCAGCTGAAATTAGGGAGGAAAATAAGTATCTTAAGATAAATGCCCCGAGAAGTTAAGATAAAGTGCCAAATATCTTAAGATACTTGGCCAATGAACCTATAATGCTGAAAACAAACAGTTTTTCAACTAAATTGCAGAAGAACCAGTTTTATCGTTAGACAAATGCCTAAGTCATGCATGACTTAGGCATTTCTTTTTGTTTCTTATCGTTTTGTAAGCAAGCGGTCATCTGCTTGTTACTTATTCCACAGTTTCTCCAACATACGGGCTTCTTTCTTGGTGATATGGATGACGGCTCCGTGCTTCTGTTCACTGAAGCCTACGCGAGTCATTTTGCCCTTGCCAAAGTTGCCGAGCGGAGTGTAGTTGATGAAGTCACGTGTCTCGGTAAATCCGAAATTGTGGGGATTGATGCGGTAGTTGTCGTGCATCACCACCCAACAGTCTTCCCCGATACGTTTCCAACAGTTGGGGGCTTCGTGTCCTTGACGTACGCCATCGTAGTAGTTCTCGTCCATCATGTAAGGTCCGGTGATAGCAGCAGCCGTAGCATGTTTTACTGTGGCACCCCCTTCGTGGGACACGTAGTAGAGGTGATAGGTCCCGTCGTGATACATGATGTCGCTGTCAATGACATTGTACTTTCCTTCGGGGGCTTCAAAAAGCAGTTTGGGTTCACTTTCCATCCGGGTGAAATCATCATTCATATAGACGTAATAGATGCGGTTGCGTCCGTTTCCGGTACGGGTGGTAAAGTGCAGGAAGAGTTTTCCCTTTTCTTCATCGTAGCATGTTTCGGGTGCCCATACGCATCCTACTTCGCTCCACTCGCCACCTAACTTCTGGAAGTCGAGGTTGGTACGTGTCCAATGTTTCAGGTCAGTACTCTTCATCAGTACGAGACCACGGTTGTTGCCCCATCCATATTTCTTTCCATCACGTTCCCATTCGGTGGTACGGTAACCGTCACGTACTCCAAAGACGTGGAGGTCTGTCATGGCCAAATAGAAGGCTCCGTCCGGACCACGGAAAATATGTGGGTCGCGGATTCCTTTCTGCTCGGCAATGGTATCGCCGGCAATAAGGGGCTTGTCGTTGTTCAATGCGATGAATTCGTAACCATCATAACTGATGGCCATGTGCAGGCCATGGTCGGCATCTTTGTGATAGACCATCAGGTAAGCGCCCATTTTACTCTCCATCTTCTTGACAGCTTTCTCTTCCTGAGCCTTGCGGTCATAATATGCTTGCATATAGGGTACTCCATCGGTGGTGATATCGCACTTCAGGATATTTCCTTCCTTGTCATATTTCAACTCTTGTGCACACACCGAACGTGAATAGCTGGTGCCTGCATGAAGGCCGCCATTGTGGGTGAAGAGGATGGTCTTACCCTTGAACTCTACAATGGAGGGGTGGGTAGTGTTACTGTTTCCTGCTATCTCCGAGAAGATTCCCTTGTAATCAAACGGACCTTCGGGAGAGTCACTCACGGCATAGCCTAATTTCTCTGGCCAGCCTTGTGCAAAGGTCAGGTAGTATTTCCCATTGTGCTTGTGCAGCCACGGAGCTTCGGTAAAGTTGCTTCCCGTCGGAGTAATGTCCTTCACCTCGCCATCAATCTCTATCATATTAGGTTTCAGTTTGGCCATGAAGCAACGGCGGTTGCCCCAATATATCCAAGCATTTCCCTCGTCATCCTGATAGATGGCAGGGTCGATGCAAGCCCATGAGTGGTCAGTACCGGGACAATTGGCGTTGGTGAGCAACGGCTTTTCTATGGCATCCTTGAAAGGTCCATAAGGGGAATCGGCCACGGCCACTCCGATGCCACACCAGTTGGTAGATACATAGAAGTAATATTTCCCATCCTTCTCGGCCACATGCCCGGCATATGCGGCATGAGAGTTTTGCCACTTGAATTCATCCACATGCAACGGGCTCTTATGTTCTGTCCATGTACGCATGTCGGTGGTGGTGAACAAGGCCCATTCGTGCATCTTGTAGCCGTTCTGGTTGCCGGCAAAATCGACACCTGTATATAGGAATAGGGTATCACCCTTGACCAATGCTGCCGGGTCGGCCGTATGTTTGTGGGTGACAATAGGATTTTGGGTGGCATTCCAACGGTAAGGTTCACCATTAGGAATGATTTGTGCCATAGCACTTGCACTCATCAGACCGAGTGCGATAGCCAATGTCTGTTTTTTCATATAATACTGATGTTATAGTTTCATTGCAGTTTCTCATGTCTTTGCAAAAGTAAGGCTTTTTCTCCTATTTTTTATTATTTTCCCCTCTCTTTTTAGAAAAAAGCACAATATGGTTGTTATTTTCAATAAAATCTTTGTAGCTTTGCGCGTGTTAAGCAACTGAAATAAAACAAGTCACCTCTATTTTTGGTTGCATCTCTGAGTGTCATTAATATCTCATAAACGGGCATGTTTGAAAAAGAAATAAAGGAGTACGAAACAATATTGAGTGAGTATAGGCAGAAAGTTGCCGACCGCATGGCCAACGAAACTCTGAAAGAGTATAACGAAATACTCTTCTCGGCTCATAGTTGCGCCATTGAGGGAAACTCGTTCAGTGTGAACGACACCCGCGAATTGAAGGAAAAGGGACTTGGGCTGATACCACAGGGGAAGTCTCTCTACGAAGCCTTTGAGATATTGGGGCATTTCAAAGCATACGAATACCTGTTTGGGCAGAAGAAAGCACCATTGACGGAAACTTTGCTAAAAGAAACGCACCGTATCCTGATGGAGCAAACCTTGCCATACAAATGCCCGGGTGCAGTATCTGGCGAATATACTGATACGGACATGTGTGCCGGTGACACTATCTTTGGCGAACATGAAGCCCTAATTGCCCGCGTACCCAAACTCTTGGAATCAACCCAACGGGCCATCGAAGAAGGTCAAGTATATCCAATGGTACTGGCCGCTCGTTTTCATGGATTCTTCGAATACCTCCATCCTTTCCGCGATGGCAATGGGCGCATCGGCCGTTTGTTCTCCAACTTCATTCTTCACAAGGCCGGCCATCCCATCGTTATCATCCGTCAGGAAAACAAGGGCGAATACCTCCATGCCCTTCATTGTATCCGTACTGATGGAACAGACGAATACCTCATTGCTTTCTTCTTCCGCACAGCCATCGGACGCATGACACGCGAAATAGAGGAAAAGAAAAAAAACAGCAGACTCATGAATTTCTTGTTTTAAGGGAAGATTAAGCGCGTTTGAAACACAACACACATTAAGAACCGAGCGTATCCAGATACTCTATACCCATGATTTCTGCGTTACAAACACGAAAGGATGAGATTCGGATATCTGCATTCTTTACAATCCCCCAATCAGTCAATTCAAACTTTCCACATTCATTCAAAAAAGTCTGGACGCTTTTTCGATTAAGCATCCAGACTTTTTTATTGATAATAAAAGGAATCAACCTCTTTATTTCACCAACCGTACTTCATAAATATGTGGGGTGATGCGGCCTTCGCCCTTGCCAACCTTAATGGTCAGGACCTCTTGTGAACGCAGGTCAACAGGGATTTCAAATTCGGCTACACGTTGGTTGGTCAGTGTACCAATTTCGATATCATTTACATAGATGCGGGCATCCCGACGGTTTTCAGGACGGAACAGGATACGCACCTTGACCGGTTGTTGTCCGTGAGTCTTCATCTGATAACTGAACCATTCGCGAGTTTCACGCCAATGGACACCTTCGTCATCACCGGCATTGCTCTGTTCCATTTTTACAAAATGGTCGCTCTCAGGCTGTTGCTCACCACAGATAACCTTGTCTGTAGTGATGGCATCCAATGCCAGACGCTCCTGCTCTTCGCGAGCCAGACGCTCTTGGCGGGCAGCCAATTCCTCCTTGGAGATAAGTGGCCAATAGACCATATAACGGCATTCGTGGAGACTGTAGAAAGGACGCAGTGTCATACCTTCGTAGTTGGCGGGATATACGCCACCCAGCTTGAAGGTCAGCGGCTGGCCTGCAACCTTTTGGATATGTGAGATGATTTCATCCTTCTCACCTACGATAACAGGCATATCTTGCAAAGGCAGACGAGGACCACCAGCAATGTGGCCGCCCCGGCTATCGTCGGCATACATACCGTCCTGAGCCTGTTTGCCAAGCGAAGCACCCAGTACGATGGGGCCATACATAATGGAGTAGTTGGCCGAACCGTCGGGCAAGCCCATTACGTGCAGATTCATCGGGAGGCTGATGTGTACCTTGTCACCCTTCTGCCACGTACGGTTGATAGTGGCATACCCATCCTTTACGGCAGGTTGCTCAGCTTTTCCGTTGACGGTGAACTTCATGTCGCCCTGTTTCAACCATTCAGGCACGCGCACATTCAGTGCGAACTGCTGCTTGCTCTTCTTGGGAGTGATGACAAGGGTTGTCCCTTCCTCTTCGGGGAAAGCTGTCTGCTGTTCGATGGTGGTACCATTCCATTGCAGGGTAGAAGGAATGAAAAGGTTTACGTAGAGGTTGGCATCCTTGTGCCCGTAAATCATTTCACCATAACGGGCGTGGTTCTCCATGCCGGAACCTACACAACACCAGAAACTCGTCTGTGGTTGTGAATAGACGCGGTAGTGACCTGAACGCATGGGGGTGAAATATACGAATCCGCCCTGTATGGGGTTGATGGTCGAGAGGATGTGATTGTAGAGTGCCCGCTCATAGAAGTTCATGTAGTCAGCATCGCCACTTGTTTCGTAAAGCATCTTGGTAAGGCGCAGCATGTTGTAAGTATTACATGTCTCAGGGCCTTGTTCACTGGTAAGCATACTGCTGAAGTCGGTGTCGGGGTGGAAGTGTTCGCGTACGCTGTTTCCACCGATACTGATGCTTCGGCGTTCTACTACAGTTTCCCAGAAGTAGCGGGCTGCTTCGCTCCAATCTGTATTACCTTCCAGGTCGGCCATCCGCTTGTATCCGATAACCTTTGGTATCTGTGTGTTGGCATGCATGCCTGTCAGACGGTCTTCCTTCTTGAGCAAGGGTTCCAGTACCAAGTTGTGCGAGAATTTGTGAGCCAGTTTCAGGTAACGTTCATCACCAGTGATAGCTGCCACATCAGCAAAAGTCTCATTCAAACCTCCATGCTCACTTCGTAGCATATCTTGCATCTGAGCCTCGCTCAGGTTCTCTACAAGGCGGATCATCCAGTCGGTCAGTTTGATGAGCATCTCCTTGGCATCCTTACTGCCTGCATGGAGGTAAGCGTCGCGAAGACCGGCATAAATCTTATGGATGTTGTAAAGGGGCACCCACCGGTCGTTCAATCCGAAGCCCGAAGCCCGGATGTTACCTTCCTTGATTTCCTTCCATATCTGTCGGCCGTGAGGCACACCGCTCAGGTATCCATCCTTGTCCTGACACCGCTTCAGTTCACTGATCATGTAGTCCAACCGGCGCTTGATTTCCTCATTACCGGTCGAAGCATACATATAGGCCAATGCCGATACGTAGTGTCCGCCGATGTGTCCGTCAAGTCCTGTATTTTCCCAGTTGGTATAGTTGTCTGCCTTAGGAGTAAGTCCGGCCTCTTTCAGGTAGGGAGCCAACAAACGGTCAGGGTTGATGCCCAACAGGTACTGTATGTCCATCTCCTCGGCATGTTTGAACGGACTTTTCGTCAGCCGCACGTTGCTGATAGGGAAACTTTCCACCTTTTGCGTAATCTGTGCTGTCGCACTCAGGGCGGCCATTCCTAACAAGGAAGCCAGTCCCCATAATTTCAAATAGTTTTTCATAAAGTCAAAGTTCATATACTGATTAGGCCGGCAAAGGTAAGAAACTTTTCTGAGATTCCCTCTATTATATATAATAAGGTATAAGAATGAAACATCTGGAACAGATAATGAAACAAAATCAGTAATGCAAATCACTTATAAGACGCGGGGATATAACATCAGAAGGAGGAGGAGAAGAAGAAGAAGGACCGCTTCAATTGTCATATTCAATGAGAAGTTCATGAACGGCACCAATAGTAAAAAGAATTGATAGTCCCCAAAACAATGATTTTGAGAGGAAATTCCACTTGTCCATATCGAAATCAAGGCTCAACAAGGAGGCTCCAAAGTAGCACGCAGTCCAAACGAACAAAAGGCACAACAATATCTTGATCTTATTTACTATCCGTTTTTTCATAGTCTTAAAAGATTTGTCCTAAAAAGCAAGAAGCGCGGAACCGTATGCCACGTCCTTGTGTACAGGTGCTAGGAAAACCTTTATGAACAGATGTGGGACAACAGCTCCACGCATACGCGCGGAGACCATCATACCTTCTCTTGTCCAATGTGTGTGTGTGTAAAGTTTCCTAGGCTTTGTACACGCAAGATGAAGACATAACGCCTCTTTTTCTAACAATGTCTTTGGACGGAGATTCCCCAATCCGCTGCAAATATATCAATAAAATCATTAAGTCGGAAAGACAAAGGGGAAAATTACAAGAACAGTCTCTTAAAATGTAACATTTCTGTAACATCTTTGTAACACTTCCATCACAAATGTGTTATACTTTTGCAGCCGAAAAGAAACATTTATCAACAAAACTGTATGGAAACAATCTATCTGGGAATTATCATTTTCCTGTTTGCACTTGCCATCTTCGACCTGAGTGTGGGGGTGAGCAACGACGCTGTGAACTTCATGAACTCTGCCGTAGGAGCAAAAGCTGCAAAGGTAAAGACCATCATCATTATTGCCGCTATCGGTGTGTTCTGTGGAGCGGCCATGAGTAACGGTATGATGGACATTGCGCGGCATGGCATCTTCCGGCCCGAGCAGTTCTACTTCAACGACCTCATGTGTATCTTCCTGGCCGTAATGGTTACTGATGTCGTGCTGCTCGATGTATTCAACACCTTAGGAATGCCTACTTCCACAACCGTATCAATGGTGTTCGAACTGTTAGGCGGCACCTTTGTACTGGCTCTTATCAAATTGGCAGCCGATGAGACGGGGCTTTTAGGGTTTGACGACCTGCTGAACACCGAGAAGGCGCTGTCCGTCATCTTCGGTATTTTCCTCAGCGTGGCTATTGCATTCTTCTTCGGAACATTGGTGCAGTGGCTCTCGCGCCTCATATTCACCTTCAACTATAAGCCGCGCCTGAAGTGGACCATCGGTCTGTTCGGCGGACTGGCGGCTACGGCCATCATCTACTTCATGCTCATCAAGGGACTGAAGGACTCTTCCTTCATGACGAAGGAGAACAAG
>JAFQBB010000017.1 GCA_017416805.1 Bacteroidaceae bacterium
TTTCACAATTAGATGTTAAGAATGAAGATACCATTGTTTATATCGTTAAAGATAAAGTGTTAAAACTAAAAGAATTATTACCTGAAAGGTGGGATAAAAAATGGGATTAAATAAATTAACAAAGATATAAGTCACAAATCACATTAGCCAAAAGGCGTGTAAAGGCATTTGAAATTGCAAATTACTTTATAGAAAATGAAATCGAAAGCAGTTAGACAACTTTCAGTTTGATGGAGCGTCAAATTCCAATTTGTCGAACTGATGGTAATAATACTATTGTTCTGAGCCGGGAGTGATCCCGGCTCACACTTTTTTCGGAAGAAAGATTTCTGATTGACAGGAGAAATCGTAAGTGGTATACTTTTCTCATGAAGTGTCTGCATAAGCAGACCGGAAAGGAGCTTAAAAGTATGATTGTTCGCGAGGTCGTCACCAGCTAACTGAATATGGGCGCGGATAACAATGGGGGTTCAGGCCTCCTGATTTGGTGCACCGTTTTTTAAGTAACTTTCGAATATGTGGTAACCGCAGGATGCAGCCATGGACGAGAGCTGCTTTGCTGCGGCTAACTATCTGATTATAAGAATGTTTATAGGGGGGGGTAAGTGTTGCGAGCAATGACTCCGATGCATTTGCATAGGAGATAAAGCTATTGCCGTATGTAAGCCTACCTGTCTTCATCCTTTTATTTACTTCACAAGTTTAAGCCCACAAAGGTACTTATTTTTTCACAAATAGCCAAGACGTGACCATAAAATATGATTTTAGACTAACAATTTAATACTTTAATAAGCGTTGCAGTATCCATTCTACATCGTCAATCATTTCTTCCGTTGACGGATGCAAAGGTAGCCAAACCTCATTTAGAATAAGAAAAGGTCAAGCGGTAAACCGTTTGGAGCTGTTTCTTCCTCCGTTGGAGAGTAAACAGTTCCAAAACCTTTTCCTATTCATCGGCTTGGCTTGAATCTGCATCCGGCAACGGAGATAAACGACTGACGAAATAGTAGAAAAAAGAACAGCATAAATAATAGGTCCAACTTGATAACCTATCATTCACACGGCTCTATTTCTTTCAGAGGCTTATTATTTTCGACAGAGAGAAATTTGGCAAGCGGCAGATTTCACTCCCTCCAAAATAATAGATTGAAAAGAGCGTGCTTTTGCCGTTCTTGGAAATTGTCGTACCTTTGTGCCGAAAACGTGGAATGATGGAAACATCAAACTGCAAATAGCACTGAAAAGAGAAGAAACACCCTTTATTGATACGCTTTGAGCGTTAAGAAACAATAAAAATGTTAAGTCTTCACCTTTTAGAATGCACCCTTAAAGGTTATGACCATATTTCTGACTTATTACTCGCAAAATATTGAGTAATAACTGGTTGCAAATACTATTGTTGCAATCTTAAAGATGTGTATTGTAATACAGAGACGGTACCAACGACAGATGGAAAGGCTTTCGTCGGTTCTGGTCACACGAACGCCACTCTGTATGTTCCTGCCACTGCGGTAGTTAGCTATAAATCAACTTATCCTTGGAGTAATTTCGGCACGATTGTAAGTCTTACCAAGTATAATCTGATTTACATCGTAGATAAAACAGAGTACAAGAAATACGAAATAGAATATGGTAGGAGTATCACCGCAGAAGCATTTCCTGTCAAGGAAGGACATACCTTCAGTGGTTGGAGCAAAATTCCCGAAACAATGCCTGCGCATGATGTAACAGTGAAAGGTTCATTTACCGTAAACCGCTACCGATTGACTTATATGCTGGACGGTGAAGAGTATTCGGTTGACAGTATCGCCTATGGTACTGAACTTGTACAGAAGGATACTTTGATCAAGGAAGGTTATACCTTCAGTGGATGGAGCGAAATTCCCGATACTATGCCTGCACAGAATGTAACGGTAACAGGTTCGTTTACCGTAAACCGCTACCGCTTGACTTATATGCTGGACGGTGAAGAGTATTCAGTTGATAGCATTTCCTATGGTACTGAACTGGTTCAGAAGGAAGCATTGACCAAAGAAGGGCATACCTTCAGCGGATGGGGTGAGATTCCTGCAATGATGCCTGCACATGATGTTACGATTAGAGGTGAATTTGTGATTAACACATACAAACTGACTTACATCTTAGATGGTGAAATTTACACTACGATGCAAATATCATACGGTTCTCCTATCTATCTGATAACAGATCCTGTCCGTGAAGGCTACACCTTCAGTGGTTGGAGCGAGGTGCCCGAAACGATGCCTGCACAGGATGTGACCGTAACGGGTTCTTTCACCGTGAATGGTATTGACGCTGTATTCAGTGACAAGTTTGTGGATGTCTATACCCTGCAAGGAACCCTTATAAAGAGACAAATAGCTGTGGAAGAACTTGAACATGAATTGCCCACAGGTATCTACATCGTAAATGGAAAGAAAATGCTTGTCCGGTAAGCGGACAACGTGAACATAAGCAACCATCGTTACTTATCCCTGATAAATAACGATGGTTGTTCAAATTGTTTAATGAATATACAAAATAATGGCCGTTTTTGTTTAATCGATTAAACAAAACAGCCATTATTTTTATTACCTGAATGAAAAAGGATATCTATTTTTGCAGAGAAAGGATATCGTCGTTACACTATAATGAACAAGATAGGGAGGCACCGCTTATTCCATCTCCAAAAGCCTTACCACCTTGTGCCCAAATAGTCCGTAATGCTTCCGCTGATTTGCAGGAGGGATATTTCACACATCTTTGTGTCGTATTCGGCAGAGAGGATACGCTCCTCGGCATCCAACAGGCTCTTCTGGGCTTCACGCATCTCAATACCGGAGAGGTCGCCCAGCAGGTAACGGTCGCGAGCTATCTCGTAGTTGTCGCGCGCAGCAATCAGGTTGTCGCGTTCCAAGTTCAGCAACTTGATATTGTTCTGGTATGCCTGCCACAGGTTCATCAGGTCGGCTCGCAGGCCCTGTTTCAGTTCTTCCTGCTCCAATTGGGCATTCTCCATAGCAATGCGTGCATTGCGGCTTTCGCGCCGTTTGTTGCCATTGAAGAGGTTTATGCCTACGGTGACACCAAAGTTCAATCCTAAATTGTCGCGGCTTTTATTGGCACCCAGTTCGTATTTGTTGTGCGTGTATCCGTATCCGGCATTGGCTTTCACGTAAGGATAGTTGCGTGATTGCACAGCCCGCAGGTCCAGTTGGGCAATCCGTTGGCTCTGCTCGGCTTTAAGCAGGTTTGCATTGGTGCGCAAGGTATTTCCCCAAAGGCGTTCCAAACGCAAAGCCGTATTGGGCTGGATCAATGTGTCAACCACAATGACCGGTCCGTTCATGTCACGGATAGCCATCAGTTCGTTCAGCCGGATACGTGAAGTGTGGAGCAGTTCCTGCTGTTTGATATACGAAGCCTGGTCGGCATTGAAATCGACACGTGCCTGCTGAAGGTCAAGGCGCGAGAAACTACCGATGTTGTATCGTGCCTCCACAATACGCAGACGTTCGCGGCTGAGCGATACGGCATATTGCAGATTCTTCAATCGGATCTTCTGCTGTACGAAGTTATAATACTCAGCAGAAAGTTGTGCGATGAAGTCTTCTATGACGATACGTGTCTGCGTTTCACCCATACGTTCCAGTTCTTTGAGCTTCTTGTAGTTGGTCTGTATGCCCAATCCGTCAAAGATGGTCCAGTTGAGCGAAAGGCCGACATTGAATGTCTGGTCAAAGGCTCCGCTTTCGCTTACCGTTTCGCCTGTCGAGCGGAGTTTGGTGTCAGTATCGTCCAACGAACCGCTATAGCCCGCACTCAAGTCCAATGTGGGCAGGTAACCGGCATTGGCAATAGTGGCATTATTGTGGGCCACTTGCTCTTCGTTGCGCACAATGCGTAGCGAATAGTTGTTTTGCAACCCTTCTTCAAGACACGATTGCAGGGTATAGATGTGTTGTGCCTGCATCGGAATAGCAGAGAAGAATGCTGCGTATATGCTGATATGTTTGATTATATGTCTTAATTTCATAGGTCTTGATTTTTATGGGCTTGAACCTTACTGTTTTTTATCCTCCAAGGTAATGTCTGCTTTTTTAGAACGGTCAGTAGATATATATAGGTATATAGAGGGCACCACAAAAAGTGTCAGAATGGTGGATACCAACATGCCACCAACTACGGCCACACCCATAGCTATACGTCCGTTGGCTCCTTCGCCTGTGGCAAAAGCCAATGGGATGAGGCCAAGAATAGTAGATACGCTGGTCATCAGGATAGGTCGCAAACGCTGGATAGATGCATCGCGGATGGCCTCCAAACGGTTGATTCCGCTTTCTTGCTTCTGGTTGGCAAACTCTACGATGAGGATACCGTTTTTGGCCACCAGACCGATGAGCATGATGATACCAATCTGACTATAGATATTCATTGTCTGCCCGTCAAAGGCCATGAAGATTAGTGCTCCGGCCACAGCCAAAGGTACCGTGAACATGATAATCAGGGGGTCTTTGAAACTTTCGAACTGTGCAGACAGGATAAGGTAGATGAGCACTAACGCCAGGATGAAAGCAAACATCAGGCTGGAGGAACTCTCACGATACTCCTTGGAGTCGCCCGAAAGGGCTGTGCGGAAGGTGTCGTCCAAAACCTCTTCAGCTATCCGGTCCATCTCGTCCAGACCATCACCAATAGTTTTCCCCTCAGCCAAACCGGCGGAAACGGTGGCTGATGCAAAACGGTTGTAGCGATAAAGTTTCGGAGGGGCAATACCTTCTTCCAAGTCTATGAGGTTGTCCATTTGAATCATTTCTCCCTTGTCGCTACGCACATAGATGGATTTCAGGTCAACGGGCTTGTTGCGCTGCTGGCGATTGATTTCGCCCACAATCTCGTATTGTTTTCCATTCATGTAGAAGTAACCCATTCGTTGGTCAGCCAATCCATATTGCAACGTCTGTGCGATGTTTTTGGTGCTGACACCCATCACACTGGCCTTGTTGCGATTGATGTTGATTCGCGCTTCGGGCTTGCTGAACTTCAAATCCACATCGGCCATCTGGAAGACAGGGCTTTCATAAACCTTCTCCATGAATATGGGCAGAATCTTTTCCAACTTTTCGATGTTGGTAGCCTGAAGTACATATTGTACGGGCATACCACCTCGGCGTCCGCCAAAAGTTGACTGTTGCTGTACGAAAGCACGGGCCTTAGTCTTCTTGCGTACAGCGGCTGAAATCTTTTCGGCCAATTCCATCTGAGTATAGTCGCGGTCACGGATGTCGCTCAAAGTGAGTCGTACGTTACCCGAACCACTGGAAACACGAGCGGTAACGGCAGGTACATCATCAACAAGAGAATCGACCAAAGCATTGATGTCTTCTGTATAGTCGCGGATGAACTCGTAGGTGATACCCTCCGGGCCGCGGGTATTGATGCTGATTTGTGAACGGTCCTCAAGTGGTGCCATTTCTGCCGGAATGGCATTCCACAACCATCCGATAAGTCCGAATGTGACAACGAACAACACGATGGCAATCCATCTGAACTTCAAGAAGAAGTCCAAACCTTTGGCATAAAGGGTGTTCAAACCTTCGAAAAATGGTTCGGTTTTGCGGTAGAACCAGCTTTGTTGCTCCCGTTTCTTCAATATCTTGGTGGCCAACATCGGGGTAAAGGTCAGGGCAGAAAACGAGGATATAATGACTGCTCCTGACACCACGAAACTGAACTCACGGAAAAGGCGTCCGGTCATTCCCTCCATGAAGACAATGGGAAAGAATACGGCCAACAGGGTTATCGTGGTGGAGATGACGGCAAAGAATATCTCCTTTGAGCCTTCGATTCCGGCCTCCATAGGGTTCATTCCCCGTTCGATACGGATGTAAATGTTTTCCGTCATTACAATGGCATCGTCCACAACCAGTCCTACGGCCAACACTACGGCCAACATGGAGAGCACATTGATTGAGAACCCTAATATGTACATGATGAAGAAGGAACCGATGAGTGACACAGGAATCACAATACATGGAATCAATGTGACACGCCAGTCGCGCAAGAACAGGAAGATGATAACCATTACCAATACGAAAGCCACATATACGGTTTCTTTCACTTCGGAAATGGAAGCACGGATGAACTTGGTATTGTCGAATCCATAGGTGTATTTCACATCTTCGGGAAGATCCTTTTCCATGGTCTTCATACGCTCATAAACGGCATCGGCAATTTCAATATGATTGGCACCAGGTTGAGGAATAACGACTACACCCACCATGGGGACTCCGTTCATCTTCATGTAGCTTTTGATGTCGCGGGCCTCCACTTCGGCACGTCCAATATCGCTGAAGCGGATGATGCGTCCTTGGTCCTCTTTGATGATAAGGTCGTTAAATTCTTGTGCGGTGTGCATAAGTCCTAACGTCCGGATGCTGAGCTCGGTCGTATTACCTTCAATACTTCCCGAAGGCAACTCCACGTTTTCACGATCGACAGCATTTTTCACATCCATCGGAGTCAGACCATAGCCGGACATCTTGATGGGGTCGAGCCACAGGCGCATGGAGTATCTCTTTTCTCCCCAAATGTTCACACCACTCACATCGGGGATGGTTTGCAGCTGTTCCTTTACCGTAAGGTCTGCAATCTCACTGATTTCCAACAGTGAGCGTTTGTCGCTCTGGATGGCCACCATCAGAATGGGCATGGCGTCAGCATCGGCTTTTGACACCGTGGGAGGGTCACAGTCGCGAGGCAGGAAACGCTGGGCACGTGATACCTTGTCGCGCACATCGTTGGCTGCTGTTTCCAGATCGACAGAAAGTTCAAACTCAACGGTGATACGGCTACTTCCCTGACTGCTGACACTTGTCAGCGAACGAATGCCCGGGATACCATTAATGTTTTGTTCGAGGGGCTCGGTTATCTGATTTTCAATAACGTCGGCATTGGCTCCCGGATAAGAGCAACTTACAGAGATGATAGGGTTATCGACCGATGGATATTCACGCACACCCAATGTGCTGTAACCGATAAGTCCGAACAACAGAATGACCAATGTCATTACGGTAGATAGTACCGGACGACGTATGCTAAGTTCTGATATATTCATTTGAGCTACGCTAAATTATGGATTCTATATGTGCAATTTAGAGCATTTACAATGTACCAATTATAATGCACAAGTTGGTTTTAGTATTTAGTTCTTCCCCAGTCGGGGGAATTAGAGGGGGCTTCATTTCACTTCATCCAACGTAACGGCCAATCCGGTACGCAGCTGCATGGTTCCTGAAGTGATGATGGTGTCGCCATAGTCCAAGCCTGTCAATACCTGTACACGGGCTTCGTTGCGGATTCCTTTGGTGATGGCCGTAGGTTGTGCCTTACCATTCTTGTAGAGGAACACTTTGTCCACTCCCATTTCGGGAACAATGGCTTCGGTGGGAATGGCAATGGCGTCACTGATTTCCTGCGCTTTCAAATGTATGTTGGTGAATCGGCCGGGTAGCAGTTCACCACGACTGTTGGCATAGAGGGCACGGACAGGCAGCGTATGTGTGATTCTATCCACTTTTGATTCGGTAGCATAGATGCGTGCAGGAAAACTTTCCAAATGACCATCCATATTGAACGTAAGATTCATTCCCGGTTTAATGACACTGGCATAACGCTCAGGTACGGCAAATTCAATTTTCAGAGGAGTAATCTTGGTAAGTGTGGCCACTACCGTACCGGTGGAGGCATAACTACCTTCGCTGACTTGTCGCAATCCGATGATGCCGTCGAATGGGGCACGCAGTTCGGTTTGTGCTATGTTCTCCTTCATCAATTCAATGTCAGCCTTCAACGAAGCCAAGTTGGTCTGTGCCTCTTCGTATGCCTCCTTACTGACTGCATCTTTTTCCAATAGGGCACTTTGGCGATATACGCGGTCTTGAGCAAGTTGCAATTGTGATTCCAGTTTCTTCAACTGTGCCTGCAGGGGGCCATCGTTGACTTTGGCCAACAATTGGCCTTTATTTACATAAGAGCCTTCCGTAAAATCTATACTCACAATCTTTCCGGAACTTTCGAATGAAAGACTTACCTCTTCATCGGGTATCAACTCACCGCTGATAACAATTTCATCGGTAAGCGAGCGTGGCTTGATGACTTCAGCTGTCACATTCAGTGCCCTGCGTCCACTTTGGGTGTTCTTTACTTTATCTGCCAATTGCAGTTCCTCGTTTTCCTTGGGAAGCTGTGACCAGATGCCCCAACCCGCCAATCCGATAATGATGGCACCCGTCAGGCACCATTTTGTCCGTTTGTTCATAGCAATTCGGTATATGTTTTGTCCTGTTTTTACAATAATAGGTCTCAAAGGTACAAATTTATTTAAATCCGCTACGTCCCTTTATCCTTCGATTAATATTATTTCACTCCTTTTTTGTAAAAGAAACTTTATGCCGACTATACCGAGACAACACTGCCATTATTCTGCCACGCTGTTGACAGAAGACTGCCAAGCCACTTGTAGCATCCTGCCAAGCCACTTGTAGTGTCCTGCCAAGCCACCTGTAGCGTCCTGCCAAGCCGGTTGTAGTCTGCTGCCAAAAGAATGGCAGAAGAGTGGCAGAGCGATAAGAAGCGACATGCCATTAATATGCTCGGACTGCGAACTGCATCCCCGCTGTGTGCCCGACAAACTCCGGAGCATAAGCGCATTGTACGGAGGCAATGCCAGCCTGATACTGTCCGATGCGGTCAATACGGAAGGTCTCCTCTAATGTACAAACACCCTTGGGAAGGTGGTCGATAAAATAGGACGTAGAGGCATCCTTCACCGAACAATAATGACCGACACCTCCATGGAAACGGTATCCGGAAGCGCTGTTTACAGGCTCAAGGCAAGCGGCACGGCCATTCTTTATCTGCACGAAGTCCATAGCCCGGTCAGTACGGATAGTGAGTTGCGAGATGATTTTATCACCGACGTGCAGTGTTGTCTTTTCCGTTACAGGCTCCCAACTCTTTTGCCCGTTTGTCATTCGTTCTACCATCCATGTGCGTTCGATGCTCAGCGGTTGGTCAAGGGCTTGTCCGTAAGCGGTTTCCGTCCGTCCGGTATAGGTCGAGGTGACACTCTTCATCCCCTCCAGGTATTGGGCATAAACGGCACCCCACGCCAATCCGTTGTCACTCTTTTCTATAGTGGCCTTGCGGGGAAGGCGCTTCAATTCTTCTGTGGTGTAGGTATGCTTGAGATAGTCCATACCTGCTATGGACGGAAGGCTTGATTTGACCATCTTCCCATCAATCATCAGCGTGGTATTCTTTTCGGCATTCAACAATGTGGGGCTTTGTACAAGCAGAGCATGTATGGCATCTACGGTGTTCAGCGGGTTGTCCCAACTTTGTGCCTGCTTCTGGATGAGCAGCCATTGTTTCATCTGCTCGATGCAAAGAGTGTCGGATTTGGCAAAAGCCAACGCTTCGATAGCGGCCACTTGGGTAGGGATACGTTGGTTGCGCCATCCGAAGATGATTGACGGATTGTCGAAGAAACGTCCCATCTGTGGTGTATAGGTGGAGTATTCTTTTAATGAAGAGAGTAAAACACCAGCTTCTTTATTCATGCCGTAATGTTTCAACACTATAGATGCTTTGGCCTTTCCATAGGGCGTAAGTCCATGTAATTGCCCAGGCAAAAGCTTTACCATATATTCAACAGCTTTTTGCATTTCTTTGTCGTACCTCTTGCCATTCAGCGCTTGGCTGCACAGGTAAGCCAGTGCTTGCTCCGAAGGGCGGACCTCTTCATCTTTTCCCTCGCAGGCTTTCAAGTGACGGTATTCGTTCATCAGTTCTTGATTGAGAAACTCGGTGGCTTGTGCCATCATGCTGCGGGTCGTGTAGTCTTGCTCGTCGCCTGTCAAATGGATTATGCGCTCCATCAGTTCTACAATGTATGTAGTCACGTAGCGACTGCTTTTCATCCCTTTGCGCCAGCTCCATCCGCCATCCTCGTTTTGCAGACTTTCCAATTTGTCCAAATAGCCTGTGATGCGTTGCCTGCTGTTCGTCTTGTCGAAGAGCAATGCCAATTGCCGTTTCTGTGCCGCCTCATCGGTGGCCTCGGTTACCCATGGAGTTTCATCAAGCAACAGGGTTTTCAAATTCTCATTTTTCTGCAGGTTACTTGATAAAACTTGGTTGCCGTTTGTTTCGGATATCCAGTTATCATATACCGCTTTGATTTCAGGTTGCGATTGGGCTATGTATGAAGCCATGCTGTGTGCATACCAGGCTGCAGCCCACGAGAAAGCATCTTCACTGGTTGGAGTCGCAACTGTTGGCAGGGCCTGTATGGCCAACCATGCAGGATTGCCCGTCATCTCCACGGTCAGCCTATGGTCACTTGCCGTAGGGCTATGGTGGTTAAAGAGATGGCCAAGTGACTCTTCCACCTTGCCAGGCCCATCCAACATCAACGGCAGGCTCTCTGTTATCCAAACTTTATCGGTCAGTATGGGCAGATAGCGTTGCTCGCCATCACTGAATCTGTCACCTTCAGCCACAATGCGACAAACAGGCAGGGAGACAATATTGTCCTTTACCGTGAAGGTGAAAGTCGTTGTGGCGGATTCCTTTGCTTGGACATTGAATTTCGCTTTACGGGTCAGTATCACCCGTTCGGTCATCGGGTCAATCAACTCCAAACGGGCAGTACCTTTTATCCCCTCATCTGTCAGATTGCTGATTATGGCACTGATGGTTGTCTCGTCGCCCGAACGGACAAAACGTGGAAGGTTGGGCTGTATCATAAACTCACGTTGGGCAGTGGCAAAGTCCTCAAGTGTCGCATACTCCATTTGTCGGGAATGTGCCAATGCACGGAAGTGCCAGCGCGTCAAGTTGTCAGGTAAAGTAAAGGCAATCTTCACATGGCCCGTTGAGTCTGTGCGCAGATGAGGCTGAAAGAATGCCGTCTCTGTAAAACCTTCGCGTAGTTGCATACCTTCGGGTAGAGGCTCTGCATCCCTCTTCGCTCTTTGTGTGCCGGCAGCAACCTCTTCCAAAACCCCATTGGCTTGGGATTCTATAATATCTGAATCAGTCCGAGTGTTGAATCTGGCATTCGTGGCAGTAGTCATGGATAAAGCTCTGCTTGCACCTACCATCAAGGATTCTTCTTTGGCACGTTTGCGGAAGAGTGCAAGATTGAAGTTGAAATACCGTTCGGCAAAGCCATCGTATCTCCATTGGACAGGCACCCGTTTGGTCAACAGGTCAAAATTGATGCGGGTATCCGGATAACGGAAGCCAAGGCCAAACCATCGGGGAGAGCCATATATCGTACGCATAAAATTGACGCCAAAGGACCATGATGGCTGCTTGCCCAACTGGTTCAGCGCGGTATCATACATGGAGGCCAACAGTTCTGCATCGGCTGGGGAGCCATCGGGGTGGGTCACATTCAATATCCATTCCTCTTGAATACCGGGTTTCAACTTGTTGCGGAAAGTTTCCCACTTCAATACTAATTTCTTTTCGGATTCTTTCTTGGCTAACCTTTGGGTATAGTTTAAGACGCTTCCATTCTTTACATACATGACATTGACGTACATACAGTTGCCGTACTCGGGCTGGTAGTCGAAGGTGAAAGTCTGTACAGTATCAGACATATAAAAACGGCGGCTATCAATACGCTTCGTCTCGGAGAAGACATCCATCAGGATATAGGCATCCTTCTCACGTGTACCGAATTGCAGGCGGGCAGGCTGATTGGTATCCACTTTTGTTTCTAACCAGTTGACCCAGTCGGTTGTGCCTGAAGGAACTTTTGTCTCATTCTCAGCATAGAGGGTAAAGGCTTCGAAACTTACTACACTATCCTTTTTCCCTGCAAGAGTTGTGGTGGCCACAATCTTATAGTAAGCCGAAGGCAGTTTGTCGATAAAATCAAAAGCCGTTTGTTGATTGGAGGTTGTTCTTCCCTGATGAACCAACTTGCCTTTCTTTTCATCTCCATCCTCATTTGTCTGGTAAATGCGGTAATCCACTTCCGTGTCCACTTCTTCCCCACTCAAATTCGTAACCCTGAATGTCAGTGGATGAGGTTTCCCTTTCATCCAATGGGAGTTCGCCTGAATAATACCCAATTCTAACGGAATACTGCTCAGAGTCAAGCTTGTCCGCGCCTCCTGGCTCTCGCCGGAGAGTGACGTTACCGCCCCCGTAATGGCATATTCATTTCGCCACCAGCACAACATTTCTTTATCGGGATGTTCTTTCAGATAGATTTTGATGCAAAAACGACCGTCACTATCTGTAACAGCTTCTCCATCCATCATTTCTTCACCATCCCGATAGTCTGTCCATCCGCGCAACCATCCGTAATAGTTCTTGCGCACGTTATAACTTACTTTGCCTTCTGATACCGGCACACCGCTATAGGTAAGGGCTTGCCCCGTCAATGTGACCGTATCACCAATGGCGTATGCCGTTTTCACCTTATCAAAAGTTACTTCAAAGGTAGGAAGTTTGTATTCTTCCATACGGAAAAATAGTATTGTGCTTTGGTGAGATTCTCCTCCGAGAACTTCTATTCTGTATGAACCGTTCAACCCATCCGTAGGCAATACAAACTCTGCGTTGAATGAACCGAATTCGTTGTTCTTCACCATTCTCTTTTCGATGATTTCTCCTCTGGGATTCTTTAAAGCCAGTTCGAGTTCCTCTCCTTTGGCAGCCCATATACTATCATTGGGTAACAACCAATGGCTTATACCTTTTATATATATAGTTTGTCCCGGTCGGAAAAGGGTTCGGTCAGAAAACAAACGGGTATAAAATCTCACTTTCCCATTCGGTTGAGTCCATTTTGAGTGATAGTTTTTAGGCACATAAGGCATCGTATTGTTTGCAACGGTGCTCGCACGTACAAGGTCGTATGATGGTTCCATTTGCATAGTGACGCACCCATATCGGTCCGTCCGTTTGCTCTCTATGGGGATAATCTGTTTCTTTTTATGGTCATATCGTGCTGTTTGCAAGGTCGCATCCGCAATAGGATGCCCACTTCGGACATCGAGCACTGCATATTCGACAAGGTCACCTGGCAAACTTCGTGATACCAATTTGTAGGGAGATACGTAGAAATAACTCAGATTGGAGCCTTTCCCATTGGCGATAGTCTCTATCAAATAGGCTCCGGCCTCTTTGGGCAAGGGCAGAGGCACGATAGTATCTTGTTGTCTATACTCCTTATCGCGCAGAAGGGTGTATTTTTGCTCGCCATAAAATTTACTGTACTTTTTCAATCCCTCGGCATTATAAGTGTATTCGCGGAGTGTGTCCAATGGGCAGTTGATGCGACGTAGCCAGACGGTAAAGCCGTTCAGATTCCGATGATAGACACGCAAATTGGCTGTGTCGCCAGGATAATGGTGAAGCGAAGCACCTTGCACAAACAACATTGGTTGGAGAATCATTTTCTCCATGTTATGCAACTGGTTGATAGCTCCATAGCTTGGATAATGGGTTATACCCTCGCGCAGAATCGCCAATGCTTCAGCATCTTTACCTTGTTGTCTGTAAATGGTGGCTATGTCATAGCACAAACTTCCACAAAGGTCACTATTCTTGAATGTTTCTTTCAAGCCATAAAACAATTGCAAACATTTGTCGTTATCGCGGGCATATTGGGGAATGACGTTCAGCCTGTTTTGCTCCATACTGAGCCATCCTTCACCCTTATCCGGTGTCTCCAACAAAGTCAACATACGTTGGAAAATACGCATTGTTTGGGCAGGACAATCATAAGCAGAAACAGCAATGAGCGTATCGCGACGAAATTGATTGTAATCCAAATTGAATGCTTTCCACTCTGTTTGCTTATAGGCACGGCTCAATGTTGGCTCCAACTCTTTTATGCCGAAAGCCGCCCGTCGGCCAATAAGGTGCATCAAGTCATGCTGGTACATCTCACTCCATTTGCCAGAGTAGGTAATGGGGGCATAACTGAGGGTAGAATATCCTTTCAACTTCTCCAATTGGCTGACCGATGCGATGAAATGGTCAAAAGAGCGTTGGTTATACATCAGTTGTGTCCATTGACTCATATCTTCCGGCAGTTTCTCGATGACCTTATTGTCATATCTTCCTTGGGCAGAATATGCATAGATGCTTCCCAGTAATGAATGCAATACAGCGGCATCGTTGATAGGGGTAATGGGGTCGGCCACCCATTTTTCCAATCCGGCTATATCAACATAAAAACTGTCTGTACTCAGATGGGTACGATATGCCATTGCCGTCAGATAAGCACGCATCATCTGTGGCGCAAGGCGTTCGTTTTGTGCTTTACGGAAAATCTTTTGTGTAATCTCTATAGCTGTTTGGGGTTTGTCTTCTTTTTCAGCCAAGTTTACTTCTTTCCACAATTGATTATAGCTTTGGGCGGAAAGCAAGAAAGTTCCCATTATAAAGAACAGTAAAAAGAAACGAACCTTCTGTTTCATAATGCATCAAATGTTTAGACAAGTTGAATTTGCTTTCAAAAGTAGAGAATTTATCAGTAACAAATTTGCCATTATACATCTTTTCATTCTATACATGTTTTTTTAACTGGCATTCACTTGTTGCAAGTACAAATTAAGGCTCAAGCATTTGCCCGAGCCTTAATTCTTTATTCATGAAAATAGGTATTTGTATTTTGTAATGTTTCTTTTTGTCATCTGAAATCTTTGAGTTCTACCTGTAAGCGTTGTCGGGTAAAGAAGATGCGGCTTTTGACCGTACCTAATGGCAAGCCTAGTTTTTCGGCAATCTCACGATACTTAAAACCGGAAACGTGCATAGAGAAAGGTATCCGGTATTCTTTAGGAAGACGGTTGACCGCACGACGTATTTCTTTCAAGTCGTAAGCCGCTTCAGTACTATCAAAAGCCATGTCCTTGGATTGGTTAATGTGATAAAGATTGTCGGTATGATCAACAAAAGTCTGGTCACGCACCTGTTTTCTATAATTATTAATAAAAATATTTCTCATAATAGTGTACATCCAACCACGAAAATTAGTATCAGGTTCAAATTTGTCTTCGTTATCCAACGCTTTTAAAGAGGTTTCTTGCAACAGGTCATTAGCTTCTTCCACATCAGCAGTCAACTTGTAAGCAAAACGCAACAATTCATCTTGAATCGCGAGCAACTCATTTTTAAAATCTAAAGTCTTCATATTCGTAAATGATTAGAATGTAATAAATTTGTTTTTTGTATTGTTTTCGAGTGCAATATTACAGCTTCTTCCAATCACTTATCGGAGAAAATCAAAGATAAAAAAGGGGTAAATATGTTTAATGTCAATATTTACCCTCTCAAAAAAGAGGGAGATTTACAAAAATCCCCCTCTTATATACATCATTTTTTCTTCTTTTTCAGATAGAAAGTGAATTTAGCACATTGACCAGCTCTTTCTTTATGGGCTTGTCATTCTTTATGGCCTTGGCAAATGGGACATAGACAATTTCATCATGTTCAATGCCAATCATCACGTTTCGTTGGCCTTCCATCAAAGCATCAATACTGGCTGCCCCCATACGGCTGGCTATTATGCGGTCATGGGCAGTCGGACGACCTCCACGCTGAAGATGTCCAAGAATTGAAACTCGCACATCATATTGCGGATATTCATTTTTAACGCGTTCGGCCAAAGCCATGGCACCACCGGTAATATCGCTTTCTGCAACGAGTACGATACTGCTACTCTTAGACTTACGAAAGCCATTCTTGATAAATTCCGCCAGCTGGTCAACTTCGGTGCTGAATTCAGGGATAATAGCAGCTTCGGCTCCTGCGGCAATGGCTCCGTTCAGAGCAAGAAAACCGGCATCTCGACCCATAACCTCTACGAAGAAGAGGCGTTCATGTGAAGTTGCCGTATCACGAATCTTGTCAACAGCATCAAGTATGGTATTGAGGGCTGTATCATAACCAATGGTTGTATCGGTACCGTAAAGGTCATTGTCTATAGTACCGGGAAGGCCTATGCAAGGGATGTCGTATTCTTGTGCGAAAATGCGTGCTCCTGTGAGTGAACCGTCTCCTCCAATGACTACGAGGGCATCGATTTCCTCTTTCTTCATATTCTCGTATGCCAAAGCACGCCCTTCAGGAGTGGCAAACTCTTTACAACGGGCTGTTTTCAGGATTGTACCTCCCTGATGGATGATGTTGCTGACATTTTGGGTCTTGAACTCAACGATTTCCCCCGTGACCAATCCCTTATAGCCGCGATAGATACCTTTTACTCTCAACCCATTATAGATAGCCGAACGGGTGACGGCACGAATAGCGGCATTCATACCGGGCGCATCACCTCCCGAGGTAAGTATGCCAATACATTTGATAGCTGCCATATTCCTTATCTCCTTATTATATATGCATTGATTCTTATAATGAAGTGCAAATGTACGAATTTAAACACCTTTACTAATCCTTTTGTCTGTAAAAAAGCTATAAAAGAAGTACTTTTGAACTATTTTACCCTCCCAACAAAGCTATCGGCCTTTACATTCTTTTTCCCCTTTTATCATATTGGACTTTTCTGATAGTCTTCTATAGATTTCTTGCAAGACTCCATTAGCCATTTGGGAGTTGAAGTGGCTCCACAGATGCCGACACTCGTAATCCCTTCAAGCAAATTGAAGTCTATCTCGTTGGCATCTTCAATCAAATGTGAATTTGGATTTACCTGAAGACACTCATTGAATAGAATTTTTCCATTGGAACTTTTCTTTCCGCTTACGAAGAATATCAAATCGTGAGCCATGGCAAAGGCTCGGATGTTAGGCATGCGGTTTGCCACTTGGCGACAGATGGTATCATAATATTCGAACGAAGCGGAGGGAGAAATGTGCGTCTTGATATATGCCACAATTTGTCTGAATTCATCAAGCGACTTGGTGGTTTGTGAATAAAGACGGATATCTTTGCTGAAATCAAGCCTCATGGCGGCCTCCAAACTTTCAATCACAATAGCTTTTCCTGCCGTTTGCCCTACAAGTCCCAAGACCTCGGCATGTCCGGCCTTACCATAGATGACAATTTGCTTTTCGCCTCCCGCCTCCTGATTGTATTCTTGCTTGATCCGTTTTTGGAGGCGAAGCACAACGGGACATGTGGCATCGATGATTTCAATATTGTTCTTGCGGGCTATCCGATAAGTTTCGGGAGGTTCTCCATGGGCACGAAGCAAGACCTTGACATCATGCAATTGTTCAAACTCTGCGTGATTGATAGTGATAAGCCCTAACGCTTTGAGCCGCTCACACTCTTTACCATTATGCACAATATCGCCCAAGCAATATAGAGGTTTGCCTTTACGCAATTCCTCTTCAGCTTTTTGGATGGCGGTAGTTACCCCAAAACAGAATCCCGATCCGTCATCTATTTCAATCTTTATCATAATGCGGCAATCTTATGATATTGTTCAAGAAGCCATGCTTTCTGTTCGGAAAGGCTCAAGTTGCTATTGTCCAATAGAATGGCATCCTCTGCCTGGCGCAAAGGGCTGACGGTGCGTGTCTGGTCAATGCGGTCACGCTCTTTGACATTTGCCAATATCTCTGCAAAGTCTGCTTTTTCTCCCTTTTCTTGCAACTCTTTATACCGGCGTTCGGCACGGATTTCGGCCGATGCTGTCACAAAAATCTTCAATTCAGCATCAGGAAATACAGTAGTGCCAATATCCCGGCCATCCATTACAATTCCTTTTTCCTTACCCATGGCCTGTTGCTGGGCCACAAGTGCTTCGCGTACGAACCCGATAGCCGCAATAATGCTCACACGCGACGAAACCTCCATTGTCCGGATACGGTCCTCAACATCTTTCCCATTGAGTCGGGTACGCGGACGACCAGTTTCGGCATCAAGTTCAAAAGAGATGTTTATGTCATTGATGCGCCTTCCCAATACCTCCAAGTCTATGCTCTTCCCTTCAAAAAGCCCATTCTCGATACAATACAACGTAACGGCTCTGTACATAGCTCCACTATCAATGTAGATATACCCAATCTCGTGGGCAAGGTCTTTCGCCATAGTACTTTTTCCGCACGATGAAAAACCGTCAATAGCAATAGTGATTTTTTTCATATCTTTATCTAATATGTTTTATTCAAAATTAAAGTCTTACACTGAAATTCATGACCAACGATGAGGCCGCCGTATGATAATTGGCGTAAGCAACTCCCAATTTGATACGTTTCAGTTGCAATCCGCCACCAATGGAGAGTCCCGTCCATTTGCTCCCCCCTTCAACACTCAGGTCGTTAGCCCGTTTGCAATTATATCCGGCGGCTATATAAAACAGGTCGCCCGGCATCACTTCAACTCCAAACACCATGTGGTTGAGAAGCAAGTCGCCGAACCCCACCTTCTTGCCGGAGGGATTATAATAAGCCGACTTCCAATGCGCCAAATCATCCAACGTGACGGAAAGACGTATCGGCGCATGGGCCAGCCGTTTGGTTACTCCCAATTGCACATTCACTGGAAGTTTTTCGTGCTCTTCGTCGAAAGTCTTGACTTGGCCACCCAAGTTCTTGAAGGTCAGCGAAGCCGAGAAATCCGATTCTTCATGAAAATAGTTGATACCCAAATCCACACCGATAGCATACGAGGTATATCCGGCATAATTGCCATGAATGAGTTTGGCGGTGACACCCCCACTCCATCTGTCGCTCAACAAGTAGTTGTACGCGCCCATAAAAGCCATATCCTTGGCCGACAATTCACCCAATTCATTGTTAGCCTCGTCCGTTTCTACAATATCCCCATAATCCATGTATTGCACGAAGGCTGCCCAAGCCGAACGTTCGCCAAATTGTCGGGAAAAAGCGGCACTGGCCACCTTACTGCCTTCTATATAAGAGGTATAGTTCAAGTTCAGGGTCTTGTCCGACACATTGGACAGAAGGGCCGGATTATGAAACACCAATGTCAGGTCATCCTCAATCGTCGTAATATTCTCCCCGCCCAAAGCCGTGGCATGTGCAGAGTGAGGAAGCCGCAGAAAATTAAATACGGTTGTCCCATTTTGCGCCAAAGAAAATCCGGACACAAGCAGAAGAATCATGAATGTCAGCTCTTTTTTCATCAATATCATTTTTCGCACGAGCAAAAGTAGTGCAATTTATTCGTTTGGCAAAGGCTACACCTTATTTTATTATTATATCCGAATATAAAACTGATATTTCTTCCATTTATTGCTATTCACCTTTCCATTTTTTCCACCCCACCTGAGAAAAGTTTTTTCCAGACAGGGTAGAAAAAAAAGTACATGCATACGCCTTTGCCGGAAGCCCGAAAGAGATGTCCATGCACAAAGGAGAACAAAGAAGCAAACCTCGGCAATATAGCCCGTTAATGATTAAAAAAACAAAAAAAAACAAGCTTTGAAGAAAAAAGGCCCTGCAAGAGTGTCCACAAATGGAAAATATGTACTACATTTGCCCAGACATAGAAAAACTGAACAATAAAAAATAATAAAATAATACAAAACTATGGAAGTCAAAAAAGCTCCTGTTGCCGATTTGGAAGGCAAAAAGACCACTTGGCTATTGGTGGGTTACATTTTTATCTTGGCGCTCATATTCGTTGCTTTCGAATGGACAAAGCGTGACGTAGTTGAAACCGGTGAGATTATCGAAGTTGCAATGATTAACTTTGAGGAAGAAATCATCCCCATCACATTGCAGGAAAAACCTGTAGCACCCGTACCGGTAGAAGCAAAGGCCGTAGCCGAAATCATCAAGATTGTAGAGGACGATGCCCAGATTGAAGAAACCATCATTGCATCAACCGAGGATACTGGTGAAGTTGTAGAGATTACAAACATTGAAAACGTTGTTGTTGAAGAACCTGAAAAAGAAGAGGAAATTTTCCAAGTGGTAGAAGCAATGCCCGAGTTCCCTGGCGGTATGGCTGAATTGATGAAATACCTCCAGAAGAGCATCAAGTATCCTTCAATCTCTCAGGAAAACGGCGTTCAGGGACGTGTAATCGTTCAGTTCGTGGTAAACAAGGACGGTTCTATTGTTGACCCCGTTGTTATCCGTAGTGTTGACCCCTATCTGGATAAGGAAGCCCTCCGCGTGGTTAAGGCCATGCCTAAGTGGAAGCCCGGTGAACAGAGAGGAAAGACCGTACGCGTGAAGTTCACCTTGCCCGTACAATTCCGTCTCCAATAATCTGAAGGCGATTAGCTGTAAAAACGAGAAAAAAAACACATATATTAAGAAAAGTAAAAGAGGTTGCCTGATATTTCAAGCAACCTCTTTTTAATAAAAGGAACACCCATGATGTATAAAGCCAACCAACTTCTCGAGAAAGTGAATGACTATATTGCTTCACTCGGCTACAAGCGGCCACCGGTCGGTTTGTACGAACCGATAGAATACACATTGTCCATTGGAGGCAAACGCATCCGTCCACTATTGCTACTGATGGCCTACAACCTCTATAAGGAAGAGATAGACGAAGCCCTCACTGCCGCCGCCGCGATAGAGACCTACCATAATTACACCCTTCTGCACGATGATCTGATGGACAAGGCCGACCTGCGCAGAGGAATCCCTACTGTCCATAAGAAATGGGATGAGAACACGGCCATTCTTTCGGGAGACACCATGCTGGTTCTTGCCTACAAAATGATGTCCATGTGTCCAACCTGCCATCTGAAAACCGTGATGGAAATATTCAACGACACCGCCCTGGAAATAGGCGAGGGCCAACAATACGACATGGAGTTTGAAACCCGCAACGATGTGACGGAAGACGAATACCTTGAAATGATTCGTCTGAAGACCTCTGTCCTGTTGGCGGCAAGCTTAAAGATTGGAGCCGTACTGGCCGGTGCCCCCGAAGAGGATGCCCGCATACTCTACGAATATGGTGTCCGTTTGGGATTGGCTTTCCAGCTTCAGGACGACTATCTGGATGTATATGGAGACCCCGCCATTTTCGGAAAAAAGATAGGAGGCGACATCCTGTGCAACAAGAAGACCTACATGCTAATCAATGCTCTCCAACGGGCGAACAACACCCAACGGGCCAAATTGGAAATGTGGATAGCAACGAACAATTGCAACGAACAAGAAAAGATAAAGGCGGTAACAGCCCTCTACGACGCCATCGGAATCAAGGAATTGTGCCAACAGAAAATTGAATCCTACTTCCTTGCGGCCGAAGAAAGCCTCACCAGCATAAATATCGAAGAGAGCCGTAAAAGCATCTTACGTGAGTTTGCCCTATCGCTAATGAAACGAAACGTTTGACAACGGATGGAAATCATTGACACCCATTCACACCTGTTCACAGAGGAGTTCACTGATGATTTACCTGAGGTCATTCTTCGTGCCCGAGAAGCCGGAGTGACCCGCATATACATGCCGAATATCGACACCTCGTCAGTAGCCGACATGCTGAAAGTTTCCGAAGAATATCCCGGATATTGCCTCCCCATGATAGGACTACATCCGACCTCTGTCAATGAGGGGTATCAACAAGAATTGGACAAGTTAGAAGATTTATTAGCCTCCTCAACCGCCCGGTTCACGGCCATTGGAGAAGTAGGAATGGACCTCTATTGGGACAAAACCTTCCAACAAGAGCAAGAAGATGCCCTGCGCCAACAGATACAATGGGCCATTCGCTATGACTTGCCATTGGTCATACATTGCCGCGAAGCCTTCAACGAACTCTATACCATCATGTCCGATTACCGGAATACCTCCTTGCGAGGCATATTCCATAGCTTTACAGGGTCAGCCGATGAAGCATCCCGTTTCCTATCCTTCGACGGTTTCATGTTAGGGATAAATGGAGTTTTGACATTCAAGAAATCACTCCTGCCCGGAGTATTGACTCGTGTACCGATCGAACGCATTGTCATCGAGACCGACTCTCCCTACTTGGCACCTGTGCCCCATAGGGGCAAAAGGAATGAAACCGCATTCATCCAATACACATTGGCCCATCTTGCCTCCATATACGGGAAAGAGACTGAGCTGATAGCGGACATTACCACAAACAATGCGCGAAAAGTGTTTGAAAAGGGGTAAAATAACCTCAAAAAGATGATAAATGTTTTAAAATGTATTAATTTTGGCCGTTTAGGAAAATTAATATGGAAAGAAAGAGGTGTAAATCGAATAAAAAAGAATACATTTGTAGCTGAAAACTCTGCAAGAGAGGAGAACGGCCATGAAAACCGGTAGCTTTTACATGCGGAAATACAAAGAGGGAGAGATGCTCGAGTGGTTGAAGAGGCACGCCTGGAAAGCGTGTATACGCCTAAAGCGTATCGGGGGTTCGAATCCCCCTCTCTCCGCATAGACAGAGATAAAAAAGAGAGAAAACTAACAATCATAATAACTAATTATCAAATCTTAAAAATTTAGAAACACAATGAAAAAGTTATTTGCAATCGTTGCAGTAATGGGTTTGATGACCTTTGGTCTTACCCAGTCAGTAATGGCTCAGGAAGAAGCCGCAGCTTCTACTGAAGTAGTGGATTCAGCTGCTGTTGATTCAGCTGCTGTAGCAGAGGAGGCTCCTGTAGCAGAAGAAGCTCCTGTAGAAGAAGGAAGTATTCACAAAGAGTTGAAGACTAAGTTTATCGAAGGTGACGCAGGATTTATGTCATTGGTAGCCGTTGCATTGGTTATCGGTTTGGCTTTCTGTATCGAGCGTATCATCTATTTGAGCCTTGCAGAAGTTAACACAAAAAAATTGATGGCTAAGATTGAAGAAGCTCTTGCTAAGGGCGATGTTGAAGGTGCTAAGACCGTATGCCGTAACACTCGTGGTCCTGTTGCCTCTATCTGCTATCAGGGTCTGATGCGTATTGGTGAAGGCATTGACGTTGTTGAGCGCTCTATCGTATCTTACGGCGGCGTTCAGACAGCTTACCTTGAGAAAGGTTGCTCTTGGATCACATTGTTCATCGCTATGGCTCCGTCACTCGGATTCTTGGGTACTGTGATTGGTATGGTGGCATCATTTGACGCTATCGAGGCTGCAGGTGATATCTCTCCGACCGTTGTTGCCGGTGGTATGAAGGTGGCCTTGATTACTACTATCTTCGGTATCGTGGTAGCTTTGATTCTTCAGGTATTCTACAACTACATTCTTTCTAAGATTGAGGCTTTGACAGCTGATATGGAGGACTCTTCAATCACATTGCTCGACCTCATCATGAAGTACAACCTGAAGAAGTAATTGAATCTATTAAATTGTAAATTAGAGTAAGTGATGAAAGCACATAAAGTATCTTTTTATGTATTTATCGCATTGATTGTCGCCACATTAGTAGTCTTCGGTCTCTTCTTTGGATCAGGTTATGACAACATGCAAGGTAAATACAATGCTCCCGAGCATACAGGTACACTCATCGTGTTTATGTATGCCATGGCCGCAATCTGTATTCTGGCCACGGTCTTCGGAGCTTTATGGAATGTAATATCTTCAATAGGCGGTCCGAAGGGCGTAAATATTACAGGTGTACCCGATACAGCCATTTCTGTGGTTTCTGTAGGACTTTTGATTGCTATCATGATTGGTTCATTGTCTGCAGCCTCAACAGAACCTTTGGTTTTGCCCAGCGGAAAAATCTTTGACGACACTACATTGTTGACATTGACAGACACCTTCATCTATGCAATCTATTCACTGATGGCTATCGCAGGTGTTGCATTGATTGTTAACCTTTCTGGTATTTTCAAAAGATAATTCTAAGAACCTATTAAAGTTAGAATAATAATGGGAAAGAAAAAAAGAGAAGTACCGGAACTGAACTCAAGCTCAACGGCCGATATCTCTTTCATCCTGTTGATCTTCTTCCTCACAACCACGTCTATGGACACGGACAAAGGTTTGGCACGTCGTTTGCCACCTCCACCCGAAGACAAGGACTTGGATGCTGAGACAGAGATTAAGGAGCGTAACGTACTTCAGGTACGTATCAACGCTATGGACGAATTGATGATTGGTGGCGACTACGCTGAAGTAAGCGAAATCAGAGCAAGAGCCAAAGAGTTCATCGACAATCCGGAAAATTTGGCCAACTTGCCTGACAAGGTAGCCAAGGAGATAGATTTCTTCGGTACGGTATATATTACTGATAAGCACGTTATCTCTTTGCAGAGCGACCGTGGTACAAGCTATGACAAATATTTTGCAGTACAAAACGAGTTGGTAGCAGCTTACAACGAGTTGCGCGATGAGTTGGCAAAACGCAAATTCCACAAGCCCTACACACAATGCTCTGAAGACGAACAGTTGGCTATCCGTACATACTACCCACAGAAGATTTCAGAAGCTGAACCTAAAAACTACGCTAAATAATAATAGTTATGAGCAAATTTGGAAAAGGAGAAAAAAGAGGTATGCCGGCGTTGAATACGTCATCATTGCCTGACTTGATCTTTACTATCCTGTTCTTCTTCATGATTGTTACTACGATGCGTGAAGTTACTTTGAAGGTAGAGTTCAAGGTACCTAAAGGTACAGAAATTGAAAAGATGACCAAGAAATCATTGATTTCGTACATCTATGTAGGTAAGCCTACCCGTGAGTTCCGTGCACAGAGAGGTTCAAGCTCTCAGATCCAGTTGAACGACAAGTTCGTTGACAACTTGATTCAAGTGCAAGAGTATATCTATCAAGAGCGTGATGCCATGAAGGAAATCGACAAGCCCTTCATGAAGGTATCACTCAAGGTTGATAAAGAAACTCGCATGGGTATTGTTACAGATATCAAGCAAGAATTGCGTAAAGCATGGGCCTTGAATCTTAACTATTCGGCAGATTCTCGTAATTAATAGAGAAATATAAGATTTATTGAAACGATTGTGGGGACGTGATTATTCACGTCCCCACTTGTTTTTTCTTATACTGCAATTAATGAAGAATTTCCAAAACTATCTACGCAGGAAATTGTTATTTTGAGAATTCAGAGAAAAAGTGTACTTTTGCATTCGTAAAATGCCAAAAAGAAAAAAAAGAATATGGAAACAATCAAGAACCGACGGAGCATACGTAAATATAAAAGAGACGAGGTTTCCACCCCCTTACTGAACGAATTGTTAGAAACTGCAGCTCGGGCACAGACAATGGGGAACCTGCAACTATACAGCGTCGTAGTGACACACGATGAAAGCATGAAGGAACGCCTTGCACCTGCACATTTCAACCAACCGATGGTAAAGGGAGCACCTATAGTTCTGACCTTCTGTGCCGACTTCAACCGTACTTCGCAATGGTGCCGCTGCCGCAAAGCGGACCCGGGGTATGACAATATGCTCTCGTTCATGAATGCTGCAAGCGATGCACTACTTTTTTGCCAGAATTTCTGCAACCTGGCTGAAGAGAGAGGATTAGGAATCTGCTATTTGGGTACTACAATCTATAATGCCGGACAGATTATTGACATCCTCAAACTGCCTAAGTTAGTAGTGCCCGTGGCTACAATCACAGTAGGATGGCCCGATGAGTACCCTCCGCAAAGCGATCGTCTGCCCTTAGCCTCATTTGTACACCAAGAGACTTACCATAACTATACCCCTGCAGACATAGACCGCCACTACTCCGCCAAAGAAGCCCTACCCGAGAACATACACTTTGTGGAAATCAACCAGAAAGAGACACTGGCCCAAATCTTTACAGACATCCGATATACGCGCGAAGCCAACGTAGCCATATCTGCCAATCTTCTGGAGGTACTCAAACAACAAGGTTTTATGTAAAAAGAAAACGGTTCTTCTGCTATTTCACAAAGAACATGAATCTTCTGCTATTTAGCTGAAATTAGGGAGAAATAAGAACATAAGTTCAAATGGTCATGAACATATGTTCGTTGGCACATGAACATATGTTCAGAGGCACTTGAACATATGTTCATTTTTTGGGGGTGTTTTCTACAAAAGCAACATGCTTTCCAACTAAATTACAAAAGAAGAAAAATAGTAGTGTCCAAAAAGCCAAAGACAGCCTTTTCCTTCAGACACTATAGATTCATTAGCAAAGCATCCTAAGATAAATATGCTCATTTATCTTAGGATGCTTTTAATGGGGGGGATTCCTGCTCGTCTTTTCCTATCGGACACGAATTCCCCCTTATCTTTTCCTTAGAGTCGCTTCCAACTCCTCTACCTCACTTCTAAAGGCCTTGTCAACCTCCAGCTGGCCTCCTACAATCTTGCAAGCATGGAGCACAGTGGCGTGGTCGCGCTTACCTATGAGCTTTCCAATCTTGGCCGACGAGGCATCCGTATGCTTCTTTGCCAAATACATAGCCAGTTGCCGAACTTGCACGACTTCACGTTTGCGTGTTTTGGCAGAAACAGCAGTTGTCTCCACACCATAATGTGCACAAACTTTTTCCAGCACATCCTCCACAGAAATTGTTTTTTGTTCAGACATATTGCGAATGGCCCTACGTACTACCCGCTCAGTCATCTCGATATCGACCTCACGGTTATACACCATGGAATTAGCCATCAGGGAAGTGACTACCCCCTCCAGGTCACGCACACTTTCATCAACATTCTCTGCTATATAATCAATCACCTCCTCAGGGAAGTTCAAACCATCGCGTCTAACCTTATTATATAATATATGTCTCCGCAGTTCTACATTCGGCCGCTCCATCTCTGCTATCAATCCCCACTTGAAACGGGTAAGCAAACGGTCTTCCATCCCTTGCAACATGACAGGTGAACGGTCCGAAGTCAGTATAAGCTGTTTCCCATTTTGATGCAGGTGGTTAAAAATATGGAAGAAGGTATTCTGCGTTTTTGTCCGCGTAGCAAACTCTTGCACATCGTCAATAATCAACACATCAATAGACTGGTAGAAGTTTATAAAGTCATTCTGCGTATTTTCACGCACCGAATTCGTATATTGCACATAGAAAAGGTATGCCGATACATACAGGACACGTTTGTTTGGATACAATTCCTTTATGCGTGTACCGATAGCATTGACCAGATGCGTCTTTCCCACTCCCGACGGACCATAGATAAAGAGAGGATTGAACGAAGTCTTCGCCGGACTTTGTGCAACAGCCTCTCCCGCTGTACGGGAGAGCTTATTGCTAAGCCCTTCGATGAAATTTTCAAAATTGTATTTCGGATTCAGTTGTGGATCCAAATCCTGCGGCGCTGCCACAGGTCTGGCAGGTAACACCTTATTACCATCAGCCAAAATAGGCTTAGGCCGCACGGCTTGCGAAGAGCTATCACTCTCCCACTCCTGTTCCTGCTTATTTTCTTTGTCGATAAGTACACGATATTTCAAATGTGTACCTTCACCGTATTCACGGTATATCACATATCGTAGCAGGTCTATATAATGTTCCTCCAAATACTCGCATACGAACGAGCTTGGCACACCCAAAGTCAGGATTCCCTCCTCAAACTTCACAGGCCAAATTGACAGGAAGATTCTTTCGTACGTGGGCCCTGGCACGTTGTCTGCAATGATTTTCAGACAGCGTTCCCAAAGCACAACATGATTGTTGTCCGTCATAATAGCTTTTAATGGCTTAAAAAATCAAATAGTGAAACTTCTACGCTGCAAAGTTGCAAATCTTATTTGAAATAAAAAAATGATTTTTTCCTCCGTTTTTTTTGGTCAAGAATAAGGCTTTAAATTACAGCAGTTTAGCAAGAGGAAAAATTGGGAAGTTATTTAGATTCCAAAAAAAATGCAACTGACTATCTGTCAGTCGCTTTTGTTGTTTTCTTTATTTTCATTCCATCTAAATGAAACAGGGCAAACTCGCTCCAAACCCCTCTCTAACAAGCACAATTTCATCTTAGGCCCAACTTTGTTTTTCTGCGACTTTCTATTTAGACAAAATCTATTTTGAACAAATCATTTGCCTATTTCGTTACTTTTCTTTATGACCAAATAAAGAGAAGTGAACGTAACGTTTGGGATGCTCTTTAAGGTCTTCAAGCAATGCAGAGGCGTTGCCTGTAGTCTTCAACAAATTATCGTAAAGCGCACGATCGTTGAGCAACATGCCCACAGTATTCTCTTTACTTTGCAACTGGTCCGTAAACTGCTTCACTCCTTCAAGTGTCGCATCAATACGTGCCACAGTTGAAGCATAATCTATATCCTTAAGATTTGTTGAAATCACAGCCAAATTCTCCGTAACCATATTCAGATTTCCGGCAATGGCAGGAATATCAGAGGCCAACAAGCCATTCAAACGTTCGGTTGTGATTTGCAGATTGGCCGTAACCTGTTCGGCATTATGCAGCGTATTTGCCAACGATTGGTCAGCAAGCAGGTTGTTGAGCGACATCAGTATAGAATCCAATTTAGGCATCATCATCTCAACTTTAGGCACCAACCCGGCAGCTTTTCCCATTACTCCAGCATTCACCACACCCTGCAAGGTATCCCCTTGGACATACCATCGGTTGACCCCACGAGGCAACTTCAAGTTCATCTTCACTGTCCCCAGCATCTCGGTTTCCAATTCTGCTGTTGTACCGATAGGGAGTTTCACTTCACGGTCAAGTTCTATTTCTACGACAACATGACCCGGATTACGATAATCATATTGTATCTCACGGACCAGTCCTATACCATACCCATCAGCATATACAGGGCTGGAAGTGACCAGACCTGCAATATCCTCAAATTCCACATAATATCCGTTTCCAGCCTTGAAAACATTAATTCCTTTCAAGAAATTAAGTCCATATACCAACACGGCTATCGCAACAATGCCTGTTATCCCAATCTTTACCTCCTTTGTCAGATATTTCATTACTTTCAATTTTTTTCTATTTCCTTATTATATATAATAGAATCTTATTCCTTTTGTTCTCTTTCTTTGAACTCCTTTACCGCTTCCTGTATATTAATCTTTTCAGTTCCCTTGAATGCTACAACAAACGCATCCTTAAACTTATCTGCCATTTTACGTTTGAGGCGCATGATTTCATTATAATCAGTCGTTTCGCCATACGTATATTTGTACAGACCATTCTCTTTGTAGAAAAAGGCCTTCACGCCCTTCAATCTGCTACTACCTGCTGGCAAAGGAGAGGAAGTTGACAGAATCTGCAATTTGAAGACGGGAAGATTTTTTTCCTCTTCAAGGTGTCCATCTGCCTTGATACTCTTTTTCTCCACCTCTGCCTGCGCCTGATTTTCTGTCACCTCCACTGTAGGACTTTTCCCTATATTTGCTTTCGGACGCATCTGAGAATCCTTGTATGCCACAAATGCATTATAAATACTCCGACTGAGGGCCTCAACACCTTTTTTGCTATTCAGATAAGTCTCTTCATCCGGTGTGGAGATATATCCCAATTCAACAAGTACACTGGGCATGGATGTTTCTCTAAGAACCAGAAAACCGGCCTGATGCACCCCTTTATCTACCCGTTTGGCATAAGAGCGGAACTGGCTTTGTATCAACTTTGCCAATGATACACTTTGCTCCATGTGTTTGTCTTGCATAAATTCGAATACAATATAACTTTCAGCAGACTTGGGATTGAACCCTGCATACCTCTCTTTGTAATTCTCTTCGACCAGGATTACAGCATTTTCCCGCTGCGCCACCTCCAGTTTGTCATTGGCCCGATGCATACCCAGCGTGTAGGTTTCCGTACCGCGGGCTATACGTCCTTTGGGCAAAGCATTGGTATGGATTGATATAAACAAATCAGCTTTGGCTTTATTGGCAATCCGTGCTCGTTTGTCCAACGAAAGAAAGACATCCGTCTGGCGAGTGTACACAACACGGGTGTCCGGACAATTGTTCTCTATCAGTTTTCCCAAGGCCAATGCCACATTCAGATTGATCACCTTCTCTCGCGCTTTACGCCCTACTGCGCCAGGGTCCTTTCCTCCATGACCGGCATCGATAACAACGACAAAATCCCTGCTTGCCGCCATCCCTACCAAAGGCAGGAAAAACAGCAAACACAAACAAACTACATGTAAAGAGATTTTCTGCAGTCTCATGAGTTCTTGAATGTGCCTGCAAAATTACTATATTTTTAATAGAACTGGAAAATATTTTATGGTTTTCAGTTAATCAAGACGAAAGATGCGCCTTTTCGGACACAACAAACATTATTTATGCGTAACTTTGCCACCAAAAACTAACATCCACAAAAATCATGCATAACATATTGCAATTGTTGAAGAATTGGACTCTTCCCATAGCCATGCTGGTAGGTACAGGTGTTTATCTGCTATTTGCCCACCTGCCTTTTCTTTTTCCTTTAAAGCCGTGGATTCATGCAGCGACAAACATCCTTACTCCCACGTTGATATTCGTCATGCTGTTCGTAACATTTTGCAAAGTGCCATTACGCCAATTGAAACCCAGCCTTTGGCATCTTTGGCTAGCCCTTTTCCAAGTTGTATCCTGCATCATTGTGGCCGTCGCCATACTTTGTTCCTCACACTCCTACAAGCTCAACATAGCTGCCGAATCTTTCATGGTATGCATTATCTGCCCTACGGCCACCGCTGCAGCCGTCATCACGGAGAAGTTGGGTGGAAACCCTTCAAGCCTGACCACTTACACCATCCTGTCCAATATTGTTGCTGCCATTACAATCCCCTTTGTTTTTCCTTTGGTAGAACCGCACGAAGGCGCATCCTTCAGCATGGCATTTGCCACTATCATGCAGAAGGTGTTTCCGCTGCTCATTTGCCCACTCATCACAGCCTTATTGCTACGCAGATACGCCTCCCGACTGATAGAAAAGATAACCTCCATACGCGATTTGGCTTTTTATTTATGGAGTGTGGCTTTAGCCATTGTGGTGGCACAGACTCTTCGTTCCATCGTACATAGCCAAGCCTCTTTATCCACTTTGCTGCTTTTAGGGGCAAGTGGATTTGCCGCCTGTGCCATACAGTTCTTTTTAGGTAAAAGGATAGGAGGTTATTATAATGACCGCATCAGCGGCGGACAAGCATTGGGACAGAAGAATACGGTTTTTGCCATTTGGCTTTCTTATACCTACTTGAACCCCATTTCCTCACTGGGGCCAGGCACCTACGTTCTGTGGCAGAATTTGTTTAACAGTTGGCAACTATGGTGCAAACGCAGAGCCGCATTGAGAAGCCGGACTGCTCCCTTTCTCCTGATTCCTCTTTTATCCTTCAGCATATTATCTTGCGAACGGATAGAGATACCAGAAACACCGACAGCCCAAGAAGATTCCAAACAAGAAGAGCTATCCGCTCCATTGCCGGAAATTGGAGATGAACAAGGGGTACGCAACGGGACTCAAGAAAATCCCTACAAGGTATCTGATATACAAAGATTGTATTCCCCCGACAGCATTATCAAAAACGTATGGGTTCAGGGCTACATTGTAGGTTATTTGGCAAGTACCAGCTACAAATCGGCCCGTTTTTCCGCATTGGAGGCAAGCGAAACAAATCTGCTGTTGGCCGACAATTATGATGTGCAAGATATGGCTCGCTGTCTTCCTGTGGCACTGCCGGCCAAAGGCAACGTACGTCAAGAGTTGAACCTGAAAGACCATCCGGCGAACCACAAACGGATAGTCAGGCTGAAGGGGAACATCGAAACCTACTATACGGTTGCGGGCATGAAGGGAACCTCCGCCTACGTTTTCAATCAAGGTTCTGCAGCTGAAGACATGGAATATGCACAGGCTGTCAGCTCCTTTTATCATGACTTCACCGAAAACCAACCGGGAGATTCCCTCTCCTTGGAAGGGTGGACCACTTTAGGTCCTTCGTCAGGTTATTGGCACATCGGACACACCCGAACCAACAAGTTTGCAACCATTACCCACACTGATTCCATCCCCGGACATCCATTTGAATATTGGCTGATATCCCCACCTGTCAAGGTGGGGCAAATGAAGAATGCTGTCTTGACATTCCAGACTGCTTACAACCGTTGGGACGGCAAGACACAATTCGATGTGTTCGTTTTGGGAAAGAGAGTTCCCGAAGAAAGCTCGTCCATAGCAAGAATCAAAGCAGATATAGCTTGTCCGGAGGCCACACCCGAGCTGTCTTGGATATCATCCGGAGAGATAACATTCAATTCCTATTCAGGCCTCATCTATATCGGATTCAGATACAAGGGAGAGAGCCTTGCAACAGGAAACACTATATTCCGTCTTGACGAAATTCTACTCAGGGAGAAGTAACCGTTCAACTTTTAGGCACGGATTTATATTTATTGAGTCCACTTGAAAAAGTCATTTTGATCAAAAATGTCTTTTTCAAGTGGACTCAGTTATATTAGATATTTGAATTATGCCACACCTTCATGCATCCTTATCCGCAATGGAAATAGCGGTTCACGAGTTTCAGCATCTCCTCCTGATTCGTACCGATGTCGGCACGGAGGGTACGGTCGCCATACGAACGGAGTTTCTTGATGATGCCATCAATCATAGCAGGACTGAACACGTTGTACTTCTCGAATGCGGCACGCTGACGCTCGATGCAATCGGCAGAAGCCTCACAACTGTCTGGCAGGCAAGCCAATGAGTTCAGCTTGTCGGCATTCTCCTTCTGGTGGATATTCACGTTCACGTAAGTCTTTTCTGCAATCTCCAATGCATTGTCGAGCTCAAAACCATAACGGCAAGCTACGGCCAATCCGGCAATGAGCTGATAGATGTCAGCCGAGCCATCCGGTGAACGCATCTCAACCGTCTGTTTCTGCGTAGTGTCGTAGTTGCTCTCTGCCTCCAAGGGGTTGGCAATCTTGCACATATCGCTCTTGGCCGCCCATCCGAGGGGAACGCGCACAAGCACCGAACGGTTGCGGTCGCCCCAACAGATGTTGGTGGGAGCCTCTTGATGAGGAACCAATCGGAAGTAAGAAGTGGGATTAGTGTTACCGAATGCGGTGATTGAGGGGGCCAACTCCATCATACCCGCAATGGCGCGACGGGCTGTAGCAGAGAGCACACCACCGTCCAACATCTGGTTCTGTCCGTCCTTTACGATGCGCATGTGGACATGGAGGCCCGAACCGGCCTTTCCTGCCGTAATCTTCGGAGCAAAGGTGATATCGTAGCCCATCTGATAACCCAAATTGCGGATAATCCATTTGGCAATCATCAACTGGTCGGCTGCATCTTCGGCATTCACGGGGAGGAACTCAATCTCGTTCTGCTCATAAATTTTGCCATCGATGGTGAAGTTGCCCACTTCTGAGTGTCCATACTTGATTTGTCCGCCAGCTTGTGCGATGTAAGCCATGCAGCGGGTGCGGAACTCGTTGAACTTGGCATAGGGGGCCGACTCGTGATAGCCCTTCTGGTCGGTAGCGGGAAACATTCCACAATCGGGTGCAATCACGTAGTACTCCAATTCGCCCATGGCTTGAAACTCCATCCCCGTCACCTCGTTGAAGGCACGGCAAGCCTTGCGCAGAGTATTCTCTGGAGAACTTTCCAGTGGTTCACCATCCTTGTTGAAGTATGAGCAGAGCATCGACACGGTAGGAATCTCAGCAAACGGGTCGATGAAGGCCGTACTGAAACGAGGGAGCACATAGAGGTCGCTGCTGCCCGCTTCGATAAAGGGGAACAGGCTGCTGCCATCCACACGCTCGCCGCAAGTGAGGATAGCATCCAAGTATGCAGCGTTATTAATCACAAAATTCAGAGTCTTCAGTCGTCCGTCACCTGCCGGATACATGAAATTGACCATGCGGATATCATTCTGTTTGATATATCCAATGATGTCCGCCTTGGTAAACTCCTTACTCGGTTTTCCGAGTGCTGCCACCAACTTATTGGGGCACATTTCCAGTTCTTTGTTCATAGGTCTTTATATTATTTGTCCATAAAATTCCATCATACAGCGGGCAAAGATAATGCATGACAATCGGAGGACAAAATAAAACGGCTGATTTTTTCAGTTTCCCAATTGTTTTTCATGAGCAAGCGCCCTTTCAAAAGATTGCATCACCTGTGCACGGGATGGCATTCAGCCGTACACTAATTTGCATTTCCCAATGCACGATTGTGCATTACTCTGTGCACAGCAGTGCATTCAGCTATGCACAACTGTGCATTGTGCCATGCACAATTCTCACTTCGCCAATTCCTTGTCAGTTGCTACTGCAATCACCCGATTCTTCACATACTGAAAGTTTTCCAACTCTGCATTCTTCACTCCCTTCATTACAACGTAGGGCACTTCATCAGCCTTATCCACCTTCATGTTGCTCAGCTTGATGTCTTCCACATCCATCAGCACAATGGGCGGGCGCTTGTCCTCATTGATGGTTTCGAGTGTCACATTGTCAATGGTCACACCACGCGCATGGCTGATGAAAAGGCCGTATGCAGGCAATATGCCATGCGATGAAGGTTCAGGATAGCCGTGCTCCATCTGTGGCACATCATAGGGGTCGCGTTCTTTCTTTTCGTCAACAGCCTGCGAACGGTTCCTACGGGTGTCAGGCGTACCGTTGGCTGCAGAGTTTGTGCGGGTAAAGAAGGAATTGGCACCACGCTGCAGTCTTACGTCCTCCATCGTCAACCCGCCACGATACTGGATGTGGATGTTGCTCAAGGTAATGTCCTCAATCATGTGTCCCTCCAAACCGAAAATCATGGAAGCATAGCGGCAATCGGCATCCTTCACCACAATGTTGCTCAGCTTCACCCGTCGGATAACAGAGAAGGGTAATTCTTTCGGCCCGCGTGCACGGTTGCCCAAACGGACGTAGATGGGCGAGTTGCAAATGTCGCGCATAGCAATGTTGTCGATGGTAATATCTTCAATGATGGCTCCATCCACCGTCTCCAATGCCAATCCACGGCAATGGTCGAAGGTGCAATTGCTGATGGTGATATTCTTGAATCCTCCGTTTGACTCAGTACCCATCTTGATACGTCCTGTCGGGCCGTCACGGTCGGGAGCGGCAGTGATGGTCTTTTGATAAGTACCGTCAAGCATTGTACCGGGGTCATAACCTGATACATGACAATTGGTGATGGTCACATTTTCCGTAGCCTTGGCATATCCCAATCCATAAGAGCATTTCAGCACAATGGCATCGTCGTTGAGCGTGTTTACCTGACAGTTGGAAACACGCACATTGGCACAACAGTCAATATCGAAGGCATCGCGGTTGGTGTCGCACCGCACATTGTCAATCGTCAGATTGTCCACTCCCGTGAGCAACATGGCAAAGTGTCCGCACTTGAGCATGCTGATGTCACGGATAGTCACATTGCGGCACTCTTTCAGAGCTATAGCCTTATTGGCAGCCGGGTGGCCGTTTTGTTTTGCTTGTCCGCGGGTGATACCTTCCGAACCGTCAATCAATCCGAAGCCTTCGATGGTAATATCATGCAATCCGATACCCCATATCAGAGAGTTCTTCCAATGGCTGTGCCCAAAGTCCTGATAATCATCCGATAGGTTTTCTTCGGGCAGGTCATAGTGCATCGAATCAGTAGGGACTGCCGCCTTCAGCACCGCACCATGATCCAGATAAAGGGAAATGTTATTCTTCAAATGGATGGAATAGCTCTGATAGATTCCTGCAGGGAAATAAACCGTACCTCCGCCTTTCTCTGATGCAGCTTCGATTGCCGCATTGATAGCAGGACTATCAATATGAGAGCCGTCACCCTTAGCCCCATAGTCCTTTACGTTGTAGTATCCTCCCGTAGTAGCCCACGAACATAAGCTCATCATCAGAGCTGTCATCAGTGATAATAGTTTTTTCATGTTTTTATGTATTTAGGTTGTTATTTCATTTCCAATTCTCCATTTCATCCAATGTAAGCACATCCGAATGATTATAAATACGTTTCAGTTCTTCCTTGTCGTGATTTGTCAAATGCCCCGTATGCCACAACATCCACCACATCCACACGGTATTGTTCTTCTTGCATTCATCAGGATTTGGCAGAGTCCCACACTCGTGCAAGGGGATGAGCAAATCATCTCCATGCATTTTGACGATGGCATGATACAACTTTCCCTGTTCGTCTTTACTATATGTATCAGGACCAACAAGGTCGTAATACTCCTGTCCCGGATTGTAACTCTCATCCAGATTTCCACTATGCGGAAGGACCCAAATGAGGTTGTCCAATTTCCGCTCTTTCACTAAATAGTCATACATTGTTTGCCATAGTCGGACGAACAATTCTCCTCCCCCCTTTCCATACCAAAACCAACGACCATCAAATTCATGCATAGGACGCCACAATACGGGGACTTTGGCCTCTTTCAGTTTTTCCAACCAACCAGCCACACGCTCCAAATCCTTCCACATAGCTACATATTCGGGGGTTCCCTCGTCAAAGCATCGGGCTACATCAATGGTCATCTTACTCTGTTCGTAGCCTTCCCCTTTTGTGGGTGCTCCCCAATGCCACATCAAAGTAGGTATCCCACCTCGTCTGTACCAATCAATCATCAACTCTACTTCGCGGGCGTTACTTCCCTCATGTATAAGGTCGTGCCCTCTGACCACAGGATATTTCCCCGTTACCTCATGTACATATTCTATCTCATCAATCCCCCAAGGTGCCCACATCTGTCCCGAAAGGGTCTTACCCTCTTTATGTATTCGTAGAAGTAATTTATACATAGCCTTAGCCTCCACACTGGCTTTCCGGTTCGAAAGTTTTTTCCTTATCCCTACGGCTTGTACATTCACACTAACCAACAACATTATCATAGCCAACAGGCGAAAGACATTTATAAGTTTCATCGTTTTCATCTCAATTCCTATTTACAGACGTATCATTTACCTTTATTTATTATATAGATACCACCAGTGGCCAACAAGGCGGCCATGAGATATTTCCAATAGAAAGGTTCATCCAGACAAAGGCATGAAGTGATAGCCCCAACTACCGGAATAAGCGAATTGAAGATAGCCACTTTGCCTACGGGGTTGCAACTGAGCAATTTATTGTAGAGTGTAAAACCCAATGTAGAAATGGCAATAAGCAAACCCAATATGACGATACCCATCACCGTCGCTTGAGGCAAAGTACCGCCCATCACCAAACCAGGAATTACCAACAGGGCACCACCTATAGCCAAACTATAACCTGTACCGACAAAAACATCTACCCGTGTACGCAATCCACGTGTCATCAAACCTGCAGAAGCCGAGCAAAGTGCATTCAGGATAATCATGCCATCGCCCCAAAAAGTAAATTTTCCGCTATCACCTCCACCTATATTGAGAGCCAATATACCGGCAAAACCGATGGCACACCCTATGATTTTGCGCGTAGTCAAGCGGTCACTCTTAAAAAACAGGCAAGCCAACAAAACCAAGAGGAACACTCCCAACGAATTGAGGATTGCTGCCCGTGCCCCCTCACTATGCGACAAGCCTATGTAGAAGCAAGCATAATGTAATGTGGTGTTCAACAGGGCAAATGCCAACAGATACCACCAATTCCGCGGACGAGCCATCTTGAAATCCTTACCCTTTCCACGAGCAATGGCCAGCACTATCAATCCGGAGATGGCAAAACGAATACCGGCAAACAACATCTTGCTACCCGTCATCTCACTTGTAATGCCAAACTCACCAAAACCCAATTTGATGAGCGGATAGGCCCATCCCCAAGCAATAGCTGCCGTCAGAGCAAAAACAACTACCCATACAGGACGTTGGAATATACTTGGCTTCGTCATTTCCATCTCCATATCAGACCAATCGGATTCCCGCCTCACTGATTGTGACAAGGCGTTTTTTATACAAATCGCCTACAGCCTTCTTGAAAGTCTTCTTACTCACACCGAATGTATCATAAATGGCTTCAGCCGGACTCTTGTCATGCAACCGGACACAACCTTCATGTTCCTTGAGATAAGCCAATAAGGTATCCGAAAAATCTTCAACTTTGGCATATCCCTTTTTATGAAGTGTAAGGTCTATCTTACCATCTTCCCGAACTTGTTTTACATATGCGGCCAATTTCATGCCTGGTTCTATTGCCGAAAAGAGTTCATCCTTATAGAGCAAACCACCATATAGGTTATCCACGATAACCTTCAATCCCAAATCCGTTCGTTGCCATACAAGCACTTCCACCTCTTCACCAGGCTGATAAGCGGGATGTTCCTTACTGAGGTAACGCTCTACCTTGGCCGAAGCTACAATACGGTAACTGTCTTCATCCAAATGGGCATGTACCAAATAGCTGCGTCCCATCTGCATCTTCATCTTCTGCTCACGGAAGGGCACAAACAGATCCTTCATCAATCCCCAATTGAGGAAAGCACCATACTCGTTCACCCAAGCCACTTCCAACCAGGCAAATTGCCCTACTTGCACCAACGGCTCCAACGTTGTAGCCACCAGACGCTCCTCATTATCAAGATAAATAAATACGTTGAGCACATCGCCCACCCTGCAATCGGTCGGCACATAACGGGCCGGAAGCAAAATCTCCCCATCGTCGAATCCATCCAGATAGACGCCGAAATCAACCTCTTTCACTACTTCCAACTGATTATATCTTCCTAACTTGATATGTTGCATACTATTCCTGCATTAAGAAATTTTAGGCAACAAAGGTAATAAATATTTCGAAGAGAGCATAACCTTTTCTTCTCTTTTGAGGAAAAATCTCTCAAGACGGAGTCTTTTGTTCTTCTCTTGCTCGTTCAAGATGAAAGGAAGTAAACCTGTATTATAATTAAGTTAAAAGAAGTTCTACGAAACCAAAGGCAGTCAACGGAAATCGTCAACATACATCCCAAGATTTTTTTAGTCAAAGTTGACTGGAGTTGGATTCAATTCTCGGTCAGTTGCGACATCAATTGCGAAATATTGGCGGTAAACAGGCGGACTGCAATGGCCAACAAAATGATACCGAAAAATTTCCGTAGCATGTAGATGCCTCCCTTCCCTAACAGGTGCTCGATGCGTCCAGTTATAGAGAGTACGACATACACCCATGCCATATTGAGAACAAGGGCTATGACAATGTTGATTGCGGCAAATTCGGCCCTAAGGGACAATAACGTGGTGAACGAACCAGGTCCGGCCAACAATGGAAATACCAAGGGGACTAACGTAGCCTCTTTGATGGGACCTTGATTTTTGAAAATCTCTATGTCCAGAATCATCTCCAATGACATCAGGAAGATGATGAAGGCTCCTGCTACTGCAAACGAGGCTATGTCCACCTGGAACAGTTGGAGCAGTATCTCTCCTGCGAAAAAGAAAGCCGTCATCAATAAGAATGAAAGAATAGTAGCCTTTGTGCAATTGAGGCTACGACCGCTTTGTTTAAGATTGATAATGATAGGGATAGAGCCTATGATGTCTATCACGGCAAATAGCACAATGAATGCACTGAGAATTTCCTGAAAGTTGATAGATGATAACATAGTTTTGATGATTTTGCACTGCAAATATATGCATAATTTATGCAACCAACAATTATTGCCGGCCTTTTGTTTCTGCGAAAGCTAAAAAAACAAAAAACAGACGTGATTCTTTCATTACTATATTTATAAACTCCTACCTTTGCGTGTGAAAGTTTGTTGACGAAAGTATTGGTATGGATTTTACGATGTATGAAACTCTCTTGCAATTACCTCTATTTCAAGGATTGGGCAAGAATGATATAACGGAAATACTGACTGCTGTGAGGTTTCATTTCAAGAAGATTCCTCAGGACAGCTACATTTACCGTCAAGATGAGGTGTGTCAGGAAATAGCCTTTCTGCTTGGTGGAACAGTAGTGGCCGATACTCTTTCGTACGACAAATCTTATATGCTTTGCGAAGTTCTGCCAGTACCTCATGTGGTAGAACTTTATTCTCTGTATGGCATAAATCCCCGTTATCATGCATCGTACCGTGCGGTGACGGAGACAAATGTTCTGACAATAGACAAATCATACCTTTTCGAACTGTTGTCCCGCTATGAAACTTGTGGAATCAACTATTCCAACATAATTTCCACCCGAAGCCAATACCTGCACAAGCGTATCTGGCAGGATGTGACTGGCGGTCTGCGTGCGCGTTTTGTACAGTTTGTAATGCAACATTGTTGCCGCTTGGGGGGCGCAAAGACATTACATATCAAAATGGAAGACCTGGCTGCATTGCTTTACGACAGGCGTATCAATGTTTCCCGTATGCTCAACAAATTGCAAAACGAAGGACTTGTATGCCTCCGCCGCAAGGAGATAGAGATTCCTGCGTTGGAGAAGTTGTTGAATATTGAATGAAAGAAGACAGAAGGGGTATTAAGAATTAAAAAATGAAAGGAGTGCAGACGATAGTGCTGCTTGCATTAATTTTTAAACTTTGAACCTTGAAAATAAAACGCAAATACGCGGAATCGCAGATTTTTTATCTATATTACAGCTGAACTCGATAGCGGACGCTGCACACAGCCCCCCCCTACAGAGCCTCTGAATCTCCAAACAAGAAGAGGCTCTGCGTTAAGCCATCGTAAATAATTGCAATCGTTAACCATAGTTAATATCAAAGAGGGCAGTCTATCTTTTGTTAAAAGTCGTTCAATACGTTTTATTGTTAAGGGTTTTTGCCGTATTTTTACCCCTCAAATGTAAAAATGGAATCAATGAGAAATGTTAAACTGAGCCTTTGGGCCGTATCTTTATTGTGTATGACAACAATGATCCAGTCTTGTAAAAATAGTGTAAAAGAGGGGAAGAATCCCTTTTTGCAGGTGTATGAAACCCCACACGGAACTGCTCCATTCCACCTTATACAAGCCGCACATTACGAACCGGCCATGATGAAGGGCATGGAGGAAGAGGACAAGGAGATTGAGGCTATCGTGAACAATCCTGATGCTCCTACCTTTGCCAATACCATTGTTCCTTATGCAAACAGTGGAGAACTGTTGGGGAATGTGTTGAATGTATTTTATAACTTGATGGAGGCAGAAACAAATGACACCTTGCAGGAAATAGCACAGAAGATGTCACCACTGCTGACCGAGCATGGAAACAACATCAGCCTGAATCCTAAGTTGTTCGAACGGGTAAAGACAGTGTATGAGAATCAGAAGGACGATGAGAGTCTGACTGCTGAAGACAGGGAACTGCTGAAGAAGGTATATACAGGTTTTGTGCGCAGCGGAGCTAACCTCTCGGATGAAGCAAAGGAACAATATCGCGCCTGTAGCAAGGAACTCAGTACGCTGCGCCTGCAATTCGGTCAGAATGCGTTGAAGGAAAACAATGCTTTTGAACTGCATGTCACCGATACGGCCCAATTGGCAGGATTGCCTCCGACCTCGGTCGATGCTGCCGCCGAACTTGCCAAGGAGCGCGGTAAGGAGGGATGGATCTTCACGCTGGCTGCTCCCAGCTATTTCCCCTTTATGACATATTGCGACAATCGTGATTTGCGTCGTCAGATGTATATGGCCTACAATACCCAATGTAGCAAGGGCGATTCGTTGGACAATCAGGCGATAGTAAAGCGCATTGTCAGTTTGCGCCGCCAGATGGCCAATCTTTTGGGATACAAGACTCATGCGGACTATGTGTTGGAGCAACGGATGGCTGAGAACAGCCGGAATGTATTTCAATTGTATGACCAGTTGATAGATGCCTATATGCCTGTGGCACGTAAGGAAGCTGATGCTGTGAAAACATTTGCCCAGCAGAAAGAAGGAGCTGGTTTCCAACTGCAATCGTGGGACTGGTCGTACTATTCCGACAAGTTGCGGAAGGCCAAGTATGATTTTGATGCCGAACTACTCCGTCCCTATTTCGAGTTAAGAAAAGTGCAGGAAGGGGTATTCGGACTTGCCACCAGCCTGTATGGCATCACTTTCAAGGAAAATAAGAATATTCCTGTGTATCATCCTGACGTAAAGGCTTACGAGGTGTTGGATGAGGACAGTTCGTTCTTGGCTGTACTTTATACTGATTATCATCCGCGTGCAAGCAAGCAAAGCGGGGCCTGGATGACAGCTTACAAGGAACAGTGGATTGATGAAGATGGAACCAATAGCCGTCCGCATGTCTCCATCACCATGAACTTTACCAAGCCTACGGCCGAACGTCCGGCTTTGTTGACGATGAGCGAAGTGGAAACCTTCCTTCACGAATTCGGACATGCCATTCATGGGCTTATGGCCAATACCAAGTATCGCACGATGAGCGGGACCAGCGTGTATCGAGATTTTGTGGAACTGCCTTCTCAAATCATGGAGAATTGGGCCGGCGAGAAAGAATTTCTCCACACCTTTGCCCGTCATTATCAAACGGGCGAGCTGATTCCCGACGAATTGGTGGAGCGAATGAAGGCTGCCCGCAATTTCAATGTGGCCAACGGCTGTATCGGACAGGTCAAATACGGAATGCTTGATATGGCCTGGTACACTCTGGCCGAAGATTTTGATGGCAACGTGGAGAAGTTCGAGAAAAACGTGTGGGCCAACTTGCAGGTACTTCCTGCTATAGAAGGAACTTGTATGAGTGTAATGTTCTCGCACATCATGGACGGTGGTTATTCGGCAGGATATTATGGATACAAATGGGCCGAGGTTCTAGATGCTGATGGTTTTTCTGTCTTCAAGGAACGAGGGCTGTTCAGCCGTGAAGTGGGTGAAGAGTTCCGTCGTAAACTTCTTGAAAAGGGAGGTACGGTGCATCCAATGACTCTTTATAAGGATTTTCGCGGCAAAGAGCCAAGCATTGACGCCCTGTTGCAACGGAATGGTATCAAGATTGCCACTAATGTGAAGAGCCGCAGAGATTGATTCATGAAACAGACTATCAGACAAATATCCCTCTTCTTCGTTGTGGCAGTTGTTGCATCTGTGACATTGTCGCTTGTGGCTTGTAACGAAGAGGATGATATTGACATCTTTGTAGGACGCACATGGAAAGTCAGCAACTTTTTTGGAGCCTCTGACCGTCCTGTGCTCAGCAAAGAACAGGCCAATGAGGTTGCTAAGGAAGGGACTTTCTATATCAAGTTTGAGAGTAGGGAAACCTTTAGCGGACGGACAAAGGATAAGAATTTCAACGGTACATGGAGTGTGGACCTGAAGGAGCGGACCATTTCGTTGCGTGTCAAGGATACAGGTGGTGCGTCAGACAGGCTTAGCAACATGCTGATACAGGCCATCCAGAAAGCCACCTCCTATGAAGGAGATTATAAGTATTTGAAATTAAAGGAGATAGAGGGGGCATATATCCTCTTTCGTCCATATTGACAATGGAAGCAGGAACTATGAGTTGTGTTGATAAAAAACAAATGGACCTTGACCAGCGTTATATCCGCATGGCAAGCATCTGGGCGGAGAACTCCTATTGCCAACGCCGCAAAGTGGGGTGTCTGGTCGTAAAGGGGAACATGATTATCTCTGATGGTTACAACGGTACCCCATCGGGCTTTGAGAATGTGTGTGAGGACGAAAACAATGTGACCAAGCCTTATGTGCTTCATGCCGAAGCCAATGCTATCACCAAGATTGCCCGTTCAGGAAATAGTAGCGATGGAGCCACTATGTATGTTACCGCCTCGCCCTGCATAGAATGTGCCAAACTGATTATTCAGTCGGGCATACAGCGGGTGGTCTATTCCGAGAAGTATCGTCTGGAAGATGGCATCCGTCTGCTAGAACGTGCCGGCATTGAGGTTTGTTATTTGGAAATGAAGAAGAATAAAGAATGATATGAAATCCCGTAATATAGCCCTTGTCATCATTGTCAGTGTGATTACCGGCATTGCTGTCGGAACCTTTTTTACCCGTCGTCTGTTACAACCCTATTTGAATGTCATCAATATGTCCACCAGCAAGGTAGGGGATTTGTTGCATATGGTTGATGGGATGTATGTCGACACGGTAGATGTTGACCAATTGGTGGAGGAAGCCATGCCTTTGTTGCTGAACGAATTGGATCCGCATTCTGTATATATCCCGGCCAAGGACTTGGAAGATACCAATGCCGAGTTGAAGGGCAGTTTCAGTGGTATAGGTGTACAGTTTACCATCCAAGCGGATACGGTCCACATTAACAGTGTCATCAAAGGTGGCCCTTCAGAGAAGGTGGGCCTAATGGCGGGAGACCGAATTATATCGGTTGATGATTCAGTTTTTGTGGGCAAAGTGGTTACTAACGAAGAGACCATGCGCCGGTTGAAAGGTCCTAAAGGTACACAAGTGAAATTAGGTATCCATCGTCAAGGCGAGAAGTTGCCTCTCAGTTTTACCATCACCCGTGGTGACATCCCCATCAAGAGTGTAGATGCTGCCTACATGATAACTCCTGAACTGGGGTATATACGTATCAATAAGTTCGGCGAAACCACATATCCTGAATTTCTTATAGCGTTGGCTCTGTTCGGACAGGTTAATTGCCAAGGAGTCATTGTCGATTTGCGCGGCAATACGGGTGGTTATATGGGTGCTGCAGTGCAGATGGTCAACGAGTTCCTTCCCAAAGACCGGCTGATAGTATATACCGAAGGGGCAAACAGTCCTCGTGAGGAGTACCGTTCCAATGGACGTGGCAACATGCAGCAGATGCCTATCATAGTTCTGATGGATGAGACATCGGCCAGTGCCAGTGAAATTTTTGCCGGAGCCATTCAGGATAACGACCGTGGCACTATCATAGGACGTCGTTCCTTTGGAAAGGGGTTGGTGCAACAGCCTTTTGAGTTTCGCGATGGCTCGGCTATGCGCCTTACTGTAGCCCGTTATTATACACCGGCAGGGCGTTGCATCCAAAAACCTTATAACAAAGGAAAGGATAAGGAGTATGACATGGACCTCCTTACCCGCTACGAACATGGCGAGTTCTTCTCAAAGGATAGTATCCATCAGGATGAAAGTTCCATATACCACACCTCAATAGGTCGACCAGTCTATGGTGGAGGAGGTATCATGCCCGACATCTTTGTCCCGCAGGACACCAGTGACTATACCTCGTACTACAAGATGGCGGCCATGCGTGGCTTGTTAGTGAAGTTCGCCTTCGACTATACAGACCATAACCGCTCCCTAATGAAGAACTTCACTGATGGCAAAGCATTGGAGAAGTATCTCAAGCATCAAGGCTTACTTGAACAGTTTGCCCGCTATGCTGACGGACGCGGATTGAAGCGTCGCAACAATATGCTCTACCGCTCGCGTGCCCTTTTCGAGGAGTCGCTTTATGGCAACATCATCTATAACATGCTGGGTATGGAGGAGTACCTCAAGTTCCAAAATGTGGCAGACCCAACTGTGCAGTGTGCCATTGAAGTGTTGGAAAAGGGTGAGAGTGTGCCGAAGGCAGTGAAGAATGAAGAGTGAAGCCCGTAGGGGCGGACCGGTGTGTCCGCCCAAATAACAGTAAATAGCAGGAGTGAAGAATGACAAATGAAGAGTTAAGGACAAAGAGCATCCTTCGCCAGTCCATTCGTACTATGAAGGCTTCCTACTCCCAAGCGGAGTTGGAAGCCCTTTCTTTATCCTTGCTCCAAAAGTTGGAGCAACACCCTGTCTTTATAGAAGCTCGTACGGTATTGCTCTACCATTCCTTGCCTGATGAAGTGGATACTCATGCTTTCATTGACCGTTGGTGTAATCAAAAAGAAATCATTTTGCCCACTGTCGTAGGTGATGACCTTGAACTGTATCGCTATACAGGTCCCGATTGCTTGGTGCCCGGCAGTTATGGCATTTTAGAACCTTCAGGCGAACGCTTTACAGACCTTGATCATATCACTTTGGCCGTTATTCCTGGTATGGCTTTTGATGCACAAGGGAATCGCTTGGGGCGTGGAAAAGGCTACTATGACCGTTTGCTGCCTCGCTTGGCCAGTGCCTACAAGCTTGGTCTCTGTTTCCCCTTTCAGTTGTTTGACGAAGAGATACCTCATGAGTCGCACGACCAGCGGATGGATGAAGTGTTGGCAATCTGTAAGCCCACATCAGTAAATATGGCATAGTGATATTTGCCTGTATATTATCAAGGGCTTTACATCTATGTGTAAAGCTCTTGACATATATATGTAAAACTCTTGACATTTACATGTAAACGGCTTTACATGTTATGCGTAAAGGCTTTTACATATGTGCGTAAATTTGGTGTAAATGCAATGCCTTGATACATATCCTTATAATTATTCTTTGAAGCAGTTTGGTGAGCCGCGGATAAAGCCGAACTATTCTTCCAGATTACCCATCAGGCCATCTGCCGTGACGGTAGCAGCGCTTACCTTCATTTGCTTGCAAGTGGGACTGTTGTAGAAACTGATGGTAGCTTCTCCATTACTGTCAGTCTCTACATTTGGATTCCAGTAAAGGGTGCGACGGTAGTCCTTTTCGTCGGGCAACAGGGATTCACTGTAGTCGGGCATGTAGAATTGTCGTTCGGGGGAGTATCCTTGCAACTTGGTATGTCGCTCGCCTTTCCTGTCTTTTCCCATACGGTTAAAGTACTTGTCCTTGACAAAGATAGTTATCACTACATGGTCGAAATTTTCTGTAGAAAGAAGGTGCCTGTCCGGATTTTCTGCCATTGCTCTCATGATACAATGTGGTTTGTCGCTGATGGTTACAGCTTCCACTTCGTCTATAGAGAGGACATTAAGGTTGATTTCCCTTCTTCGTGGAACGAACTCATAAATGATATCTTTCCCTTTGTAGGTGTTACTGTACTTGTCAAAGTATCTGTTCCATTCGTGTAGCCAATCGGTCACGTACATCAGGTACTCTTCGCCCGTATCGTCCATACGTAGCAGTTCCTCTTCCATGTCATAGATTATGTTCTGCCAGCGTCGGAATGCCCGCTGTTTCCATCGTTGTTTGGCTTCCACTTCCACGGTAGGTAGCAAGTTATCCCAATGTTGGGCAAACTCCTCGGCCTGTAATGTGTCGGGGGATAGTTCTATGATGGGACGGACCAGTGCGTTACGGTTCTCCGTTTCTTTGAAAAGGAGGGATTCTATCGGGTAGAGGGCGCGTCCTTGTGGAGCGAAGTCCTTGTCCTGTTTTACGGTCATCTCCTTACGTTTGCCATCCTCTTTGGTGGTGACATACATGTTCCATTTGCCCGTGAAGTCTTCAGCCTGAAAGGCAAATCTTCCCAAAGAATCGGTCATGGCCTTTCCACGTTTTACCTGTCCGCTACTGCTCCAAATGTTGACGTTGATTTCTACATTGTCTTTTACGCGATTCCGGAATACGGAACGAAGTTCGCCTTTCACTACGATGCCTTCTTCGATAAAGTGCTTGGGATTAAACTCCTTGGGACGGGCCATTTGTGCCCAGTCGTAGCGACGGTATCCGTGGGTTCCCATCAGCAGGTCCAAAGCTGCGCGGTGTTTCTGGTCATCGGCCTCGAAGTAGTAGTCTATATCGTGGATAAAGCCTTTCAGGTCTGATCCCAACAACAGGTTGGCTTCGGCTTGCGAGGCTGTACGGTTGTGTGGTGTGTCATAATCGGCATCGCGTACCGATAGGGAGAAGTTGGTCTCTACTGGCCGGTTGTCGCGATCACTCACCAAGAAGTCCATCTCCACTATCTCGCATGGGGCATAGTACTCCTTGTTTGCCTTGTAGCTCATAAGGATTCCTTTTTGTGGACGGATAAATGCCAGGCGTTCGGCATGGATATGTCCCTCTGTGTCGAAGAGCGTGATTTGCAGTACACCGCCTTGTAATCTTTCTTTGGGGATATCCACTGTAGCCTTTTCTTGTTCGTCCCATCGTACTTGTCCGAACTGTACAATGCTTCCGCGCTCCATGACACTGAGTCCCACTTCGCGTGTTTCATTGCCTCGTCGGGCCAACTTTACAGTCAGATGGCTATCCTGTTCTTCCATGCTCAGGGAATATCCTGTAGGTCGCGTGGCTGGCAAGTCGAAGGTGTAGTTGTGCCCGTTCCATTCCACTTCTGCTTTATATGTCTCTCCCATTAGGGGAGTCAGGAGAGTCTTTCCCATTCCTTGATGGATACTTTTGAGAGGAGCGATTTTCTTTCCGTGGCTGTTGGTGATGACTCCCTCCACTTGGGCGGCTTGTCCCTGTTTGTCTGTAGCTTTGAAGTATATAGCCGATGTCAAGCCTTCTGTAAGGTGTCCGCCTTCGGGAAAGAATATCAAGTTCAGCTTGTCTGTATCGGGTTGCTTGTCACGTTTGTAAGGACTACGTTGCGTGTGAGGGAATCGGGTGATGGTAGGTGTGTCGTACATCTCAATCCCCTCTTCTTGTGGTGCATCAAAGATGGGGAATACGCGTGAGAACATCAGCTCCTTGTCCCAGTTGAGCATCATGCGGGTGTAGGCCCGCACTTCATAGAAACCGGCATGCAGCACTTCTGTCAGAGGCAAACTTCCGTGAGCCAGACCCTTTTCTATCTTCAACTTTTGCGAGGTCAGTATGCGCCCTTCTGGGGTAAGCAGTTCTACATGGAGTACCCGGCTCATGTCTGAGGCTTCCATGGTGGTAGAATTCATCACGTATGCCTTGAACCAGATTGTTTCACCCATAAAGTAACCGGTATTGTCGAAGTGCAGATATACTTTCTCCTGTGGGTATAGTTGGTTGAAAGCATTGATGTCTTTCACGAACCGGGCCAGTGAGTCGGCCGGTGTCTGTGCCACAGTTGCCGATAGTGCGGTCAGTGCGGCAATGAGGATGCTGTTCAGTCGTTTCATGGTTGCTCAGTATATGATTTCTTACTCTTCATTCTTCACTAATAAATCACTCTTCCCTGTTTCTCCCGATCAGGAGAGGTGTATTTGCTACGTACCGTCAGTCCCTGATAGCGTCTGGCACCGTCGGTGTTGTGGCGGCGTTGCATACCTCCCTCGAACAGGTCAACAGTCGTCACCTTCTCGGGCAGGGCGGGGAATACCAGTACAAAACGGATGTACTCTCCCTGCTGGCCGACTACCCAGAAGTGGGTGTCCAGTGGGAAGTGCTCTACGCCGGCAATCATGTAATGGTTTCCCGTAGTGGGGTCAACCAGCATCATGTCATCGCTGAAGTTGAAGAACTCCCACTCCCAACGTACCTTGTAGGAAACCGTCACGTAGGTGCATCCCTTGCCGCGATAGATACGGTAGTGGTCCTTGTCGTTGTGAAACACTTGCTGGTAGGTGGTGTACACATTGGTATAGGCGGGGAAAGAGTTCTCGTTCTGTACATTGTAGTCGGCCGCTTTGGGACGTCTTAGGGTAGGAACGCTGTTGTCCGGCTTGTCGCTCTTCTCCACGGGGTGGGCGCAGACAGATTGCAGAGACTTGTCCCTAATGGTCTTTATGGATGCTTTTTCGAGGCTCTTCACCTTGTATGTCTGGTTCTCCTTGTGTGGGAAGTTCAGGGTCACCTCCTTCACTTTGCTTCTCAAGGGTGGGAACACATAGGTCACCTGCAAGGGAACCTCGCGGTAGTTGTTCACCTCCACGCTCTGCACATCGTTGGCTATTCCCTCTACCCGGCGCAGCATGTACTTGTCACCCGTGGCTGTGTCCGTCAGATACATATCGCGGTGCAGGTTGATGATTTCCTTGTCGTATTTCGGACATTCGTAGCAGATGAGGTGTGTCTCCTCTGCATAGCGTACCAGGTGGTACTTGGGCGTTAGCTGCTGGTATTCGCTGAAAGTAAAGGGAGCCGTGGGCAGATGAACATCCTGCATATGGCGCTTTTGAGGTCTGGTTGAAACTTTTCCCTTATTGTAGTTTGGTGATGACGGGTCATCGACAATCCCAAAGTTTGTGTTTAATGCATAACCGTAAGAATTGGGGTGGGTATTGTTCTCAAACTCCCAGGTGGCATTCTTATAGGCAGCCTTTATGACAATCTTCAGTTGGCGTTCCGGTGGGAAAAGCTTTCCGTGTTGTTTGAGTACGGCTTCCACTTGGGGGCGGATTTCTTTGTTCAGACGTGCACGCCCCTCCTCCATCTTGAGTAGGGCTGCTTTTAAATCGTTGCTCCTTTTTTCCTTATACTCCTCGTATGTAGGGATAGCTCCGGGAGGTATAGGCTCGGTCTTGAGGGCTTGTTGGAACTCCTTTTCAGTCATGACGGGCTTCTGTGCCATCTTGTTCATATCGAACCAACCTCCGAAGAACGCCTGCAATGCTTCGTCCTGCTCTCTCAGCGAAGCGTCGTTGGTGATGGCTGGTTCGTTTGCTGAGGTGTTGGTTGCGGATTTGTTCCGTCTGGCCGCTATCTTCATTTGTGTTAGTTCTTCTTCTGTGACCTTCATCGAGGGGAATATTTGCGATGAATGGGGTTTCTTCACGAATGTCCATGTCTTGTTGAAAGCCTTGGATTTCACGGTCATATTGAAGTGCTTGTCGCGCGGGAGTATCCATCCATGTTGCTTGAGCAGAGCCTCCACTTGGGGGCGGAGTTCGCTGTTCAGCTTGTGCAACCATTTGGACATGATATTGATTTGCAGAATGATTGTACCATTCCATCCCTCGTTATAATCTTCGTATGTGAAGTCTTTGGGGAAGTCCTTATACTTTTCGTCAAATCCCGACTCGGAAAGATGCACGGCATTTTCGCTCAAGTCGAACCATTCGGACATGAAATGCAGCAACGCCTCGTTCTGGGCTTCGTAGGAATTGTCAATGACTGATTCGTCAATGACTGGTTCCTCAGAGATTATTTCTGTTGTGAAGGTTGTCATTGGAACATCCACCACCTCACCGGGCTTTAGAGGTGCTTCTCGAATGGAGTTGGCGATGGCCGTTTGCATTCCTGTCATTCCTTCAAGCATTATTGTTTCTATAGCCTTCTTTATTTCACGTGCGTTGCTGTTGATACTGTCTAAAGAAGGTATGTTCTTGTTGGGCATTGTTTTCTTCAATTCTTCGTATTGTTCGGGAGTCAATTCCCGCACAGAAGTCGCGGTGCTCAGTAATTGTACCACTGCATTCGTATTCAAATTGCCTATTTGGGAGAGCACTTCGGGTAAGTAGTCTCTTGGATTTATGGCTTTGGCTTGATGCCATTGGCCGCTGTCGGCAGGAACTGTTTCTTCCTTTTGTTCCTTTACTGGGGATGGATGTGTAATGTCTTGTTGTTCAGATATGGCGTAACTATCTACTCCTTCCCCAAGGGAAAGGCTGGGAAGGGGGCTCTGTTCCTTTACTTTATACACCGTCTCCGCTTCGCCCACCGTGCAGCACATCAGGGCCACCACGAGCAACATCCATGCCGCTGTTCCGGCCTTGGCCAGCGAAGTCATGCGGTGGTTGGTGCTTTGCAGCATTTCCACAAAGCGGCGGCGGATGAAGGAGTGGTTGAATCCGTTGGCTATCACTATGTCGCCGTGCAATACCTCCTCGATGAGGATGGCCTGATAGGCATAGACATCCTCGCCCGTGCCAAGTACTTCGCTGTCAGCCTCGAACTCGTGCACGTTGCGAAGCTCCTGTCGTGCCCACCATAGGAAGGGATTGAACCACAAGAGACGGGTGATGGCCTCGGCCACCCACACGTCCACGTAGTGGCGGTGCAGGATGTGTGCCCGTTCATGGGCGAGTATCATGCGGCGCTGTGTCTCCGTCAGGTTTGTAGGCAGGAAGACGGTACGGTGGAACGAGAAGGGGGCCTGTACCCCTTCGCCCGTCAGAATGCGGATGTCCGTCTCCTTCCCCTCCTCAGTGATGGATGCCTCCTTGCGCAGACGGCGCACCAGCACCAAGTTCACTAAAAAGGGAATGCAGAACAATAGGATAATGAGGGCATAGAGCAGCAGAGCAAGATCTCTAAGACTCCACTTCTGTTCCTCCCCAAAGGAAGAGAGTGAAATGCTTTCTCCTTTAGAGTGAGTGGCGCTATTGGCTTTTGCTTCAATGGGTAGGTTAGATTGGAGTTCAGTATCTGCCACCTCTTCTTTGGTAAGGTTCGCGAAAGGAGGTGCATCTACGCCCCTTCCTTGAGAGAGGATGGGGGAGGGGTTGCTTTCCGCCGTCACTTCCACTACCACCGGTTCCGGCTTGTACACTTCAACCTGTAGCAGTGAGATGGCCAATGCAACGATGGGCATAGTGAGCAGATACATGCGCTTGGAGCGATAGGTGGCTTGCTTGCGCCACACGACCCAATAGAGGGCCATCAGCAGAGCCGATGCCAATATGAAACGGCCTGCAAGGAGTAAGATAGGGTAGGTCATATAATTATGAGTTTTGAGTTCTGAGTTTTGTCTTTTTTATAAGAGATGGTAAAGTATAGATTTCTGTCATATGTTTTTGTCACCCAAAAGTGTGAAAATGACGTTTGGGGTGCAGATTCACCCGAAAGTGGGCTGCCATTCACTCTTTTTCTCCAGGAGGGTTAGGGCGGGACTCTTTCTGGTTCTTCCTCAGCAACGCTATAATGTGTTCTACTTCTTCTGCAGCCAATCGCTCACGTTCGGCAAAGAAGGATAGTAAGGCCGAGAAGGAACCTTTGAACAATGTGTTACGAGTCTCCTCCATAAATCCTTGTGTATATTCTTCGCGTGTCATGATGGGGGTATAGACGTGTGCCTTACCGTTTCCCGGTTTAGCTTCAACAATGCCTTTGCTGGTCAATACGCGCATCACGGTGAGTGCCGTGGTATAGGCCGGTCGTGGTTCGGGTAACATTTCCAACAGTTCGTTGACGGTAGCCTCCCCCTTGTCCCACAAGAGGTTCATCAAGTGTAGTTCCGACTTGGTGAGGCTTCGGTGTTTGGTGTCGAGGTTCATGGTTTTTGAGTTTTGAATTCTGAGTTTTGAGTGTTTCACTCTTATCGGTGGCAAAGGTAAACGGTGCAGAAATACTTTGCAACTATTTTAATAGTAGATGAAATGTTTTTAAGGCTTGTTAAGAGTCTGCTTTGCGTGAATGGCTATTCAGTGAATTAGTTTTTAGAACAAAGAGAAGCTGAGGGATTGATAATAGTCGTTTATGTGATGACTGTTCAGAGACAAATCCGAAATGCCACACTCTAAAATCGGTTTGGCCGTTGCTTTACTTGATTTGGCTTAACAGAAAAGTTTAATCAGCACTGATGATTATGTGATTAGCAGTGGTGATTATATAAACATCAGTGCTGATTATATGATTAGCACTGATGATTAAACTTTTGGCTAAAGTCTGATTAAAGAGAGCCGCACACAAACTGATTTTTGTGTGCGGCTTCTTGATTTTGTTGTCAAACGTAATCCGAGGAAAATGCGGCTCACTGGAATACAATATCGACGATGACCTGTGCCCCCACAGCTTCGTTGAGACGGTGAGCAAGTGTCTGGCGCGACATCTGAAGGTCTTGCCTGAGAGCAGGTGAGGTAAGGTGAACGTATAACGTCTGGTTCTTGATATACATTTTTCTTGTGTATCGGGCAATAGCTTTGCCGAGTACGCTTTCCCATGCTTGGATAAGGCGGTACTCGTTCAGAGGAGACTCCAAGCCTTCTTCACGTAGGAAACGGTGGACAATTTCTCCAATTGGCAGGGCATTCTGGCGTTTCATTCGATTATTTTTTTCTTTATATTTTAGAACGCAGAGACACAAAGGCACAGAGTCTTTTTCTTTTTTTCCTTCCTGTTTGGAGACCCAGAGGCTCTGTAAGAACGCTGCATGTAGCGTCCACTGTCGAATTCAGCAGTAATTTGGATAAAACCTCTGCGCCTCCACGTCTCTGCGTTTTATTTTCAAGGTTCAAAGTTCAAGGTTCAATGCATGCAGCACTGTTTTCTGCACTCTTATGAACCTCCCCATCTTCAACGACAAATAGCGTGTAGGGCTGGGCAATGGAGTGGAGGATGCTGTCCAAGTGATCACGATTGGTGTCTGTGATGAAAATCTGTCCAAAGCTGTCACCCGACACCAATTTGACAATCTGCTCTACGCGCGAAGCATCGAGTTTGTCAAAGATATCATCCAATAATAATATAGGTGTAGTCTGACTGCCGGTGCGGCGCAAGAAATCGAACTGTGCCAGTTTCAAGGCTATGAGGTACGTCTTATTCTGTCCTTGTGAACCCTCTCGCTTTATGGGGTATTCGCCCAATCTCATATCCAATTCGTCTTTGTGAATGCCGTGCAGGGAATAACCTACAATGCGGTCTTTGGCGCGACTTTGGCGGATGACATCGAGCAACGGACCGCGCTGCGCGTGCGAAGTGTAGTCGAGGCTTACCTCTTCGCTATCTTGCGAGATAAATGAATAAAACTTGCGGAATGTAGGAATGAATTCGTGAATAAAAGCCTTCCGCCTGCTGAAAATGAGTTCTCCCGTAGCTGCCATCATCTCTTCCCACACATCAAGCAGTTCAGGATCGGGCTCTTCTTCAGCTTTCAGTAGGGTATTACGTTGTTGCAGGGCTTTGTTATAGCGTACAAGTGCATCGAGATAAGTGCGGTCGTATTGTGAAATGACCACATCCATGAATCGGCGTCGTTCCTCGCTGCCGCCTGCTATAAGGTCGGAATCGGCTGGTGAAACTATCACTAACGGTATGAAGCCTATATGATCCGACAAGCGCTGATACTCTTTCTTGTTGTGCTTGAACTGCTTTTTCCGTCCCCGCTTCATGCCGCAATAAATCTCCTCCGGCGTGCCGTCCTCCTGTTCGTAGGACCCTTGTATCATAAAAAAATCCTCACCGTGGCAAATATTTTGTGAGTCAATAGGGTTGGTGCTACTCTTGCAAAACGACAAATAATAAACGGCATCAAGCAAATTGGTCTTCCCCATGCCATTGTGTCCGATAAAACAGTTGAGTTTGGGCGAGAACTTCAATTCTGCTTGTCGGATATTCTTATAGTTTACGATGGAAATATGATTCAGTATCATTGGATGTTTTACAAATTTCGGGCAAAAATAGCCATAATTCTTTATTAAACCCACCTAATTGACTGAATAAATGTAAAAAAGTGCGGTTCAAATTTCGTCAATCTATAGAAAAAGACTAAATTTGCCCGCTGAATGTGTAAAAGCTATTTTTTGAGAATAATAAAGAAACATAATTAATATGGCAAAAGAAACAAACAAACAAGCAGAGGTGAATGTGGCAGAAGTGGTGAGTCGTTCTGAAGCATTCATTACAACAAACAAAAAAGGTATTTTGGGTGGTATCGGAGCAGTAATCCTACTGATTGTGGCAGTGATGTGTTACAACAACTTCATTTCAGCTCCGCGCGAAACAAAAGCAGCCGAGACTTTGGCAGGCGCTGAAAGACTTTTTGCAGCCGGACAGTATGAATTGGCATTGAATGGCGATTCATTGGAAACTGTAGGTTTGCTCGATGTCATTGAAGAGTATAGTGGCACAAAAGCTGGTAATCTGGCCAAGGCTTATGCCGGAATCTCTTTGGCTCAATTGAACCGCTACGAAGAAGCAATAGAATATCTTGATGCATTTAGTGCAGACGATGCAATGGTAGGTCCTGCGGTATTGGGAACTTTAGGCAACTGCTATGCACAACTTGGACAGGAAGAGAAGGCAGCTTCTACATTGATGAAGGCAGCATCAAAGGCTGACAACAATTCGTTGAGCCCTATTTATCTGTTGCAGGCTGGCCAACTTTATGAGAAGTTGGGTAAGGCCGGAGATGCCATTGATGCATACACTCAAATTAAGGAGAACTATTCAAACTCTGTACAGGCTTCTGATATAGACAAGTATATCGAACGTGCAGGCCTGCAATAAGAACATTGTTTGTCAGAGTACAGATGTAATTGAAATAAAGAGAGAGACTGGCCCTTTCCTCGCCGACAGGTGAAGTAAGGACTGGTCTCTTTCTTATATCTTATATATAATAAGGTATAAGAAGATTCACGATAAGTAAATTTCAAGATAGATAAAGAATTATGGCTACAGCCTTTCACAATTTGTCAGATTATGACGCAGAAAGTGTTCCTGATGCGTCTGGTATGCGGTTTGGTATCGTTGTATCAGAATGGAACAGTAACATTACGGGTGCCCTGCTCGAAGGAGCAGTGAATACGCTAAAGAAGCATGGTGCCAAAGAGGAAAACATTTTGGTGCAGACTGTACCTGGCAGTTTCGAACTAACCTTTGGGTCAGCCCAAATGGTCAAGAGCGGTCAAGTGGATGCCGTTATTGCAATCGGATGCGTGGTGCGCGGCGATACTCCTCACTTCGATTATGTCTGCATGGGCGCTACTAACGGTATTACCCAACTGAACGCCGTATCTGACGTTCCTGTAATTTATGGCTTGATTACCACAAATAATATGCAGCAAGCTGAAGACCGTTGTGGTGGAACTTTGGGCAACAAAGGAGACGAATGTGCCATTACCGCTATAAAAATGGTGGATTTTACTTGCAAGTTAAAAAAATAAGTCGTACCTTTGCAGCGCAATTGAGGGTAAATCTCTTTCTTCAATTGTTCTTGGGCAAATACCAGAGTGGCCAAATGGGGCAGACTGTAAATCTGCTGGCTTACGCCTTCGGTGGTTCGAATCCATCTTTGCCCACTAAAATTGCGGAAGTAGCTCAGTTGATAGAGCATTAGCCTTCCAAGCTGAGGGTC
>JAFQBB010000060.1 GCA_017416805.1 Bacteroidaceae bacterium
TAGAAATTACGCAGGAGGTTCCTGCGCAATTTCAGAATGTAGCAAAAACAGTAGCAACCATCTATAAAATAAAAATAGAGGATATAGAAGATTTATTCTTGGCGTCACCGATTGCAAGAATAAATTGGGCAAGCCATATGGTCATACTCAATAATCCGCTACCATTGGGCGTAAGGTATTGGTATATGAAACAATCTGTAGAAATGGGTTGGAGCAGTAATGTGCTGAAAATGCAGATTGAAAGTAATCTGTATGACAGACAAATCAAGAGTAACAAGGTAAACAACTTCACTGCCACACTTCCGGCACCTCAAAGCGATCTTGCCAATTATCTGTTAAAAGACCCGTATATCTTTGACTTGGCAGGAGCAAAGGAAAAGGCTGACGAAAGGGATATAGAAGAACAGCTGGTAAAGCATGTAACCCGTTACTTGCTGGAAATGGGTAACGGCTTTGCTTTCGTTGCCAGACAGAAACATTTCCAGATTGGGGACAGTGACTTTTTCGCCGACCTGATCCTATATAATATCAAGCTCCACGCCTATGTCGTCGTGGAATTGAAAGCAACGCCATTCAAACCGGAATATGCAGGGCAGTTAAATTTCTATATCAATGTTGTAGATGATAAACTGAGGGGAGAAAATGATAACAAGACCATCGGTCTTTTGCTGTGCAGGGGTAAGGATGAGGTCGTGGCACAATATGCCTTGGCTGGATATGACCAGCCGATAGGTATCAGCGACTATCAATTGAGCAAGGCAGTACCCGAAAATCTGAAATCTGCCCTACCGAGTATAGAAGAAGTGGAAGAAGAACTGACCTTATTCCTTGACAAGGACAAGAACCCATAATATAAAGTATATGGCAGGAAAGATACAGACGATGATTCCCCAATATGGAGAACTCAACAGAATATACAGAGACTATATAGATAATTACGCTTTTTCTTTTGACAGGCAGAAATTCATATCGGATTTCTATCAGGAGTATAATGACATGAAATCCTTTGAAGCCGCTATCCTTGAACTGGTGCTTGACAAGCAAAAAGAGCAATACACCTTGATACTCAACAGCCTGAAAACTGAAATAGAAAAGAGCATACAGGCTTATGAGATACGCCCGTTAAGTGACAGAGCCATAGAACGTGCTTGCTATCAGCACATGGAAAGGTATTCTCAGGAAATTGAAGCCCAGCTGGATGTTACAAGAAGTCTGAGCAAGCCGCTGAATGAAGCCAACAACAGGTATGATTCCATTGGTTACAGGGAGCATACAGCCGAAGAGGAAAAACAGGCAGAGAAAGAATATGAACGCTGCAAGGCTGAATATGACAGGGAAAAAGCCAAACTGAACAAACTCTATGATCAGCAAAAGGCTGCAAGAACAGAGGCATTCCAATACATGAAGAACTGTTGTGCGGACATATACCGTCAAAGCTGCCTTTTTCTGGATATATTGAAGAAATACATTCCTGACGGAAAGCAAGAGAATAAATCAAGCGAGCCAATCAGTCAGCAGGAAACGACAGAAGAACAACAGGAATATTTCAGCATGAAATTACTTTCGCTCATTCATGAGGTGTGCGAAGGAGAACAGTTCGAAGAAATTTCCGCACCAGATTTCTATGCCAATATGAATCTTCACCCCTGCAACTGTAAGCTGAAAATAAAACCGAGAGAGAAAATACGTGTATGCTATCTGATATTCCTGATGAGCGAGAAACTCTCCAAACAGGACAGGGACAAATGGAAAGACAGAATACTGAAACTGCTGGATATTGACGACAGCTACTACAAATCCAAGTACAAGGAGCCTGTTTCAGATTTCCCCAGTGACAGCAACCAAAATTTCGCCAAGGAAATGGAACATATATTCAGATAATCCGTAATATATCCTGATACTTTACGAAAGTTCCACTTTTACCACTCAAAATAATTTTTGAGTGGTATTTTTATTTTCTGATATTCAATAAGATACAATGATATTCAGTTTGTACCGTCCCCATCCTTACCACTCATAACCCTACCTAATTTTGCATCGTTCGAGAACAGAAATAACAGCCAGTGCGCAGGGCTGATTGTTTAACGACTAAATAGATTGGACGATGACAAATATCCAAGAATTATTATCAAAACCCGTCTGGCAGATGACAGGCGAAGAATTCATATTCCTGAGTAAGCACGCTTCAGGTCAGGCCGAAGCATTGCCGCAACCCGTTACAGACACGGAAAAGAAGTATGTGTACGGAATACTCGGTATAGCCAAACTGTTCGGGTGCAGTCTGCCCACTGCCAACCGCATAAAGAAAAGCGGTAAGATAGACAAGGCGATTACCCAGATAGGGCGCAAGATTATCGTAGATGCGGAATTGGCTCTTGAGCTTGCCGGGAAGAAAACAGGAGGACGGAAATAATGGGAGGTATGCTTATGGACTATATGAAAGAAATAAAGGAGATTTCGGCAGAACAGGCAATAATCCTTTGGCAAGCTTCACGCCTGAGTCTGTCGAAAATCTACGAAAAAGCACCTGAGATTCTAAAAGTGCAAGGTTCGGTCATTGGTACACTGGGCAATTTCAGTGCATCCATCGGCAAAGCCAAGAGTAAAAAGACTTTCAATGTATCGGCTATCGTAGCCGCCGCATTGAAAAACGGTACGGTACTGCGGTATGTGGCAGAACTTCCGGAAGACAAAAGGAAGATTCTTTATGTGGACACAGAACAAAGCCATTATCACTGTCTGAAAGTCATGAAACGTATTTTACGGCTGGCCGGTCTTCCTGATGACAGGGACAATGAACATCTGGAGTTTCTCGCTTTGAGGAAATACACGCCCGAACAGCGTATCAGGATTGTCGAACAGGCTATCTATAATACACCGGACATAGGGCTTGTAATCATAGACGGCATCCGTGATATGGTATATGACATCAACAGTCCGGGAGAATCGACACGCATTATATCCAAACTGATGCAGTGGACGGATGACAGGCAGATACACATCCATACGATACTCCACCAGAACAAAGGCGATGAAAACGCAAGAGGGCATATCGGTACGGAGCTGAACAACAAGGCGGAAACCGTTCTGCTGGTGGAAAAGGACAAGAGCAACGGGGATATAAGCAATGTTTCAGCCATGCACATCCGTGCAATGGATTTCGAGCCTTTCGCTTTCCGTATCAACGACAATGCATTGCCTGAACTCATAGAGGGGTACAGACCCGAAGCGAAGAAACCGGGAAGACCGGAAGAGGAAAAGTTCGACCCTTACAGGCATATTACCGAACAACAGCACCGCATAGCACTGGAAGCGGCTTTCGGGCTAAAAGAGGAATACGGCTACAAGGATCTGGAAACCGCCTTAGTCAAGGCATATATGTCGGTAGGTGTAAAACTGAACCATCAAAAGGCGGTATCACTTATCACCATGCTCCGGAACAAACGGATGATAGTACAGGAGAACGGCAGGAAATACACGTTCAAGCCGGACTTTCACTATTAGACCGTCTAACTTGTAATCACTTCACTTTATTCGGCAGGTCTATATATTAAGGATAAAGCGAAGCGGTTGCAGAGAATGTAAAACCGCTTCACTTTATTACCGTATCCTATATATACGAAAATAAAGTGAAGTGATTATACAGACCGTACTTCATAAAAAGGTACGGGCGAAAAGAGAAATAAATATTCCAACCATTATTCAAACACTCATCTTATTATGGATATACAAACAGCAAAACAAATCAGGATAGCGGATTTTCTGTACAGTTTGGGACATTCTCCCGTCAAGCAGCAAGGTATCAACCTGTGGTATAAATCCCCGTTACGGGAAGAGACAGAGCCCTCGTTCAAAATAAATACCGAACGCAACCAATGGTATGATTTTGCAATTGGTAAAGGTGGAAATATCATTGCACTGGCACAGGAACTTTACTGTTCCGACTATGTACCTTATCTTCTACAGAAAATCGAGGAACAGACACCACACATACATCCCGTGTCTTTCTCTTTTGGCAAGCAGTCATTTTCCGAACCGAGTTTTCAGGAGTTGGACATTGTACAGTTGACTTCTCCTGCCCTGCTTGCCTATCTACAGGAAAGAGGGATAAACACGGCACTGGCGAAAAGAGAATGTAAAGAAGCCCGTTTCACCCACAACGGCAAACGTTATTTCGCCATTGCTTTTCCGAACATATCGGGTGGATATGAAATCCGCAACCGATATTTCAAGGGATGTATCGCACCAAAAGAAATATCCCATATCAGACAGTCAGGAAAGCCAAGGAGTGCATGTTACGTTTTTGAGGGATTTATGGATTACCTTTCCTTTCTGACCTTAAGATTGGAAAGCTGTCCGCAATCACCCGACTTCGACAGACAGGATTACATAGTTCTTAATTCCGTAGCCAATGTTCCCAAGGCACTCTATCCGTTGGGAAGCTATGAGCGCATCCACTGTTTCTTTGACAATGACCGTGCAGGAA
>JAFQBB010000061.1 GCA_017416805.1 Bacteroidaceae bacterium
AAAGGAGATAAAACGGGAACTGACCTGCTAATATAAGGATAAAATTGGCTACCTTTGTCGTCCCAAAAATAAGATAACCATACTATGACGATATACAGTGAGGCTGATTTGAAGCAGGCAATTATAAAAAAGGAAAGTCCGATAGTTGTTGAAGACAAGACTATCGGTGACGCTTTTCTGGTGGCAGGACGGATTCAGGGTGGGCTGTTGCCGAAAGTGGTTTTGAAGAGGATTAAGGAAAGTGGTACATGTCAGGTATCTGTGGGTGAAGGTGTCGTGATACCTGTTACAAAAGGGTTGGCTTCGACAATTCTTGAATTGCTGGTGATGCTGGAGGATGAAGAGATAGAAATCGACGTAGAAGAGGTAGCCGGGAGGAAAATCAACCTCTATTACAATAACTGACAATAGGAAAAAATGATAGCGACAATAAGGGAAAGCCTTACTGCCGCTATCTTTTCGTTTAGAGGCGTCCCTCATCGGCATAGCTGTAGAAACTACCGTCAGCGACAATCACGTGGTCAACCAGACGAATATTGAGGATGTTGCAGGCATCAGCCAAACTTTTTGTCAGCCGGTCGTCCTCTCTGCTTGGTCGGATTGCTCCACTTGGATGATTGTGTACAAGAGCGATAGAAACGGCATTGCATAACAGAGCTTCTTTCAGAATAACCCGAACATCAACGGCAGTGGAAGATAATCCTCCTTTGGAAATACGTTGTGACTTGATTACCCGTGAAGCCATGTTCATAAATATCGCCCATGACTCTTCAACTTCAAGGTTTGCCATGATGGGGTGCATGAGTGTGTAAATATCCAATGAACTGAGAATGCGGCTTGCGGTATCTTTCTTAGCTTTCATGCGTGTGTAGAGTTCGATAACCGCCAAAGCGGTTTCTTTGCGTCCTGGTGTAAGCTGTTGTACAAAGTCCTCGAAGGTGCTTTCTTCGTGAAAATCGACATTTTTTCGGTTGGAAATCTTATAGACCAATTCGCTTTCGTTGAGTGTTCTCAAATCGCTATCATAAACCATTGTTGCCATAATCTGAATATTTTTTAGTTCTTTACTTTTCCCTACTGTCTGATGACTGCGAGGGAAACTGACGTATTTTGCTGCCCGAAAGCGGTTTCAATGAAGCAGGAAAGGTTTTTAGCGCAAATACTACCTGTCGGGTGGAGATTTACGCTGAAACAGAGCATGACCTTGAACGGCCAAAAAGGAAACCGGTAATTTTGCAGCCGAATACGGATGGCTTCTGAGCAATTTTCATCCAGAAAAAGGATGTTTAACGTGAAAGAGGAAGCTGTCTTTATTGGAAGAGGTGGATTTTTAGTAATTTTGCACCTTGAAAAGAATAGCTAGAATGAAAAAGATAACAAATATCATACTTGATTTTGACGGTACACTGGGTGATACAGCATCCGTCATCATCCAGACTATGCAGGCTACCATCAAAGAACTGAACTTGCCGGCTCGTTCTGATGAAGAATGTGCCGCCATGATCGGGCTGAGACTGATTGAGATTCCGGCAGTGCTGTTTCCTGAATGCGGTGACATGGGGGAACTGTATGCCGAAACATATCGAAGGCTGTTCTATACATTCAACACGGATGGAGCCGTCACACTTTATCCTCATGTTCTGGAGACATTGGAGCAACTGAAGAAACGTGGCATAACGCTGACTATAGCAAGCAGCCGTAGTCATGCTTCATTGGCTCAATATGTGGAATCGCTTGGACTGTCATCGCTAATCAGTTATATTCTTGGTGCAGATGATGTAAAAGAAGGTAAGCCAAAACCTGAACCCGTGAATAAGATACTAGGCATTTTTCGATTCAAAGCGGAAGAAACCCTTGTCGTTGGCGATACAGCATTTGATATACAGATGGGCAAGAGTGCCGGAACCATGACTTGTGGTGTAACATACGGCAACGGCAGCAGGGAAAGCCTTGCTGATGCAGATAGGGTGATAGATGATTTCTGTGAGTTGTTGGAACTGACGGAGTGAGTTTTGAATTTTGATGACCAAAAAGAAAAGATGGAAGAAGTAAAACTACAAATCTATTCAGCTGACACATCGACCATATTGGATTTATCATTTGTGGACGGTGGTATAAAAGCAGGATTTCCCAGTCCTGCTCAGGATTATCTGACAGAAAGTATTGACCTTAACAAGGAACTGATAAGGCATAAGGAAACGACATTCTTGGCCCGTGTGTCGGGTACGTCGCTTATGGAAGCTGGAATTTGTGATGGTGACATTGTGGTAATCGACAAATCACTTGAAGCCAAGAACGGCGATTTTGTTGTGGCATTCATTGACGGTGAGTTCACGCTAAAGGAATTTCGTCTGGATGAAGCAAATAATTGTGCATGGCTGATTCCCCACAACAAGAACTTTGCACCTATAAAGGTGACGGAAAACAATGACTTCATGATTTGGGGAGTACTGACTTATACCATCAAGCAACTGCGTAAATGATATGGAACTGTTTGGCCTTGCTGACTGCAATAATTTCTACTGTTCGTGCGAGAGGGTGTTTCATCCTGATTTGAGGAACAAGCCTGTGGTGGTTTTAAGTAACAACGACGGGTGTGTCATTGCACGAAGTGAGGAAAGCAAGGCTTTGGGCATCAAGATGGGTGACGTATTCTATCAGGTAAAGGACGTGCTAGAGAAAAATGGGGTTGCCGTCTTTTCATCAAATTACAATCTTTATGGTGATATGAGCAGACGAGTGATGTCACTGCTTTCAACCTATACACCCAAGCTTGATATTTATTCCATCGACGAAGCGTTTCTTGACCTTACGGGTATGGGTGACATGGAATTTCTTTCCTCATACTGCAAACAGATGGTAAGAGACATTACCAAAGGTACTGGCATACCTATATCATTGGGAGTTGCACCAACCAAGACACTTGCGAAAATGGCTTCAAAGTATGCCAAGAAACATAAAGGATATGAAGGTGCTTGTTTCATCGATACCGAAGAAAAGCGAGAAAAAGCATTAAAACTGTTTCCTGTTGAAGATGTGTGGGGCATAGGTTACAGACATGTCAAGAAACTTGCATATCACGGTATTCATACAGCGTGGGACTTGACACAACGTTCTGAAAGTTGGATAAGAAAGGAACTGACTATAACTGGAGTGCGAACATGGAAGGAACTGCGTGGAGAGAGTTGTGTCTCCATTGATGAACCTCCGCACAAGAAATCCATCTGTACAAGCAGAAGTTTTTCTGGTAGCGGACTGAACAAACTAGCGGATGTAGAAGAAGCTGTGGCAAACTTTGCCGCTGCTTGTTCACGCAAGCTACGAGAAGGGCATATAGTATGCAGCTCTGTAACTGTATTTGCTCATACCAGCCGCTTCAGGATCGATGTTCCACAAAACTATATCTATCGCACCATCAATCTGGTTGTACCTACAAACGACATGCAGGAACTGGTGGCAGTTGCAGTGAAAACACTGCGCGAAGATTGGAAAGAAGGTGGATTTCTCTACAAAAAAGCCGGTGTCATTGTATGGAACACTTGTGAAGACAAAGCCATACAAGGAAATCTGTTTGACGAAGTGAACAGGGAGAAACAAGCCGCACTCGCTAAAGCGATAGATGCTATTAACCATAAAAACGGACATAACACCATCAGAATGGCTGTTCAGGGTTATAGTAGAAACTGGCATTTGAAGAATGAATATATCTCCAAACAATACACAACCAACCTAAAGGATATTATAGTAGTTAAAGCCAAGTGATTATTTGTTTGCCAAAAGAAAAACATTCAGTTGGCTAGAATGGATACAGTCTAATTTGGTTTAGTTTATCCCTTTTGTATATATATCCAAACTAAACTAAACCTACATTTATCTTTATATAACAGGAGATTTTTTCTTTTGGCTTACAAAGTAAACTTATTATT
>JAFQBB010000053.1 GCA_017416805.1 Bacteroidaceae bacterium
GAGGTAAACAGCCGTCAACCGTTGTCGCCTTTCTACACGATGTGACAATCCTCACATATCGGGGCGGAATTTGTCTCTCGTTGTAAACGGATGTAAACCCTTGTCAACTATCTACACGAAATGACAAAAAATAAGCTCCGCAAATTCTCCACGTCAGAAATATGTCTCAAAAATATGTGGAAATTTGGGAACCATCAAAAAGCAGCTTGAATGTGTTAAATTTTAGAATACACTGATAATTAAAGGTTTATACTTGGTTGTTTCTGGTTGTTTTTGGTTGTTTTGGGCTTCTAAATACAATCCTTGAAAGCTCCTTCTCCAATTTCGGTTACACTGTTAGGTATGTTTACCGTTGTAAGGTCTTTGCAACTATAGAAACCAAGTTTCTTAATTTGGGTGGTACCTTCGGGAATGATACCAACACCGTCTTTAACTTCATAATTAGCCATAATCTTAAGTTTTTTATTGTTAGTTTTTAATTCAATCTTTTATAAAAGCGATGCTTCGACAGCGTGTAGCTTGTCAACGGCATCAAGCAGCGCTTTCGTTATCGTCGCGTATGATGAAATGTTCCGAATTCGTAGGATGGAAATCTTGTCGCCATTCTGTACATTGAGAAACAGCTTGTCTTTATCTTTGGTCAGGTTCCTGCATACAAAAGATTTGCCTTGTTCAGCGATGACAAATTTTTCGGTCTTCACTTCCTTGAATCCTTCCCAACCTTCCGGCTCGTGCATCATGAAGTCGTAATATCTGTTTGTCAGGTATTGGCAGAGTGTGCTTATATCTTCCTGCCAAACTTCATGCGGTTTGGTTTTCTGCAAGCCGTTTCTGATATCTCCTATTCTATCTTTCATCTAACTTTCTTTTTTCATCATTTAAATACTGTTCCAGATTTCTGCCGTCACGCAAGGTGCTTTTCTTCAGTTCGTATGTAGAGATGATTCTTCCTCCTCTCATACTGCGTCTGGCGTCCAGCATAAGACGAGAGCCGTGATATTGGATGAAGCAAACTTCATCGCCTGTTACCGGTTGTTTCAGGGCTTTGGCGTGGAACGTGTTTTTGTAACGGATATCGCCTCTGAACACGAGAAGGTTCCCCTCGCGATGGTCGAGCTTGAACATCCCGATGCGGGCCACGTCCGAAGGAACTCCCTTGTGTGCCAAATGATGGGGGAGGTCGGCCAAATAGATGATGGGCCATAATCCGTCCGGACTTTCTATTCCTTTTTTGAAGACTGTTTCCATAATTCTATTCTTTAATGAATATATAATGGAAAGATGAGGAAGAAAATTCAATCTTTGCCATACAAAAGTCCATTCGCCAACGGCTCCTGATTGGCTGTGCTCATTTAAGGTTAAGGGCATATACAGAAAAGCGTGGAACCGCAATACCTAAAAACAAGTGGTTTAGTCCAGTCCAATTTCTATAGAATAAACTAAACTAAACCACTGTTTTACAATGGTATCACAAATTCCCACTATAAAATTTCTTTCAATTTGTTTTAAGTTTTTTCGGGATATATGGGAACATTTACGGGAATTTATATACCTTTGCATCGTGATTAAAAAACGTATGCAATGAAAGTTTCCATCTATCTCAAAAAACAAGCATCTTTAGACAAAGAACTCTCCCGTTCCAACCTATGCTTTCGTGTCCGTGAGAGAAGTGTTGATATCAAGGTTGTATCCGAACTTGTGGTGTATGACAAGTATTGGGATATGGAAACCTTGCAATACAAGCGTACTACTATTATCCCTGTTGTAGAACAGAAACGTATCGCTGAACAAATCGCATCTATCATAGAAGTGATAGAAAGAACTTACAGCGAAAAAGCTGATAGTGCTTGGTTAAAGCAGTCTATCGAGGATGTGTTACACCCCAGTATTGCATACGAACGCACCCATCCGAGTCTGCTAAAACGCATCGCAGAGTATGCTGAAAAGTTTGAAGGCACGGATGGTGCCCGACAAGCCATCTTACGTTTTGAGCGCCAGATGAAGCGTTACCACGACTATCACCGTGAGATTTTGGGCGAGCAGGATTTCACTCTCTTTGTTGAGACACTCACTATTGAGCAGATGAACGACTTTCGGGAATATATCAAATCTGAGTATCTTCTTCGTGAGCAGTATCCCGATTTTTATTTCAGCCGCTTGTACTACAACACCAAACGCAAGGAACTATCCAATACCACCATCATCAATCTGATGAATCTCTTTTGCGTTTTCCTCCGCTGGTGTAAGAAGATGCAGTATTCTAATAATGATGTCTTTGAACGTTATGGCTGTAAGGTTCCCATCTATGGCGACCCGTTCTATCTCACTCGTGAGGAAAGAAACATTCTATATGATGCAGACTTGAGTGATCATCCCAAATTGGCAACCATCAGGGATATTTTTGTCTTTCACTGCTATGTAGGATGCCGTGTAGGTGACCTTTATCGCCTTACCAAGGATAATATCATTGATGGATTTATTGAGTATACACCGCAGAAGACAAAGAAATGTCAGGCAAAGACCGTGCGTGTGCCACTACATGATAAGGCAAAGAAGATTCTTGAACGGTACAACTGTTCTAATGGAAAGCTTCTGCCATTCAAGCAAGTCTATCAATATAATATCGGCATCCGTGAACTGCTGAAGCTTTGCGGAATTGACAGAATGGTCACTATCTTAGACACTCATGGTTACCAAACCGTCCAGAAACCTTTGTATGAAGTGGCAAGCAGCCATACGGCACGCAAGACTTTTGTGGGGAATCTCTATAAACAGGTTCCCGACCCAAATCTTATTGCTTCCATGTCGGGGCACGTTGATGGCAGTCGTGCTTTTGCACGTTATCGTAATATTGACGATGATATGAAGCGACGTTTGGTTGAGATGATAAATTAAGAACCTATAATA
>JAFQBB010000018.1 GCA_017416805.1 Bacteroidaceae bacterium
ATTTCTGTCGATATGACACCCCGAAGGGTGGCCTAACGGATTACTCAGCACGCAGCGTGAAGCGCTTGAAAGCAACCACCTTCAGTTCGGGGTCGGTCTCCTTCAACACTTCGCGTACAGTCTTCTTGCCATCCATGATGTCCTCCTGGTTGAGCAAGCAAACCTCCTTCAAGAACTTGCCGAGACGACCCTTGGCAATGTTCTGGATCATAGCTTCGGGGAGGTTGGCAGCCTTCTCTGCAGAGACGGTAGCGATGATTTCCTTAGCCTTGGCAACATCCTCGGCAGTGATCCATCCCTTAGCCATGTTGCTCTCCATGTGGTCCTCGCTATCTACGTGAGCGGGGTTGATGCCAGCCTTCTTGAGAGCAGCCTCAACAGCCTTCTGTACCTGCTCAGCCTTAGTCTTCTCAACAGCTACAGCGATTTCCTGATTCTTGATTTCTTCAGAAACACCGTCTTCGTCAATTGCGATGGGGTTCATGGCAGCAATCTGCATAGCCACACCCTTGGCAGCAGCTTCAGCAGCCTTGTTCATAGCCACGAGTGTACAGAGCTGGTTCTTACCCTGGTGGTTGTAAACGGTAGTATATTCACCCTCTACAGTCATGTAGCCATCGAGTTCCATCTTCTCACCAGTGATACCGCTACGGTCAGTCACTGCATCCTGTACAGTGCCGTTGCCCAATGTCAAAGCCTTCACTTCGTCGAGAGTCTGACACTTGTTGGCTACAGCCAGGTCAAGGATGTCCTGAGTCAATTTCACGAAGTCAGCGTTGTTGGCCACGAAGTCAGTCTCGCACTTGAGGGCGATGATAGCAGCGAAGTTGCCATCGGCCTTAGCCAACACACAACCTTCAGAAGCATCACGGTCAGAGCGCTTGGCAGCTACAGCCTGTCCCTTCTTGCGGATAATCTCCATTGCCTTATCGATGTCGCCTTCTGCTTCAGTCAAGGCGTTCTTGCAATCCATCATACCAGCACCGGTCATCTTGCGGAGCTTGGTAATTTCAGCCATTGTTACAGCCATATTTCTTTCAATTATGAATTATTAATTATGAATTCTGATTTAAAACAAAAATATGAACTGTGAATGATGAATCACAAGAAGCAAGCCTCTCACAATTCACAATTCACAATTCATAATTATAGGGATTAAGCCTCTTCTTCTGTAGCAGCAGGAGCCTCAGCAACCTCCTCAGCCTTCTCTACACGAGCCTTAGAAGCACCTCTTTTGCGAGAGGGCTTAACGGGAGCAGCTGACTCACCGGCAGCCTCCATGTCAACCTTCTCGGCCTTACGCTCTTCGAGTCCCTCCTGGATAGCAGCGCAGCAAGCGTCGAGGATAACCTCGATTGACTTGGTGGCATCATCGTTAGCGGGGATTACGAAGTCGATGTCATTAGGATCAGAGTTAGTATCTACGATACCGAATACAGGAATACCCAAACGGTTAGCCTCGCGAACAGCAATATTCTCCTTCAACACGTCGATAACGAACAGAGCTGACGGCAGACGGCTCAGGTCGGCGATAGAACCGAGGTTCTTCTCCAACTTGGCACGCTGACGAGAGATTTGGAGAATCTCACGCTTAGAGAGGTTTGAATAGGTACCGTCGCTGGTCAACTTGTCGATAGTTGCCATCTTCTTCACAGCCTTGCGGATAGTGGGAAAGTTGGTCAACATACCACCGGGCCAACGCTCGATAACGTAGGGCATATTTACAGATGCAGCTTTCTCAGCTACCACCTGCTTTGCTTGTTTCTTAGTAGCTACAAACAGGATTCTCTTTCCTGATTTTGCAATCTGCTTCAAAGCCTCAGCGGCTTCGTTTACCTTAGCAGCAGTCTTGTGGAGGTCAATGATATGGATACCATTGCGTTCCATGAAAATATAAGGAGCCATAGCGGGGTTCCACTTTCTCTTCAAGTGACCGAAGTGGCAACCGGCTTCCAACAGTGTATCAAAATTAATTCTTGACATTTTGTTTTTTTGTTTTTAATCGTTTACTTTCTTTTTAGCTATTCTGCCTTGCGGCATTTTGTTCACCAACCGTCAGGTAGTCTTTTGTCCACGAAGAATCCTGTCGGTTTAGATTCTAAACGCTATTCGATTTCAGTTCTTAAGTTCTTGAGTCTTTAAGTTTATGAGTTCCTTCAAAGAATTGCTCCAACTTAACAACCAATAAACTGACAAACTCAAATTAACGCTTACTGAACTGGAATCTTCTACGTGCTTTGGGACGACCCGGTTTCTTACGCTCAACAGCACGGGGATCGCGAGTCATGAAGCCTTCTGAACGAAGAGTCTTCTTGTCCTCAGGATTGATCTTCACCAATGCGCGGGCAATAGCCAAGCGCAAAGCCTGTGACTGTCCGGTGAAACCACCGCCACAAAGATTCACTTTGATATCATATTTCTCAGCCACTTCCAGCTTGTTCAAGGGCTGCTTCACTACATACTGCAGGATTGTTGAGGGGAAGTACTGAGTCAGATCTCTCTTGTTGATAGTAATCTTACCAGTACCCTCGGTAACGAATACGCGGGCAATAGCGCGCTTACGTCTTCCTAATGCGTTTATTACTTCCATGTTGCTTATTTCAGTGTATTAATATCAATAGACTTAGGTGACTGAGCCTGGTGCTTGTGTTCGCTACCTACATAGATATAGAGGTTAGCCAACTGCTGAGCAGCCAAACGGTTCTTGGGCAACATACCCTTTACCACCTTCTTAAACAATCTCTCATGACCGTTAGGACGGGCAATCAAAGCCGCGGGAGTCATCTCGCGCTGTCCACCGGGATAACCGGTATGACGCAGATAAACACGGTCTGTCCACTTGTTTCCTGTCAATACAACTTTGTCGGCGTTGATGATGATTACATTATCGCCGCAATCAGCGTTGGGAGTGAAGTTAGGTTTGTACTTTCCTCTCAACAGTTTCGCAACTTTCGCACCGAGACGGCCCAAAACCTGGTCGGTAGCGTCAACAACGACCCATTCTTTGGTCGCAGTTTCCTTGTTTGCAGAAATGGTCTTGTAACTTAAAGTATCCACTCTTTTAAAACTTTTAATTTGTTAACTACTAAAAAACTTCTTAGCCACACCCCTGCGCCTCATCGGACACAAAAAGGCACAGTAATGCGCTATAAATTAAACTTTTATCACTAATCTGATAATAATCGGCCTGCAAAGGTACGCATTTTTTCTCAACTGGCAATAGTTTTAACCTTCTTTTTTTCAATCAGTTGAGAAAACAGTTGAGAAAAGCACCCTTTTCCTATCGGACAAAAAAGGGAGAAAATATGAAGCTGATACATGTACCATTTACCATTTGCAAGGTACAATTTATTAAGAAACGGTTAAGGGTTAAGGGTTAAAGTTCAAGGATCAAGGTTCAAGGGTCAAAGTTCAAAGTTCAAAACTTTGGTCTAAAGTCCCTAAAGACTTTAAGGCCTCCAAAGACCTCAAGGAGTTGGAGGCCATTGAGGAGCCTGTACTCAAAGCTACACTCCCACCTCCCGAACCATCAAGAAAAAGGCAATAATATAATAAGGTATAGAAAAACGCGTTATACATATACATAATCACAACATAAGACAAATGGACATACTGAAAAGAATGACACTGGCAGGCTGCCTATTCGGCCTGTGCCTGACAGGATGCGTGAACAAACCGACGCAGCCGACAAGCGGAGAGAGCGATTCAATTGTAGTGGACCCTAACAACCCTTGGAAGGCCATGAAGGAAGTTGAAAAACGCATTGAAACGACAGAGTTTCCAGACAGGGTTTTCAACATAGTGACGGACTATAAGGCCCAAACAGACAAAGACATCTCTGAAGAACTACGCCGCGCCATCAGCGACTGCCACCGCGCCGGAGGCGGAAGAGTAGTCGTACCAGCAGGCACATACTACACCAAAGCCATACACCTGCTGTCAAATGTAAATCTGCATATAGAAAAAGGAGCAACACTAAAATTCTCGACTACCGCTACAGACTATGCGCCACAAGTGCCCACCCGCTGGGAAGGGATTGACTGTATGGGCATGTCTCCCCTTATCTATGCTTATCGGCAAGACAATATTGCCGTGACGGGCGAAGGCATATTGGACGGACAAGCTTCATGGGAGAACTGGTGGAAACTGCGTGCACGCACGTCTGCTGAGGACAAGGCTATCGGCAAATTTATGGGAAAAGAGAAGCTGCATGACTTTGAAAAGAACATCACATCTATAGCTGACAGAATCTTTACGGAACACGACGAACTGCGACCGCAATTCATGCAGTTCTACCAATGTGACCGTATTCTGGTAGAGGGAGTGACACTGAACAATGCTCCTTTCTGGCTGTTACATCCATTGATGTCAAAGAACATCATCGTACGCAATGTCATATTCGACAGCCATGGACCGAATAACGACGGATGCGATCCCGAGTCATGCGAGAATGTGCTTATAGAGAGCTGTATTTTCAATACGGGTGACGACTGCATAGCCATCAAAAGCGGACGCAACAACGACGGACGGGCTTGGAACCTGCCCAGCCGAAACATCATTGTACGCAACTGCCAGATGAAAGACGGACATGCAGGAGTAGCCATCGGCAGTGAAATATCAGGCAGCTGTTACAATGTATGGATGGAGGATTGTCAAATAGGAAGTCCTGAAATGGACCGTCCTTTCCGCATCAAATCAAATGCCATACGCGGTGGAGTGGTCAGCGGTTTCTACATCCGCAATATCAACATCAGCGAATGCAAACAGGCGGTACTGAAACTGGAACTGAAATATGAGAAAGTGACCGAAGGTCCTTACTATCCATTGTTTGAAAACATCCTATTGGAAAACATCACTTGCCAGAAGAGCCGCTACGGAATCTGGATTGACGGATTAGAGGACCACATCTGCGTACGGAACGTGGCTTTGAAGAACTGCAAACTTGACGGCATCACGGACGAGAAGACAAACTCCATTGTCGGAGCCGAAGGAGTCTTCTTCCAGAATAGCCTATTCAACGGGAAGGAGCTATAACAGAAGAGTGCCACGTAGAATCTCACGCTTCCCTCCTACCGGACCTGAAAGGCGTTCCATTGTCAGGCCTAACGAAGCCAACAGGCGACGGACTTCTCCTTTGGCACAATAGGTGGTAAGGACAGCACCGGCATTCATAACTCCCACCAAACGGCGGAAAGCCTCGGGAGTCCACATCTCCGGTTGCTTTTCTGGAGCGAAAGCATCAAAATAGACAACATCAACAGAGACCGGAAGCGGGTCGGACAAATAGTCGGCCCGCTTTTTCTCTAATATAAAATAGGGGGTAACAGATACGGCTTCATCCCACGGTGCCTCATGAATTGCATGCATCAAACCGTTATCCAACAGATTCTCATACTGAAGAGCTTTCAATATGCTATTATCTACCGGGTATTTTTCCAATGAGATATAATGAACCGGATGTGATTCGTCAGCAACCATTGCTGTAACGCAAGCATTCAATCCCGTGCCAAAACCTACTTCCAACAAGCGTAACCGCTCTCCTACTCCACTCTGTGCACGATGCAGGAAAGCACAATCGCGATAGATATGCCCGGCCTCCGTCAAGGCTCCCTTCACCGAATGGTAGTGTTCATTCAAAGCGGGAACAAAAAGGGTGGCCGACCCATCGTCGGTCACCTCTATAGTATGCTGAAATTCACACGGAAAATTTCCTTGTTCCATCCTTACTATTTCGTTTGGGTATAACCATCATTCTTTAGCAGATCTATAACGCGTTGCTTGAAATCGCCTTGCACCAGCACTTCACCATCCTTGGTGCTTCCGCCTACTCCCAAACGGCCTTTCAACCATTTGCCCAACTCTTTCAGGTCGGCCTCACCACCTACAAATCCAGCCACAATGGTCACGGTCTTTCCTCCACGGCCGTTCTTCTCCATCCTGACACGCAGACGTTGCTGGTTCTTGGGAAGGGTTTCTGCCTCTTCCTCTTCTCCTGTATCAAACTGAAAGTCCGGATTGGTGGAGTACACCATACCCAGACGGTCTTTCCAATCATTGCCCATCTTTGTATATCTTTCTATCAACGTTTCTTTGTCACCAAACGGAACTGGACAGGTACCGTCATCTTCACAGGAACAGGCTTACCCTCAAACTGTCCGGGAATCCATTTTGGCATAGACTTTACAACCCGCAAAGCCTCTTTGTCAAGTAATGGAGAGACTTTCCGCTCTACCTTGACATCGGCAACGGTACCATCGGCTTTGACTGTGAACCCTACACGGACAGCACCCTGGATTTTCTTCCTCATGGCCTCAGCCGGATATTTCACATTCCGTTGCAGGAAAGCCTTGTATGCTTTGTCACCACCAGGAAACTGCGGTTTCGGATTGACCTCGCTCTCACGATAAAGGACACGACGCACCACACTCCCTCCACCAGGCACATAATTGAGAAGCGGACCGTCATTGTCCACAATGATGGGGCCCTTTCCCCCGTGTGGTGTGCGCAGCCGTTTGACCAGTCCCCCTGATTCCCAATCGGCAACAGCCCAATCGGCATATTCACTCACAAAATCATCAGCAGCCCTATCTATAACTTTCGCAAACTTTTTCCAATATTTGGCTTTACGGTCTGCATATTTCTGTTGCAAAGCAGTCTGTGCACAAACAAGGAAAGTGTCGCATAAGGAAGCATCACCCTGCACAACCTGACGCAATGCATCAGGTTGCTTGGCCACATAGCCCGGCAACGATTTGGTCTTGACCGTCTTTCCTGAACGGGCCAATGAATCCAACACACCAACGTAGCGCTGGAGCAACACCCTATAATCTGCATTATCCGTATCCAAATAGGGCTGCACTTCCTGTTTGAACTGCGCAAGTCTTACAGAATCATTCTCTGTACCTGCAGCCCATACGCCAACATAACCCTTTGCCAACAAGCAAAAGGCAAGCAACATAATTTGTATGAATCTACTCATTCCCATAATCGATATTTTGACAATAGACAAAAAGTGAAGGTGCAAAATTAGGAATATTTTATCACACAGCAAACCCTACGGCCATTTTAATTTGTATTTTAGGCCCTTATACTTTTTTATCCACCAAATCCGGAGCACTCCGAACAATCAGGATGCTGACCTCATAGAGCAGCCACATGGGGAGTGCGACAAGCATCAGCGTAAAGACATCAGAGGTGGGAGTAATTATGGCTGCAATGATGAGCAGCACTACAATGACGTGGCGACGATAATGACTCATCAACGCGGCATTGATGAAGCCCATACGGCCAAGCACCCAACAGATTACAGGTATTTCGAAAACTATCCCCATAGAGAGGCTTACGGTCATCAGTGTCTCCATATATGAATCAATGGTAACGGTGTTGGCTACTACGTCACTCACCTGATAGGTTCCCAGGAAACGGAATATCAAGGGGAATATCAGGTAATAGCTGAGCAGCACACCAAGCATGAACATGATGTATCCACTAACCACCAGCCGGATGGCATATTTGCGCTCATGGGTATAGAGTGCAGGGGAAATGAAATGAAAAAGCAGGTATATAAGATAAGGAGACGTGAGCAAGATACCGGCACAGACTGAAGCCTTCACATGGAGCAGGAACTGACGCGCCAACCCGATGTTGATAAGTTGCACATCCCATGCGCCCACGTCTGACAATCCATCAGGAAACAGAGAGGCTGCAATCTGTTCCAACAAACGATAGGTGATGAAGCCGCTATCCTGTGGAGCCAGAATAATATCGAACAACTCGTCCTTGAAGAAAAAGGAGATGACAGCGCACACCACCACTGCAACAACCATCTTTATCAGGCTGCCACGCAATTCATCAAGATGTTCCCAAAAGGTCATGAGTTTATTTCTCTTCCTTTTCTGTCCCGTTCATACCGTCTTTGAAGCTACGCACTCCTTTACCCAAACCTTTCATCAGTTCAGGTATCTTTTTACCTCCAAAGAAAAGAAGAACAATCAGGGCAATAATGATAATTTCTTGAAATCCTATTCCAAACATGGTTTGATTTATGATTTGTGATTTATGATTTTATGTTCTGACTCTGAACAGCCTTTACAGGGTATCCTGTTTGAGGCTTTCCACGAAGCGGTCAATGCGATGCAACTGACGTGGTATATTGATGCGCTGCGGACAGTGTTTGCTACACTGGTTGCACCCTATACAGTGGCTGGCCTGACGCAACTTGGGAACACTGCGGTCATAGCCCACAAGGAAAGCACGCCTTGCTTCGCGATATTTGGGGTCCTGACTGCTTTCTGGCACATTACCTTCGTTCACACACTTGTTATAATGCAGCAGAATTGCCGGAATATCAATTCCGTAAGGACAAGGCATACAGTATTTGCAATCGTTGCACGGGATGGTGGGATACTGTTTGATCAACCGACCCGTTTCGAAAAGAAATTCTTTCTCCTCTTCCGTCAACGGCACAAGGGGCGAGTAGGTGCGTATGTTGTCCTGCAGATGCTCCATATAGGTCATGCCACTGAGCACCGTCAGTATCAGCTCCGGCGTACAGGCAAAGCGGAAGGCCCACGAGGCGACACTGCTTTCAGGACGTTGCTGTTTCAACCGCTTCACTATGTGGTCGGGCAATTTGGAGAGACGGCCTCCCAACAGCGGTTCCATGATGATACCGGGAATCTGGTACTTTTCTAATGACTCGTAAAGACCTTTGGCATTGGAGCCATGCCAATCCACGTAGTTAAGCTGTATCTGCACAAAATCCCAATGATACTGGTCGTGCAGGGCCAACAACTCATCAAACACCTCCTGCGATCCATGGAACGAAAAGCCCAAACGACGGATGCGTCCGGCCTTGCGCTCCTCCATCAGGAAGTCCATCATGCCATTATCCACAAACCGTTTGCGGAAATTGTCCATTCCACCACCGCCCAAAGAGTGCAACAGGTAATAGTCAATATACTCCACCTGCAGTTCTTCAAAAGAACGCCGGTACATGGCCAACGAATTCTCGCGCGAAGAGTTGGAGAAGTTGGACAACTTGGTGGCAATATAGTACGACTCACGCGGATGTCTTTTAAGGGCGATGCCCGTAGCCTTTTCCGACTTGCCTTGTACATAGACCGGTGCTGTATCGAAATAGTTGACCCCATGTGCAAGGGCATAGTCCACCAAACCGTTCACCGCATCCTGGTCGATGATATCCCCCTTCCCTTCCGGATTGGGCATTGTAGGCCAACGCATACAGCCGTAGCCCAATATCGAGACATTATCGTCTCCCAATCCCGGAAAACGGCGACAAGTCATCTTGTCTGTCGGGACAGGCCCCAACTCACTGCCGGTCACCTCAGTTTCCGCCTTCCGTTTGCACCCGCACAACGCGGCTGCCCCAGCGGCAGTGCCCAGTCCCATTATCTTTAAGAAATCGCGTCTGTTCATATCTCTATGTTCCATACTTTGTTCTTCATTCCATTTCCACAGTTCCATCTCCTAAATCTCCCGATGTCTCTCGTGTCCCTCCACATATATGGCACTGAAGGGACGGGCCGGACAGAGATGCTCACAAGCTCCACAACCGATACACCGCTCTGTATTGATGGCCGGTATCTTGGGCGAACGCTTGTCACCCTCCACCGAGGGAATCATCTGTATGGCTCCCGTGGGACAATGGCGGGCACAGTTGCCACAAGGCTGTCCGTCAGTCAGAGGAATACAGTTCTTCTTCACCCATACGGCATGCCCTATTTGGATAGAAGACTTGTCTTCACGGGTGATCGGACGGATGGCACCGGTGGGACACACATCCGAGCATTTGGTACATTCCGGCCTGCAATAGCCACGCTCATACCTCATCTCGGGCTGCATCAGCCTTGTCAAATCTGTAGAGGGAACAAGCACCCCGTTGGGGCACACCGACACACAAAGCTGGCAGGCAGTACAGTGTTGGGCAAAATGGCGGGCGCTCCATGCTCCGGGAGGCACCAGATGGGTTTGTCTGTCAGGCACCACCTTGTCCACGATGGTTGCCAGTCCGCCATCCACCTTCATTTCCTGCGCCTTAATGGCTGCTGTGGCCGTCGCCACGGCAGTTGTTGCCAGGAAGGTGCGTCGGGACGTATCTCCCACGTGCAACGAGTCTTGGGTTGCAGTCCCATCCCCTACAGGCTGTTGGTGATTCTTCACGACAGCTCTTCTATAGCTGATGGCCCCGCGTTTGCATTTGTCCAAACAGTCCATGCAAGCCACGCAGCGACTGTAGTCTATCCGGTGTTCCTTACTATTGATGCAAGCCGCCTTGCAATTGCGGGCACACAGCCCACATCCATTACATTTGTTGGTGTCAATCACAGGCTTCAGCCACGAAAAGCGTGCAATGAAGCCCAATACCGTACCGACCGGACAAATGGTGTTGCAATATGTACGTCCACCACGCCAAGCCAATATACCTATTATTAATAATGTAGCCACAGCGACTCCGAATGTCGTTGCGCTCCTTATCCATACCTCTGTTCCGTAAAAAGCATAGCTGTCTGCCCGCTCAGCCAAATAGGCCAATCCATTGTTGCCCCACTGCCAAAGCGGAGCCAACAAGCTATGGGCTATACGTCCGTAGGCACTGTAGGGGGCCAGCAATTTGGCCAATATGCCTCCACCTGCGAGCAACGACACGATAAAAAGAAGCAGCATGATGTAGCGCAACCACCTCTTCTCGGCCGAGTAGGCATACCGGTTCTTCTTGGCCTTCTTTCCCAGCCAGGCAAAGATGTCCTGCATCACGCCCAATGGACAGATGACCGAACAATAGACTCTTCCAAACAATGCAGTCAGCAAGACCAGCATGACCACCACTCCTACATTCAGGGCAAGCAGGGCCGGCAAGAACTGGATTTTGGCCATCCAACCGAACCAAGCATGCAACGTTCCCGTAAAATCCAGAAACAGCATCGTTATGGCGACATAGAAAAAGATGGCAAGGGCTACTCTAATTTTTCGCAACATGGTATTTGTGTTTATTTTTTCAATACAAGTTTTCCACATGGTGACACCAACAAAGTGGGTATCATTTCGCAAAAGTATATTCTTTTTCTCAAAAAAACGATTTTTTCAAGATAAATGTAGAGCCATTTGTCCAATTTATTTAATTTTCTCTCCTCCACAATACAAATAGGAAAAAATCCAAACTGCATTTTTTGACGTTCAAGAAGCGGAGAAGGGCTCTTTCACCAATATTTTCGGATTATGTCCGACAAGAGTGTCTAATTTTTGGACACTTTTAAGTCGAAAAAGACGATTTAACAAATTTTTAGTCCCTTCTTCTTGCATAATCCTATAACTTTGAAGCAAAAAATAACAACAGCATAAAAAGACTATGAGAAAAAAAAGTATTATTTTGTTGGCCGCAGTGCTGCTCGTGGCCGGCGGTCAGGCATCAGCCTTCAAGAAGCAGTTCAAGGATGTACAATGGCTGAACAGCAATATCAGCAATGCAGAAATCACCCACGTGATGCTGACCGACACGGCCACCATCGTCACTTTCCACAAGCACGACACGAACAATGGCATCCGCTTTGACCGGGCCACTTGCCTCTTGGACGACAAAGGCAAGGAGTACCGCATCATGCGCAGCCAAGGAATCCCCGGTGAGAAGTTTGACATGTTCTTTAAGAAAACGGCCAACGAGGCAAACGACTTCAAACTGCTGTTCGAACCTCTGCCCAAGAAGACCCCTTTCTTTGACCTAATAGAGGGCAGGAAGTCGGGCGACTTCCAGATTTTAGGCATACACGATGCCAAGAAGCCTATCCGCATTCCCGCCTTCGTGGATACGGTGAGTGTGCCACAGGACTTCATCCGCACGGACACTGTCTGCCTGCGCGGACAGATTGAGGGGTATTCGCGCGACATGGGGTTCAACACCATGCAACTCTATCTGGGAAACGAACTGACAGGCGAGGACACGCCCAAAGCCATCGATGTGCAGGAAGACGGAAGATTCGAAGTCAAGTTTGTCGATTTTTATCCCAAGGAGCTCTATTTCTCTATCCGCACGGAAAACCTCTATCAGCCAATCAGTGCCTATCTGGTACCGGGATGCACCACCGTGATCAACATCCACAAGGACTGGACGATAGACTATAAAGGCTCTGACGAGGAGGTGCTGCGTTGCGAAAGGCTGATGATGAGTGGAACGGACTACATGAACAGCTATCAGTACAGGGACTATGAAAAAGATAAGGAGGCGCTGTCGTTTGCAGAGATGCAGGAAAAACTGATGGGACTGGCCAAGGCCAACGAAAAGGCTGTGGATTACATAGCCTGGCGCAACGGTTTCAATCCATGGGAGCGGCACTTGGCACACGTGTGGAACAAGTTACGCCATGCCCGGTGGATTATGGATTATATGCTGGATGCCCGGTTTGCGACCTATCGAGAAGTGACGGGCGAAGACAGCATCCGTGCCTATAAGAAGTTGGCTGATGTGGGTGATGCAGCCAATTGGGGATTTTTCAGGGAACTGCCCTACAACGATGTCTCTTCACTGACCAGCAACGACATAAGCCTTATGCTGAACCGCTATGAATTTGCATCGGTACTGAGTAAGGGACAGGCTCGTATCATCAAGGTTGATGCGACCTTTAGGGCTCGTGAAGACAGCATAATGCTGGCCAATGACATGAAGGTGGCAGGAGAAAACTCGCCTTCGCTATGGGGACAGATTGCCGTCCTGCGAAGAACAGAGTACAACTTTGAGCATTTCCGCAAAGATAAAGAGGAACTGAAGAAGCTGGTGGAACTCCGCCGCGAGACATTGAAGCATCCCGGCCTGCAGGCCAATCTCGACCGCCTTTATGCCAAGGAACTGGAGCGACAGACTCTGACTTACAGCCTGCCAAACACGGAAGCAACCTATATCTTGCGCCGCATGACGGATAAGTACAGAGGCAAATACCTGCTCATCGACTTTTGGGGAATGGGTTGCGGCCCCTGCCGGAGCGCCATCGAACACTCCAAGGAGTTGCGCAAGGCCTTCAGAGACCATCCCGAAGTGGATTTCCTATTCATCGCTGCCCCCGAATCATCCGATGAAGCATACAACAACTACGTGAAGAAGAACCTCGACGGGGAGGACTGTCACCTCATCACCCGCGACGAGTACAACAAACTGATGGAACTCTTCCAGTTCAATGGCATTCCCCACTACGAAACGCTGGACAAGAACGGTAACGTGGTGCGCGAAGGACTGGACTACGGTCTTTATGACAAAGACGCCTTTGAAAACAAACTGAAAGAGTTGAAAAAACAATTGGAATAATTGGCTGTTCCGAAATACCATTCAAAAAAAGCAAAATTCGAACTTTACTTTTGCCGCAAAGATACGCTTATATAATATATAGGTGTCTAAAAATTAGACATTCTGGCATCAGAAACAGACGTTTTTTGACTTTACCCTTGGAGGAGAGATGGGAAACGACTATTTTTGCCACAAAGAAGAGTACCAGGAAAAGTAAGACAAACAAAAATATAGAAATTATGAGAAAGAAAAGTACCCTGATGGCGGCGCTGGTGATGGCCGTACTATTGTGTGCTTGCAACCAAGCGAAGAGAATGGTGGAGTTCCCCCTTGTGGGAACGGCCAATACCACCAGTATTGTGATTGAGCGGGTAGAACGTACCGACACGGCCACCCTGCTGACTGTACGCGGATTCAACTATCCGGGATATTGGATTAGGATTAGCCCTGACACTCGCATTGTGGCTGAAGGAAAGGAATACCGACTGAAAGGCAGCAAGGACATCATCGTCGGAGAAAGGCTGTCCATGCCTGAAGATGGTGATTCATGCTTCACACTAATAAGCGAACCGCTACCCATGAGTTGCCAGTCGTTTGACTACATCGAAGGGGTTGCAGAAGGAGACTGGAGACTATACGACATCGACCTGACAGGAAAAACAGGAGAGGAATATCCCACCAGTCTGCCACGCGAACTTAAAAAGACTCCTGACACAGATGGCCTGCCCACTCCGCAATATGCCTATTCTATGGGAGAGACCACTATCAACGTGCATTTGATGGGCTATCGCAAGGGGTGCTACGAAGATATGTTGTTTGCCGTCAACACGACTTTTGGAGGACAACAACAGGTGGCAGTAAAAATTGACACTCTGACGGGGGAAGGTACGGCCAAGTTCATCCAATACGGCACTTGTGAGCTGTATCCTATTGTCAACAACAATGGATACGGAGAATTCCTTACAGCACCGGGCGAAACCGTGAATCTTTATATCAATCTTGCTTATCTCAATCGGACTGCACGATTCAAATACAGGGAGGTAAGCGACGGGAAAGTGATGCCTCCCTCCATCAAAGGATGTTGGACAAAGGGAAGTGTGTATGACGCTTTGAACAACCTGCCGCCAATGAATTGGTTTTACAGTATTCCCGATTCAATAAACCCCACTTCAGGTATCCGTTATGACATGACGGCAGACGAACTCTACACCCATATCACAGGCAGGTATCAGGCTCTCTGCAAACACATCGACGCACAAAAAGCACCCTATTGGAGCAAAGAGATATACAAGGTCAGCAGGCTGGATTATCTTTTCTATGGCCTTACGGTTGACTGCAGAGGCTTTGAAATGCGGGATGAAAAACTTCCAACCGATTACAAGCGTGACCCCATCCTGCCCAAGCATTTTGACCAACTGTTTGCCAATACCGACCTTGACAACCCGTGGCTGTTGCTCGACAAAAGTAATTTCCTGATGGAGGCAGCTATGAAAATGACTCCTGAAAAGCGAAATGAGACACTTTCCCAATGGATTGTCGCCCTCGAAGCCGTACAAAAAGCGTACAGAGGAGAATTGCCCGACAGTGTGCTGAACTCGATGCGTTCGTGGAAGAATCCCTTCTATGCCAACATGTGTGCCGATATACAGAAACGCACCCTGGAGGCTATTGAGAAGAGCGCCAAGGACATAGAAAACATTGAAGATATTGCCCCCGAAGCTCTCTTCCAGACTATCATCGCCCCACACAAGGGCAAGGTGGTGTTAGTGGACTTTTGGAACACATGGTGCGCTCCCTGCCGCAATGCTATCAAAGCAATAGAACCGTACAAGTCAAATCAGTTGGCCAGTGACAACCTTGTGTGGATATACATCGCCAACGAGACTTCTCCCATCAAGACCTATGCCGAAATGATTCCCGGAATCAAAGGACTGCACTACCGTGTGAATGATGCCCAATGGCGCTACCTGACGGACAAAATGTTCGACATCGATGGTATCCCCTCCTACGTCCTCGTTGACAAGAATGGCAACTACGACCTCCGCAACGACTTCCGCAACCACTCCAAAATGGTGAGCACCCTCAAAGAGATGATAAAGGATTAACATTAAGCTAAAGAACTATGATGATGAAAAGAAAGAAAAGTTCCCTGATGACGATGTTGGCGATGGCCGCAATTGTATGCACCATCAGCACATCGTGCAATCGGGAACTGACACAGGAGGAGTACCTCAAGAAAGTGTTGGCCAATGTGGAGAAAATCAAAGTGGCAGAGTATGAAACTACGGAAAAGGTGAAAGCTCCCTACGAGAAAAAGTGGAACAGGATATGGCAAATAAAGAAGACGGAGCATGACAACCCGGCGGATACAACTTTAGGCTTTTCTTGTGTAGAGGATGTGAAAGCTGAAAAAAGGGTTCTTGTTTATGATGGAACACTCGCCGTTACCGTTGACAACAACGACAAGACTGTCACCGTCAAGGATTTCCAAGACAAACGGAGCAAATCTTTTCCTCACCGTCCTTATTGGCCTCCTTTTTTCAATTATGTGAAGAGTCTTATGCGCTATATGCTCACCACCACAGACAGCATCCAACTGGTCAGGGAAGAGACAGAAGAGGACTACATCTACAAACTCAGCATCTACGAAGACCAGCAGGTGGAGTTCTTCGGGCGTGATTACAAAGTGCCCCGACCATCTTTCTCTCTCAGCGAAGAAGATGAATATTCTTTCTACACCCTGTGGATTCGCAAGGCGGATGCTTTGCCTTATCGCTACCTCAGGGAGATGAGCCACCAAGTACAAGACATCACTTGTCGCCTGACCACGTGGAGCGACCAACCTGCCAAAGAAGCGATTGTAGCCACTGATTACATCCCCAAGGAGGGATACGAGGTACACTACGTAGGCAAGGAAGAGCAGAAGAAGAAAGGTCCTTCGGTGGAAGAACTGCTCGTAGGGAAACCTGCTCCCGACTGGACGCTGAAAGACATCGACGGGAAAGAGGTCAGCCTGAAGAGCCTGCGCGGAAAACCTACCATCATCAACCTGACAGGGCTCGGTTGTGGCCCTTGCGCCCTCTCTTATCCCGAACTGGTGGAGATGAGCAAACGGTTCAATGTGGTCTCCATCGAAGCATGGGGCAACAAGGTACAGAGTTTGATTGACTATGTGGAGCACCACAAGATTACCTATCCTTTCCTGCCAGGCAACGACGAAGTGCTGGATGCCTATGTGGGTGGCGACCGTGGAGTGCCCGTATATTTCTACTTGGATAAGAATCACATCATCCGCAAAGTGGACAGAGGGTACACCCATGGACATATTGCCAAAAGCATCAAAGAATTAGGATGGGAGTGAAAGAAACTATCGCGGAACATGAAAAGAAAGGATACAAATAGATGATAAAATCCAAAAATATGGCAATAAATTTGGAATACAATCCAGAAATATGGCAATAAATTTGGAATAGATGTACTTCTGGCGCACGAGTGAGAAGCAGGAAATTGACTACATAGAGGAATATAATGGAGAGCTGCACCTTTTTGAGATGAAATGGAATGAGAAAAGACAGCAGACCAAACTTCCCAATCAGTTCATGGAAGCATATCATCCTCAGCAGGCAGACATCATAACTCCGGAGAACTATTTGACTTTCTTGATATGAGAAAAAAAGAAAGTTGTTTTTAACTTAATCTACACAAACTATGATGATGAAAAGAAAGAAAAGAACCCTGATGGCGATGCTGGTGATGGCCATCGTGAGCCTGATGCCGTGCACAGTGGTTGGGCAAGAAAACAAGTTCACTATTACGGGAAAGGCTTCGGACTTTGCCGACGGGAAGAAGGTGTACTTAATCAAGTCTGTAGAATCCCAGGAGATTCCAGTGGTGGATTCCACGGTAGTCAGAAACCACTCTTTCGTATTGGAGGGACAGGTGGAAACTCCGTACATTGCCCTTGTGGGAGTTGCCGATTCGTTGATGGCCAGAGAAGTGGAAGTCATCGAATTGTTTGTGGAACCGGGAGAAATTCGAATCGGGGAGTGGAAAGGTGCCCACTATCGCACAGCAACAGGTACACCGCTCAACAATGCCAGCATGCAATTCAGTCAGGCATTGGACAGCCTTTTCAAGAGCAATCAATCCGTACGCCCCGAAACGCTCTATCCTTTCATCTATCCATACATAAAGGAGAACGTTGGCAATCTGTTGGGCGTCTATCTGTTTGAACGGTACGAGGCATCCATGTTCAACGACATGAGATTGGAACTTGCGAATGACTTGTACGCCGCACACAAAGATGGAAAATATGCAGACCTTATCGCAAAGATTGAAAAGAAGATGGAACGGGAAAGGCAAATGGCTGAACTTGCAAAGACTGTCCAACCCGGCAACCCTTACAAGAACATATCGGGGGAAAGCACTGACGGCAAGGAACTTTCGTTGAAAAGCATCATAGAAAAAGAGGGCAACAGATACGTACTGCTGGAGTTTTGGGCTACTTGGTGTGGCCCCTGTATGAAGGAGGTGCCTTACCTCAAAGAGGCTTACACCAAATTCCGAGGCAAAGGATTCGAGATTTATTCCATGTCCATCGACCAAGAAAAAGACAAGAACAAGTGGGTACAAACCATACAGGAGAAAGGAATGGAGTGGACAAACGTCCTGCGTACGGATGCAAAGAATACCACCGAAGCATACGGTGTGCAGGGCATACCCGCCAATTTCCTTATTGATTGCTCAACCGGTCAGATTATTGCAACAAATTTGCGAGGCAATGCCTTGACAAAGAGAATGGAAGAATTGACAGGCAAAGAGTTGTAACTACATCATTTCATCAAGCGTCAAGCAATCGGTGTGGATGGTCTGATGCTTGAACAGATGTTTCTGCATTTCCTTTACTTTTTCTTCCAAAAGGGAGGGATTGAACTTCTTACGTTGCCGCTTCACCTCGTAGGCTTCCATTTCACCATCGAGGGTGACGGCTACAATGTCAAGCTCGTAAGGTTCTTTCTGTTTGGGCAACCACCATCCGCCAATGTCGGCATACCGGTATGACTCCATTAACTTTTGCCTGAACCAACGCTCCAGACAGAAGCCGGAATATACAGGATAATCGTTCTTGATGATTTGGGCAAGCCCCTTCATGTTCCCGATTTCAATCAACGAACGATAGCGGTCGAAATAGCGGAACCAGAAACGTAAGAAAAGGTCTTTCACTTCGAAGCGTACAGACTGTGAAGCCTGCTTGGACTGTATAGGGCGTTTCTTTTGGATGAGTTCGTACTTTTCTTCCAACAATTTCAGCTGTCCTCCCAGACTTTTTTCTCCCAGTCTGGCCTCGATGTCAGTTTGGGTCACTTCACCACCAGCGATACATCCAAGTATGGAGAAGTAGGTGGCATACTGTTTGCCGAACTCCTGTATGAGCATGTTGCGCCCTTCGTCTATGAAGGGAGAATCACTCTTGGTGATGAAGCGAAGCATTCGCTCCAAAGTGGTGCAGCCATTGTTCATCAACAGTTCCACGTATTTTGGTACACCTCCGGTGATACAGTAAAGGGCCAACAAATCGTCGGCTTCAAAATCCGCTTTGTGGTCGCGAAGAATTTCCTGTAATACAGTAGTGGTGAAAGGTTGAAGTTTCATCATGAGGTCTGCCCGTCCAAAAAGCGGTTCCTTTTCATCTTTGAAGATCTTTTCCATCAGGGTAAACACCGAACCGCTGATGACCAGATTGACGTTCGTCTCCTTACGCAGTCTGTCCCAAATGTTCTGCATATCGCTGAAGACTGACGGGTTGACATTCAGGAACTCCTGAAATTCATCAATGAACAAGTTGAATTTCTTTCGTCTGCCAATCTCCATCAGCATACGGAAGATGTCGCTGAACCGAATGATATTGTCAGGGATGTATTCGTCCAATTCTGTGGCTGCCAACTGCGCATACTCTTGGGCAAGCAGAGCTTCATTCTTTCTGCTCACAAAGAGATACACCATGGGAGTCCCTTCCATGGCTTTCAGTCCGAGACTTGTTTTGCCTATACGCCTCCGTCCCGTCAACACCGTCAGGCGCGAATGGTCTTCAAAAGATTGGCGCATCATCTCTTGCAATTCTTGCAACTCCTCTGTTCTATCGTAGAATCTCATTTATGCAAAATTTTATGGACGTAAATTTTATGGACGTAAAAATATAGCGGCAAATATAAAGCTTTATTTTTATATCTGCTGCATCTTCGCCTTTCTTTTTTCCTTATTTCCTCTACAATTCACTTTTTTCTGAGATTTCCTCCTCACGTTTGGGCAAAAAGGAAATCTAAACAGAAATTTTTAGATTTTCCGCCCCCTCTAAACGGGAACTTTCAGTTATTTTCTCTGAAAAAGCAAAGTTTAGACTTTACTTTTGCCGCAAAGATACGCTTATATAATATATAGGTGTCTAAAAATTAGACATTCTGGCATCGGAAACAGACGTTTTTTGACTTTCCCCTTGGAGGAGAGATGGGAAACGACTATTTTTGCCACAAAGAAGAGTACCAGGAAAAGTAAGACAAACAAAGATATAGAAATTATGAGAAAGAAAAGTATGCTGATGGCTGCACTGATGATGGCCGCCATTGTATGGGCACAGCCCACCGTTGCACAGAAACGAACCGAAAGTACGGTGATTGAGAATCCACAGTTCAGTGTAAGCAATACGGGCACACTCACCATCGACCGCGTGGAACTGTTGCCGGACTCCACCCGTCTGCACATGACGGCCTATCACAGTCCGCGCAGTTGGGTGCGCATTGCCCGCGGAACCTATATCCGCGTGAAAGGTGAAAAGCTGATGATGACTTCGGCCGAAGGTATCACACCGGACAAGGAGTTCTACTCGGACGAGACAAACCAGACGCACTTCGTGCTGAATTTCCCCGCCGTGCCCGCAGATGCACAGACACTGGACTTCTATGAAAGCGATTGCGAGGATTGCTTCAAGTTTTGGGATGTGGCACTGACCCCTGAGGCACAACAGATAGCGGTTTCTACTCCGGCAGACATTCAGGCTTGGGCAAACATCCCTGATGACGGCAAACCATTGGTGACACCCACTTGGAAATCAGGAAAGGCTACGGTGAAGGGCTTCATCCGAGGGTACAAGCCTGAAATGGGAAAGGAAATAATTGTCTATTACGATAATCCTGTGACTGGCATACAGGAGATGCACGGGACAGAAATAAAACCTGACGGCACATTCAATGCCAATATCCCTATTGCCACAACAGATGCCAGTGTTTTCGCCAGAATGCTGTATTCCACAGTTTCTTTCCTCATCACTGAAGGCCAAGAGGTGGAAATGTACATAGACAAGGTAGCGGAGGTTCACCAATGGATTCCAAACAAGGCTTTGCAAACCCAGCAGCAACAGACCATTTTCTTCCGTGGAGCACATGCCGACATCAACAACTGTTTGCAGACAGAAGAGGCAAAGTCATTCGACACCCACATCCCGACCAAGAAGTATCTGAAGGATATTGCAGACATGAGTCTTGAAGAATACAAAAGCTATTACATGGATTTTTACCAGAAACAGTTGGCGGTTCTGGAAGAGCTACCTTTCTCTGGCAAGATGAAGGAATTCCTTGGATTAGAATTGAAACAAGAAGTCTGTTATTCTCTGTTCTTCGGAGACTCGCACTTGGAGAGTGCTTTCCGCCAAAAGCACAATTTGGGCAGGAGGGATACACTCAAAGGCTATAACACTCCCGTCTTTACCGAAAAGTACTATTCGTTCCTGAAGGAGCTGGACATGAATAATCCCAAGAACCTGCTTCATTCGGAATTTTCAAACAATGTGAACAGCTGCAAGTTCATCAACTATAATCTGTACGATTACAACGCACTCATGCACTCCACAACAGCCAAAGAGTTTCTGAAGGAGAAGACGCTGAACCGTGAGGAAAAGAAACTGATGAAGAAAATAAGCGGTGTAAAGACCATGCAGGAGTTCCGAGAACTTCTAAATAGAGATGAAGCATCGGCATCGACATGGAAGAATATGCAGGACAGTTTCTATGACCTGATGAAAGGGCAACGTATCCCGTTACAGGTACAGACGGCAGCCAAACTGATGGGTACGAAGAAGAGCATTGTGTTCGACCTGATGGCAGCACAAACCCTCTGCGCCCCGTTGGAAGAGAAAATGCCTATCCCCGAAGAGGACTTCCATAAAGCCGAACAGTTGGAGAATCCTTTCTTTGCCGAATACATGAGAGAAAAGAATGCCGAACTGGCCACCGAACTTGAAGCGCAGAAGCAGAAGGGAGGCTACACCATACACCAGGCAGGAGAGAGTCTGGGCGAAGCCCTATTGGTAGATATCGTGCAACAGTTCAAGGGGAAAGTAATCTTCATCGATCTATGGGCCACCTGGTGCGGTCCTTGCCGTTCGGCCATGACACGGTTTGAACCGATAAAGGAGAAGTTGCAAGAGTTGAAGGGTAAGGACTTGGCTTTCGTCTATCTGACCGACGAGAGCTCTCCCGAAAAGGCATGGAAAAACATGATTCCCAACATCAAAGGCGAGCACTACCGCCTCAGCAACTCCCAACTGGGCAGTCTGAAACTGATGTTCAACTTCACCGGCATCCCCTCGTACCTCATTGTAAGCAAAGAGGGAAAAGTTGTCTATTCACATGTCGGTTTCGAAGGTAACGAGAAGATTGCACGACTCCTGATAGAAGAGTTGAAGAAATAAACTAAAAACTATGAGAAGAAAGAAAAGCATTCTGATGGCGGCACTGGTGATGGCCGCCGCAAGCATGATGTCATTTGTAAGTGCATCGGAGGAAGAAATAATCGTGATTGAGGGAAAGCTGACCAATGTACCAGACAGCATAGTATTGAGCCTGACCGAATGGGACGGGAATGTGGGAGATTGTGTGGCCACCGATACGGTGATAAATGGTAAGTTCCTGTTCGAGATAAAGACCGATATCAAAGAAGTACATCCAACCAGCATTAATTGCGATGCTTTCGGATTTTCGACTTCTGATTTCTTATGGATAGAACCGGGTGCCAAGGTGAAGATTACAGGCGATGGTCTGGACTACTCGGCATGGAAAATCAAAAGCAACGTGGCGGTGCAGAAGACTGAGAACCGTTTCCGCAAAGATTCAGAAGAGGCATATAGCCAATTGTATCAAATAGAGACCGAACTCTATACCATGACGGAAGCCAACGACAAAGGGAAGCGTTCCGACGAAGAAATCCAAAAGGTACGCGCCCGCATGAATGAATTGAACAAGTTACAAAGAAATGTCCGTTCGGAAATACACAACAAGGAAAATGCCCTGCTCCCCGACATTACCCCCGACGAAGCATGGCTTACCCGACTATATCAACTTTCACGCGCAGGCAGTTTCACCAATGACACGCTGAAACTTGCCCAAGCCAAAGAGCAATACGCACGTATGGACGAGCGGCTGAAGGCCACTTTCCACGGCCAAGGCATCACGACTTACCTCTTCCCCTTCAAAGTGGTGAAGGTGGGCGATATGATTCCCAATCTTGAACTGAAAGACACATCAGGTAATACTCACCGTCTGCAGGAGCTGAAGGGAAAATATATCCTGCTCGACTTTTGGAGCAGCGGTTGTGCCCCTTGCATCGCAAGTTTCCCTGAACTGAAGACCCTCTCAGAACAGATGAAGGAGAAGATAGCGGTGGTAAGCGTCAGCGAAGATGGCGAAGAGATGTGGCGCAAAACCTCTGCCAAACACAGCATCACATGGAACAATTGGAACGACCTGAAGCACAACAACGGCATCTTTGCCCACTTCGGAATACGCACCATCCCGCACTACTTCCTCATTTCGCCTGAAGGAAAGATTATCGCTACAGATATAGGTTACAGCAAAGGCAGCCTCTTCAAGTTTGTGAAAAAGACTATTGCAGAACATAACAAACAAGAATAACCATGACGAAAAGAAAGAAAAGCATTCTGATGGCGGTGCTGATGATGGTCGCAATGAGCCTGACACCCTGCAAGGCACAAGAGGCAAACGTATCCATTAAAGGGAAACTGACCAATGTGCCTGACAGCCTGTATCTCTACATCGTAGAGTTCGATAATCAAAGAGGAAGTACTACGGCACGCGGGGTCATGGCAAAGGGAGAACTTTCATTTGAATTCAAAACGAGAATAAACACTCCCCATTTAGCGACTATCCGTAATCACGAAATAGGATTCAAGCCATTGCACCTCATGTGGATAGAGCCTGGTACACAGGTAAGAATTACGGGCGATGGATTGGATTATTCCACATGGAAAATCGAAAGTAATGTCAAAGCACAACAAAATGAAAACCGATTTCGGGAAGCAACCCAAAAGGAAGAAAGCAAACGGCACCAATTGAATATGGAAATCTGTCGTTTAGAGGAACTATATGGGAAAGCACAAGACCAACGGGAAATAAAGCAGAAATTGATAGAACTCAGCAAACAATCGGATAGTATCTTCTATACAACCAAGGAGCGAGTATTGCCTTTGCTTGAAGAGCTTCCTGTAGATGAAGCATGGATGTTACGTCTGTTTGATAACAGTCAGACAAAAGAAATGAGTCCCCATCGCCGCAAGAATCTTATCGCATTAAGCCAACGCATGAGTGAAGAACAAAAAAGTTCCTATTTTGGTAGAGCCATAATAACAAATCTCAATCTACCTCAATCTGTGACTATTGGACAGGAAATTCCAAATATTGTTTTGAAAGATACGTTAGGCAATCCCCACCGCCTACAGGAGTTACAAGGGAAATACCTGCTATTGGATTTCTGGAGTAGTGCTTGTGCTCCTTGCATCAAAAGTTTGCCCGAACTGAAGGAGATAGCCGAGGCTTTCAAAGATAATCTGACTATAGTCAGTATTAGTAGCGACCCTGAAACAGCATGGAAACGAGCTTCTCGGAAATACTCCCTTACAGGCTACAACTGGAACGACCTACAGGGAAGCAACGGCATTTTTGCCCAATTTGGAATAGAAGGAACCCCTACATATCTCCTACTTTCCCCAGACGGGAAATTGATAGGTAAAGAAACGGGATATAAATATGGATTCCTCTTCAAGTTCGTGAAAGAGACTATTGCGGGACTTAAAAAAGTGAGAAAAGAATAACTCCCCATGCGAATAGAAGTCAAAACACCAAACCACTAAATTTACACCTAATTTGGTGGTTGCAACCACTAATTTTACTATAAATTTGGCGGTTTGAGAGAAATATCCTACTTTTGCGGAAAAGAAAAAGGATATGATAAGAAGAAGCATTGAACGTACTATTTTGCGAGATTTTACACGGAAGAAGGTCATCGTCCTGCTGGGAGCCAGACAAGTGGGAAAGACTACTTTGTTGGAGGGGCTGCACAACAAGAAAGAAAAAGTGCTCTCCATCAATTGCGATGACTTGGATGACACCCTATTGATAGAGGAAAAAACTTCTACTGAGCTGAGAGCTTTGCTTGCTCCCTACGATATGGTGTTTATTGATGAGGCGCAACGGGTGAAGAATATCGGACTGACGCTGAAAAAGATAGGCGATCTGAAGCTTGACACGAAAGTAATAGTCACAGGCTCGTCGTCATTGGAATTGGCAGGAGAAGTAAACGAACCTGCCACTGGACGGTTAATAGAGTATCACCTGTTCCCCTTTTCGTTGGCCGAACTGGCAGCCGAGACATCGGAGCGGGAGGAACAGCGCATGCTGGAACAACGCCTGATTTATGGTCTATACCCCGAAGTGGTGACATTTCCCGGTGATGCCAAGCGCACGCTGATGACGCTGGCCAACAATTATCTGTACAAGGACTTGTTGGCGTACAAAGGCTTGAAGAAACCCGACATCTTGCAGAAACTCGTCCGTGCACTGGCCCTTCAATTGGGCAGCGAAGTGTCATACAACGAACTGAGTAATCTGCTTGGGGTAGATAAAGAGACCGTAGAGAACTACATCAACCTGTTAGAGAAATGCTTCGTAATCTTTCGTCTGGACTCTTTCAGCCGCAATTTACGCAATGAAATCAAGAAAGGGAAGAAAATCTACTTCTACGACAATGGAATTCGAAATGCCGTGCTCTCCAACTTCGCTCCGGCAGAACTGCGCAACGACATGGGAGTTTTGTGGGAAAACCTGATGGTGAGTGAACGGGTAAAGCGAAATGCCTATACCGGCAGCTATGCCCAGCTTTACTTTTGGCGTACCCATGACCAGAAAGAGATTGACCTGGTAGAGGAAGAAGACGGAATACTCCACACTTATGAATTCAAGTGGAGCGGAAAGGCAAAGGCCAAGCAACCGGCATCGTTCGCCACAGCTTATCCCGATTCTCCATTCTGTGTGGTTTCTCCTGAAAACTTTTGGGAGTTTGTAAGGATGTAAAAAACTATAAACTATGATGATGAAAAGAAAGAAAAGCATCCAGATGGCAGCACTGATGATAGCCGCCGTGAGCCTAACAACGTCGTGCAATGCAACGGGGGAGGAGGGAGAGACAATCGTGATTGAAGGCGAACTGGCTAATGTGCCGGACAGCATGTACCTGAACCTGTTGGAGGATGTGGGGGCACAACTCTCCACGCTGAATGGAGATACGGTGTTAGGCGGAAAGTTCCGTATTGAGGATGTTTCGGAGGATGGTGGAGTGAACCCGGGCCACCTCATGGATGCCGGAACGGGATTCTTTACCCAACACACCTTGTGGGTAATGCCCGGGGCACGTGTCAAGATTACAGGCGACGGGATGGACTATTCGGCATGGAAAATCGAGAGCAATGTGCCTGCCCAAAAGACGGAAAACAAATTTCGGGACAATGCCCACAAGGAGCTGAGCGAATTTACACACGCCTACACGGAATATTATCGGACAGGCGACGGGAAGTATTATCGGCAAGCGGACTCACTGTTGTGTATGGCCATTCCACGGAAAGACATCGCCCTGCTGGAGACATTGCCTGTGGACGAGGCTTGGATGAACCATCTCTATTATCTGGCGGTATCGAAAGACACTACACTGTTGGCCAAAGGAAAGGAACTGGCCCAACGCATGAGCGAGGAGCAAAGAACATCGTATCGGGGAAGACGCATCATGAACAAACTGTATCCCCAAGTGATGAGGGTGGGCGACATGGTCCCCAACCTCGAACTGAAGGACACGTTGGGTAACAGTCACCACCTGCAGGAGTTAAGGGGGAAATATCTCTTGCTCGACTTCTGGAGCAGCGGGTGCGGCCCTTGCATCATGAGCTTTCCAGAACTGAAGGAACTCTCCGAACAGATGGCAGACTCATTGGAGGTGGTCAGCATCAGTCAGGATGGCGAAAAGCATTGGAAGAAAGCGTCAGCCAAGTACAACATTACGTGGCACAACTGGAACGACCTACAGAAGGACAACGGCATCTTTGCCCGCTTCGGTGTACAGGGCATTCCCGACTACTTCCTTGTTTCACCCGAAGGAAAGGTGATAGCAAACAAAGGTGGCTACGGAAAGGGAGTCTTAAAACCGTTCGTTCTGCAGAATATGGAAAAGGCCGGCAAGCAACCCACTTACCGCACCGAAGGAGACAAGCGCATCATCAACTATCCCACAGTGGCCGAAGAGCATATCAGCACGATGTACATCCGCCGTGTGGAACTGACAGACAAGGAGACGGCCGTCACCTTCCGTGTGTTCTATCCCTCCAGCCAATGGTTCCGCATCAGTGACGAGTCGCACCTCATCACCGACGACAATGAGAAACTGCCCATCCGCTCGGCATCCAACATCACACTCAACAAAAGATGCTACACACCCGAAAGCAATGTCATGGAATTTACCCTTCACTTCCCTGCCCTACCGGCCAATGCAACCTCGTTCAGCTACTACGAAGAGGAGAACAAACCGGACGATTGCTGGCGCATGATTGGGGTGAAGGTAAAGTCTGCTGAGTAATCAGGTGAACCGTTTCCCATAACAGTCAAGAGATAAATCCGATTTGCTGCACTCTAAAATCGGTTTGTCTCTTGCTTTTTTTTATCTGACTAAAGAGAAAAGTTTAATCAGCAGTGCTAATCACATAATCAGCAGTGGTGATTATATAAACATCAATGCTAATCATATAATCACCACTGCTGATTAAAGTTTCAAGCAAAGCAATTTTGATTTTTCAGCAAGTATTATTAACTTTGCACTCAAGCATATCCACTTTTAATCTTAACAGTATTATGGCAGAGTATATCAAACAGGAGATGAATGACTTGCACGGCACAGGCGAGAAGAAGGTCTATTACCGCATGAAGCGCAATCTGCACTTCACGCACGAGCAGTTTTTGGAATGGTTGGAGAATGCTGACCCGTTCATCACGAAACATGTTGAAAGTGTGTTGAAACACATCACGCACCAGATGGCGATAGCTATGGCACTGGGGCACAGCGTGACGATTGACGGACTGGGCACTTTCCGTGCCGGTATCGGCCTCAAACGCGGAAAGGAGATGGACGGACTGGACGACGGCCAACCGAGCCTCAACGCACAGAGCCTGCAGGTGACGGACGTATATTTCCGCCCGGACAAGGGACTTATCCGCGACACGAACTACAACTGTACCCTGACACGCGGTGGCACCCGACGCATCCGCAAGCAGAAATATACCCGTGAAGAGCGTTTGGCCCTCGCCCTGGACTATCTGGACAAGCACGCGACCATGAACATTGCGCAATACGTATCGCTGACCGGCCTGTCGCGCACAGCTGCCACCCTGGAACTGCAAGCCTTCCGCAACGACCCCGAAAGCGGCATCACCTACGAGGGAAGCAGAACCCACAAGGTGTATGTGAGGAGAAAATAAAAATGGATTTGTGGGCTAAACCGGTGAAGAACGTCAGTTTAGCCCGTTTATAGCAATAGGTCGGCTAAAAAGCAAAAAAAGGCGCAGATTACACGGATTAACGCGGATGTTTTATAATTATCCGTGTAATCCGCGTAATCCGCGCCTGACTTTAATCAATTACTTCGTCTGCAACTTCGTCTTCACAGTCTTGAAGTCGTCGCACTCGGTAATGAGGGTAATCTCACCGGGAGTATGACCAGCACGGAGGATGACGAGAGCCGAACCATGGAAGAGGTCGCGCTCGGGCACGGCATGGAGTTCGTGAGAAACGATGTTACCATTATCTACGGCTACGATAGCAGCATCACCCTCGACACGGAAACGGAGATGGCTGTTCACATCGGGCACACGACGTCCCTTGCTGTCAACGGCATACACGCGCAAGTGCTGGAGGTCCATACCGTCGGCTTTCCAATTGCTGTTGTCGGGCTCTACAACGAGTTTCTTCACCTTACCGGTAGTCTCAATGCGGTGACGGGCAATGACCTTACCATCCTTATAAGCTATTGCTTCGAGATAGCCGGGAGCGTACTTCACCTTGTTCCAACGGACGCGGTTGCGGTCGCGACCTTCCGTATTCTGTTTCTTACCAAGGCTCTTGCCGTTCATCACCAGTTCGACTTCATCGCCATTGGTATAAGTATAAAGTGAAAGTTCCTCACCTTCCTTGTGGTTCCAATGGTCGTTCATACGTGCCACACCAGTCTGCACACCGTTCCACATACGGTCTTCCTCGCTTTCCACGATACCGATGTGTACCAACGGTTCGTCGCTGAAGAAACTCTTCAGGAAGTAAGCGATAGGCTTGGGCTGGAGGGAAATGTCGAACACACCCTGTGCCCATCCCTTGGCAGGCCATCCGCCGCTCTCGCCCAAGTAGTCAATCTGTCCCCAATATGCCAAACCGATAACCTTGTCGAGATCCATCTCAAAGAAGTTGGGGCCCATATTGCTGGTGTTGGCTTCGCTCTGATAGAACTTCATGTGCGGGAAGTTTTTGCTGTCGCCGGGGAAGTACATGTAGCGGTAGTTGTAGGAGGCAATGTCAGTCTCGTGTACAAGGGGAGCGGGCAATGAATCGGTGTCCATGTGACGGCCACGGGGATGCATGGCTACGGTGATGAGGCGTGTATTATCGTAACGCTTCAACAGTTCGCGCTGCATGCGGTAGGGAGTCACACCCCAATCGGCATGAGGCAGGTGCCAATAGGTCTGCAACTCATTACCAAGGCTCCAGAACACTACAGAGGGGTGGTTGCGGTCGCGCTTGATCCACTCGGGAATATCCTTCTGCCACAACAATGCCCAAGGAGCACGGCCACCGCAATACTGGTCGAGCCACTTGTCATAAAGTTCATCCACAACAAGGATACCGTACTCATCGCACAGGTCCATGAAGTCCTCGCTATAGGGGTTATGGGAAGTACGGATGTGGTTCACACCAAATTCCTTGAGGAGCTGGATGCGCTTTTCGATGGCACGCGGATAGGCGGCTGCACCAAGAGCACCCAATGAATGGTGGTTGGCAATACCCTTCAAAAGGACTTTCTTACCATTGAGTTTCATACCGTATTCGGGAGAGAACTCTACAGAGCGTACTCCGAAACGCTCTGACACCTGGTCGGCCACTTTGCCATCGGCATGGAAGACTGTCACTTGAGCGGTATAAAGGTGGGGTGTTTCGCAATCCCACAATTTGGGATTCTGCAACTTGATGTCATCGAACTTGTATTCATAAGTGCTCTGACGGCGCTTGAACTCCTGCATCTTGCGGGCCACCTCATTACCCTCGGCATCGGTGATGACAACCTCGGCCTTGACAGCTTGTCTGTTGTAGCAAGCCACCTCGGCCTGTACAGACACTGTAGCTTCGGCAGCAGACACCTGAGGAGTCGTAATATAGAGAGGATGACGCATCAGATAGACCTTAGGATCAGTGATGACTACATCCACATCGCGGAAGAGTCCGCCACCGGTGTACCAACGTGAGTTGTTGGGCTCGCGTGTATCGGCTTTCACGGCCAAAACATTTGGTTCACCATACTTCAACAGTTTGGTGACATCAATCTCAAAACCTACGTAACCATAATCGGTTCCACCGATGAGGCGGCCATTCAGATAGACATCGCCTACATACATGATACCTTCGAAGTCCAATACGACACGATTGCCTTTCCAACTCTCATCGGGAGTAAAGGTCTTACGGTACCAACCAATACCCATTTCTTTAAATCCACGGCTACTGAGACGGCTGCGGATGTTGGCACCCGGGTCGCTGTTGTCAGCCCGTTCGCTGGCATCAGGAGCCACCCACGGCTGTTCAATCTGAAAGTCGTGAGGCACATTCACCGTACGCCACTGGCTGTCATCAAACTGAGGTTGCTCAGCACCGGCAACATCGTCCAGCACAAAGCGCCAGCCATAATTAAAACTCTCGATTTTCCTTCCTTCAGCGGAAGCCTGGAGAGCAAAGCCCAAGAAGAGAATTGCCAAAGAGAAAAATAGTTTTTTCATGTTTGTATGTTTATAATTATATGTTAGTAGATTATATTTCAATCTTACTATACAGATTTTTTGCAAATATAAATAATATTTCCGACTTCGTTTTGCAATAAATATATTTTAAGACTAAAGTTTCATACAATTATGCTTGTCCATCAAAAAAATGAAAGTATATTTGCAACAAATTAACAATAATCCTAATTCATGAAAAAGTTATATTCATTACTTCTTTCCCTTATTCCTATTATTTCTTTTGCAGGAGTAACAACCCAACGTATTTATCTTAGCGGTACGGATGCAGAACATACCCGTACGTGGGACTTTTTTTGCTCAGGTGGACAGCAAAGTGGCAAGTGGCGAACCATCGAAGTGCCCAGTTGCTGGGAACTGCAGGGTTATGGTGAATACACCTATGGCCGCTTCTATAAGACGAAAGGGCTGAAACCATCGACTGAAGAGGGACGTTATCGTACTACCTTTAAAATGCCTAAGGGAGAGGTCTATAAATTAGTTTTCGAAGGTTCGATGACTGACACCCGCGTATGGATTGACGGTCAGCAAGTTGGACCTGTACACCAGGGTGGTTTCACGGAGTTCTCTTATGATGTCACTCCTTTTATCAAACCGGGTAAGAAACAGACGTTAGAGGTACTTGTCAGTAAAGAGTCAGCCAATGCCAGTGTCAATTCGGCTGAACGCCGTGCTGATTGGTGGTTATTTGGTGGTATCTATCGTCCTGTATATATCGAGGTTTTACCTAAAGAGCATATCAGTCATGTCAGCATTGATGCACGTGCCAATGGTGAGATATATACAAATGTGGAAACCACATCCGACCAGCGAGTTTCGCTTTTTATTGATGGCAAGAAGGTTGCTTATGATGAGGGAAAGGGCTGTTGGGTCTATCCTAACCCCAAGACATGGAATCCTGAACATCCCAACCTTTACACCGCAACCTTCACTTTGGGTGAGGACGGACATAGTTTGACACAGAAGATAGGTTTCCGCACCATCGAATTCCGTGAGCATGATGGTATCTATTTGAATGGAATCAAATTGGTGGTGAAAGGAACTAATCGCCACTGTTTCCATCCCGAGACGGGGCGTGCACTCAGCCCAGCTATGAGCCTGCAGGATGCCAAATTGCTGAAGCAAATGAATATGAATGCTGTGCGTTGCCACTATCCGAGCGACCGCCATTTCTTGGAAATCTGCGATTCTATCGGTCTGCTCTATTTCAATGAACTGGCAGGTTGGCAGACTCGTTATGATGATACGACTGCTGTCAGGATGGTAAAAGAATTCATTATGCGTGACGTGAATCATCCTTGTGTATATATTTGGAGTAATGGTAATGAAGGCGGATGGAACCGTACTATCGATCATCTGTTTGCAGAATTGGACATACAGAAACGTAAAGTAGTCCATCCGTGGAGCGATTTTCAAGGATTGGACACCCACCATTATCCCGCTTACCAGACAGGAATATACCGTATGCACAACGGACAGAATGTCTTTATGCCCACCGAGTTCCTGCATGGCAAGTACGATAAGGGACAAGGTGCTGCATTGGAAGACATGTGGAGCCATTGGACTCGCTCACCCCTGTTTGCTGGTGGATTTATTTGGGCATACGTGGACGAGGCGGTTCGCCGTACCGACTTGCCCACAGGAAAGTCTAAGGGAAAAGTTTTTGGCCGCAAGGGCTTTAATATAAAAGATTGTATTCTTGACAGTGATGGAGGCCATGGGCCTGATGGTTGCATGGATCCCTATCGCCAGCCTGAAGCCAGTTTTTACACCATCCGCGAGGTATGGAGTCCTATTTACATAGACCGTTTGCATATTACTCCTTCGTTTGATGGTCGTGTGCTTGTATCCAACCGTTATCTGTTTACAGACTTCTCTTCGTGCAGCATGAAGTATCGTGTAAAAGACTTTACTGGTGGAGTACTTGCCGAAGGTGGGGTGACGTTACCAGCTATTGTTCCAGGCGAAAGTGGTTATGCCCGTTTCGACTTGCCTGCGAATTTTCGTAAAGGTGAAGTGCTGGAACTTATAGCTTATAATAATAGAGGTGAAGAAGTTTGCAACTGGACAGCTCCTATTCATCGAGCTGATGAGCAGACAATCAGTGCAACGACATCTTCCAAGCCGGAAATTGTCACATTTGACAAAAACGGCATGTTCGCTATCGATAGTCTCGTTGGGCCTTTCCCCGTTGGTATGAAGGCCGAGGTTACCAAACATAAACAGCGCACATTGTCTGATGGTACGGTAGTTAATACTTTCTGGTACAAGGGAGGTATTGACAGCATACAGTGGCGTCAGACTCCTGACGGTCTGTTGCACATGGATGCCGTGGTTCTCAATGATGAGCGTGGCCATGGCATGGGTTCTTTCCTGACAGACGAGAGCAAATGGACATTGGGTCTCACCTTCACATATCCCGAACATCGGGTGGACAGTGTGCATTGGGTGGGTCGTGGCCCTTATCGCGTGTGGAAGAACCGTCTCAAGGGACAGCACTTCGGCTTTTGGTCATTGGCTTATAACAATACAGTGACGGGGGATTACAATAGTGCCACTCCTCCCGTTTATCCTGAGTTCAAAGGATATCGTAGTGATCTCCGTTGGATGGAGATGCAGGATAAGGCTGGCACTTCTTGGCGTGTCACCACCTTGAACGAGGGACTTTATCTCCGTCTGTTTACTCCCGAAGAACCTGTTGACCAGACCCCAGGTGAGATGGGCGGCTTGTTGGATGTACAACCCCGCAAGCAGGAGCGCAGCATGGTGCGTTTCCCCGAGGGCGATATCTCATTCTTGCTCTCTATTCCACCCATCCAAAGTTACAAACCCTTGGAGCAACTCGGACCCGATAGCCAACCTTATAATATCCGCATTAAGCCGGGTGATGAAGGCTTCCATATCCGCTTGGTATTTGACTTTACAAACTAAAATCATCATATTAAAATCATGAAAAAACTGCTGATTTCATTAATGACATTTTTCTCATTGGCCACAATGGCTCAAGAGAATCTGATTTTGCACTACGATTTCAAGGGCGACCAGGGAGCAGTAGTGCGTGACAAGAGTGCTTCGCATTTTGACGGAGCGCTGAAAGGTAGTGCTACCGTTGAAAATGGTACAGTGTATCTGGGAAACGAAGACGGTTACATTGATTTGGGTGAATCTATAGGAAAGAAATTACAGCAACTCCGCCAGTTCACCATTGCCGTGCGCTACAAGGTGGATTCAGAAGCTTCGCTCAAAGGGCAAGGCTATTTCTTGTGGGCTTTCTCCACGTTGGAACTGAATACTCAAACCGAAGGGCGATACCATGCCTATAAACTGAATGTGCAAAGGGCTGAAAATTCTGTGGGCGGTTGGAAGAATGAGACACTGATGGATATTGGCAAACCTTCGGCGAAAGGGGAATGGCTGTATGTAGTCTATACACAGAACGATGATGAAGGCCGTCTTTTCTTGAATGGTCGTTTGGTGGCATTTTTGAATGGAATGTTCACTATGGCCAAGACATTCCCTAAGGAGGCACCTGTTTATAATTGGATGGGGCGTGCTCCTTTCAAGGGAGATTCTTACCTGAAGGGAACAAGCATCAGTGATGTGCGTATGTATGACACAGCGCTTACAGAAAAAGAGGTGCGCGACCTTTACAACGATGTCCAACAGGGCGACTTGAGCCGATATGACTTTATGTACACCGGCCAGTCGAAGAACCGCCGCATCTTCAAGGTTAAGGACGGAGAGATTATATGGCGCTACGACAATGCCAAGGGACGTGGTGAAATCAGTGACGCTGTCCTTATGGATGATGGCCATATCCTGATTGCTGACCAATACGGAATCGCAGAAATAGGTGTCGATGGAAAGGAACTCTGGCGTTCAGAGGTTCCCAAAGGCACTGAAGTGCACACCATTCAACCTATTGGTGAGAAATATGTGGTGTATGTGCTCAATGCCAAGCCCGCCAAGGTGGTGGTGATGAACATTGCCAAGCAGAAGATTGTGCACGAATTTGAACTTCCTTATGATCCGAAAGGCAGCGTACATGGCCAGTTCCGAAATGCTCGTCTGACCAGTAAGGGAACTTTGTTGGTATCCAATATGGCTATGGGATTTGTGGCCGAATACAATGTCAAAGGCCGGGAACTTCGCCGTTGGGAACTCTTTGGTCCTTGGTCAGCCACAGAGTTGGAAAATGGGAATATCCTGATGGTCGGACGCAAGGGACCTGTCAAAGAGGTGACGCGTGACGGCACTGTTGTCTGGGAAACCAATACCACCAAGTTTGGGTTGGATAATCCCCAAAAAGCATATCGTTTGCCCAATGGGAATATGGTAATAACCAACTGGTTCAATGAATGGAACAAAGCAGATGTAGCCAATTTCAATCCTTCGCGAGCTCCGCTTCAGATGATAGAACTTACTCCTGATGAACAGGTGGTGTGGGAAGTCTCTTCCTGGAAAGGAGACCGTAATTTAGGACCTGCCACGACTTTCCAGTTGTTAGACAAACCTGTTGTACGGAAAGCATGTAAATTTGGTAAATATAAATAATGAATTAGGGAAGATAAAGTTTTTGTATGCAACAGATATCGAATCTTTATCTTCCTTTCAATTTAAATCTATACCACAGTAATCAATGATTGAATCCGTTGAACAACTGCATCTGTTAACATTGAACGTAGGATTAGCCAACCATTATGCTGATTGGAATTGGCAACATGTAAATAGCCCTTTTGCCCGCATTTATTATGTAACAGAAGGAGAAGCTGAATTAATCTTACCAAATGGGATATATCCTTTACGCCCTCAACACATGTATTTTATCCCCCCATTTATAACCCATAGCTATCGTTGTAACAATCGTTTCGTACATTACTATTTACATATTTATGAAGATGCTCCAGCTTACTCCGGTTTCTTGGACGAATGGGATTTTCCTGTCGAAATACAAGGAAGCAAATTAGAAAAGATGTTATTTGAACGCCTCTGTCAGTTAAATCCACACATGGTTCTGCCGCAATCAAATCCACAAAGTTATGACAATCAGGCAATATTAGAGCAGAACATAACCAGAAACCGTCAACGGCCTTTCTGCAATAAAGTAGAATCGCGTGGTATTATATTCCAACTTTTTGCTCATTTTCTGCGTGAAGCGACCAAAAATTACACCTACACGGATGAACGTATCAAGTATAGCATTACAGAAATCCGAAAAAACATTTTTCATCCCATCAGTTTAGAATTGTTAGCCAAAAATGCGAATCTTTCCAAGGATCATTTCATTCGTTTATTCAAAAAAGAAACGGGAAATACCCCCCAACAATATATCAACCAGAAAAAAATAGAACAGGCTCAATTAATTCTGATAACCGAAGAAATTCCCATAAAACAATTGGCTTATCAATTAGGATTTGAAGACCCTTCATATTTCTGCCGCCTATTCCATCAACGCACAGGATATACCCCTTTGCAATATCGCCAAGCAATGATTCTCTTAAAATAAAGTCTCTACCTCTCATAAATGTTGAGTTCAAATATAAAAAAACTGTCGCAGGAATCTAAATTTAGCTTAAAAAAAAGGATTCTCACCTTATTATATAGGTGGGAATCTTCTTTTTTCCTACTTTTGCGCCCGAATTGAAAAAGAAACCATATAGAATTATGCCCAAAAACTTAGTTATAGTAGAGTCTCCAGCCAAGGCCAAAACCATCGAGAAGTTCTTAGGAAAGGATTACAAGGTGATGTCCAGCTTCGGTCACATACGCGATTTAAAGAAAAGGGACTTCAGCATAAACACCGAAACCTTTGAGCCTCTTTATGAAATTCCTACTGACAAGAAGAAGTTGGTAAGTGAATTGAAGACTGAAGCTAAAAAAGCCGAAATGGTTTGGTTGGCATCCGATGAAGACCGCGAAGGAGAAGCCATCTCATGGCATTTATTCGAGGTTTTGGAACTGGATCCGGAGAAAACCCGTCGTATTGTATTTCACGAAATCACTAAAAATGCAATACTGCATGCCATTGAGGCCCCACGTAGCATTGACATAAATTTAGTCAATGCACAACAAGCACGTCGAGCACTTGACCGCATTGTAGGCTTTAAATTATCCCCCGTACTGTGGCGCAGAGTAAAACCTGCACTTTCAGCTGGTCGGGTACAATCTGTAGCTGTGCGACTTATCGTAGAACGCGAACGTGAAATACAACAATTCGTAAGCGAAGCCTCATACCGGATAAACGCACTTTTTAACATCAAAGATGAAACAGGTAATAATTCTGAGCTAAAAGCAGAATTAGATTGCCGTTTCACTACCCGAAAGGAAGCTGAGGACTTTTTGCAAGCTGCTAACGATGCCGTCTTTACCATTGAGGACATTGTAACAAAGCCATTGAGGAAAACCCCTGCCCCTCCTTTTACCACCAGTACTCTACAACAGGAGGCTGCCCGCAAATTAGGCTTTACCGTATCACAAACCATGATGGTAGCTCAACGCTTATACGAAAGCGGACATATAACCTACATGCGTACCGATTCGGTCAATCTGTCATCGTTGGCCATCAATACCAGCCGTGAGGCCATCATAGAACAGATGGGCGAGAAATATGTAAAGACCCGTCAGTTTGCGACAAAATCAAAAGGTGCGCAAGAAGCTCACGAAGCGATTCGCCCTACCTATATGGATAAGCAAACCATAGAAGGAACTCCACAAGAACGCCGCTTGTATGCCCTTATATGGAAACGAACCATTGCCTCACAAATGGCAGATGCAGAATTAAAAAAGACTACGGCCAATATTTCTATAAGTAATCGGAAAGAACAATTCATTGCCACAGGTGAAGTAATAACATTTGATGGATTCTTGCGAGTATATCGAGAATCAAACGATGACGAACAAGAAACTGAAAATGAAGGCATGTTGCCACCTTTACAAAAAGGAGAAGTTGTCACACTGAATGAAATGAATGCCACAGAACGGTATTCCCAACACCCTTTACGCTATACAGAAGCCAGTCTGGTCAAGAAACTAGAGGAATTAGGAATTGGCCGCCCATCAACGTATGCGCCTACTATTTCTACTATCCAACAACGTGAATATGTAGAAAAAGGAGACAAACTTGGTGAAACACGAAGTATCCATACCATGACATTAAAAAATGGGACCATCACAGAAGAAAACCGTACAGAGACCACAGGTAACGAGAAGGGGAAATTACTCCCAACAGATATAGGCACTGTTGTCAATGATTTCTTGCTGCAACATTTCCCACAAGTAATGGACTACAACTTTACAGCCAGTGCAGAAAAAAACTTTGATGAAATAGCAGAAGGTGACAAAGAATGGACTGGAATGATTAAGGAATTCTATAACGATTTTATTCCACAAGTAAACAATGCGGTAACAATCAAGGACGAACACAGGGTTGGTGAACGTATTTTAGGAACAGACCCTGTATCCGGCAAATCTGTATCTGTAAAAATCGGTCGTTTTGGTCCTGTTGCACAGATAGGGACTGCGGAGGATGCCGAGAAACCCCGGTTTGCCCAAATGAAAAAAGAGCAATCATTAGACAGCATTACATTGGAAGAGGCACTCGAACTATTCCAACTGCCACGTACAATAGGAAATTACGAAGAAACTGATGTTGTCATTGGTACCGGACGGTTTGGTCCTTATATACAACACAAATCTAAATATGTATCCATACCTAAAGAATTAGACCCCCTAAACATTACATTGGATGAGGCGATAAACCTCATTAACGAAAAGCGCCAGACAGAAGCAAACCGACATATCAAAACTTTGGGCGAAGGCGAAGAAATGATACAAATCTTAAATGGACGTTTTGGACCATACATTGCCTATAAAGGGAAGAATTATAAGATACCTAAAGAGACCGAACCTGCAACCTTACAGGCTATCCACTGCTTGGCAATCATCGAGCAACAAGAAAAAGAAGGTTCCACTAAAAAGGTAACAAGAAAAGCCTCTACAAGAAAGAAATAGGAATGAACAGAATTATCTTGATAGGTTATATGGGCGCGGGCAAGACTACCTTAGGGAAGATTCTTGCCCGCGAACTGAATTTGGAATTCATAGACTTGGACTGCTACATAGAAAATCGTTTCCACCAAAGTGTAAGCCAACTGTTTGCCACACGAGGAGAGGAAGGATTCAGGAAGATTGAACGGAATATGCTTTTCGAGGTAGCTGAATTTGAGAATGTAGTAATCTCGGCCGGAGGAGGGACACCTTGTTTTTTTGATAATATGGAATATATGAACAAACAGGGATTGACCATTTACTTAAAAGCCACTCCCGAAACTCTCCGTACCCATTTGCGTATGGGCAAGCAAAAACGCCCTCTGATTGCAGAAAAGAACGATACAGAATTAGATGCTTTCATACGCGAATCGCTTGACAAGCGTGAGCCTTTTTACTGTCAGGCACAGCAGATATTTGACACTGGCCTATTAGATAATGGCATCCGCATACAGGAGGTGGCACAATCGCTAATTGAACTAATCAAAAGCAAAGTTTGAATATTAACCCACAATACAATAATAAAGAATGAGAAAATGGCGCATTGAAGACTCTGAAGAGTTGTACAACATCACCGGATGGGGCACCAGCTACTTCAGCATCAATGAGAAAGGACACGTAGCAGTTACCCCGAAAAAAGACGGAGTGTCCGTTGACCTGAAAGAGTTGGTTGACGAACTGCAACTACGCGATGTATCGGCTCCCATGCTGATACGTTTTCCCGACATCCTGGACAACCGTATCGAGAAAGTTTCCTGCTGTTTCAAAAAGGCTGCCCAGGAATACGGCTACAACGGAGAGAACTTCATCATCTACCCCATCAAGGTAAACCAGATGCGGCCCGTGGTGGAGGAGATGATTTCCCACGGACAAAAATTCAACCTCGGACTGGAGGCCGGCTCGAAGCCAGAACTGCATGCTGTCATTGCCGTAAACACTGACCCCAACTCTTTGGTGGTGTGCAATGGCTACAAGGACGAAAGCTTTATCGAATTGGCCCTGCTGGCTCAGAAGATGGGCAAACGAATTTTCCTGGTAGTGGAGAAGTTGAATGAACTGAACATCATTGCCCGGATGGCCAAGCGCCTGAAGGTGCGTCCCAACATAGGTATCCGCATCAAGCTGGCCAGCAGCGGTAGCGGCAAGTGGGAAGAGAGCGGTGGCGATGCCAGCAAGTTCGGACTCACATCCAGCGAACTGCTCGAAGCACTCGACCTATTGGAAAAAAAGGATATGAAGGACTGCCTGAAGCTGATCCACTTTCACATAGGCAGTCAGATAACCAAGATACGCCGCATCAAGAATGCCCTGCGCGAAGCCTCGCAATTCTACGTGCAACTGCACCAAATGGGCTTCAACATTGAGTTTGTCGATACAGGTGGTGGCATGGGAGTCGATTACGACGGAACCCGCTCATCGAGTAGCGAAAGTTCGGTGAACTACTCGGTACAGGAGTATGTCAATGACGTGGTGTCCACTTTCGTCGATGCAGCCAACAAGCATGGTTTTGCCCACCCCAACATCATCTCTGAGACGGGACGCAGCCTGACGGCTCACCACTCGGCACTCATTTTCGAGGTGCTCGAAACAGCTTCACTACCTGAGATGGACGACAATTGGGAACCCGACGAGAATGCACATGAATTGGTAAAGGAACTGTATCAGATATGGGACAACCTGAGCCAACGCAGCATCCTCGAACCATGGCACGATGCCCAACAGATACGCGAAGAGGCGCTCGACCTCTTCAGCCACGGCATTGTGGACCTCAACACACGGGCACAGATTGAGAAACTCTATTGGAGCATCTGCCGCGAGATAAATGCCATCGCCAGCCGCATGAAACATTGTCCTGAAGAGTTCCGCAAGCTGAACAAACTGTTGGCCGACAAGTATTTCTGCAACTTCTCGCTCTTCCAGTCGTTGCCCGACTCGTGGGCCATCGACCAGATTTTCCCTATCATGCCCATCCAACGCTTGGACGAACGGCCCGACCGCGAAGCTACCTTGCAGGACATGACATGCGACTCTGACGGAAAGATTGCCAACTTCGTCACCTCGCGCCCCGACACCACCACCCTGCCCCTCCACTCGTTGCGCGACAAGGAGAGCTACTATCTGGCCGTATTCCTCGTGGGAGCTTACCAAGAGATTTTGGGCGACATGCACAACCTTTTCGGCGACACCAATGCCGTACACGTGTCGGTCAACTCCAAGGGCTACACCATTGACCAACTGATTGATGGCGAAACGGTGGCCGAGGTGCTCGACTACGTGCAGTACAATCCCAAGAAGCTGGTGCGCACCTTAGAGACTTGGGTAACCCAATCCGTCAAGGAGGGAAAAATTACTGTAGAGGAAGGAAAAGAATTCCTGAGCAACTACCGCTCGGGGCTGTATGGATATACGTATTTGGAGTAAAGTTTTTAGGAGTTATCGCTTCGCGAGGAGTTAAAGGAGTTAAAAGGATTTATTCCTGCTAGCCAAAGGTATTGCAATTATGTAGCAGTTATGCAAGCAGAACTATCGGCTTTAACTCCTAGCGAAGCGATAACTCCTCTAACTCCTTTAATTACTAATAAAGAAATATGAAAGAAAAACTGACCATTATCAAAGTAGGCGGAAAGATTGTGGAGGAAGAAGAGACCCTGCAACGCCTGCTGACCGACTTTGCCGCTATCCCCGGCAAGAAACTTCTGGTTCATGGCGGTGGCCGCTCGGCTACCCGCCTGGCTGCCCAACTGGGCATTGAGAGCCAAATGGTAAACGGACGCCGTATCACCGATGCCGACACCCTGCGTGTGGTGACAATGGTGTATGGCGGACTGGTAAACAAGAACATCGTGGCAGGTTTGCAGGCCCACGGTGTGAATGCTCTCGGATTGACAGGAGCAGACATGAATGTCATCCGCTCGCACAAACGTCCGGTGAAGGATGTGGACTATGGTTTCGTAGGCGATGTGGATGAGGTAAACGCCGAATTCCTGGGAAAACTCATCAGCGAGGGTGTTGTGCCTGTCATGGCTCCCCTCACCCACGACAAACAGGGGCATCTGCTCAATACTAATGCCGACACCATTGCGGGCGAGACGGCCAAGGCACTGGCCCGCCTGTTCGATGTGACACTGACTTTCTGTTTCGAGAAAAAAGGAGTGCTCCGCGATGAGAACGATGATGACAGCGTCATCCCCCACCTGACCCGCACCGACTTCGATACTTTGGTAGCCGACGGCATCATCCAAGGTGGCATGATACCCAAGTTGGAAAATTCCTTCCAAGCCATCAGTGCCGGCGTGAGCCGTGTCATCATCACACAGGCCACGGCCATTGACGGAACTGAGGGGACAATAATTGCAGAGAAGGAGTGACAAAAAAACGGCTTACTATTCATCCCGAACAATAAGCCGCGTTCCTATTAGAATATTAGAGAGAGAAAATATTAACGCCTGTATAACATGCAGGCGTTTCTTTTTGTTCATGCCACGAGTGAAAAAAGTGGGGAACTTCTTGCAAAGTATGTGCAGATATGCTATTTTTGCAGGGCATATAATACCATTAAAACAGATACCTGACTACGATGAACGCTTATGAGGATGAACTGAACCGGTACCACAGGTTGGCCCAAATGGGGCGAATAGGCTGGTGGGAAGCAGATTTCTCAACCCGCGAGTATCTTTGCTCTGATTTTGTACGCGACTTGCTGGGTCTTGACTCCAATCGAATATCTTTTTCTGCCTTCAGGGAGATGATTCGCGAGGATTTCCGCGAGTCCATGGTGGAAGAACTGCCAGTCGTGGAGCACCGCAACGTTGGTTACGAGCATGTCTTCCCATTGGAGAATCCCAATGGTGATACCATTTGGGTCATGGTGCGGATGGGAAAGAAGGAGACCGATGACGAGGGAGTGCAGAAGGCTTTCGGAACGATGCAGCAGGTGGAAGCTCCCGAACAAAAGGAAATCCTGTTCAAGAACATCTTCGACAACATTCCCGTGGGTGTGGAAATCTATGATGCCCATGCCCGTCTCATCGACTTGAACGACAAGGACATGGAGATGTTTGGAGTAGAGAACAAGCACGAGATGTTGGGCATTGACCTGCTACACAATCCTAACCTCAGCGACGAACTGGAGCGCCGGATTGCAGAAGAGGATGAGGTGAATGCCCGTCAGGATTACTTCTTTGACCGCACACAAGGATATTACATCTCGCACCGCAAAGGGTACATCAATCTGATAACCAAAATACGTAAGCTCTACGATGCCAACGGACGATTGGCGGGATACGTGATGATAAACTTCGACAATACCGAACAGGTGCTCATCGAGCAACAGCTCATCGAGGCTAAGGAGAAGGCAGAAACGGCCGACCGACTGAAGAGCACGTTCCTTGCCAACATGAGCCACGAGATACGCACACCACTGAATGCCATTGTCGGGTTCTCAGGATTGCTGGCCAGTACCGAATGCCATGAAGAGCGATTGGAGTACCAGCACATCATCGAGCAGAACAACGCACAACTCCTGCAACTCATTACGGACATTCTGGACCTTTCAAAGATTGAGTCGGGGACATTCGTTTTCCATCATCAGGAGTTTGACCTGCTGCAACTGTGTGACGACCTCGTACGAAGCATGAAACTGAAGGCCCAACCGGGTGTTACCCTCCAACTTGCCCCTGGACTTTCCTCTTGCGTCATCACCTCTGACCGCACACGGATAGGGCAGATACTGGCCAACTTTGTGACAAACGCCATCAAGTTCACCCCTAATGGAAGCATCCGTGTAGGGTATGAAGTTTCAGCCGATGAGAATCATGTACGCCTCTATGTGACAGATACCGGTATTGGCATTGATGCCGACCACCTCCCTACCGTATTTGACCGTTTCGTCAAGCTGAACAACTTTGCCGTGGGCACCGGCTTGGGGTTAAGCATCTGCAAAAGCATCATCGAGCAGTTGGGAGGAGAAATTGGTGCCGAAAGCGAACCCAATAAGGGCTCTACGTTCTGGATAACCTTGCCTTTACTCTGACACCTTATCCGGGAATCGTATGACCTCACCTTTACTTTGACAGATTATTCATGACAGACCATTTCACGGACACACTGCTGGGCCACATTACGGTGCGTACCAATGTACGTGCCCGCCGTATCATTATGCGTGCACAGGCTGACGGAGTGGTGGTGACAGTCCCTCCCTACACGTCGCGACAGACCGTTACCGACACGTTGGAACGCTTCCATCAAAGATTACGGCAGCAGCAATTGGCTATGCGGGAGAAGGAGCAGAGCAATGGAAGTCATGCTTCCTCCATAGGTCCCGACTTCGCCATACGGACAGAATTGTTCTGCCTGACATTGGAGGAAGGGGAACGGGAGAGGTTCTACCTGCGGGCAGAGCCAGGCCGGACAGTCATTGTCTATCCGCCTGATACAGAATTTCAAGACTCGGAGCGACAGCAATGGCTACGCCGTGTGGTGGAGCGGGCTTTGCGCCAACAGGCCCAATGGCTGCTGCCCGAGCGGTTGAGGGCACTCTCAGTCCTGCACGGATTGCCCTTCAAGGAGTGTAAGGTGAGTGTAAGCAAAGGAAGGTGGGGAAGCTGCTCGACGAAGGGGAGCATCAATCTGTCGTGCTACCTGCTGATGCTTCCGTCCCACTTGCGCGAGTATGTGATGTTGCACGAACTGTGCCATACGCGCGAAATGAACCACGGCCCCCGTTTCTGGGCATTGCTTGACAGCCTTACGGGAGGGAGCGCCAAAGCCTTGCGTAACGAACTGAAGAACTATAATACCACATTCTGACCTCGCAAAAAAGATGTTTCCATACAACCTGTTTGCGGAAAAGTTTGTTTACCTTTGCACTCCGTAATGTAATATATACTATATCTATGGAAGAAATACTCCACCTTGTTTACGAGATGTCACCCTACCTGTTGTTGGGTTTCCTGTTTGCCGGACTGATGCATGCCTTTGTGCCGGCCATCCTTTACCATAAATACCTTGGCGGAAATACCTTCCGATCCGTATTCAATGCTGCCGCATTGGGTGTTCCGCTTCCCCTTTGTTCGTGTGGGGTAATCCCCACAGCCATGTCGCTCTATCGGCAAGGAGCCTCCAAGGGAGCCTGCGTATCTTTCCTTATCGGAACTCCACAGACCGGTGTTGACTCCATCATTGCCACCTATTCGCTCATGGGGCTGCCTTTTGCACTGACACGACCCATTGCCGCCCTGGTCACAGCCCTGCTTGGCGGACAGCTGGTCAATTGGTTTGGCGGAGGCGATGCCCGACAACAACCCACTCTCTCCTTCGCTGAAAAAGAAGAACGTCCTTCAGGCTTTTGGGCAAAGATAAAGTTGGCCCTGCACTATGCTTTCGTGGAGTCGATGCAGGACATAGGCCGTTGGCTTCTGTTGGGCCTGCTCATTGCCGGAGTCATCACAGTCTTTGTCCCCGACAGTTTTTTTGCCCTGTTTGCTGACAACACACTGCTCAGCATCCTGCTTGTCCTTCTGTGTGCCATCCCCATGTATGTATGCTGCACCGGCTCCATCCCCATAGCTATAGCCCTTATTCTGAAAGGGCTCTCCCCGGGCACTGCCTTAGTATTGCTCATGGCAGGCCCTGCCGTCAATGTGGCCTCCATCTTAGTGGTACAGAAGGTTATGGGCCGACGCACACTGCTGCTCTACCTCAGCGCCATCATCATCGGAGCCGTAGCATTTGCTTTGGGCATTGACTACCTGCTGCCCCGCGAATGGTTCACTTCACACCTGGAGGCCATACACAGTTGTCATGAACATGGCACCCCGCTCTTCAACATCGGGTGCAGCCTGCTCTTCTTCCTGCTGCTTGCCAATGCCCTTGTGCGCCGCTACCTGCATAAGGATGGTTGCCACTGCGGACATCACCACGGAGAGGGCGAGACTTGTCATTGCCACACACATAGCCACGAGGAGGAAGAAAACATCCTTGTGTTGCACATCACCGGCATGAGTTGCAACCACTGCCGGACAAACGTAGAGCGGGCCATTGCTTCAGTTTCCGGGGTGGAGAGTGTGACGGTTGACCTTCCTACGGCACAAGCCCGCGTGACAGGCAGTGCCAACACGGATGAAATCCGACAAGCCGTAGAAGCCATCGGGTTCAGTATAGGATAGTCCTCCCCAAGACATTTATAAGGTACCCAAAAAGACTCGGCCTACTCATGCTCGATGAGTAGGCCGAGTCTTTGGTTATGACCTAGGCATCTCATGGGTGACGACCTAGGCATCTCACAGGTGACGACCTGGGCATCTCATTTTCGGGCACCCTGCAAGGTCTGTCCGACCTACATCAGGAATGGCCCGCTGCAGCCTGCAAGAGGCCTGCTTCCGCCCCACCCCGTAATCACAGTCAGAAGCCTACTGACACTCCGGCCAGCACATTCAGCCCTTGTGCCGGATGCAGAATGCTCTGCCAATACTTCTGGTTCAACAGATTGTCACCCTGCATATATACCGTAAGGTTGGGAAGCAAGTCATAGCCGGCCTTCAGCCCCAGGTTGTTTACTGCATCCGCGCGAGCCATGCCCTTGCTCCGGGTGCGATGCTCGTAGTCATAGTTCAGGGTTATGTGGAGTCCGTCGATGGGTTGCACATCGGCCATCAGCCGGAAGGCAAGTTCAGGGCATAGTGTGGGACAGAGTTCCAGCACATCACTATCCCAATGGTTCCATTGGAGCGAGGCCTGTGTGGTGAAGAAATCCTTCCACGCATATCGGGCCGTAGCTCCGGCATAGAGGGTATTACCATCGTCCTGTACAAGGCCGTCCGGTGTGCCGAAAAGCTCATCCTTGACAATCCCGTATCCGGCATAAGCCTCCACCTCCAGTTCGTTCAGCGGTGCAGCCTTCAGTCCGAAGCGCCCGTCCAGTTGGGTATAGGTGTTTTCGGCCCCGATATAGACCGGTGTATAGGCTGACAAGCGGTTCAAGGTGCGGAAGTCATTGATGCGACGTCCACCCGTAGCCTGCACGTAGAGTTCGTAGCCCTTTGCCAAGGTATATGCCCCCATGACATCGGGAGCCACCTGCAACTTCTTGCCCATGCCAAACTGGAAGTCCACGTGCATACCCAACCGCAGTTTCCAAGCCTCCAGGCCTGTCAGGAAAGCCGGGTTCAACTGCAGCGAGGTGTAATCCTTGCCCAACCCCTTGTTGAAGAAGTTATCCATCTGCACTCCCAGAAATACACGGCTCTGCCCATTGATGTCACCTATGGCCTCGGCATGGGTGCGCACAAGTGTCTCGGCTGCCTTCCCTCTGTTTCCACCGGCAAGAGGCGCATGCATCTGTGCCCCATACTGCAGGCCCATCCCTGCATTCCAACGGATAGAGGCCTTGTCGTCCTCGGTTGCCAACGTGGCCCGAAGCCCTCCCATCAGGTTGTGGCGGTGGGTTCCCCAAATGGTATTGAACACCTGATTCTCGCCATCGGCATTGACCTTCAGGCGGAAGGAGTCAAACCGGTGTGTCCAGTCCGCATCTGCCCCTGTCCGGTAACTTCGGGCATCCCACTCTTCGGGCTTAATGCCCGCAGGCAGATCCACTTCGCCATCCATACCCCGGAAAGCGACATTGGCCTTCACCTCGTCGCGCTCACCCAAATCGAAACGATAGCTCAAACGGGCATCAGCATTCCCTCTGTTGCCATAGCCCAAGCGCAGGTAGCCTCTCTTGGCATCGGGCAGTTGGGGAAGCTGTCCAAAAGAGTTCATGGGGTCAAAGCCGAAACGTGCTGAGGGCTTGGTGGCCGTATCATACTCAATCTGCTTCTTGGGTATCTGTGGTTCCTCCAACGTAGGTGTGATGCTTATCTTGTTGGCATTCATAATGTCGGGGTTATAGAGGTTCTCCACTACCACCGTGCGGTCCAACTGAGCCTCTGTCTTCTCAGGCTCTTGAGCCTGCAAGGTTGCAGCCCCGGCCAGAACTCCCCATAAGATATATAGTCTCTTCATAGTTCTTGAATCGTTGTCTTGTTAGTTAGTCATTTTCTGAAGTCTCTCTTCAATCATGCCGGCAATGTCATCACTCGCCGTGTAGTTCTGCCGGAGCGAGAGCAGGTATTGCTTGGCCTCTATTTCGCGCCCGGTCTGCATATATACATCCGACAGGAGGACAAAGCTACGGGCCAGCCAATAAGTATGGGGTGTGCTCACCTCGATATAATTCAACAACACTTTTTCGGCTTCGGCATAGTCCTTGGCCGAATAGTACATCTCGGCCAGACGGTATTTGGCTTCGGCACCATAGACATGGCGGGTATCCTTGGCCAGCTCTTCCAAGTCCTTTCCGGCCAGCTCACGGTTGCCTGCCTTGGCTGCAGCACGGCTACGGTAGTAGCGTGCCTCATTGGCCAGCTCGGGAGCAGTTTTTCCATCGACCAGCAGTTCGGTAGCCGCACTGATTACCTCGCTGCCCTCGCCCGACAGATGAGCCGAACGAAGAATCCCCGTGCGTGCCATCAGCAAGCGGTCGGCCGAAGTGGTCTTTCCCCTCAACAGTTTGTAGAGGGTCAAAGCACGGGTGTAGTCCTTACTGTCGTAAGCCAATCCGGCAGCCATTGTTGTAGCCTCCTCCGAGAACTTGTTGTGAGGATATTCCAACACCTTGTCAAAGTGGGCAAGGGCTGCAGCGGCATCTTTCTTCTCATAGGCTGCCACACCAAGGTAGTAGTGTGCATTCAGGCGGTAAGCCCCCTCGGGGAAACTTTGCAGGTAAGCGGCCATGCTCCTTTCTGCCTCCTCCATGTCGCCACGCATATATACCTTCTCTGCCGCCAGATAGGTGAGCGAGTCGCGCTCATTCGTGTCAAACGAGATGGAGCCTTTCTGCTGGGCAGCATAGGCTGCATAGTCATCCACACGGTTCTGCTCTATATAGATGTTCTTCAGATCCCGGCCTGCCACCCTGGCCTCATCACTGCCCGGATATGTCTCTATCACCAGTTTGTAGGCGGCAATGGCCTCATCAAACCGGTCGTCCTGATAGTAGAGCATACCAATCTCGCTGGCGGCCTTCCGGCTCAAAGCACTTTCGGGGAAGCGGTCGGCCAGCTCCTTGAACGAACTGATGGCCTGACCGTTCTGCTCCATCTGCACGTAGGCACGACCCCGCTCGTAGAGAGCGTCATCAACATAGGCCGACTGAGGGAAGCGGTCAATCAGCGTATTCAGGTTGGCAACCTTCCCCTTATAGTCTTTCTGAAGACCTTGCACAAAAGCCTGCTGATACAGAGAATAGTCTCCCTGCAACGGGTCAATGGTTGTAGCCTCGGCATAGGCCTGGGTTGCACCGTTGAAATCGCGCACATAGAAAAGGCAGTCGGCCTTACGGTTCAGGGCATCGGCCACCACTTGGGGAGTAGCAGCCTTGCGATACTCGGCAAGCAGGCGGTCAAAGTAATTGCGCGCTTTTGAGTAGTCCTTCTGTTGGAAAGCAGTATAGCCCAGGTTGTAATGGGCCGTAGCCTGCTGGCGGGGGTTAGAGGTCGTGGTAGCCAGATACTGCAGATAGTCGGCTGCAGCCCCATTCCAATTGTTCATGCGGTAGTGCGTCTCGCCACGCCAGAAATAGGTATCGGCCTGAATCTCGCGGTTGTAACGGGCATCTTTCAACGACTCATTAAAATATTTCAGGGCACTCGGATAATCGGAATTGGCAAAAGCCTCAGTGCCGAGGCGGTAGTTTATCTTCTGGCGGGCCTCCAGAATGCGCACACCCGGCTGCTTGATTTTGGCAATAGAGGCAAGAGCTGTCTTGTAACTGCGGGTGTTCATATAGACCTCAACCAGGTAGTCGTTCACCTTGTCGGCGTATGGCGAAGTGGGGAACTCATTAAGGAAACGTTCGAATACGGTCACTGACTCACCGAAGCCGGTATAGGCAGTCTCGTGGATACAAAGAGCATAGTTGTAGAGAGCCTGCTCCTTCACAGCCTTGTCAAAATCCATGGACGAAGCCTGCTCAAAGGCCATGCGCGCCTTTACCCTATCCAACAGCTGCACATAGGCCAACCCACTATGCAGGTAGGCATTCTGGGCCAAAGCATCGCGCTCAGTGGCCGAGCGGGTCAGATTGGGAGCGGCTTGTGTGCAGATGCCTTGCTGCAATTGGCTCATACCTAATTTGTAGAGGGCATTTCGCTGGGGAGAGTCTGTACCATTCATATACTCCCCCAACAGGCTGACAGCCCGGGCATATTGTCCCATGCCGTAAGCAGCCTCACCGGCTATGCGCTTCATCTCCAAGGCCTGTTCCGCATCCGGCCATTGTGCCAGGAAGGCCTCCGCCGTACTGGCAGCCTCGGCATAACGGCTCTGCTGCAACTGGATATCGGCAATATAATAAGGTGCCTGTCGGCCATAAATATTGTGCCCGGTCAGAGTCTCAAAGGCTGGTAGTGCCTCATCATGACGGCCGTAGGTATAGTCTATGTATGCCTTGTAGTAACGGGCTTCGGCTTCATGCCCGGCACTGACACTCTGCACCACAATAAAGAGAGCATAGGCCTCTTCCACATCACCTGTCTTCAACAGGCAGATTGCCTTATAGAGCGTTGCTTCGTCACGTTCATTATCGCCTAACAGGGAGATATCAGCTTGGGAGTAGCGTTCCAAAGCACGATCATACACTCCTCTGAAATAGAACGAGTTGCCTGCCAATATGTGCAGACGATTGGCATGAGGGGTGTCCGGATACTTGGTGAGGTAATCCTCTATCTGGTCAAGACAATCTGCCTCTTTCAGGTAATAGGCCGTACAGACGGTCATGTATTCAGCTTCAGCAATACGCGCACGATGGTCTACTCCTGTAGCCGGAAGGGCAAGAAACTGCTCCAATGTCTGCTCGGCAGCAACATACTTCCCACGCAAATACAGTTGGGAGCCTTCGGCATACAGTTCCTCGGCTGTACGCGCGGGACGTTGTGCCCCGACACTGCCGGACAGTGTACCCAACAGGGCTGTCAGCAGAATAAAATGTTTGTTCATAAGTGTATCTTTAATATAATTGTGCAAAGCTACTATATTTTTCCCAACAACTGCCTGAATGGAGTGAAGATTTAACTATTTACCACTTTCTGCACAGAGCCGCAGGTAGGGAATACCTGTATGCCTCCCTTACATCCTCCTTAATACAACTTCATAAAAGAGCTATAACATCAGTTCATAGTCTGTCACATCAAGCCAACGGCCAAACTTATAGCCCACCTCCTTGTAGAGCGACACCTGACAGAAGCCCAAACGCGTGTGCATCCGCCTGCTGCCCTCATTCTCGGCTGTGATGCAGGCCACCAAGGCATGTACACCTCTTTCACGACACTGTGCAATCAGTTCCTCCATCAGTCTGAGGCCAATACCCTGTCCCTGGAAATCGGGACAGACATAGACCGTCGTCTCCCATGTATGGCGGAAAGCTGTCCGCTCTTTCCACGGATGAGCATAAGCATAGCCTACCACACTACCCTTCTCCTCAGCTACCACATAGGCTCCATGCTTCATTAAGGAGCTGATTCGGGCTTGCATGGTTGCTGTATCAAGTGGCTCGACTTCAAAGGTTACGGTCGTTTCCGTAATGTACCGGTTATAGATAGCTGCTATTCCGGCAGCATCGTCCAAGTTGACAAATCGTATTTCCATGAGATTCTTTTGCCCACAAAGGTAATAAAAAGCTCTGCCACATACACACAAGTTTCCGGGAAAATGGCTACTTTTGCAGAAAAGTATGACATTTATACCTCGTAAGATTATGAAAACCGAGTTTGAGAAGATGCGAAGCCAAGAGCTGTACAGCTTTGCTGACCCGGAAGTGGAAGCCAGCATTGTCCGTGCACAGAGGCTTTGTGCCCGCCTGCGCTCACTGACTATCAGTGACCCAGAATACCGCCCCTTGATAAGTGAACTTATTCCCAATATCCCTGAGACAGCCACCATCTGCCCTCCTTTCCATTGCGACCATGGGCATGGCATTGTACTGGACGAGGACGTGTTCATCAACTACAATGCCGTGATGCTCGACGGTGGGTACATCAAGATAGGAAAACACACCAAAATAGGTCCCAACTGCAGTTTCTATACCCCCAACCACCCTATTGACCCTGTAGAGCGCCGCGAACCGAAGGAGACGGCCTACCCCATCACCATTGGTGAAGACACGTGGTTGGGAGGCAACGTGACCGTCTGTCCGGGTGTCACCATCGGCAGTCGCTGCATCATTGCTGCCGGCAGTGTAGTGACACACGACATCCCTGATGACTCACTTGCCGCAGGTTGCCCCGCCGTGGTGAAAAAAAAGTTGAACGAAAAGAATATGGATTGACAATAATCAAGCTACGCCAATCTGAACGGAATCTTCAGATATAGTCCTTCAAAATGTCCCACACAGCCAAAATATGGCACACTGAGCCTGCAAGCACGAAGAAGTGAAAGACGGAGTGCATATATCGCCTCTTGTTGAAGGAATAAAATAGGGCACCAGTAACATAGCAACCACCTTCAGCTACAATCCAACCTACAGCATGAGGACTGACAGCATCCATCAATGGTTTGAAGGCAACGAGGACGACCAGCCCCATCAGGACGTAGCAAATGGTTTCAAGGTTACTGTGCTGTTTTAGTTTGCGGAAACTCATGACTGTACCCACAATAGCACATAACCAGACAAAAGAAAAAAGAGTCCATCCCCAATAACCTTGTTCACGCATTGCCACCAAGGTGATGGGCGAATAGCTGCCGGCTATATGCCAATAGATAGCGGCATGGTCCCACTTGCGCAACCGCTCTTTCCATCGGTTGGTAGCCGGACAGGCATGGTAGGCAGTGGAAGCAATGTACGAACCCAACATACCACCCAAATAAAGCCATACACCCCACTGCATCCATACATCACCATGGCGATAGCAATAAATAAGGAAACAAATACCAATGATGATGCCTAACAGGATGCCGCCAGCATGAGAAAGGTAATTGGTACGCTCTTCGCCCCGAGTGTATTTGATGGCCATAGTGTTGTTATCTTTTGTTTTTCCCGCACTCCCCACATACACCTTGCACTACGTAGTTGATGCTGTGCAGAGTGAATCCGTCAGGGAGTTGTACAGTGGGGATATGTTCCGACTTCAGACAAAAAGTACGGTGACACACGGTGCAGAAAGCGTGTACATGATGGCAATGATGGTGATTGCCATGTTCATCGTGATCCAGACAGAGACAAAACTTCCGGTGTCCGCTGCCGTCCTCGAATCCGTGCAACAGGTCATGTTCCTCAAAAAGAGTGAGCGTGCGGAAGATGCTGCTACGGTCCACCGTAGGCAACAAATCCTCCACATCGGCCAATGAAAAGGCATAGTCGATGTGCTGGATTTCGCGCCACACCAATTGGCGCACCGCCGTCGGACGGATGTTATGGGAAAGGAATATATCGGATTCGGACATGGAGATATGGGAGTTAGAGGAGTTAAAGGAGCTAGCCTAGGAGTTATCGCAGGCAAAGCCTGCTAGCCAATAGTAAAGCTACAAGTGACAAGTTACGAATACAAGCAAGCCATGCGGCACCAAACTTGTCACTTGCAAAACATTCGGCTTTAACTCCTAACGAACGAAGTGAGTGCTAACTTCTAGCGAAGCGATAACTCCTTTAACTCCTAAAAATGTTATTCAGCCGAATTTGCCAGCGGTGAAGGGGTCGTATAAGTGCGTGCGGCCAACTCCTTGTCAAGCATATACATGCCGTACTTGTTGTCCTCTACAGCCTCTACAGCGGTAATCATGTCGCGTGCATTCTCCTCTTCTTCCACCTGCTCGTCGATAAACCATACGAGGCGGTTGATAGAGGCAAAGTCGCGGTCTTCGTTGGCTATGGCAGCCAAATTATTGATGAGGGAAGTCACCTTCTTCTCGTGTTCCAATGTCTGTTTGAACATAGCCAGTACATTGTCCCATGTTGCAGGTACCTCGTCGATAGGCAACAAAGTCACCTTGGCATCTATACTGTTCAGGTAGTTCATAAAGATACGGGCATGATCCTGTTCTTCCTGGAACTGAACGTAGAACCAGTTTGCAACACCCTTATATCCTTTTGTCTCAGCATCCATTGACATAGCCAAATAGAGATAGGCCGACCACAGCTCGGCATTAATCTGCGCATTAATCGCATCATGTAATTTCTTGCTTATCATATCCTTCTAATTATTAATGGTTAGTGATGGTTCATTCCATCTTGCCTGCAAAGATAAAAAGTGTTATCCAATTCTCCAAAGGAATAGAAAGCTTTTAGTTTTTTTAGTGGAAACATTGTCAAGACTACGCAAAACTCCCCTCAAAGCATCCTATGTTTTTAGTTCCTCACTATCTTTTCTTATTCTCTCTATTTTAAGAAATAGGATTACCACCAGTGTCAGCATCTCTGCCACAGGCATGGCCAACCAAATGCCGGGTACATCCAGCCACAGGGGGAGCAACAGGAAGCAGGGAACAAGAAGCACAGTGCGCAAAATAACAATAAGTGTGGCACGGCGCATGTTTTCCAGACTCTGATAGTAGCCTGTCAGGGCAATGTTGAGGAAATAGAACAGAATGCCTGCGGCAAAGTAAGGGAATCCCTCTATGGCCAGCAGGCCGGCCTGACTCTGCGGGTCAACGAACAAGGCTGTCAGTGGATGTGGGAAAAATACGAAGCCCAAGATGACCACCACAGCAAAGCCTATCGAAGTAGCAAGCATAAGGCGCAGAGCCTGATGGATGCGATGATAGCGCCCGGTGCCAAAGTCGTAGCTGATGATGGGTTGTGCCGACTGTGCCACGGCATTGCCAATCATGAAGAAGAAGGGGGAATAGTAGCAGGCGATACCGAAAGCTCCCACACCCTCGTCACCTAAATAATGCATAAAGGTGAGGTTTCCCACGAAGGTAAGTACGGCCAATGTCATCTCGCCCAACAACGAGGCCGAACCGATACGGCACTGATAACCGATATTACGCAGACTCAACCGCAGACTCTTGCGGCTCCACTTCACCCGTGCCGGATGCAGGCTGTGGGCGAAGAACAGCAAATAGCCCAAAGCCATAATGCCACCCACGGCAATGCTAAGCCCCGTAGCGATGGCTGCCCCCTTCACACCCATACCGAGGGGGAAGATGAAAAGCCAGTCGAGCACGGCATTCAGCACACAGGGAATGATGTTGCACCACATGGCCACCTTGGGCGCTCCGTCCAAGCGGATGATGAACAGGCCGATAAAGCTCCACATCTGGAAGACGAAGCAGGGGACTATCCATATCAGGTAGTCGCGCACCTGTGACAACAGACTTTCCGACGAACCGAGCAGGCGGGCAGTCTCCGTAGGCCACAGCCAGATGAACAGACTGAAGAGTGCGCACAGCAACGAGGTGCCCACCAAGGCTTGTGTCACGTTCATCCGTGCGGCCTGCAACTTGCGTCGCCCCACATGGATGCTGCTCACTACGGAGCAACCGGCACCCACCATCAGGCCCAGGCCGGACATTATCTGATACACGGGCACCACGATGTTCACCGCTGCCACACCATCGGCACCTACGCCGTGGCCGATGAAGATGCCGTCGATGGCCGTCACGGCCGATATGGCCAGCGAGCCCAATAAGGTAGGTATCAATATGCGGCGGAACAGTGTGCTCACCCGCCCATTTTCAAAGTCTATTGCATCTCGGTTCATATA
>JAFQBB010000019.1 GCA_017416805.1 Bacteroidaceae bacterium
TGTAAAGACTGAACTTGTTCCTGACTCAACAGGTTTTCTAACGATTCTCCATCAACATGTACCGTGACAGTTTGAGAATATCCGAATAAAGTTCCTGTCAGTAGCGCGAAGATGAGTAGATGTCTTTTCATAGGGCAATCGTTTTTATGTTTGTTAATGCAAATATATATATAATTTTGAGAAATCGAGGAATCATACAAGATTTTTGCATGATTCCCCGGTTGAATTTAATAAATAGCCCCTTGCGGCATATTCATTGCTCCTCCTTTATCCACTTGCAGGTTCCCGCCCGTAGAACGCAAGTTTATTGTGGAGTTTTGAGTGATATTCAACGTTCCACCTTCCTTTATCACTATATCCGCATTCGTAATGGTTCCTCCATTGACATTCAATGTTCCTCCATCCATTACGTAAATTCGGTATGGCTTGCGCATTTCCAACGTAACTCCTGATGGGATTGTAAAGGTTCCCGAACGTATTATTATATCATTAGGGAATGTTCCTCCTCTCCATGTCGCACTGCTTGTTATCACCCATGGGTCTTTATATCCACGGATATATTCTGAGGTGTTTTCCGTATCAAATTGTGTACGTCCCCATTCGATGGCAGAGGATTTTCCTTGGGTCTCCCATGCATATATATGTCCTGTGTCATCACCTGTTATGATTTCATTCAATCCGTCATCATCAATATCTGCAACAGTAATTCCATCACGAATGTCTACTTGGGTTTTTAATGGAAACCCTTTAATGTTATTACCGTTATTATCAATAGCATATATTTCATGACCTTGACTAAATATAATGTCAATGGATTCATCCCCATCAATGTCGGCGAGAATAGGATTCCTGAAATTATGGGATGAACTACTATTAGGAAATAATCCTTGAAAATGACGATTCAAACATACAGTGCCGTCATGTTTCCATGCTTTGATATAGTCTCTTCCTAATGCTACAATTTCTATCTTGTTATCAGCATCTATATCGCCTATTGCAATTCTGTGATTTAATCCAGAACTACCAGAATTGGTGTAGGGAATAGATGCAGCAGTGGAAGTTCCATCAAAATTAGGTAAGCAAGTGCCATCTTCTTTGATTACCAATATATAACTCGTTAAAGATTGACTTGTAGCAATAATAATCTCTTTACTTCCATCCCCATCAAAATCACATATTACAGGAGATGAATTCAGCAATAAACCATTGGGGGATGTATAATGGCATGCTTTATTATTCTTATAAGGAGTCCCATCGCATTTCCAAATGTATAAATGCTTATTAGAACTGCTAATTATTTCCTTGTATCCATTGTCATCTAAATCGGCAACGGCAGGAGAAGATGTTATATAGTCAGTAGAATCGGTATTCATGGAACATATGTTATTTCCAAAACAATCAAGTATCCAAATCCTGTTTGATGCGGGATTCCCTAATACTACAATTTCCTTTTCTCCTTTTCCGTCAGGGCTGTTGAGGTCTGTAACAATAGAACTCTGCCATACGGTACATCCTATTGGTGTACTCCATAGAGAATCAGGTTTGTTATTATTGTTATGGATAAGAGAATAACAATGTATTCTTCTTTCGTTTGAGAATGGTACTGTAATTAAACAGTTTTCCCCTTTTCCATATAAATCTGTAATCGTCGGTGTAGCTATGGAATATTTTAAACTAACGAATTCATTGGTTGTTGTAGAATCGTTATCTGTATCATATAAATCACTTCCATCATTTCTAAGGACAAGAACCTTTCCTGTTTGATTTATTTCATCTCTCAAAAGGGCAACAATCTCTTTCTTTCCATTATAATCCACATCCGTTATTATCGGAACAGAATAGACATCCCCCATGTTTCCGTAAGTCATTACCGGAAATCCATTTATCGTTTGGCATAAAGTACGTGTTTTGATATAATTTGAAAGTCCTCCTTCTACTAATGATGAATTGATAGCAGAAATTTTATAATAGTAGCAGGTATTTGGATTCACGTTCTCATCAATAAAAAAATTACTTGTTAATGGCATTTTATTCATCCGAACGTAAGTTCCTGTGGAATCCGTTGACCGATAGATATGATAACCATATGCGTTGTTGATTTCTGCCCAATAAAGTAAAATAGAGTTTTCGTTCTCTCGAATTCTAATAGAAGAAGCAGAGGCATTTGGAATCTCATCGCACATCTCTATTACTACACTGTCATTTAGGATATTGTTGCTGTATAGACTTGTTTTTAGTTTTATTGATGTACCTGATTGGTAATTGTTTGATAAGTTAACGAGCCATGTGTTTTCAGCAGTATGAATAATAGTATCTACTCCTGTTGTTTCTGGGGTTATTTCTATTCTTGAAGTTGCTTCTATTTTTCCTGTGTTTATAATCTCACTTGTAAATAAATAAGTGTTTCCTGCTACAAGTTCGGATTCCCCTATTCTTTTGTGAGATACAAATCTGTACTTTGAAGGTATTAAATCAACTCGAAATGTGTCGACATCGCGTCCAAACTCTCCTTTATCCATAATAAGCCAAAAAGTAACAGCATTGAAATCTTTTCTTGAAATCTCGGGTGCATTATTAGAGACCTTAAATGAAAACGTTCTATTAAAGGTCATAGAAGTATTACCTTCAATGCGTCCCCATGACAAGTAGTTACGTGTAAACGTAATATAGGGTGAAGCTGTAACCATTGTTGCACTTATGCTATTAATGTCATAATTTCCACTGTTTTTTAGCGAAACACGCAATTCTACTTCTTCTCCAGGTGAAATAATACCATTATTTCCTGAAAGGAATTCTATATTCTCAATAGAAAGAACAGAAAATTTAGAAGTAACAGGTATTTCAGTTTCATGTGGTTTGAAATTATGGGCTGTTACAGTCACGTGTATTTTCCCATTGGTTAATGGTGTACACATGAACACGTGTTCTGTAGTATCAGAAATTTCTATAACCCGATATATTTCCGTATCTTTCATAATACATACTGTTGCTATTTCATTAATGGGGAGGTTGTTAATTTTAATCTTGATAGGTACAGGGATTTGCGAATTGGCAAAAACAGGAATTGTAGGCGAAATTCTTATATCAAGATTTTGAGGTGTATTTGTCCAAATGGGCATCTCTGGTTCTCCGAGAAGATGAAATCGGTGTGGATAAATGACAATACTTTTTAAGATTTTCGCATGAAGATGGCCAATAGAATATTTTCTATTGAGATAGTTTGTAGAGTATAATTCAGGTAAATATATATCAGGCATTTTATATTCTATTAATTCTCCAGAATCTGTATTTCCTATATAAGCTACAGTATTTCTTTTGAGAAGACTTTTTGCGATACAATCACTAGAAAAATTTGCAGTATGGCAACTTGTCGCAATAAAAATATTCGGATTTTGATGTTTTCCCAAATTATTGATATCTGTATTCGTAACCCATTCTTTTTTATCTATCATAGATGTTCCTAATTTGAAAACGTCACCATGTTCTACATAAGAAATTAAATGTGGGTATCCATGAAGTGTGCCATTTTGCATTATTGACATAAAATTGCTTTTGTTAAGTTCCGAGCCAAATTCACGATTGTAATTCAAATTACGATGTTTGCTAGTAGGACAAGAACATTGAAAATGGTCAAATAAATACCACGTTTTTATTCTTTCAGGGGTATATTTGTTAACAAAATCATCAAGACTCTCAAAATATGTATCATAGCGAAAATAATTATTATCAGCAAAAGCGCAGGCTATGAGTAAGTTGTTAATATAAGAATAATCTATATCTAAATCAGCTTTCTCATAATGTATAAGCTTATCTATAAATTCTTTAACTTCCACGACTTTTGAGATGGGAATTCTTCCCATGAATAGATTTCTATTTGTGGAACTCTCAACTTCTCCTGACTCCCAATTTGTAATTTTAAACAGTTCATCTACATAACATGCGTCTGTTGCGCAATCTCTGTTTTCTTTACCCCAACTTTTGACCTCTCTTGTAGGAACCACATCGGTATCCCCTCCTAAAAGCAAATATAACCCTTCTTCTCCCCATTGATTTCCGAAATCCACGATAAAATTCCTTATTTTATCCACCAAGTCCGCACCGATATATTCCTCGTTTATTTCTTCTACAGTTTTAATTATTGTCGGGACACCCTTTTGGGTTTTCCAATCGGCAAGTCGCTGGAACTCGCCTCTCAGTTCTTCATTTGTAATGATGATATAGTCTGGAATGACATTCTTCTGTACTGAAAAGTTAGGGTCGGCGGTACGCACATTGCTTGAAAAAGTCACAGGGGTGTTCTTTACGTCTTCGCTGTTCTCCACAAGACCTGCGACATAAGCACGGACTGACAAAGCTCTTTGTTCTGAAATCTTGGGAGCATGAAATAATTGGTTCGTGGTTGAAGAATAGTTCAATGAACAGGAAATGTTCCTTTTGTATAAGATTTTACTATTTGGCAAATACGCGAATGGATATAATGCAATTTCTACAATACGGAATCCCATGACTTTGTTGTCAGATATAATCTGAGCCTCAATATTGGGATACAGTGTAGTTTGACCGTATAGGTTAGGATTGGGATCTGCAAATTCTATTTCATTATTGCCTCCATTAATTTGTGGAGGTTGTACAGGATATATGGTACAGTTCTCCATCAATGTACTTGTTGTGCAAGTGTTTATTTGTAACGATACATTGGTGGCATCAATTGGGATTGCATACGATTTATGGATTACGGGGATTTCCGGATATCCGATACTGTCTGTATAAAACAGATATCCATAATTGATTCGGCTGAAACCGTTTTCAGTTACAATGGAATAGTCTTCCGTTGAAATGTTTGCCCCAGTTTGTATCTGCGCACATAGGTGAGAGGAGCAAACTAATGTTATGATAATAATGAATATATATTTTTTCATAATCTGTTTTTATTGATTGATTAAATGGATAATATTCTCTCTTTTCCGAAGAACCATTGGGAGATCCTGCATTTATCCATTCCCCATGCAATGGCAAGGCATCCGATGATGGTGATAGGAACCGTAAAGAGTGCAAAGCAGAATCCTGATAGGTCGAACATGAAGAAGGGTTGATAGAAGCGCGAAAGCATGGTGAACAGTGGGGAGAATAATAGTATGACCAATGTGTTTCGTCCGATAGCGCAACATAAAGCTTTGGCTTTTGCATGTAATTGGGGATAAACCCATAGGGACAGACTGATTGTAAGGTAGGTGATACAGACTCCTGACAGTTTCAATCCTAATAAATTCTCTTGTTTGCTGCAGAGAATAACAAGTGGGAGAATACTCCATGCAGAAGGCTGGAACAATGAAAGGAACTTCACTGCGCTATTTCTGATGGCAATCCCTATCAGGAAATACATCGAATAAGCAAAATTTATAATTCCTGAACTCTCGGAGATTCCCCAATAGAACATTCCCAAAACAATAAGGAAAGATAATGACGACAGTCTTCCTGTAGCAAGTTTGTTGGTGCAGTAATGAATGATTCTACAGATGAGCAATGTATGCAGATACCAATAGGGGCCGATAGGGTCAATAAATACTCTGGCGATTACCATCTGCAGATTAAGTTCGCCTACATGTTCGCGCACGGGCAGAAATGATGCAGCCAATACGTATCCCATTTCCATGATGGCATAGGGAACAAACAACCACCAAACCGATTGTATAAAAAGTTTCCCGTTTTTATCTGCTGATGACAGATATCCTGAAAGGATAAGGAATATTGGCATATGGAACGTATATACCACATTTTTTATATAGGGATAGTGGTCGCCTATATAGACTAAATGAAAGAGTATCATCAGAAGGATGAAGATACTTTTCAGGTAATCCAGTTGTGGTAGATATATTTTCATGCCAATAACCTTGATATTTTCTATTTCGTCAGAATCATCCTCTTCGTGTCAATCACCTTTCCGTCAGCAATGAGCGAATAGAGATACATTCCTGCAGACAGCATTCCGCCACTTACTGTGACAGATGATTCGCCACGTTCTGTTAGGGGTATCTGTTGGATCTGTGTACCATTCATGTCGTAGATATAGATGTTAGCAGTCTGTACGGTTTCAGGCAGTGTATAGTCGATAGCAGTGTTTTCGGTGAAGGGATTGGGATTGTTCTGTTTCAGCATGGGGATGGTCACGGCTGTAGATTCTTCTATGCTTGTGGTACCGTATGCCGCACGGCTCATCATGATGGCACCGCCATTGTTACCACCTCCTTGCAGTGTGGTGATTTCTGCTTTCAATTCCTTGATGGACTCTACGAGCAGAGGAATCATTTCGATGTAGTTGATGCAGAGTTCTCCGTTCTGTCCTTCATAGACGAGCTCGGGCAGGACTTCTCTCAGTTCTGATGCAACTAATCCATAATGAGGTTTTTGAATATGCTGAATCTCTATAGCCGACATGGTATGTACCGTTGTTGCGGTATCACTTTCGGTAGAAGCAATCATGGCAGGAACATTCAAATTGTATTGTACTGGTACAAGTTGCGTCAGTTTGTCTGTCACCGATGAATTTTCAGATACTGCATTTGCGGCAAGTGCAGTTTGAGCGGATATTGCATTGGCTGCAGCTCCTGAGGTAAGTAGCACACCATTAATACTTCCGGTAACTTTTACGTCACCTTTAAAATAGCCAGCATAACGTCCTCCTGTATCTTCTCCATTGTCAGCATACACTGTTCCATAAATCGCCGCACCATTTTGTGCACCTAACAGACTGCCAAACACTCCATAATTATATCCACTTGTTGTATTACTGGCTTGTCCCCATAGTCCGTATGCTCTTCCTCCCCCTAAAACTGTTGAAGGTGTTACGCACCCCCTAATACCAATATTGAAACTTCCAGAAATTGGGGTTGTATTCGCCTCTATGGCTCTCCACCAAGTGTTGGTGATTGTCGGCGTTCCATATCGTCTGACATACAGACAGCTATTTTTGCCTGTCATACTGGCATGAAAGAATTGATTACCTGCATATCCTATTGATAAATCTCCAACTGGAGTTTCGTCTGTATTAATTGCTACGCTTCCATTTTCATAAACTCTCAACTGTGCCTGTGCGCATACCGCTGCAAGCATGATGCTTGCGAAAAGGATAAGTTTTTTCATGATAATTAGTTTTTAGTTGTTATTAGAATTTTCATAGGTGGAGAGAGGAGGCAAGTACTTCATTGCCCTATCTCTCCCCTTGATGAACTGTGTAAAATGGTTCTTTCTCTTTTACTCCTCCACCTCAAATTCTCCGCTTACGCTTTCACCGCTCAGTTGGTTTGTGATAGCCACGTTGTAGAATCCCGAAGTGACAGGTACTGTACAGATGCTTCCCTGCAGTGCAGTCATGGACTGTTGGCTGATGGTGGCTCCTGTCAGATTGTTAGTCACCGATACGGTAGCTACAGGGACTGTTCCCGTGAATTGCACGTTTAATACATTGTTAGATAAGGTAGCGGTGACAGGAACTTTAAGAGTACTTTCGTTGATGATGTCATCGCCGTTGTTACTTAATTCTACCTTTTTCTCTTCTGTTGGAGTTGTGACAGGGTCTGCTAACACATTTGCCGAGAACGCAATGATGCCTGCCATTAGCAGGGCTTTTACATGTAGTTTCTTCATGATTACATTAATTAAAAAGTTCATGTTTTTTGTTCTTTTTATGGGGGAGCTCTACCCATTCTGTTGTCACAAAGTTAGAGTGGGGAATTGTAATGGACAAAAGAAAACGTGATTATTTTTATCACCCTAAAATGTCAACAAATGTGTATATGGAGGGGTAAAACATTGAAAATCAGAATTGATGAAATTAATGATGAATTTTGAGGATATGCAGATGACCATGAACAAGGTGTGAGATAAGGGGCAAAAATGGATAGATTCGATATTTTTTTGGGGTGAAAATGACAATTTCTATCGGTGTATTTGGTCTTCTCCCAGATATCCATTATCTTTGTTAAAGAATAGAAAAGCTTGAAATATGACAAGATTTTGGAGTATAATACAGTATGTGCTTCTTGGAGGGCTGTTTTGGGGCTGTCATTGGGGCAATAAAGGTGCCATTCTGGAGCAAGCAGAGGATTGTATGGAGGAATGTCCTGACAGTGTTGTCCGGATACTTGAAAATTTAGATATAAATTCGTTTGACTCTGATTATCAGAGGGCTAAATTTGCATTTCTTTGGACTCAAGCGCGGCATAAATGTCACCTGCCATTGGTAAATGATTCGCTGATTGACGTGGCTGTGGCCTATTTTACAGAAAATGGAGAAAGACAATATGCGGCCAAGTCCCTCTTGTACAAAGGGCTGGTACATAAACAACGCAAAGAAGTGGAGAAGGCTGCCGAAGCTTTTGCCATGAGTGAACAGTGGTTTGAGGGAGTGGAAGATGATCAGTACAAGGCTTTACTTTACAATCACTATGGTGCTTTGATGATGAGTGAAGAAAACTACGAAGACGCACTGTATTATTTGAAGGAGGCATTGTCTTATTATCAGAAGGGTGATTCTGTACATTATATGATATCTGTGTGTGGCACTATAGCAAAAGGCTATATATTGTTAGAACAGGAAGATAGCTCTAAAGCTTATTATGCAAAAGGTATGCAATACAAGGACCGCATTCCTTCCCGTCGCTATTACCTGTATGTGAAAGATTATGCCAATTTCTTGAGAAGGAATGGAGAATATACAAAAGCAGAACAGATGTTGTTGGAGTGTGAACAATATATAAAGGATGACCACAGATATTCACTCTATTCCAGCATGGCCACACTATACTATGAAACGAAAGAATATCGCAAGGCGCTGACGTATGCAGAAAAGGTGATGGAGAGTGAGGACAGTGTGGTGGTGCGTGGCGGATTGCTGAATCTGTATAGGATTCATCGGCAATTAGGAAATGTGGACAAAAGCCAATCTTTTCACGATTTGTATCGGGAATATGACAATGACATCACTTTGCGCCGCAAGACTGCTGAGGTGGCGGTCATTCCTCATGAAATGAGAGTGAAGGCATTGCAGATTGCCAACGAAAGAGGGATAAAAATCCAATGGAGACTCATGGCATGCCTGGTCGGGGTGGTGTCGGTTGGTGGCATTCTGTATGTGCTCATCCGAAAAAACAGAGAGAACAGCGGCAAGAATGGCAGGAGAGACTGGCGGAAGGGAACAGGGAAATCGATGAGATGGCTGTAGCGCAAAGAGAGATGAATAAAGAAATAGGATTGCTATACTACCAGATGGAGCGCAAGAAGGAGCAGATAGGAAACATGGAGCAGAGGCAAAAAGAGAGGCTGCAAAAAGAAAAGGATAGAGTAAAGGAGAAAGTGGATGAAATCAAGCAACTGAAAGAGAACAGTACCATCATCATGCGGGAGAAACGTGCGCTTGAGAAGAATCTGGAGGCAAGCCTTAAAGAACAAAGGGAACTGCAGATGGTGTCCGAAATGGTAGAGCACAACAAAAGGATAGAGCAGCACATCATGCGTTACCGATTGGACGCGAAGGTAGAAAACATTGTCTGTCTGTTGATGCAGTTGAAACATGGAAATAAGTATGTAGAGAAACCGCTTCCAAGAAAGGATATACTACCGATGCTCACTGCTTTGTTGGATGAAGAATACCCTGGAATGCGCCAGCGTATAGATGACTTGACAAACAATACGACCAAACAAACTATGTGTTATCTGATAGCATTAAAACTGGACGATGAGGAAATGATGTATCGTGCGACAAACATAAAATTGGAAACGGTCAGGAAATACCGTAAAGAGTGCCGCGACTTGGTGGCCAATCTGACAGGGTGAAAAAAGTAATACAGGTTCATTGGCAAAGTATCTTTGATGGGGCCTTGATTCTTGAAAATCTCTATGTCTCTTTTTTCCGTCAATAGGGACTCGATTATGGAAATATAATGAAAAATAAACAAATAAATTTTGTTATTCTCATAGTTTGCATTATCTTCGCTCGCAAAAACATCTGGGGGGTTCTATAAAAATTAGCCCAACGAGGATTCGCTTCGGATTCTTGAGAATTTTCTCCTTATCTGCAAAGATGCGTAGCGGGCTACGTATCAAGAAGATAAGGAGAAAAAACTGAAAAGACAAGCAAAGCATCCAAGCAGAGAACCAAATTGAATAAACGTAGAAACTAAATTTATAGAACTTCCCATTTAATATGACTGAACAGGAACAAAGAAGACAATGGGTAGAGTATTGATTATCGGTGCCGGAGGTGTAGGTACCGTAGTGGCACACAAGGTGGCACAAAACCCCGAGGTATTTACTGACATCATGATTGCCAGCCGTACGAAAGCGAAATGTGACGCGGTGGTAAAGGCTATTGGCAATCCCAACATTCAGACGGCACAGGTGGATGCTGACAATGTGGACGAACTGGTGGCACTCTTCAACCGGTTCAAACCGGAGATGGTCATCAATGTGGCCCTCCCTTATCAGGATCTTACCATCATGGAGGCTTGTCTGAAAGCAGGGGTAAACTATCTGGATACGGCCAACTATGAGCCGAAGGACGAGGCGCACTTCGAGTACAGTTGGCAGTGGGCTTACAAACAACGCTTCGAAGAGGCCGGGCTGACGGCCATCCTCGGTTGCGGTTTTGACCCGGGCGTGAGCGGCGTATATACGGCATATGCAGCCAAGCACCACTTTGACGAGATTCACTATCTTGACATTGTGGATTGCAATGCGGGCAACCATCACAAGGCTTTTGCTACCAACTTCAACCCCGAAATAAATATCCGCGAGATTACGCAAAACGGGCGTTACTACGAGAATGGCCAGTGGATAACTACCCATCCGATGGAGATTCACAAGGACCTGACTTATCCCAATATTGGACCGCGCGACTCATATCTGCTCTATCATGAGGAGTTGGAGTCACTGGTGAAGAATTACCCCACTATCAAGCGTGCCCGCTTTTGGATGACCTTCGGGCAGGAGTACCTGACCCATCTGCGCGTCATTCAGAATATCGGTATGGCCCGCATTGATGAGGTGGACTACAACGGAGTGAAGATTGTACCCTTGCAATTCCTGAAGGCCGTGCTCCCCAATCCGCAAGACCTGGGCGAGAACTACGAAGGAGAAACCTCCATCGGATGTCGCATCCGCGGCATAAAGGATGGCAAGGAGCGCACCTATTACGTATATAACAACTGCAGCCATCAGGCCGCCTACAAGGAGACTGGCATGCAGGGCGTAAGCTACACCACCGGCGTGCCGGCCATGATTGGAGCCATGATGTACTTCAAGGGTCTTTGGAAACGCCCCGGTGTGTGGAACGTTGAAGAGTTCGACCCAGACCCCTTCATGGAGCAACTGAACAAGCAAGGCCTGCCCTGGCACGAAGTGTTTGACGGAGATTTGGAAGTGTAAAAAAGCTTCCTCTAACTCCCCTAAAAGGGGAGAAACAGGAAAGAGATAGAAAAATCAGTATATTCAATTCATTTTTTAATTCCCTCCCTTTTGGGGAGGGGTAGGGAGAAACCCATTATGACCATCGGAACCAAAGTCCCTGACCTGCTGGGATTGAACGAAAAGGGTGAGGAAATACGCCTCAGCCAATATGCAGGAAAGAAACTGGTGCTCTACTTCTACCCGAAGGACAGTACATCGGGATGTACTACTGAGGCTTGCAACCTGCGCGACAACTATGCCGAGTTGCGCCGTGCCGGATATGAAGTGGTGGGCGTAAGTGTTGACAGTGCCGCTTCGCACCAGAAGTTCATTGCCAAACACGAACTCCCCTTCCCCCTGATTGCCGACACGGAGAAGACCCTCGTCGAAGCCTTCGGTGTGTGGGGCGAAAAGAGTATGTACGGACGCAAATACATGGGTACCTTCCGCACCACTTTCGTCATCAACGAAGAGGGAATCGTCGAACGCATCTTCCAGCCCAAAGAGATCAAGGTGAAGGAGCATGCGGAGCAGATATTGAAAGGCTGACCCAGCAGACCCTCCCCCTGCCCCTCCCAAGGGAGGGGAGTAGATACTGCGACATCCTGAAAAGGGAAGAAGGGAGAAGAGAAAGAAAAGAAAAAGAATAATATAACATTAAGGAGCAAAGACTATCCACTCCCCTCCCTTGGGAGGGGTAAGGGGGAGGGCCCACTCCTTTTAAAAACAGAAAACAATATGGCAAAGAAAGAAACTGGCGAGGAGCTCTCTCCCGCCAACGAGAAACTGAAAGCCCTGCAAGCTGCCATGGCCAACATCGAGAAGAACTTCGGAAAGGGTTCAATCATGAAGATGGGCGACGAGAGTATAGAAGCAGTAGAAGTCATCCCCACCGGCTCTATCGGACTGGATGCCGCATTGGGTGTGGGCGGTTATCCCAAAGGACGTATCATTGAAATATACGGTCCCGAGTCTTCTGGTAAGACCACCCTGGCCATTCATGCCATCGCCGAGGCGCAAAAGGCCGGTGGCATAGCTGCCATGATTGATGCAGAGCACGCGTTCGACCGCTTCTATGCAGCCAAGTTGGGTGTGGATATTGACAACCTGCTCATCTCGCAACCAGACAATGGTGAACAGGCATTGGAGATTGCCGACCAGCTTATCCGCTCGTCAGCCATCGACATCATCGTCATTGACTCCGTGGCAGCCCTCACCCCAAAAGCCGAAATCGAAGGCGACATGGGTGATAACAAGGTGGGTCTGCAAGCCCGGCTCATGTCACAGGCCTTGCGCAAGTTGACCTCTACCATTAACAAAACGAACACTACCTGCATATTCATCAATCAGTTGCGCGAAAAGATTGGTATCATGTTCGGCAATCCCGAAACCACTACCGGAGGTAATGCCCTGAAGTTCTATGCGTCTGTCCGTCTTGACATCCGCCCCAGTACAGCCATCAAAGACGGTGACACCGTATTGGGTAAACAGACTAAAGTAAAAGTGGTGAAGAATAAGGTGGCTCCTCCTTTCCGCAAAGCTGAATTTGACATCATGTTTGGTGAAGGCATCTCCCGCTCAGGCGAAATCATTGACTTGGGTGTAGAATATGGAATCATCAAGAAAAGCGGATCATGGTTCAGCTACAATGACAGTAAGCTGGGGCAAGGTCGCGATGCCTGCAAGCAAATCATTCAGGACAACCCCGAACTGGCTGAAGAGCTGGAAGCCCTCATCATGCAAGCCATGAAGGAGAATAAGGAGTGATTTTAGCTGTGAATAGTGAATCTGACTACGTAAACAGACAAGCGGTTGCGAACTCATCATGTTAATTATAACGGCATAAGCTGACAAAAGATAGCAAACCACAATAATGAATTAGCATGCGTTGCTTCCCTTTTTCATAATTCATCATTCATAATTCAAAATTCTTTTGTACCTTTGCATCCGCAAAAGCAAAGTCTGCACCCGTAGTTCAATGGATAGAATATTGGATTCCGGTTCCAACGATTGGGGTTCGACTCCCCACGGGTGTACTTATTATTAAATTCCTCATTATTTATTTTCGCCTAAAACCACTTAAAATAAGCACTTTATAAAATTTGCACGTTTTATAAAGTTGCATACGGTTGTGCAAAATTTCATAGATGTTGTGCAAATGTTGTGCAAGTTTTGTATATTTGCACAACCAAAAGCCAATAACATGAAAATAAAAGTTTTCTTTAGAACAGCCCAAAAGGTGGGTTTGGCAAATCTCCGTTTCAGATTGTCAGACGGGCGAGGTGTGCAATTCTTCCACAAAAGCGATATTGTAGTAGATATTACCAAGTGGGACGAGGTGAAGGAACGGCTAATAATTGATAGCCGCAAAACGAGGTTATGCACCCCTAAAGAGTTGCAGGAACGGGAGCGGACAAACAACGAGATAACCGAGCGTGAAAACATTGTGCGCAATGTGTACCTTACCCACAAGGGCGAGGACATGGATAATGAACGCTTTGAAAGATTAATTGATGAGGCTTTGCATCCCGATAAGTACACACGCACAGGCCTGGCTTTCTTTGCAGCATTTGACGAGTACATGGAGAAGCACGAGAAGGCCGAAACTTCAAGACGCAATTTCATGGTACTGTACAGAGCTTTGCAACGGTTTGAAACCATACAGGCGACCGAGGAACGAGGCTTTGAACTTACTTTAGACGGATTGAATGAGGACATACTAAGCGACTTTGACAGTTTTTTAAGGAACGAACACACCCTATATGATGAGTACCCCGATGTATATGAGCGTTTCAGATACAACAGCGACCACAGGAAGAACCCACGGCCTCAGCAAAGGGGAGATAATGCAATCACCAATCTGATGAAGAAATTACGGGCTTTTGTGGCATGGTGCAACGACCAAGAGATAACGACCAACTACCCTTTTAGGAAATTCAAAATAAAGGTAGAGAAGTACGGGCGACCTGTTTATATATCATTGGAGGAACGGAACACGATAGCTGACTACGATTTGAGCCATAACTCACGTTTAGAGACCCAACGGGATATATTTATATTTCAATGTTTGACAGGTTGTCGCGTGTCTGACTTGTTGAGGCTGACCCGTGACAATATAGTAAACGGTGCAGTGGAGTATGTGGCGCAAAAGACCAAGGACGAGAAAGCCGAGTTTGTGCGTGTGCCGTTGAACGGGCGCGCCTCAGCCATACTAAAGAAGTACCGCAAGCACAAGGGCACAGGGCTTTTGCCGTTCATCACCTCACAACGGTATAACGATGCTATAAAGGAAGTGTTTACCGCGTGTGGCATTACACGGATGGTGACGGTTATCAACCCTACCACAGGCGAGGAAGAGAAGCAGCCTATAAACGAGGTGGCAAGTAGCCACATGGCAAGACGTACGTTTGTAGGCAATATCTACAAGCAAGTGAAAGACCCCAATTTGATAGGAGCTTTGAGCGGACACAAGGAAGGTAGCAGGGCATTTGCGCGATATAGGGATATAGACGAGGACATAAAGAAAGAAGTTGTTTCATTAATAAATTGATGGAGGTATGGATAAATGGGTTAAAACATGCAACGAATTTAAAGACATACTCAGAAATACATTTTTTGAACCTCATTTTCCTTTTATTTACTTGCATTTTTTAAGAGTGGAAGGTAGATACAATAGGGAAGAAATGACAGTCGATTTATCTGATAGAGAAATGCTTCCATTTGAACGAATATGGGCATATAAAAAATATATAGGCGATTATGTTCCTCATCTAAAAAGAGAATTGTCTATCTGTAATTCATTACTTATTCTTTTAGAAGAAAATGGAGAATGCATTATAAAAGGCTATAAAAGCAAATCAATACTTCCACCCGATATTATTATAAACTTACTAAAAGAAAGATTTAAAAATCGGAAGATTTTAACAGAATATGAAATACAAAATCGCAAAGAAGAACTAAAAATAGATAGTCTATTATTGCCAGATGAACCAACAAAAGATAATATTTTACTTGTGAAAGAACATATCGAGGAATCAATAAGAACAAACACACAAAGGGGAGCACCGGAAAAAAATTACAAATTAAAGGATTTTTTACTTGCGTTTTCCTTTATAAAGAATAAAATGAACGATGGAAAATTTTCAAACAATGAATACCGAACAATATTCAAGCTATTAGATTCTATCAGATATATTGATAATGAAATAAAAGTTCATTGGGAAAAAGCAGATACATATCAACCCGAGATTGCTTATATTAAATCATTGATGAGGGAAGCTGAAAAAAAATAATATAAAAATATTTCTAATCCAAAGTGGATGAAGTCTATTAGTATTCTATAATTAAGAATATTAATAGGCTTTTTTTTGATGTATTTATGTTCTAATCAATTCTTTGCAAGACATTTCAAGATGTTATACTTTCGCACCGTAAACCTCAGTGGGCAAGTGTACACTCACCGAGGACGGCAAAGAAAGAGAAGGAGAAGCGTACACATTCCCCCGAAGCCACAAACTTAATTCTTTAAATATGACAGGATTAAGCCAATCAACATTCATGTTAGTAGATGAGGCCGCATTAAGGAAAGTCGTAACCGACACCGTACGGCAAGTGATGAACCAAGCCAAGGCCGAAGCCGAAGCTGCTAAGGAAATGGCAACCCTCACCCGTGAGGAAGTAGCCGAGTTGTTGAATGTGACCAAGCCTACCCTATGGAGGTGGGAGAAAGCGGGTTATCTCATCCCGAAGAAGATAGGAAAAAGAGTGTTATATCTTCGTAGCGAGGTGGAAGAAATGGTAAGAAAAGGAGGTGCGGCATGAATGGCGGGCTTAATATTTTTCCCGAAGCACTCAGCGAGCTTTCTTTACCGATAGATGGCCTCAGCCCGATGGCGCAAGAAATAATACAAGCCATAGCTGACACATATCAATGTAATCGTGATTTCGTTGTGGCCGCTATGTTTTCTGCCGCAGGAACAGCAGCAGGAAAGAAAGTACAAGTGTATGATGGCAGATACCGCAATAGTATGGCACTGTACACTTGTATCGTTGCACCAAGCGGCAGCAACAAGACTACCCCCGTGAAAGAGATATTACGCCCACTCACGGAGAGGAATAATGCGAACTACCTTATATATAAGGAGGCACTAAAGGAATGGAGAAAGGAGATTAAGCAGGGCAACGAAGATGCCGAGAAGCCTATATTTCGCCAACTGATAATAGGTGATTGCACCCCCGAAGCAAGATACAAAGTGTTACAAGAGAATCCCAACGGAGTGTTATTATACAGCGACGAGATAGCCACTTTCTTGGGGAACATGAACAGGTATGCTAAGAGTGGAGAAATTCCTCAACTTATCAGTATATGGAGCGGAGACGGGGTGACGATTAACCGAAAAGGGGACGAACCGACCGTTATAGATGCTCCATTCCTCAGCATCATAGGAGGTGTGCAACCAAGCGTACTACAAGAAACATTCGGAAGCGATTATTTCCGGAATAGCGGTATGAATCAGCGATGGCTATTCGTCTTCCCCGACCTTACCCCACCACCAATGTACAGTGAGGTAACACTAAGCACCCAACTAAGAGAAATATGGTGTAACTACGCCACACAGTTGATTGATGCATACCCCAACGACATTAGCACCCTTATTATCGACAACGAAGCCAAGGCTACATACACAGCCTATTATAATGAACTTCAGCGAAAGAAAGCGACAAGCAACGATTACATGGCGGCCGTATATGCCAAATTACAGGTTATTGCTGAGAGATGGGCAGGGATTACCCACTTACTTGGTGAGCATCATGGCATGACCCGAATACTCCCAAACGAAATGGAATACACCGTTCGATGTATGCGGTATTTCGAGAGTACAGCAGAGAAGGTGTACAACTTACTTTCTTCCCCCATGATACAAGCAAAACCAATGGGGAAAGAAGAACTAATTGCCAAGGCATGGGAGGAATGGAAGTGCAAGGACAGGGCAATAAGTAAGCAATCATTTGCCGATGTGGTAGGGGTGAGCAGGCAAGCAGTGAGCAAAGCAATCGAGAAAAACGCATACAGGTTGCGGGGTTGCGGTTGCGGAGTTGCGGAAACCCCGATGGATAGGGCATTGGGCGAAGATGAGGCCGCAACCTCACCCACTGTGATAGGAGAAGGGACAGGAATAGCAGAATAACCGAGGTTGCGGGCATTGTGATAATAAGACGCTTTATAACAATTATTTAGAAGAGGGCGCAACCGCAACCCCGCAACCTCACCAATATTTTTCAGACATGAACATTTTCGACAGATATATATCGGTGTATAACGGTGTTAAAGACACCAAGGGGGCAACCTGTACATTACGGGCATTTCTCACGAGCGAAAAGCACAAGGAAACCATTATTCGATTGCGACCACTCCCCAAGAAAGAGCGGGACGAAATCAAGAGAACTTTGCCACAAGGTTGCATAAGTGGAATATTCCACCCCACAAGAAAAGCAGACAATATACAACAGCATACAGGGCTTATATGTATAGATATAGACAAGCAGGACAACCCAACCATAGAGGATTGGGAGGAACTGAAAAGAGAATTAAGCAAGCTCCCCCAAGTGGCTTACATATCATTGTCAGTAAGTGGCAACGGTGTATTCCTTATCATTCCTTTACGATGGCCGGACTACCACAAACAACAGTTTGAGGAACTGAAAAGAGACTTTGCCACCATGGGAATTAAGATAGATACTTCATGCGGTGACGTTTCAAGAATGAGGTGTATAAGCTACGACCCGCAACCTTATATGAACGATGAGGCCATAGCATACGAGAAATATCATGTAGAGCCTCTGCCGATAAGAAATTACCAATACGGCACAAGTGAGACGGCCGACAGAGTAGCCCGATGTGTAGAAGAATTGGAAAGGACAGGCACAGACATAACAGGTAACTACGAAACTTGGGTAGAAGTGGGCTTTGCGCTTTCCTCCTTGGGAGAGGCAGGAAGAGAGTTTTTTCACCGTGTAAGCAGTCAGAATCCCAACTACAAGCAATCAGAGTGCGACAGGAAGTTTGACGAGTTGATGAGGAACGGCAGGAGGACAGATATAGGAACATTCTTTTTCATTTGTAAACAGTACGGGATAACATGGAAGTAGAGACTATCAGAGGACAGATTATAGCCAAGGCCAACCATTACAGAGCTGTGCCGGACAAGAACGGACAAAGGCGAATCATAAAGGATGAGAGCATACGAAAGTATGAAAGCAGTTTTATACAGCAGTGCAAACTATATAAGAACAGGCATATAGCAGGGCGTTTCAAACTGTTTGTGCGAGTGTTCCACCGACATAACAAGTTTGATTTGGACAACTCAATAAAGACCCTGTTAGATTGTTTGCAGATGGCGGGAGCAATCACGGATGATAATCTTTGCTACGAGATAGAAGCACACAAGGGTATAGACAAGTATCATCCAAGAGTAGAGTTTGCAATATTGGATGTGAACGAACAAAAGAATTTATTTGGATAAGAGTATAGGATTTATTATTTTTGTGGTATGGGAAGAATGGAGAACTTAATTATTCCAAGCTCCAATGAAGCACGAGAGTTCGGACGTTTGGGAGGCATTGCAAGCGGTAAGGCACGAAGAGAACAAAAGGCGTTTCGTGAGATTGTGCAACGTGTTTCAAACATGGGAGCACCAAGCAAGGTTGTGAAGTGGTTGAAGAGTGCAGGAATCAGTGAAGAGGATGCAACCTATCAGACGGCAATAGTACTACGGATGTTTGATAGGGCATTAAGTGGCGATGTGGCAGCGTTCAACGCCATAGTAAAGACAGCAGGGGAAATGATAGACCGCCACGAAGTCACGGGACGGGATGGAGAACCTTTGCGGATGGAGAAGCAATTAAGCATGGCCGAGATACGGGCGAAGCTCAGAGAATTGGATGAAGAATAGGTTTTCCACAAATTTGTTGAAAACTACCACATAGGCGATGAAAGCCCCGAATCCACATTTGGATTGGGGTAGTAGTTATGATAATCCAAATTTGGATGCTCATATTTCACAAAATTGTGAAGTGAGGTTTTTGCCAAATTTAGCAAAAACTACCCAAGGAGGTTTTTCACAAGTTTCTGAAAAACTCCCAAAGACCGACATTTGCCGGACTTAGATTTATTCTAAATATGGGATGAGGCTTTTGTTTTCTCCGAGATAATGAGTAAGTTTGCAGCTCCTAAATTTATAAGCAACCTCAACAGAGGTTGAACAAACAATATTTGCCCTTTGTATGGTGGTGGCAGTGGAAACGCCCACACGGTTACTTATAAGACCGAGGACACCTAAGCAGGGGGCATTTCCTAAATTTATAAGATATGAACAAATTGAATTTTGAGACAGAGGTTTTGGCAATCCAAGACGAGTTATTGCGCTTTGCCTACAAACTGACCAATGACCCCGAACAGGCCAAAGACTTATTGAATGAAACAACACTAAAGGCATTGGATCACAAAGAAGAGTTTAAGCCCGACACCAATTTTAGAGGGTGGATGTACACAATTATGCGGAATATCTTTATAATCAATTACCGCAAGGAGATACGAAACCTAACATTCATGGAGCACACCGATAGTTTATCCTGTGATATGAATTTTGAGAGTACCGAAGCGGCATACGACTTTGAAGAAATACGCAAAACAATAAACGACCTTCCCAAAGAATACCGCATACCTTATTCTATGCACGTTTCGGGTTTTAAGTATAGGGAAATTGCCGAGAAATTGGAGCTTCCCGAAGAAACGGTGAAAAACAGGATAGAATTTTGCAGGGAGAGATTACAGATAGCACTAAGAGAAGGAATACAATAGCTACAAATCAAGAGAGGGCAGAGCGATGAGTTTTGCCCTTTTTTATGTGACAGCCTCAACAAAAACAAATAAAAGTTGCTATTTGTGGAAACAATTTCTATCTTTGCAGCGTTAAATAAGTGTACACCATGAGAAAGTTCAAAACCATATTCCTTGATGAGGCGATGGATTTCATTCTATCACTCCCCCAACAGGCAAAGAATAAGATAGTTTACAATATCGACAAAGTAGAGGGTGGAGTTATCAATAATGAGCTTTTCAAGAAATTGGAAGGTACGGATATATGGGAGTTCAGAACCCTGTACAACGGCATCCAATATCGGTTGTTTGCTTTTTGGGACACAGAGAATGAAACTTTGGTTGTTGCTACCCACGGAATAGTAAAGAAGGTTTGGAAAGTGCCAAGCAAAGAAATAGCGAAAGCGGAAGAGATAAGGAAACAGTATTTTGAAACTAAATAATTGAATGATATGGCAAAGATGAAGACTTACACCCTTGACGAGCTTAAAGATAGAGCTATCGGTAAGATTGGAACACCTGAGCGTGACAAGTATGAGGCCGATTTGAAGGAGGAACTTCAAGCCTACCACATAGGCGAGGCAATCAAGCAGGCAAGAAAGGCCAACAACTTGACACAGGAAGAGCTTGGGGCAAAGATTGGAGTGCAGAAAGCACAAATTTCCCGTTTGGAAAGAGGCAAGAACGTAACCATTGCCTCAATGATGCGGGTATTCAGAGCAATGAACATCACTGCCACATTGGAAGTAAGCGGAGTGGGAAAAGTGGCTTTGTGCTAATTTGGAATTTATACAAACAAAGAGAAGGGGTAAAACTATGCACTTTTATCCCATTTTTATCCCAATCGGTAAAGAAGTTGTGCAAATGTTGTGCAAGAGCCAATTCGGCAAAATGCTTAACTGCTAATATTCAGCGATTTACAAAACAGCAAAGTACTCCCCACGGGTGTACTTAAAAGAGTCAACATAACAATTATGATTGACTTTTTTTATTTACTAATACCCTATAATCCACAAGTTCTGAATAAAGAAAAAAAGAGAGACATGCCTCACGGCATATCTCTCTCAAATGGTTGGCTTCTTTCGCCAACGGCAATCATCATATAAAACTAATTTTACTTCTTGGGTCTGGGACGGTGATTAACTTCCTTCAACAGTTCACGATGAAAGCGCGACTCCGCCCCTTGTATATCAAAAATCTTCTTGTATGAGAGAGTCTTACGATAAAGCGGAAGATACTCTTTATCCAACTTGTCTATTTGGATACGCAAATCTGCTATCTCATCCAGAATCTTTTTATAATCCTCTTCAGTCAACTGCTTCTTATGTGCCTCTTTGCGAAGTTTCCAGATACGTCCATTCAACTCATGTTTCTTCTTTTGACATTCGTCATACACAGGGAAGAACTCTTTTGCTTCTTGCTCCGAGAGGTCAGCTTGCTTAATCAAGAATTGTTGAAACTTCTCTTTAAATTCCTCCTTATTCAAACGATGTGAACCACCACTTTGCTGTTGTGCCATAACAAACAATGAGGTTCCATAGAATACGGCCAATAATATTAACAATTTGCTTTTCATTGCAGGTCCTTCTCTTTTTTTCTTATTCTACTTCAGTCAGATATTGGTACAATGTGTAATTATCCATCATGGTGTATTCAACCAGAGCGGATATTTCTTCGTCTGTTATTTCTTCATAGTCATAGGGTAATGTGCTCTCTGCGATACTTTGTGACGGAAGATTCTCAGAAAGATATCCTCCTAAGAAAAATCGTGCACACAGAATCATCCCCACAAACATGGCTGCCATATAAAGCACGGGCTTGACCCGTTGCCAAAGAGTAATCTGCTCCTCGTCTGGCTGCACTTCTTCCTGTTCGGGCAGTTGATCCATCAAGCGCTGCGTGAAGTCTTCAAAATAGCCTTCCGGCACTTGAAAAGGGTTTCTCTTACCACATTTTCTGATGATGTCTTGTTCTTCGTTCATGTGACTTTTCCTTTCTTGTTCTTTTGACACTTGTTCTATAATAAGGTTTAAGAAACTGATTATTTTTTTTCTTTTCTATGCTGTTCTTTCTTTGCGGCCTTTTAATAATCTTCTGTATCGGGGTGATAAAAAGGTTATTCAAACCAATCCTAAAGGTGCTTCTCCAAAAAAGAATGTATTTTTTTTACAGCCAAATGATAGGATGCTTTTAAGGCTCCTTGGCTTGTTCCCAGGATTTCGGACATTTCTTCATATTTCATTTCCTGAAAATATTTCATGTTGAATACTTCACGTTGTTTGGGTGGTAGAGATTGAATGGCTTTCTGCAACAACCTTTCGGCCTCGTTTCCATCAAACCAGGCATCTCCTTCTATTTGAACCACCGTTGCTCCTATGGCTGAATCAATCCCGACAGAATCCACAGTATGCTGACGTTCTAAGAAATTTAGGGTCTCATTGTATGCTATACGATATAACCATGTGGACAAAAGAGAGTCTCCACGAAATGACAAAATATTTTTCCACGCTTTGATAAATGCATTCTGAAGAATATCATTCGCATCTTCATGCGATAAAACCATCCTTCGTATTTGCCAATACAACTGCTCACTATATGTTTGCACAATCTGTTCAAAAGCCTTATGTCGTGTCTCTGCTCGTTGTAGTTGGGCTAATATTGTTGCTTCATCAAGGGATTTCATATTGTTTTGTGTATAAGTGATTTTAAGACACGGATCTGTCAATAAGGTTTAATGTGGCTTATTTTTTATACTAAGTTTAAGATTCTCTTTAGCTAAAATTGTATTCGGGAATATGCTTTGGGCTTCTTTCAGCAATAGGTTTTCATTTTCGTATCGGGCACTAAAATGGCCTATAATCAATTGTCCGACTTTGGCGTCTTGGGCTAATAGGGCTGCTTGTCGGGCCGTACTATGAAAGGTTTCTTGAGCCCGTGCTTCATTGTCACTGGCAAAAGTAGCCTCGTGAAATAACAAATCTACCCCCTCAAGTTGACGAATATTGCTCATCAGGCAAGTGGTGTCGGAGCAATAAGCATAACTACGAGGCTCAGAAGACGGAGTAGTCAGTCTGCCGTGTGGAATCACCTTTCCATCAGGCGTGACATAATCACCACCATTTTTGATACGAAGCAATTCATAAGTAGGAATCTGATAAAAATCAATCATTTCCCGGATAATATGGTCAGGGGTTGGCTTTTCCTTGAAAAGGAATCCGACACAAGGGACACGATGGTTCAAAGGGATAGTAGTAACTGCAACCGAACGGTCATCATAGATTGTTTCAGGAGTTTTTTCGCTAAAGCAATGAAACTCGACCTGAAAATTGATTCCTCGGCAAAAGAAATCCAACCATGGGCGCATTAATGTTTCCAACTCCTTGTGAGCATGGATATGAAGTGTTGAGGTGCGCCCCAACAAAGAGAATGTGGAGATAAGCCCAATAAGTCCGAAACAATGGTCTCCATGAAGATGACTAATAAATATGTGGTTCAAACGACTGAACTTCAGGCGGGAGCGTCTCAACTGCATCTGCGCCCCTTCGCCACAATCTATCATAAACAGTTTCTCACGAATATTTACCACTTGTGAGGTGGGGAAATGCCGTGTAGTGGGCAATGCAGAACCGCATCCTAATATATGTACTTCAAACTTCTCCATATCAGGCCGTATATATAATAAGGTATAGTGTAAAAAAGGCCGATGATTATTCTCTCACCGGCCTTTTTCTTCAATTATGTCATTTTTCTTGTCAACTCGTCAATTTGTTGACCAAAAGGATTACTTGCCTTTTTCCATCTGCTCCTTCAATGCAGCCAAAGCATCGATATCACCAAGAGTGGTAGAAGCTGCCTGATTCTGAATAACAGGAGTTTCCTCTTTCTTGGTATTCTTCTTAGCTGCAGCCTTCTTCTCAGCCTTAGCTTCTGCCTTAGCTACATCCTCATGAATACGGCTGTGAGAAAGGATAATGCGTTTGGCCTCTTTGTTAAATTCGATTACCTTGAATTCAAGTTTCTCTTCGAGTTGTGCCTGAGAACCATCCTCTTTTACCAAATGCTTGGGAGTAGCGAAACCTTCAACACCATAAGGCAATGAGATTACAGCACCCTTATCGAGCAATTCGATGATAGTTCCTTCATGAATAGAATCTACAGTAAATACTGTTTCGAATACATCCCAAGGATTTTCTTCCAACTGCTTGTGACCAAGGCTCAAGCGGCGATTTTCTTTATCAATCTCCAATACTTGAACTTCGATTTCGGCACCAATTTGAGTGAATTCAGAAGGATGCTTAACCTTCTTTGTCCAAGAGAGGTCTGAAATGTGGATAAGTCCATCAACACCTTCTTCAATTTCAACAAACACGCCAAAGTTTGTAAAGTTGCGTACTTTTGCTGTATGCTTGCTTCCTACAGGATATTTCTCATCAATAGCTTCCCATGGATCCTGCTTTAATTGTTTGATACCAAGTGACATCTTACGTTCATCGCGATCCAAGGTCAGGATAACAGCTTCAATTGTATCACCAACCTTCATGAAATCTTGAGCGCTACGCAGATGTTGGCTCCATGACATTTCAGAAACGTGGATCAGGCCCTCTACACCAGGAGCAATCTCTACAAATGCTCCATAGTCAGCCATCACAACCACTTTACCCTCTACTTTGTCGCCAACCTTTAACTCGTTATCAAGAGCATCCCATGGATGAGGAGTCAATTGCTTCAAACCAAGAGCAATGCGCTTCTTCTCGTCATCAAAGTCGAGGATAACAACATTAATCTTTTGGTCAAGTTCAACAATTTCCTTCGGATCACTTACACGACCCCAAGAAAGGTCTGTAATATGAATCAAGCCGTCAACACCACCCAAATCGATGAATACGCCATATGAAGTGATGTTCTTGACTGTACCTTCAAGAACCTGTCCCTTTTCAAGTTTACCGATAATTTCTTTTTTCTGTTGTTCAAGTTCTGCTTCAATAAGAGCCTTGTGAGAAACAACAACATTCTTAAATTCCTGGTTGATTTTTACAACCTTGAATTCCATTGTCTTTCCTACGAAAACATCATAGTCACGAATAGGCTTAACATCAATCTGAGAACCTGGCAAGAATGCTTCAATTCCAAATACATCAACAATCATACCACCCTTAGTGCGACACTTGATGTAACCCTTGATTATTTCTTCATTTTCCAAAGCTGCATTAACACGATCCCAAGAGCGTGCAGCGCGTGCTTTCTTGTGTGAAAGGATTAATTGTCCCTTTTTGTCTTCTTGATTTTCAATGAACACTTCTACTGTATCACCAATCGCTAATTCAGGATTGTAGCGGAATTCGCTCAGAGGAATAATACCATCTGACTTGTAACCGATGTTCACTACAACCTCGCGCTTGTTCATTGAAATAACCTTACCGTCAACAACTTCACTGCTGTTTACGTTGTTCAGAGTGCCATCATAAGCTTTCTCCAGTTCTTCTTTGCTGAGGCTTGTCTCAGCTGCACCATTTTCGTAAGCATCCCAGTTAAAATCTTCCATGGGTGCTACATTCTTAAATTTTTCCATTGATAAAAATAATTGTTTGTTTTTTAGTTAATTACGTTAGACTTTATATTGACTAAACTTAAATCGGCCGCAAAGATACTGCTTTTTATTTGATTGGGCAACATATTCTTAGTTAAATTATCCTCTTTGTCAGTCCCTCCATAGGGGTGCGTAAAGTTCGTCCAACTACAAGTCCGAATGAACGTGCAGCTTCGGTTACTTCACGATTAAAATAATAGGCAATGGATCCTACAAAATGAACAGGTAAAGTTATGTCATAAGACAATACATTACGCTGGAAGAAACAACAAAACTGGTTGACAAGCAAATCGTGGATTGCCGGTTCATCGCGATATTGGCTGAGAAAAGGAGTAAATGATGCCAAAAAGCGGTTGGCCAATGGCTGGCGATATACCTGCTCCAACAACGAGGACTGATTCAATTGGTATTCTGCAAGAAACTTCTGAGACAAATGCGGAGGAAGCTGTCCTTTCAAACAATCACTTACAAGAGTACGCCCTAAAACAGCTCCGCTACCTTCATCACCCAAGATATATCCCAAACATGGAGTATTGGCAACGACTTTTTGTCCATCGAATTGACACGAATTTGAGCCTGTTCCTAAAATGCAGGCTATTCCTGGCTCACCCTGACAAACGGCCCGGGCAGCACCTTCAAGGTCACTTGACACACGAATATCATTACACGACAATGCTTCTCGAAGAATATCTGCAACAATCTCTTTTTTCTCAGGCAAGGCGCATCCCGCCCCATAAAATTCCACATTCCGAATACAGTAAGGACCATCCAATTGTGAAACCATATTACCTACAATACCCTTGATTATATCCGGCGATTGATGAAAAGGGTTGATTCCTTCTGTATTGATGCTCTGTATGATTGTATCTTGACTACAAATACACCAATCTGTTTTAGTGGAACCACTATCTGCTATAAGTCTCATAGGATATACATTGAGTCAGTTAAAATATGTCATAGGTTTCCACGTATCCATCCATTTGACAAATGGAGTGCCGTCAGCACGAAATTGGATGGGCAACCATATGTAACGTCCGTCAATATGACGTTGTGGATGCCATTGGTCAGCCATGAAAACAAATGCATCCTTTTTACCCTGAACAGGCAGGATATAGGTGCTCTGTCCACCAAACGTGAGATTGGCCTTGGGACCTACGCAAGGATTGGGATGCTTGGTCCAAGGACCATAAATGTTGTCTGCTGAAAACATGCGCGCTTCGTTAGGCTCCCATCCCGTACACCCTGAGGTTATCATCCAATATTTGCCATTTCGCTTAAAGATGGCCGGTGCTTCATTATGTCCGGCCGGAGCCAGGCGAACATATTTGCCGGTGTGACTCAAATAATCGTCACTCAATTCGGCAATATGCAAGGTCAAATTGTCCTCTGACGAATAGATATGATAAGCTTTGCCATCATCATCCACGTAGAGGGTCATGTCGCGTGACATTTGCCCACCTTCCAAATCACGTTTGACAAACAGTCCCTTATCAACAGCCTTGTACCATGTGGGGGTCCACCATTCTTTGTAATCATCTATGTCCAAAGCTTGCATGGCCGACTTCTCCTCATCCGTTATATCAAAAGGCAGGATGTTGGGGTTCACACGTCCGCTACGGATAAATTGAAATGGCCCTGTCGGATTATCGCTCACGGCTACAGCCGCACGAGCGGCTTCGTAGCCACGGCCTTTCAGCTCGAGGTGAAACCACATGACAAACTTCTTCGTTTTGGTATTATAGATAACCTTCGGGCGTTCGATGACGCATCCTGCAATGATGTCGCTATTAGGGTCGTTGCTTACTCGCAACACTGGACCTTCGTTTCTCCAGTCTGTCAGATTCTTTGATGAGTAGCACATTACCCCCACCAATGCTTTACTGGTATTTTCACTCTTGTGTTCGCCATACCAATAATAAGTTCCATTATGGTAAAGTACACCGCCACCATGAGCATTGATGTGGATTCCGTCAGTGTCAGGCCATAATTTGCCAGGGGCAATAGTTCCTTCTTTTCGGGGAGAAACCACGTTCACTTCAGCCGTAGCATCTTGTAACAGAGGTGACGAGCAATGTATGCGTATAGTTCCTTCTTCGCCTGTGCTCTGCACGTAGGCTAACAGACGGCCTTGGAACACACGTTGGCGTTGGTCGCGGTGATTGGTCATGTCGGTGTTGTCAGAATTTTCCAATCCCAACAGACGGCCAGGACCTTGTACCATACAGGTTATCATGTTGTCTGCCAGCTTTACTAAGATGCCATTTTCGTCAACAACTTCGATGAGAAAATGGAAAACAGACCCTCCTTCTTGCTCTTCTATAGGGGAGGGGAGTGGAATGTCCAACTTGTCTGTGTTAAAGGCTTTTGCCCCTCCCCCCTTGGGAAGGTTGGAATAGGATTCGTCAATCGTTACCTTCAGAGCATAAGGTCGTCCCGATGTCTGTATGGTGTAGGTCGATTCTACTTCGCCAGTCTGATTGCATCCTTCGGCGGTCAATTTGCCAGGTTTGTAAGGTATATCCCAATGAATAATGCCTGTAGCATCGTCATAGGGCTTCATTTCACCAATCACTTCATCGTTGAGGAGAAGACGTGCTTGTGGCGAATTGGTATAACATACCACTCTGATGGTCTGTCCTTGACGATAGTTCCACAAGTCGTTCGCATCAATGGAAAGGTTGTTTCCACCCCGACGGTTGTTGCCCTGTCGGCGCATGGGGTAAGTTCCTATGTACGTCACAGGATTTTCGCTCCAAAGTGAAGCACGGAACCAACCACGAGGTTTCTTAAAACCGCCAAAGTCGAGTAATCCCGTGTGAAGGCCACGTGAAGGCCAACGCCCCGATTCTCCTAAATAGTCAGTGCCTGTCCAAATGAATTGGCCGAAAATATGTTCGCGGTCGCGCACTGCTTTCCATGCTTCGTATGACGAATGTGTTTCACTGCCGTAGATGATGCGGTCGGGGTAGGTTGTGTGGTCTTCGTCGTAGCGGTTCTCAGTATAGTTGTATCCTACCACATCTACAACTCCGGGGTAAGCTGTCTGGTTCGACATCACCACGCCGGCTAATGCACCTGTCACGGGCCGGCTGGTGTCAACTTCCTTTACACGGGCAGTCAGTCGTTTGGCAATCTCACCGATACGCATGGCATTGGGAGCGTCAGGCTTGTAACCGCCGAACATGGGTTGGTTGATGGTTGTGCCATCAAGCACAGGGTGTGAATATGGGTCATTGGGGTAATCCACTTCGTTTCCGATACTCCATAGGATAATACAGGGATGATTACGGTCACGGCGTACCATGTCAGTTACGTCCTGTTCAATCCATTCTTCAAAGAAGTCGAAAGTTCCATCAAAGCTGGGGATACCAACGTTCCATCCCTGCATCCACTTGCGTTTGGGAAATTCCCATTCGTCACTTGCCTCATCCATTACCATCAAGCCCAATTCGTCACACAAATCATACACATCGGGTGCTTGCGGGTTGTGGCTCATGCGAATGGCGTTGGCTCCCATCTTCTTCAGATTACGCAAACGGCGTTCCCACACATCACGAGGCACTACACTTCCCAATACGCCAGCATCATGGTGCAGACATACCCCTTTTACCTTCATCCATTTGCCATTTAAGGCAAATCCCTTATCGGCATCAAACTGCAAGGTACGCAGACCTACACGACAAGTCGAACTGTCCAGCACTTCTCCGTTGGCCACTATTTCTGTTTTCAGTGTGTAGAGGTAAGGATTGTCCAATTCCCAACGCTTGGGTTCCTTGATTTTCAGACTGATGGCCTGTTTTACAATTGGCGAGTTAGCAAACTGGCGAGTTGACAAAGTTGAAGCCTGTTTTGCTACCTGCTTGCCTTCATCGTCATATATGGTGGCGTATAGCTGCAATTCATAATTCATAATTCCTAATTTAGAATTTTCCACCTCCATATCAACACGTACCGTAGCTTGCGAATTGCTTATCTTAGTGGCTTGCCAACCGACGCCCCACTGAGCAAAGTGGATGTCACCGGCTTTTACCATCCATACGTCACGGTAAATGCCCGAACCTGTGTACCAACGGCTGTCGGCATAACGGCTATGGTCCACTCGTACAGCCAACACATTCTTGCCAACTTTCAAGTGTGGAGTCATGTCGTACATAAAGGAAATGTAACCATTGGGACGTTTACCCAACAAATGGCCATTCAGATAGACCTCACTACGGTTATATACTCCCTCGAAGTAAATGTAGTGGCGCTTGTTCGTGTCACTTACTTCAAACGTCTTGCGATACCAACCGATGCCACCGGGCAGATAGCCTGTGCAACTGGCTAATGTGGGCGACATCTGTCCTTCGATACTCCAGTCGTGGGGGAGATTCAGTTTGCGCCATTTGCTGTCGTCATAGGTGGGTTTGGTGGCTTCTGTGGCATCTTCTAAGATGAATCGCCAATTGTCGTTGAACTTTTCGGATTGGCCGAACGATACCTGTGCCTTCACAGCTTGTCCGCTCCACATAATTGCCATGCAGAGCAGGCATAAATTAAAGATTCTTTTCATCGGTAGTTTTATATTGTCCGTTTCATTATATTCCTTATCTGTTCCACATTGGTGGGAAGAATGCGTCAGGAACATGTTCTATTTCAAATGGTGGTTCCATTCCTATCACAGAAACAACATCGTACCGGATAGGTAAATTTATGGAATAATAACGCACATATGCGCCGGCGGCGGAAACTATTCGACGAATTTTCCGATCATCAATGGCCTCATCAGGATATCCAAAATAAGTGTTCCGTCTTGTCTTTACTTCTACAAAAACGATTTCGTCACCATCGCGTGCCACAATGTCCAATTCCAATTTTCCACATCGCCAATTCCTGTGCATGATATAAAATCCTTTTTTAGTGAGGAAATTAGCAGCCTCTTCTTCGCCTTTTTTTCCAAGTTCATAATGTTCACTCATAGTTTGTCTTTAATTTTCTAAGTCTGTATTGACGATAAAATACCGTCGCTAATCCAATACGAATTCGATCTCTTTGAAACCAAAAGTATGCATTTGTCCCTGAGCATCCTCAAGTACCAAATGGCCATCCGGCTCAACACGGCGAATACGAGCATCAAACTCCATACCTTCGGAAATACGAAATTTATGGAAACCTACACGGCGAAACAACGCTTTGTGATACTTATCCACCAAATCGTGTGTTTCACCTTGCTTTATTTGCCCGTAGTAAAAAGAAAAGCGCTGCATGATTTTCCTTAAGATTGTAAGCGGCTCTGTGGCATGACCCGTTATCTGCCATACACTTACAGGGTTTGGGGCATTGCTGGTGAAATGCTCTTGGTTTAAATTCACCCCCACACCAATAATACTGCGGTCTATACACTTGCCTATCAAATCGTTCTCAATAAGAATACCTCCCAGTTTTTTCTTATTCCAATATATATCGTTGGGCCATTTAATACGTGGATGAGGTAAACGCACATAGTCATAAAGCACCTCTTTTATACTTAATGCAATAGCTTGTGACAAAATGAACTGTTGACGAACTTCCAAAAACGTCGGACGAACAAGAATACTGAACGTCAGATTTTTCCCAGGCTCGCTCTCCCATGAATTACCCCGTTGTCCGCGTCCAGCTGTTTGTCTTTTAGTCACAACTGCCACTATTTCGTTCTTTACCTTATCGGCTGGCAAACTACGCAAATAGTTATTTGTCGAATCCACCTCCTTAAGGGTTATGATTTGCACGTTATCCAGATTAGCTCCACCGTATCCGTGGCCGTGCAGAGGATGTTTCTTCTGTTTCATGTGTAGTCTTTATTTTAAGGTTTTACTGTTCAAACGCAAAAATAAGAACTTTTTTCTTGTTATTCAATTTATTCGCATTATTTTTGCAAATGATTATGAGAAAGAGTGGAAAGAAACGAATGTTAGTAGCCTCAACAGAACCCAAACGCCATCAACGAATGGTGTGTCTGATAAGTGAGGAAGAAGCTCAGATTGTAGAAAACTACCTGAGGAAATATAAAATAACCAACAAAGGACGTTGGATGCGTGAGACCCTTTTGTCCTTTATCCACCGCAATATGGTGGAAGAGGATTATCCTACTCTCTTTAATGAACATGAAATGCGGAGATAGAGAGAAAGAGAATACCTCAAATTAGATAAAACACTAATAATAACCTTGAATCCAAGATATTTAATGTATGACTGATGTCCAATACATGCAAATGGCCTTGCGCGAGGCACAATGCGCATTCGATGAAGGCGAAGTTCCCGTAGGAGCCATAGTGGTATGTAAAAACCATATAATAGCCCGCGCCCACAATCTCACCGAAACTTTAAATGATGTGACGGCTCATGCTGAGATGCAAGCTATCACTGCTGCAGCCAATGCTATTGGAGGTAAATATCTGACAGATTGCACGCTTTACGTCACCGTAGAGCCCTGTGTGATGTGTGCCGGTGCTATTGCTTGGGCGCAAGTGAGCCGTGTGGTGTTTGGCGCCGCTGACGAGAAACGAGGTTACCGCCGATATGCTCCTGAAGCTTTGCATCCCAAAACCGTAGTAGAAGGAGGGGTGATGGCCGATGAATCTGCAGCTTTAATGAAGAACTTCTTCAAGCAAAAAAGATAAGTGGAAAGAAATATTCACTTTCTTTTTCGTTCATAATCCACAAAAGCATAGCTGTACAGATGCTTTTCATCAACAGAATGCTCTTCACGGCTCACTTCTTCCCAAACAGACCTGTCAATAAGAGGGAAAAACGTGTCGGCTTCTTGTGGAACATTATCTACATGAGTAACAAGAATACGGTCAGCGCACGGCAAAGCTTGTTCATATACACTTGCGCCACCAATAATGTAAACCTCCTCTTCTTCCTTACAACGCTTCAATGCCTCTTCAAGTGAAGTGTAATGTTCCGCTCCTGAAAATGCAGTCTCTACATTGCGCGAAAGGACTATATTCCGTCTATTCGGCAACGCACCTTTGGGCAATGATTCAAACGTGTTTCGCCCCATAATTATGGTATGCCCAGTGGTCAGTTGTTTAAAACGTTTCAAATCATTGGGCAACCAATAAAGCAATTTGTTCTTGAAACCGATAGCACGATTTTTAGCTATACATACAATAATAGAAATCATACAGCAACTACCCCCTTTATATGCGGATGAGGATCATACCCCTCTATTTGGAAGTCTTCATATTTAAAACTAAATATATCTTTTACATCAGGATTGATGCACATGGTAGGCAATGGACGAGGTTCTCGAGTAAGCTGCAGTTGCACCTGTTCCAAATGATTTGTATAAATATGTGTATCGCCCAAAGTATGGACAAAGTCCCCAGCCTTCAGTCCTGTAACTTGAGCCATCATTTGTAACAAAAGGGCATACGATGCAATATTGAAAGGGACTCCTAAAAAACAGTCCGCACTACGCTGATACAACTGCAAACTCAACCGGCCATCGGCCACATAAAATTGGAAGAAAGCATGACAAGGAGGCAAATTCATATTATTAAGGTCGGCCACATTCCATGCACTGACTATGATACGGCGCGAATTGGGATTGTGCTTGATGGTGTCAACGACCTCTTTAATCTGATCAATATGACCACCTTTGTAATCGGGCCACGAACGCCACTGATAGCCATAAATATGTCCTAAATCACCTGTTTCAGGATCTGCCCATTCATTCCAAATACGCACTCCGTTTTCTTGAAGATATTTTACGTTAGTGTCTCCTTGAAGGAACCATAAAAGTTCATGAATAATAGACCTTAAATGCAGTTTCTTAGTAGTAAGCAAAGGGAATCCTTCCTCCAGATTGAATCGCATTTGATGACCAAAGATACTGATGATTCCCGTACCCGTGCGGTCATCTTTTCGTGTGCCCTCCTTTAATACTCGTTCAAGCAAATCAAGATATTGTTTCATAATAATTGATTCTTTTTTTTGTTTTCTGATGCAAAGGTATACTTTTTATTTATCTTTGCAAACAATTTAAAGGACGAATAAAGAATATGACAACTTTACCTGTTGATTTTTCAGTATATACCCGCAACCTATTAGGCGATGATGAATATGAAAGATTATCGGTGGCATTAGCACAGGAACCACCTGTAAGTATCCGATACAATCCATGGAAATGGAAAGAAGACTTTTCTTCTTCGCCCAAAGAGACTATACCATGGTCCAACGATGCTGCTTATTTGTCTCACCGCCCCTCTTTTACGTTTGACCCATTGTTTCATGCCGGAGGATATTATGTACAAGAAGCCTCTTCTATGTTTGTAGGACATGTTATTCGCAGCCTTGTACCTTGCGCCTGTGTCATGTTGGACCTATGTGCAGCCCCCGGTGGCAAATCCACATTGGCACGTGCTGTCCTTCCTGAAGGAAGTCTGCTCGTTTCAAATGAAATAAATCGGGGACGTTCTCAGATTTTAGCAGAAAATATGACCAAATGGGGGCACCCGGATTGTGTTGTCACCCAAAATGCTCCAATCGACTTCATGCCACTAAAGAACTTTTTCGATATCATCCTAACCGATGTCCCCTGTTCAGGCGAAGGTATGTTCCGTAAAGACGAAGTTGCCATCAATGAATGGAGTACGGCCAATGTAGATACTTGCTGGCGTCGCCAACGCAACATCATCACCGACATTTGGGAATGTTTGAAGCCTGGAGGAATTTTAATCTATAGCACCTGCACATACAACACCTTAGAAAATGAAGAAAATATCCACTGGATTGTAAAGGAATATGGAGCGGAGCCATTAAATATTCCCATAAATAAAGAATGGGGAATATGTGGAAATATCTCTAATGAAACCGATAAGAAAACAATGGACCTACCGGTTTATCGTTTTTTTCCTTCACATGTACGCGGTGAAGGATTCTTTTTAGTTGTGTTACGTAAACCTGTCAACGATACGCCCAAACAGGAACAGGCATTTTCCGGTTTTACCCCTTCGGCTAACGCCATATCCAAAAAGCCCAAAAGAGGCAACACTGACAAGCAACCTTTCACCGACGAATGCCAGACCTGGCTTGTTGAATCAGATAATTATACCTGGCATTTTGCCAAAGACACCCTCACGGCCATACCGCGAAAATGGGGAGACATTATGCCCTTGCTGCAAAAGCACTTGACTGTAATCCAACTTGGTATCCCTACAGCGATATGGAAAGGTAAGAATTGGATTCCGCACCATGCTTTAGCCATGAGCAAAGCCTTGAATCTAGAGGCTTTTCCTCGTGTAGAACTTTCTTATGCCGATGCCATCACCTATTTGCGTCACGAAGCTATCGTCATGGACGCTTCTGTTCCGCGAGGAATAGTATTGGTGGCTTATCGGGGTCTTCCGTTAGGTTTTGCCAAAAACATTGGCAACCGGGCCAACAATCTCTATCCTTCCGAATGGCGCATCCGTAGCGGTTACACTCCCGAAGAAGTGTCTATATAGCCTCAATTATCCAAATACAAGCAGCTTGAAAGAAAAAAACTAAATACTTATTTTGTTCTTATCTCAACTTGCTGTATCTTTGCCACTCAGTAATCTATAATTTAGACGATAAAGAAATGTCATGTATCTTACATATTGAAACTTCTACCGAGGTTTGCTCTGTTGCATTAAGCGAAGAGGGAGTTTGTATATTTTCTCAAGAAGACAATGAAGGCCAACAACATGCAATAAAATTAGGAACATTTGTTGACGAGGCTCTTTCTTTTGCAGACAGTCATGCAATTCCTGTGGATGCCGTAGCTGTAAGCTGCGGGCCTGGCTCTTATACAGGATTACGTATCGGAGTTTCAATGGCCAAAGGCATTTGTTATGGACGAAATCTGCCGCTTATCGGCCTTCCTACTTTAGAAGTAATGTGTGTGCCAATATTGCTGCGCCATGAGTTGCCGGAAAATGCGTTACTCTGTCCCATGATTGATGCACGCCGCATGGAAGTTTACGCTTCCATATACGACAGGTCACTCAATATGGTACGTTCCACAACTGCTGACATTGTGGATGAGAACTCCTATCAAGAATTTTTGGATGAATCCCCCATGTATTTCTTTGGTAACGGTTCGCAAAAGTGCAAAGAAAAAATCACTCATCCTAATGCTCATTTTATAGAGGGTATCCGTCCATTGGCAAAATGGATGTTTCCATTAGCAGAAAAGGCTGTAGCGCAAAATGATTACAAGGATGTTGCTTATTTTGAACCTTTTTATTTAAAAGAGTTTGTAGCCACTGTTTCCAAGTCTAAAATCCTATAACAAGATTATTAATTCTGAAGCAAAAAATGAAATATAATACACAAGAACGCCGATTGCCAATGCCGGAATATGGCCGGGGCATACAAAATATGGTAGATCACGCACTAACTATAGAAAACAGGGAAGAGCGCCAACGCTGTGCTAATTCTATCATCAAAATTATGGGCAACATGTATCCCCTATTAAGAGACCTTCCCGATTTCAAGCATAAATTATGGGATCATTTAGCCATTATGGCCGATTTTAAATTGGACATTGATTATCCGTATGAAGTAGTCAAACCTTCCACTTTGACAGACAAACCAGCACAGATACCTTATCCTACAGGACGTATCCGATATCGGCATTATGGATATTTCTTGGAAGAACTTATAAAAAAGGTTTTAGAAATGCCCGAAGGTGAAGAAAAAGCACAATTAATACACCTTATCGCTATACAAATGCGAAAGAATTTCATTACTTGGAACAAAGATTCGGTAGAGATTCAGAAACTTATTTCAGACTTGGCAAACTATACCAATGGTGCTATTCTATTGAAAGAAGAAGACTTAGAGATTAACGAATTGGAACCTTCTGCGGCCAAACGATACCGTGCAGCTTTCGCACTACAACGCCGCCGACCGGCAAGAAAAAAATAACTTTATTATCTGCAATTATGGCTTCATTTATTATAGAAGGAGGGCATAGACTTAATGGGGAAATATCTCCTATGGGTGCCAAGAATGAAGTGTTGGAAATTTTGTGTGCCATTCTGCTGACAAAAGAAGAGGTAACAGTACACAATGTTCCTGACATTTTGGATGTAAACAATCTTATCCAATTGATGCGCGACATGGGGGTAAAGGTTTCCCGCACGCAGACAGACACCTATACTTTCCGGGCAGACAACATAGACCTCTCTTACATACAAAGTGAGGAATTCATGCAAAAGTGCAGTAGTTTGCGTGGTTCTGTAATGCTGTTAGGCCCTTTGGTCGCACGATTCGGGAAAGCGCTTATTTCCAAACCTGGAGGAGACAAAATCGGAAGAAGACGAATTGATACCCATCTGCTAGGAATACAAAAACTGGGAGCAGAATTCTCATACAATCCCGAGCAAGGAGTTTTTGAACTTCTTGCGCCTGCAGAAGGTCTGAAAGGTACATACATGCTCCTCGATGAAGCTTCTGTGACAGGTACAGCCAACATCGTAATGGCCGCTGTGTTAGCTCATGGTACGACCACAATCTATAATGCGGCATGCGAGCCTTACATCCAACAACTATGCAGAATGCTCAACCGTATGGGGGCAAAAATTAGTGGAATAGGCAGCAATCTGCTTGTCATAGAAGGTGTAAACTCGTTAGGAGGATGCGAACACCATGTACTACCCGACATGATAGAAGTCGGCAGTTTTATTGGAATGGCAGCAATGACTCGCAGCGAACTGATAATAAAGAATGTATCATACGGGAATTTAGGGATTATCCCAGAAGCTTTTCGCCGTTTGGGCATCCACCTTGAGCAACGTGGTGACGACATCTATATTCCAGCGCAAGAGCATTACGAAATAGAATCTTTTATTGATGGTTCCATTATGACCATTGCAGACGCGCCTTGGCCAGGACTTACCCCAGACCTGTTAAGCGTACTTCTTGTTGTTGCCACCCAGGCTAAAGGAAGTGTGCTGATTCACCAAAAAATGTTTGAAAGCCGTCTGTTCTTTGTGGACAAGCTGATTGACATGGGAGCCCAAATCATTCTTTGTGATCCACACCGTGCTGTCGTTATCGGCCATGACCATAACTTCACCCTCCGTGGACGGAAAATGTCTTCACCCGACATACGTGCCGGTATAGCTTTGCTCATTGCCGCATTAAGTGCAGATGGTGTGAGCCGCATAGACAATGTGGAACAAATAGACCGGGGATACCAAGATATAGAACAACGACTTAACGCCATTGGCGCACGGATAACAAGAGTATGATAAAGAAAGAAGAAGTTTACCGCATAGGATTATTAGCCAAACCACACGGCATTAAAGGAGAAATCGCATTTCATTTTACTGATGATATTTTCGATCGTACTGATGATTGCGGCTATCTCATTTGCCTCATGGATGGAATCATGGTTCCTTTTTTTATCGAAGAGTACCGTTTCAAGGGTGACACGGTGGCGTTGGTAAAGTTTGAAGGGATAAATACGGCCGAACAAGCACGCCGGTTCACCAATATTGAAGTTTATTACCCGACTCGCTTTGCAGAAGAAAACGACGAACTTTCCTGGAGTTATTTTGTTGGATTTCACATTCTAACCAAGGAATTGGAAGGCTTGGGTGAAATTGAAGCGGTAGATGAATCAACCATCAACACCCTTTTTATCGTGCGACGTCTCGATGGCAGTGAACTTCTCATCCCTGCCCAAGAGGCTTTCATTACTGAGATGGACCACAAACTTCGGACAATCACCATGGATCTTCCTGAAGGGATGATAGAGTAATCCGTCCTTTAAACGGATACCCTTCCCTTTAAATTAAAAAGAGATTGCCACACACACTCTCTCTCTCTTTCTCTCAAAATTCTACATTTAGCCAAAAAACGTTGCCATAAAAAGTACATATTCCTGCATATAAAAGTATAATTGCATTCTTTTTTGAAAAAATAAGCCAACTTCTTTTGTTCTTCCCACGGCTTTATACTATCTTTGCAAAAGAAGATAACCGAAATATTAACCCTATAAAGAATTAAAGACTATGGCATTAGAAATTACAGACGGCAATTATGAAGAATTGGTAGCTCAAGGAAAACCTATGGTGTTAGATTTTTGGGCCACTTGGTGCGGACCTTGCAAGAAAATTGCACCAGATATTGAAGCATTGGCAGAAGAATTTGAGGGACAAGTTATTGTGGGAAAATGTGACGTGGACGAGAATGATGAATTAACTTCGCGTTTCGGAGTCCGCAACATTCCAACCGTTCTGTTCATCAAAAACGGTGAGGTAATAGACAAGCAAGTGGGTGCTGCACCTAAGTCTGCTTTTGCTGATAAGATAAAAGCCATGCTTTGACTTTCAAAAAGACAATCTACAAATCTAAGTTGAATCCCCTAAAAAATATCAGCTATGAGTTCTGAAGACGATTTCTTATTGGATGATGCTGCAGATGATGCCAAAACTATTGCATTCATCAGAAACTATTTGCCACAAGAGCTAAAGGAACGTTTCTCGGATGATGATTTATACTACTTTCTGGATCTCATCATTGATTATTATGCCACAAGCGGTTGCTTGGATGCAGAACCGGATGAAGAAGGATATATTAACATCGATCAGGATGAAATCGTACAATATTTGCTGAGCGAATCAGCCAAAGAAGGTATGGGAGGTTTCACCGAAGAAGAACTTCTTTTTGTTGTGCAAGGCGAAATGGAATATGGAAACACTTTGACGGATGAGGAATAAGGATATACTCCTTTTTCCTTGAGTTTCAACTTTCGCAAGTGGAAAATGGAAATAAAGGGAGATAAAAGCCAATACGTTGCGATACATTTGGCCTTTATCTCCCCAAAGAACGAAGCGGTATCTCCCTTTATCGGATTACCCCGAAAACCTGGTTGTAACGTTGTCCTTCGATTTGTCGAAATATTAGGTTTTTCTGCCATTTGGTTGAAAGTATGCCCGATACAAGAAAACTGGCCTAAAAAACGAACATATGTTCAAGAACCAATGAACATATGTTCAAGTGCCAACGAACATATGTTCAAGTGGCCATGAACATATGTTCCTATTTTCTCCCTAATTTCAACCAAATTACAGAAAGAACCAAATTATTATGGCATGTTACAGATACACCCCAAGAAGAGATAGGGGAAAATGGGTTGCAACTTGTTTTTCGGACTAATCAGTCATTTGTTTACAACCGGGTTTCCGACTGACTTCATTAAATGACTATCCCTAGATTAAAATCAATATAAAAAAAGGAACTCAGAAAAGAGTTCCTTTTTTCAAGAGCGGAAGACGGGGCTCAAACCCGCGACCCTCAGCTTGGAAGGCTAATGCTCTATCAACTGAGCTACTTCCGCAATTTTAGTGGGCAAAGATGGATTCGAACCACCGAAGGCGTAAGCCAGCAGATTTACAGTCTGCCCCATTTGGCCACTCTGGTATTTGCCCAACGTTTTCTTTTTAGGAGAGCCTCTTGTCGGATTCGAACCAACGACCCCGAGATTACAAATCACGTGCTCTGGCCAACTGAGCTAAAGAGGCATTTTCTAAAACTTGCAGCCGTGTACACAACTCACGGTGCGAAAACGGCTGCAAATTTAGAGGTTTATTTTGAAATACACAAACTTTTAGCAACTTTTTTATTTGCCACGCTGTTTTTCTTTGTATTTCAATATTTGTTTTTCAAGGGCATCCACCCCTTCATCTATTGACTCTTCGAATGTATCGCAAACCTTTTCCACGTAAAATTCTTCACCAGGCACGAAAACTCGGATGTCGGCTTCTTTATTTTTAGCAGTCTCAGGCTTAACGACTTTTAATGACACCTCTACCTTTCTTATTTCATCGCAATACTTTTCGAGTTTGCCAACTTTCTTCTGAACAAACACTTGCAACTTTTCAGTCGCATCGAAATGGATAGATTGAATTCTAATGTCCATACGTACCTCCTTTGTTTTATGCTCTTGGATGAGCGAGTTTATAAACTTTTTTTAGCTCTTCAAATGTTGTATGAGTATAAATCTCAGTCGCCGCCAAACTTTCATGCCCCAACAACTCTTTGACAACACCCAGCTCTGCTTGATTGTTGAGCATTGCTGTTGCGAAAGAATGCCTTAACACGTGCGGACTTCTTTTTTTCAAACTCACAACCTTCGAGAGGCAATTCTTTACCAAGTTTTCAACTTTTGTCCTGCTGATACGCATACCCTTTTCGTTCACGAACAAGGCATCCGTTAATCGAGGACAAATCTCATCCCGCATGCCGACATACATCTGCAACGATTCGCCAAGCTCCTCTCCGAAAGGTATTATCCGTTGTTTATTCCTCTTTCCCGTAACTTTAATTCTCTTCGCAGAGAAATCAACATCACTATCATTCATGCCTACAAGTTCTGCAAGACGCACTCCTGTTGCATAAAACATCCCGACTATCATTTTATCACGGCAAGCGAGAAACCCCTCACCAAAATCAGTCTCATCAAGCAAACGATCCATATCGGCCTCTTTCACAAAAACAGGAAGAGGTTTCTTCCGCTTAGGCCCTTGAACTTTTACTAGAGGATCTTTCTTTATCTGTCCTCTTTTCATCAAGAACTTATAATATGATCGCAACGAACTCAATTTCCGATTCACCGATGTGGCGGTATATCCCTGATCCATCAGGTAAATCATCCAACAACGAACGATATCTGCATCTATCGTATCCCAGTCCAACTCTCTTTCCACCGAAAGATAGTATTCACGAAATTTTGCCAAATCCGTTTTGTAAGCAGTTACCGTACATACGGAATAGCCACGTTCAAACTGGAGATACTCCAAAAAAGATTCTACCAACATGGTCGTCACTTCTTTTTTTTCAGCGACGAAAATACGTAAAAGAATTCAATAATCCAAAAGAATTGCAGGATTATTTCTAAACTTTAATTAATCTTCTACTTGATGAAGCTTCTGAACATATACAGCATGCTCTTTTTTGAGTCTGTTCTTAACAGAGGGTTTGTCAAACTGCTGACGAGCTCTCAACTCTTTTACTACACCAGTTTTCTCAAATTTTCTCTTGAACTTCTTCAGCGCTCTTTCAATGTTCTCGCCTTCTTTTACAGGTACTACAATCATTTTGTTTTTATTAATTTATGTTAGTTAAACAGTAATTTCCACGAAATCAGGGCGCAAAATTACATATACTTTCTTGAACAACAAAAACTTTCAGACATTATTTATCTATTTTTTAGTTTTATCTGCCAAAAAGCAATCCGCCCTATACCTTATTATATATATAAGAAAGGGAAGTATTTTTTCAGAAAAGGAATGCGGGACACAAAGGTCAATTCCTTCGCGCCCCGCATTATATCCTTTGCCTCAACGAGGTATGATTACTGGATATTGGGGTTCAGTTTGTGCCACTCGCTTGTAGGAGGAAGCACACCCATACCGATCACTTCGTCACGCAATGCGCAGAGGTGCTTGTAGCTTGCCTGAAGATTGGCAACTTCTTCGGGAGTACCGTTTACGGCCTTGTAAGAAACACCATCCTTGGTGATTTCTGTCTCCATAGCCATCATGATATGGTCAAATCCTTCTGAATGTACATATGTACCTGCAGGCCATTTGAAGGATTCACCACCCATAGCGGCACGAATCATCTCTACAGAAACGTATGAAGGACTCTGGAAAGAAGAACGTCCGCGCAGATCGATAATCTTCTTACCACCCTGGATCACATCTTGCTTCATAGCTGCCCATTGCTCTTCGGTCAACTTGTCGGTACCGATAAGGTCAGTCAACGGAGTACCATCCACCTTAGCGGTTGATGCGAATACGGCCATCTGCTCGCCATGGCCTCCGTAAGTACGACAATTTTCCACCTTGCTCTGGAGTACACCGAAATGCTTTGCCAACGCGCTCTGCAAGCGAGTACTGTCGAGAGCGGCCAATGTGCTCACCTGTGAAGGTTTCAAGCCAGAATAAAGTAATGTGATAAGGCCAGTGATATCAGCAGGATTAAAGATAACTACCACATGTTTTGCATCGGGACAATATGCTTTGATATCTTTACCAAGTTGTTCGGCAATAGCTGCATTACCTTTCAACAGGTCTTCACGAGTCATACCGGCCTTACGAGCTGCACCTCCTGAAGAGATGATATACTTGGCATCTGTCAAAGCCTCCTTGATATCAGAAGTGAAAGTAATGTTCACACCTTCAAAAGCGCAATGATACATCTCTTCAGCCACACCCTCCAACGCAGGAGCAAAGGGGTCATACAGACAGATGTTCGGGGTCAGACGCATCATGGCTGCACACTGAGCCATGTTAGAACCAATCATACCAGCTGCACCTACGATAGTCAGCTTGTCATTCGTCAAAAAACTCATACTCTTAATCTTAATTATATTTTATACGGATTGAATTCTCCATTCTTTTTTACGCAGGCAAAGGTAGTCAATATCTTTTAGAAGGGCGAAAGAAACAATTCATAAAGTAAGTTAATTTCGCTCATACAAATCATTTCCTTTCTGTCCCACCGGTTTCTATGGCCAAATTGCTTTTCCCATGTAGCAAAATGGCATTCTCTCAGAAGCCCACTCCATGTGCAAGACATCGGACAAACACAAAAAAAATCCGAAATGTTTCTTCCGCAAGGAAATATGTGGTATATTTGGCCTATCAAATCTGAAGAAGGAAAAACTATGAATATGGAAAAGTCCTATAACACCCTTGTACACGAGCGTATCGACCAGCTACGCGAATATATGAGAAGAGACGGCGTACAAGCTGTCATTATCCCCAGCACTGACCCGCACGGAAGTGAATATGTACCCGACCACTGGAAATTGCGCGAATGGATTTCAGGTTTCAACGGCTCGGCAGGTACGGCGGTCATTACGCTGAACGAGGCGGCCCTGTGGACAGATTCGCGTTACTTCCTGCAAGCCGAGGAACAATTGGCAGGGACAGGTATCACCCTGATGAAAGAAAAGTTCCCCGACACCCCCTCCATCACCGATTGGTTGGGTAGTGTGTTGAAAAGTGATGACACGGTAGGTATCGACCCTACGGTGAACAGCCACGATCAGGCAGAGGCATGGGCCAACGAACTGATGAGAAGATTCGGCATCGGCCTTACCCACATCCCTACAGAGTGGTGGGACGAATTGTGGCCACTCCGCCCTCTCCTACCCTATGAAGAGATTGACATTCAACCACTTCCTTTGGCCGGAGAAAGTTGTGCTGACAAATTGGCACGCATCCGCAAGGAGATTGGTGCAAAGACACTTGTCATTTCTGCCCTCGATGACATTGCCTGGACGCTGAACCTTCGAGGCACCGATGTACATTGCAATCCCGTAGTGGTAAGCTACCTCATCATCACCCCCAACGAGGCTCATTTTTTTGCCCTACCTGAGAAAAAAACTTTCCCCGTGGAGGAATATTTACGCGAGAACAAAGTGGTCTTTCATCCCTACGATGACTTCTATCGCAAGGTGGCCACCTTTGACACTTACCCCATCTTGCTCCCTACAAATTGTAATGTAGAAATCAGCACCCGGTGCCAACACCTCATCGACGAAGGACGATGTTCCTTCGCCCCCTCGCCCATCCCAGCTATGAAGGCCATCAAGAACGAAGCGGAAATTGAAGGTTTCCGCAAGGCGATGGTGCGCGACGGCATTGCCCTCGTCCGCTTCCTCATCTGGTTAGAGGAGAAAATGGAGCAGGGCGAAGAGGTGACCGAGCTGAGTGCCGACCGTGAGCTGACACGCCAACGCTCGTACCAAGCACTCTTCCGCGACATCAGTTTCGACACCATTGCCGGATACGGCACCCACGGCGCCATCGTGCACTACGAACCTACACCCGAGAGCGACATCCCCCTGGAGCCACGAGGCCTGCTCCTGCTCGATAGTGGTGCACAATATATGGACGGCACGACGGACATCACCCGCACCATCCCCCTCGGCCCACTGACCGACGAAGAGTGTCGCGACTATACACTGGTGCTGAAAGGCAACATCGCCCTCAGCCGCGCCCACTTCCCCCACGGCACATGTGGCACCCAGCTCGATGTGCTTGCCCGCCAATTCATGTGGGCCGAGGGCATCAACTTCCTCCACGGCACGGGCCACGGCGTAGGCTCTTACCTGAACGTACACGAAGGCCCTCACCAGTTCCGCATGAACCACATGCCCGCCCTGCTGCTCCCCGGCATGACGGTGACCAACGAACCGGGTATCTATCGCCCCGGCCGCCACGGTGTGCGCATCGAAAACATGATGCTTATCGTACCCGACCAGGAGACGGAGTTCGGCACCTACTACAAGTTCGACATCCTCTCTCTCTGCCCCATCGACACACGCCCCATCGTCCGCGCCCTGATGACGCCCGACGAACTCCAATGGCTCAATACCTACCATCAACGGGTGTACAACGAATTGGCTCCGCACCTCGATGAAGCAGAGGCCGCATGGCTGAGGGAGAAAACGAAGGAGATGTAAATAATTTTATGGAGTTAGAGGAGTTATCGCAGGCTTTGCCTGCTAGCCAAATGATTTGCAAAACCATTGGCTTTTTTCGCTCCGCTCAAGGGAACTTCTCCTTACGAGCGAAGTGAAAACTTTTAGCGAAGCGATAACTCCTCAAACTTCCCAAAATATAATCAAACTATGGCACTTATCAAATCAGTACGTGGGTTCACCCCACAAATAGGAAAAGAGTGCTACCTGGCCGAAAACGCCACCATCGTAGGCGATGTGGTGATGGGCGACCAGTGCAGCATCTGGTTCAACACCGTGTTGCGTGGCGATGTGAACAGCATCCGCATCGGCAACCGCGTGAACATTCAGGACGGAAGCGTGCTCCACACGCTTTACGAGAAATCCACCATCCGCATCGGCGACGATGTATCCGTCGGTCACAACGTCACCATCCACGGAGCCGATGTCGATGACTTTGCCCTCATCGGCATGGGCGCCACCCTGCTCGACCATGCCCACGTGGGGCGCGGTGCCATCGTGGCGGCCGGGGCTCTCGTATTGGCCAACACACAGATAGGCCCGGGCGAACTGTGGGCAGGCGTACCCGCCAAGTTCATCAAGAAAGTGGCTCCCGACCAGGCCAAGGAAATCAACGAGAAGATTGCCAACGGTTACATCATGTATGCCGGATGGTATAAGGAGGAGTAACCCAAATTAGTTCAAGACACAAAGGCATATAAACACAAAAGTTTATTGGTAAACTGAATTTTTGCGTTTTTGTGCCTTTGTTTTTTACCCTTTTGCACCAAAAATACATTTCTCCTGTTACAAATCGTGTCGCTTATCGTTTAGCTTTATAGAAAGGACAAACTGACATGCACCAATCAAAGTGAATAACTGCCCATGAGCGAAGAACATCTCATATCCATCTTTACCCACATGAGGAAGCGGCTCAGGCGGCTGGCCATGCAATTCCTGCCCGACGAGGAGGATGCCGACGATGCCCTGCAAGAGGCTTTCTGCCGCTTGTGGCCACGGGCAGATGCACTCGCAAATGCCGAGCAGGCCGAGGCGGCAACCACCCTGACGGTGCGCAACCTGTGCATCGACGAGGTGCGCCGACGAGACCGACGGCCGACCCTGGAGCTGGAGCCCGAACGGGACGGGGAGAGGGAACAGGCCGCACCTTCGCCACAAGAGGAGATGGAACGGAAAGAGCAGTTTGCCCTGGTAGAGGCGCTGTTTCACCAACGGCTGACGCCCCTGCAACAACAGATTTTCCGCATGAAGGAATACGAGGAGAAGAGCTACGAAGAAATTGCCACCCTGTTGGGCATGGAGCAGACGGCCGTCAGGATGAACCTGTCGAGAGCCAGAAAGCTGCTGAGAGAAGAATACCGGAAGAGAGAGTTACACCCCTAATCATCAGAGACTATGACCGAAAAAGATTATCAATACTGGAAAGAGATGGCCCGCCGCTACTTCGATGCCGAAACCACCGAAGCGGAGGAACGGATGCTGAAACGATTTGCCGCCTCACCCGAAACCGACGGAGCCGAATGGGACGAACTGCGTGCGGTGATGGGCTATGCCACCGTTGGCAAACGCTTACGCAGACAAGCCGCTTCCATTACCAGCATTATACCCTTCCGCCCGAGACGGCGATGGATACCTGCGGTGGCGGCAGCCTCCATCCTGTTGGCACTGGTGTCAGTCCCCACCATGAAGTGGCTGACGGCCGACGAAAGCGCGGAGAAGGACATTTGCATTGCCTACGTCAACGGCCACCGGGTGACCGACCCGACCCAAGTGATACAGGCCATGCACCACGCCATGTCGCACGTGCAACAGGTGAAGCCGATGACCACCGTAGAGGAACAATTGGGAAGCATGTTTGAACTGATGAAGAAATAAACAACCACATATATGAAACGACTGAAAACCATACTGACCATCTTCGTGCTGGCCACCCTTCCGGCCCTGGCACAAGAGGATTTGAAGATTGGAGAGTTGTTCGGCAACGACTACATCAAGAAGTACAAAGCCACGGAAGTGATGGTGCAGGGAAAGGAACTGAAGCCATACGACCTGACCCTCTTCCGCAGTGTGACCTTCGACAATGGGAAAGCTCTGTCTGAAAAGATAGAAAAGTGGATTGAGACAGACAGCCGCAATGCCTACGACAAGGAGGTGGGCCGGATAAATGGGAGACTCTACTACGGATTCTTCTGCCTGCCGCCGCAAAAGGGGAAAAACCGCTACCTGTTCTACCGCAATGCCGCCCTGCAATCCGACAGCAGAGACCTGAGTCTGAGCGTGGTGTACATGGAAGGACACGCCACACTGGAGCAACTGAAGACAATGTTCAAGTAATAAACAATAAAAAAAACATACTGACTATGAAGAAAAAGATTTCAACCCTGATTGCACTCGCCCTGCTGACAACCCCGGCCATGGCCCAACAAGAGATGACACGCGAAGTGTTCCTGGAACCCAATGAGGTGATTATCGAAAGTTCAAACGACTCGATGAGCGTAACCATACACGGACGGCAAGGGGAACCCAACTTCCATTACAACCACACCGTCGTGTTGGCACAGGACGAAGTGACGGTGACGCGCGAACGCCGCACAGACATCATAGAGTTCAACATCCCCTTCAGCAAGAAGAAGAAAGAGCATAACACACGACGCCCCCATAGTAAAGCCACCATGCGCGGCTTCGGCGTGGGCTTTGTGGATGCACTGGACACGCCCGACGGGATGAATGTCGATATGGGTGCATCCTACGAGCTGATGGCTCCCTCCATCTTCGAGTGGGCTTGGTATCCGGGACGCTCGTCGTTCAACGTATCCATCGGTGTGGGCCTCAACTGGAAGAACTACCGCATGACCGACCGCAACCGCTTCATCCCCGAGGGAGACGACATCGTCATCGGCCCTTATCCCGAGGGAGCCGCCATCGAGTTCTCGCGCCTGAAGGTGTTCAGCTGGATGGTGCCCATGCTGATGAGCTACGAGTTCAACGACTGGCTGGAGTTTCGCCTCGGCCCCGTGGTGAACATCAACACCCATGCCAGCCTGAAGACCCGCTACAGCCTTGATGGGGAAGGTAAAAAGGAGACCCACAACCTGCAACACTACAACCGCCTGACCGTAGATTTGATGGGCGCCGTCTGCATCAAAGGATTAGGCTTCTACGTAAAATATTCGCCCTGCGAAGTGCTCGACACCGACTATGCCCCCAGCTTCAAAGGCATCTCTACGGGCCTCATCCTCGGTTTCTAAAGGGAAAGAGTTGAAACATTAAGAGAACATCAAGATTAAATAAATGTACGCGCGCAAAAGAGCCAAGGTCGTCGGGATGACGTGCCTTGGCTCTGTTTGTATAGTCTCAATAGTTGAGCCCGAACTGCCAGAGGGGAACGAAGATACCATGCCCGCGCTCTATATCGTCGCGCACCACAATACCGTTTGCCAACCCCTCAACCTGTTTTTTCCCTTTCTTTCTTCCGCCAACCTCAAATGTGTATTGACCAATAGAAAAATCAGAGTCACGGGATGAAGTGACATCATTCCTCACTCGCATTTGGTTATAAAAGAAAGTCTCGCGCAAATTTCCCACATCAGGCGAACCTCCTGCGAGCACAGTCATCAAACTGGGATTATCCACATACACCTTCTCCACTTTCCCCAATCCGCGCATTCCTCCCGTGTCATCGCGCAACTGGCCTATCATCCCCGCTCGTTCAAGATAGTAGAGATAGTCTGGTATATTATTCTTGCTCACCCCTATCTCAGCAGCCAAATTCAATGCGTTGGGCTTGTAGGGAGCCAAGGATGCCACGACCGAAAGCATCTGCTTCAACTTACGGGCAGTGGACATCTTCATGTCGGCATACTGGGGTATGTCGTTCTCCACAGTCTGCGCCACCACTTGCTCCATTCTCAATTCAAAGCCCCCTTCGGAAGCAAATGGGTAATAACCATTCTTGAGATACTCCCTGAACAGTGGCAACGGATGTTGTATGTCCGGCAAATCCACCTGATGGGACAAAATCTCCTCCAAGGCATACACCGGTGAAGAGACCCCATGATACATTTCCAAATATTCACGGAAAGAGAGTCCCTGCATCTGATACATCAGCGCCCGGCGGCTCAAGTCAGCTTCACCCTGTTGGATGTCCAATACGGAAGAGCCGGTAAACACAATGTGCAAGTCGGGATGAACATCGTATATCTGTTTCAATTCCCTTGACCACCCCTTGTACTTATGCACTTCATCGATATAGAGATGGGTTCCTCCCTCCTTCACAAACTCATCGGCCAAGTCCACCAGCCGATGCATCGTGAAATAAAGATGGTCGGCCGACACATACAGGTGGTTTCCCACCGTCCGATGCTCCAACAAGTACTGCAAAACCATGGTGGATTTCCCCACACCACGCGGTCCCATAATGCCCACAAGCCTGCTGTCCCAACTCACCTGAGTGTACATGTAGCGATGGAAAGAGACGGGGATTCGCTTCAGCACCTCATCCATATAATTGTAAAGTGTCACGTCTATCATAGTGCATCAATGCATTGGTTTTCGGTGCAAAGATATACATTTTTCCCTCAATGAGGGACGTTTTTATTGATTTTTTCCCTCATTAAGAGATAAAATAATCCATTCCCGTCCCTCATTAAGGGAAAAAGTAATCTTCCTCCTTACTTCATGATTGTCTCCACCGGCCTTTCCTTGGCCGCACGCCAGCTCTGTACGGTGACGGTGAGGCAGACGACAATCGCCACGATGAGGAAGGCCACGCCGAAGAGCCACCAGTGCATGGGGGTGCGGTAGGCGAACGACTCTATCCACCTATTATATAAGGTATAAGCCACGGGGGCGGCCAGAATGAAACAGACCATGAGCGTGCGGAGGTACTGCATGTTGAACATCACGAGGATGCCGCGTGTGGTAGCACCGAACACTTTGCGGATGCCAATCTCCTTACGCTTGGCGCGTGTCTCGAAAAGGACAAGGCCGAAGACTCCGATGAGGGGAATGAGGAGGGAGACTATCGCGCCGACAAGAAGGAGTTTCAATTGTTTCATTTCGTTGGCATAAGCCTGACCGAGCACATCATCAGGCTTGCAATAAGTCAATTTACACTGTCCTTCAGAGATTTTCTGATTTTGCTCGTCAATAAAGCGGATAGCCTCATCAACTTTGCTGGGAGAGGCCACACGCACAACAAAGTTAGAGCCCTGACCTCCACCAGAACAAATGGCCATGGGAGAGATTTCATTGCGGAGACTCTTGTGGTGGATATTCTCCATAAAGCCGACAATTTCATGATTTCCTACAACATCGTGCAGCTTCAAACCAAATTGTTGGCGGGCCGCTTCGTTGAAGATTGCCACATCCTTGTCTTCGTCTTCGGCACGGAAGTTGCGTCCTTCTGTCACTTTGATTCCAACCGTAGTCAGAAAGTTGTACCCTGAATATTCCGCATTGAATGCTATATTTCGGCCATTGTGCTCACGTCCCCATCCCTGAAATTGGTCTTGCCCTAAAACTGCGCTTGACCACGACACTTCACTGATAGCAGGAGAGCTCTTTATCGCCTGCATCATGGGGTCAAGGTAATTGAACCATTTGAACCGATGCGTCTTTATCAGATAGTCTTCGGAGACTTCTACATAAACCACCAAATCGCGGTCGTACCCTACGGAGGAGGTGCGTATATAATAATGTTGGGCAGAAAAGAGAAGTAACACCAACAGGATGACCAAAGAGACCGTAAACTGAAACGCAATCAGCACACGACGGAACATCTGACCGGCGGGCGAAAGGGCAAAGTTCCCGTTTATCACCAAAGCAGGCTTGCGTGTGGTCAGATACCAGGCAGGATAGCAACCGGCCACAACAGGAAGCAGCATCATCAAAGCGAGCATTATCAGAAGCGTCTCGCCATTCTTGGCAAAAGCAAGGTCACACTTCAGCAAGTCGTTCAAGAATCCCAAGTGAATGATGACATTCATCAAAAGCATCGATAAAGTGATTGCCATCAAGGTGTTGAAGACTGCTGTTTTCAACATCTTCCACCTAAGCGAAGCCGACTTTGCCCCAAGGATACGCCGCACATTGACCTCCTTTATCTGATAAGGCACCATGGCCATCGCAAAATTGACATAATTGATGGCGGCAATCACTATCACCAACAATGCCACCAAAGTCAAGGCCCACACCAAAGTCTCATTCCCATTGCGCTTGCCAAAAAACATATCTTCAAATCTGTCATCCTTATGATGCTCGTTCTGAATGAAATAAACATCATGCAAAGGGATGAACGTAAAATGGGAGGCAGTTTCCCTCAAAAGAGTGCTGTTTGCCAAAAGTTCCTCCGAGATGGCCTCACTTTCCGCTCCTTCGCGCAATTTGACAAACAGACAATGATTCCAACTCCCCTCATCTTTCCATAGTTCATCCTGCTGTTGTTCGCTCAAGCATCGGTACACTTCGTTTTCCATGTGGCTGTTGGTGGGAAAGTCCCTGTAAACCGCACCAACGTTCACTTCCGTATAGTGCTTGTCCCATAGTCCTTTCACCCGACATTGCCGGCCGACATAAGAGTCTGCTTCGCCGAAGAGTTTTTTGGCCAAACTCGAAGAGATGAATACATTGTGCGAATCGCGAAAAGCGGCCGTATCACCCTCGAGAAGGTCAAACGAGAATACATTGAACAGTTCAGGTGTGGAGTAACGGATGTTTGCCATCAAGGGTTCAGCGCCTTCATTCTCCACAGGGATAAATTCCTTTTCTCCATCCAGGTAATATATCCCTGCATGGCTTTCAAACTGTTGGCTGCTTTTGACAATCTCCTCCATGAAAGAGGCAATGTAGGTGTCTTGTTCATCCCTTATCCCAAATTCCTTGAATGCTTCATCAAACTTCTTATTCCGATGAAACACCTGACACACCCTGTCCGCATCCTTGTGGAAGCGGTCAAAGGTGACGTGCCACATCACTTCTGCCATCAGCACGTAGAAGATGACGAATGCCAGACTGAGGCCCAACAGATTGAGCCAGAAGGCCGCACCGCGTGCGGCGAAGAGGTTTTTCAAATAATCTTTCATAAATTTGGTATGTTTTAAAGTCCTTTTTTCTATTGCTTCACTCTCTTTTTGGTTTTGCCTAAGGGAAAAGTTGGTTTGCCTTGCTCTTTTTCCGTTTTGCCTTTAGTCAAAAGTTTAATCATCGACGATAACTATGTAATCATCGTCGATAACTATATAAACATCGTCGATAATCATGTAATCATCGACGATGATTAAAGTTTTCGCATTAGTCAGACAAGTTTTTGCTGGTGTCAAACCGATTTCTCTCCGTAGCATATTCATTTTTTCTTTTCTAAAGAATGGAAACGTCCCCATGAAAAGAGGAAGAAACCCTTCATTTCTACTCCACAAAATTAGGATTCCGAATAATTACCTCCAAGAAAAAATCGAAAAATCGTCTTTTTGAGAGTAAAAGTGTCCAAAAATTGGACACGGGTTTTCAGGAAATGTGTATTTTTGCACAAAACAGCCTTCAGGAGGATTTTTATGAATGGTTAGCACCTATCTTTTTTGTAATCATCCACATTAAAGAAAAATAAATTGCGTTTTTTTCCGTTTATGCAGTTAATGAACACTAAAAAATATCTGTTGGTCTGGTTGTTTTTGTTGGTCGGATGGCAAGCAAAAGCACAGTTTGATGCCCATTTCAGTCATTACTGGGCATTGCAACCTTATTTTAATCCGGCAGGTATAGGAACCGTAAAAAAACTGAATATCAACGGAACCTATAGTTCACAACTGACAGGTTTTACCCGCCATGCGAAAAGTATGTTCTTTTCGGCAGATATGCCTCTCACATTCATAAACGACCACCACAATGCCGGATTGGGATTGTTCAGCGAAAGCATCGGTCTATTTACCAACCAACGTTTGTTTGGCCAATACGCTTTTCGCACCAAATTATGGGGAGGACAAATATCCGGAGGTATCAGCATCGGTTTATTAAGCGAGAAGTTCGACGGCAGTAAGGTTGATTTTGGCGAAGCGGAAGGTTCAGAAAAGAACGACCCGGCTTTCCCTACTTCCGAAGTCGAGGGAACCGCTTTCGATTTGGGATTTGGCTTGCATTATATGCACCCCCTGTTTTGGATTGGAGTGTCCGCTTCTCACCTTACTTCACCTGAGATTCTTTTGGGTGAAACCAATGAATTTCAGATAAGTCCAACTTATTATTTAATGGGAGGATGCAATATTCCACTAAAAAATCCGTTACTTTCCATACAGCCCTCTGTCATGATGCAATCGGACGGAGTGGGTTTCCGCTCTGACATAACAGGACGGTTTACTTACACACACGATGAAAAGAGCTACTATGCAGGTATAGGGTATAGCCCCACCATTTCGTGTACATTTTTAATCGGAGCATTCTTTCAGGGCATTAATTTCGGATATGCCTACGAACTGTTCACGAGCGAAATTGGAGCAGCAAACGGAAATCACAGTCTGTTCATCGGCTATCAGATGGACCTGGATTTCTTCAAAAAAGGAAAAAACAAGCATAAAAGTATAAGGATATTGTAACGAAATATCAGCATGAAGAGAAAATTCTTATTTTTAGGTTTACTTGCCACTGTGCTACTCACCGGATGTATGGGAGGCGGCAAAAATGCCATGGCATCAGGCGGCGAATTGACAGGTATCAATGGGACAAGCCTCAGCGAACCGGCGCCCTATGGAATGGTACTGATTGAACGCGGTTCTTTGAAAATAGGATCCGAAGAAACTGATAGCCTTTGGGGCACAAGCATTCCTTCGCGGGAGATATCGGTCGATGCATTCTGGATGGACGACACAGAAGTTACCAATGCTGAATACCGGCAATTTGTATTTTGGGTACGCGATTCCATCATCCGCGAACGTTTGGCCGACCCCGCTTATGGAGGTGACGAAACATACAAGATAGAAGAAGACGAATATGGTGAACCTGTCACTCCACACCTCAACTGGAAGAAGAAAATTCCTTGGAAGAAACCAACGGAAGATGAAGAACGCGCCATACAGAGTGTTTATAAACGGCATCCCATTGACGGCACTTACATGTTGGACGCCAGCCAAATGAACTACCGCTACGAAGTATTTGATTATGTGCAGGCTGCATTGAGACGAAATCGCTTGAATCCGGCAGAACGTAATCGGAATACGGATATTGCGGTCAACCCCGATGAAGTTGTAATGATATCAAAAGATACCGCCTACATCGATGATGAAGGACGAATTGTAAGAGAAACTATCACCCGCCCATTAAGCGGATTGCATGATTTCTTGAATACATACATTATTAATATATATCCTGATACAACATGTTGGGTGAACGATTTCCAGAACGTGAATAATGAAACCTACATGAGATTGTATTTTAGCCATCCAAACTACAGCAATTACCCGGTAGTAGGGGTAAGTTGGGAACAAGCAAATGCTTTCTGTGTATGGCGTACCCAGTTCCTTCTAAAAGGACTTGGAAAGGCCGCACAATATGTACAACGCTACCGTCTGCCGACCGAAGTGGAATGGGAATATGCGGCTCGTGGCAAAGAAGGAAATCCTTTCCCCTGGACACAAAAGGAATCAAAAAGCGAAGACGGATGCTTCTTTGCCAATTTCAAACCCGATCGTGGTAACTACACTAAAGACGGAAACCTTATCACATCAAAAGTCGGAACATACGATGCCAATTCCAATGGCTTGTATGACATGGCAGGAAATGTAGCAGAGTGGACCTCAACAGTTTATACAGAAGCAGGTGTACTCTCTATGGGAGATATAAACCCTAATATCGAATACAACGCGGCTAAGGAAGATCCCTATGCCATGAAGAAAAAAAGTGTGCGAGGAGGTTCGTGGAAAGACCCCGAAACTTTCATCCGTTCTGCTTGGCGAACTTATGAATATCAGAACGAAACCCGTTCATACATTGGTTTCCGTTGCGTACGTACACAAGTCTCAAACAGTAACAAAAAACAGAAAAGATAACGGCAAGTACAAGGTACAATTTACAAGGTACAATTTGCCATGTGGATTGATAGCTTGAATTGTTTGTACATGTGAATTATAACTTAAAGAAAAATAGGATTGTACATTGTACATGATAAATTGTAAATGAAATTATGGGAATCAAGGAATTGAACATATTAGCTAAGATACAGCGATGGCTCAATAGCGTAAATGGAAAGACTTTTATGAACTATGCATACAGTTGGGGTGCTGCTGTAGTGGTATTAGGAGCCTTATTCAAAATTACACACTTGCCAGGAAGCAACCTTATGCTTTTCATTGGTATGGGCACCGAGGTCCTCGTATTCTTTATCTCCGGTTTCGACCGTCCCTTCGATGTTGGCCTGCAACGCGAAATAGCCGAAGCTGAAGCATCTGAACAGACAACAACAGTTGCAGCCGGAGGAACTGCTGCCCCTGTTATTGTAGGCGGTGGCAGTGGAGTTATTGGTGGAGGTACGGTAGTTATTGCCGGTGGCGGTCCTGCCGTAATTGGTGGCGGCTATGCAGGTAATGCAAGTGCTACTGTTGACGAAACCGTGCCTCAAAATGAAACACCTGTAGCAGTTAGCGGCACCGGCGCCCCCGTAGTCCTTGGTGGTGGCGGCGGTTATGTAGGAGGCCCTGTTGGCGGACAACCTTTCACCACCGAAATGGAAGAGGCTACCGCCAAGTATGTAGAGCAATTGCAGAAACTGACAGAAACTTTGGCAAAAGTCTCTAAACAAGCAGAACTGATGACTGGTGAAACTGAAGAAATGGCTGTAATGAACCGCAACATCACCGGCATTAACGCCATGTACGAATTACAGTTCCGCACCGTCAGCGCACAGATGGCAACCATTGACCAAATAAACGAGGAAAATCGCAAGATGGTGAAACGCATAGAGGAACTGAATGCGGTCTATACCCGTATGCTTGAAGCAATGACTACCAATATGAATATGAATTTGAATAAGCAATAATTCCGTTGAGAGGATACTGGCTAACGAGCACAAAGCCATGCGGCTCAAATACCTCGTTAACCTGTCAACTTGTCAACTTGTCAACTCAAAAACTATGGCAGGAAACAATCATGGCGAAAGTCCACGCCAAAAAATGATAAATCTGATGTACTTGGTGTTGTTGGCCATGCTGGCACTCAATGTTTCATCAGATGTACTACAAGGGTTTTCGTTGGTAGATGAAAGCCTGAACCGCTCCACGGCTAATGCCACCATGCAAAACCAAGCTATCTATCGCGACTTTGCCGACTATATGGAAAAGAATCCCGAAAAAGCAGGCGAATGGAACGAACGGGCTCTCTACGTCAAAAGTATTTCTGATTCACTTTATAATCTGGCCGAGGATTTGAAATGGCGTATTGTACGTACGTCCGATGGCGATGATGCGGATATAGCAAATATAGAAAATAAAGAGGACCTGGAAGCCGCCACAACCGTAATGTTAGCCCCCATCAGTGGTAAAGGCGAAGATTTGTACAATGCTATCAACAACTACCGTGAGGCAATCCTACAAATGGTGACCGACACCGTACAACGCCGCATCATCAGTGACAACCTCAGCACTGAAGTCCCCCAAAGCGGCCTTTTGTTAGGCAAGAACTGGCAAGAATATATGTTCGAGAATACCCCCGTAGTGGCGGCCGTCACACTGCTTACCAAATTGCAAAGCGACGTACGTTATGCAGAAGGCGAAGTATTACACACTTTAAAGAACAACATAGATGTAGGTGACTTGCGTGTAAACCAGATTGACGCTTTTGTCATTCCCAATTCACAAAGTGTAGTACGAGGCAGTAAATTCAGTGCACGCATCATTCTTGCAGCTGTCGATTCAACCCAACGTCCTGACATCTATATCGGAGGCAAGCCTTTCAATAACGAAACCGGAATTTACGAAGCCATTTGCAACTCCACAGGTGATTACACACTGGATGGCTACATGGAATTGGTGCAAGGCAATGGCGAAGTACTCCGCCGCGACTTTTCGCAGAAATATACCGTAGTCGAACCCTCTGCTACAGTTTCGGCGACATTGATGAACGTTCTTTATGCAGGATATGAAAACCCTATCAGTATTTCCGTGCCAGGGATTCCCAACAACCGTATCCGCGCTACCATGTCAAATGGAACACTGACCCCCATGGCCGGAGGTTTCATTGCCCGTCCTAACGAAATTGGCAAAGATGCAGAAATCACTGTTTCCGCCGAGGTTGAAGGACGTACTCAAGTGATGGCAAAACATACCTTCCGCGTACGCCAACTACCTGACCCCATGCCTTTCATTGAATACACAGACCAAGACGGCAACGTCAAACGTTACCGTGGTGGAGGTGCCCCTCTATTGAAAGGACAACTGTTGCAATCTGAAGGAATCGTTGCAGCTATCGATGACGGGTTGCTCAACATTGGTTTCCGCGTCATCAGTTTCGAGACTCTATTCTTCGACAACATGGGAAATGCCGTACCTGAAGTAAGTGAAGGCTCTAAGTTCTCTGCACGTCAGAAGGATCTTTTCCGCCGTCTTTCTCGTGGTAAACGCTTTTTCATTACAGGGGTAAAGGCCGTAGGACCTGATGGCATTGAACGACAACTTCCTGCTGCATTGGAAGTAAAAGTACAATAAAAGGGGTTCAACTCTTAAAAAAAGAAAATACATCATAATATGAAACGATTATTATTCATAGTTTTTGCAGTTTGCCTGACCATGCAAATGGTAGCGCAACCGGCACGTCGCAGAAATCAGGCCAAGGAAACCGACAAGAAAGAAAACTCTTCCGTCGCCTTATCCGAGCGTGCCAAAATCCAGTATAATGTTACTACGACCATACCAGAAGAGGTTGTATGGAAACGCGATATTTATCGTACAGTAGATTTGGAAAAGGAGCAGAATGCTGTACTTTATTATCCTGTAGAGCCTATCGGCAAACAGATGAACCTTTTCACATTACTTTTTAAACTTTTGCTCAATAATGAGATTCCTGCATATGAATATCGTCTCGACGGCACTGAGCAACTCACTGCCGATAGCAAAGTTAAGGTACAAGATGTGCTTGACCGCTTTCATGTGCTCTATGAAGAGAAAGATGGAAAGTTTACCGTAGAAAACAGTGATATCCCTTCGTCAGAGGTCTTGAGCTATTATATCAAAGAAAGTTCTTTTTATGACCAACGTACAGCAACCTATCAGACGCGTATCACAGCTCTTTGTCCTGTATTGCATCGCGATGACGGATTTTCCGAGCAAGCAACCAAATACCCCATGTTTTGGGTCAACTACGATGAAGTCAGCCGCTATTTGGAACGCATGGAAGTAATGACAAGCAGTTACAACAACGTCTCCAACATGAGCATCAACGATTTCTTTATCACCCATCGTTACAAGGGCGAAATCTACAAGACAACCAACTTACGAAATCTGACTTTAGCCCAATATTGCAAGACTGATAGCGCCTTGACGAAAGAACAAGAACGTATCGAGCAACAACTCCAAAGCTTTGAACGTAATCTGTGGGAGGCTCCAAAAGTTGAAGAGCCTGTTGACACAACGACAATAGATAAAGAAAAAGAGAAGTCAAAAAAATCATCGCGCCGCGCAAACCGTGACAAGGATAAGGAAGAAAAAGTAGAAAAGAAAAAAGAGCGCAAATCTTCAAGCCCATCAGCTCCGCGCATTTCCGTACGAAGACAGCGCAGATAAAATCTTTTTTCATAAAAAGTTTGCGCGTATCAAAATTATGCGCTATCTTTGCAAAAGAAATATAGCAAAAGGGGTTCCGACACGAACAATGTCGGAATTCTTTTTTGTTTTATCCAAGAGCCCGAAAAGAAGTATCAAGTAAGGCACCTTAAATTGAATAATAATAACATTTAAAGGAAATAAGTTATGGCATATATGTCGGAAGAAGGCTACAACAAATTAGTAGCCGAGTTAAGAGAAATGGAAACAGTCCAACGTCCTGAGATTTCAAGGCAAATTGCAGAGGCGCGCGACAAGGGTGACTTGTCAGAGAATTCAGAATATGATGCAGCCAAAGAGGCACAAGGCATGTTGGAATTAAAGATCAGTAATCTGAAAGCCATCATCAGCGAAGCCAAGATTATTGACACCTCCAAATTGGATACCAGTACCGTACAAATTCTCTCAAAGGTCGAGATGAAAAACGTGAAAAATGGCATGAAAATGGTATATACCATTGTATCAGAAAGTGAAGCTAATCTGAAGGAAGGAAAAATCTCGGTAAATACTCCTATAGCACAAGGATTGTTGGGCAAGAAAGTGGGCGATGTAGCAGAAATCACCATCCCACAAGGAAAGATTACATTGGAAATTGTAAACATTTCATTCTAATTCTATTATGGCAAGTATTTTTACACGAATTGTTGCCGGGGAGATTCCCAGTTACAAGATTGCAGAAAACGAGCAATTCTATGCCTTCCTTGATATAAACCCTTTACAGAAAGGACATACATTAGTTATTCCCAAACGTGAAGTGGACTATATCTTCGACCTTGAAGACGAGGAATTGGCAGCAATGCATCTTTTTGCCAAGAAGATAGCAAACGCTATCCGCAAGACCTTTGATTGTAAAAAAGTTGGTGTTGCAGTTATGGGAATGGAAGTGCCTCATGCACACATCCATCTCATTCCTATCAATAAGGAAAAAGATATGGTTTTCTCCAATCCGAAGCTGAAACTTTCTCGAGAAGAATTTGAGGAAATAGCAAAAGCTATACAGAAAAATATGTAAAAACACATCAAGAAGTGTGCTCCACTCTTTAATCCAAGACCACAAATAGGGGTCAACAAGTCTCAGTAATACAAAAATAAAGCCCTTTGTAAATAAAAAGATTACAAATGGCTTTATTGTATGTGAGTACTCGAAGCGGGACTTGAACCCGCACAGCCGCAATGGCCAAGGGATTTTAAGTCCCTCGTGTCTACCGATTCCACCATTCGAGCATCCTTTTGTGGGGAGGGAAGAGCGGAAAACGAGGCTCGAACTCGCGACCCCAACCTTGGCAAGGTTGTGCTCTACCAACTGAGCTATTTCCGCATAATCTTGAGGGTTGCTTTTCTAATTCGGGCGCAAAGATAGGTCAAATTCTTAATCTGGCCAAGTTTTTTGAGAGTTTTTTTAAGTTTTCACTATTCTAAACCATCTATTTTGAGCTATAACCTATAAGGCCTAAATCTTCTATAGCCAACCGTCTGAACCGCTTCCTCATGTGGGTAAAATGGATATGTGATATTCTCCACCATGGGCAGTTATATTCTTTTGTGGGCACATCAGTTTGTCTTTCCTATAAAGATAAACGATGAAGAGGGGGGGGGAGAGGTATTGTAACTGGAAAAGTTTGATTTTTGTGCAAAAAAAAGAAGGAAAAGGAAGGTGTTCTGGGACTGTGTCATCAAAAATTCAAGGTTTATAGTCTGAGGCTATTCCATCGGCGATCCATCGTGCTAATGCCTGGCGATTGCTAGGGATAATCAAACGTTTTTGGTCTTGTTTATTGCGAATATTCCCAAGTTCCAAGAAAACCCCTACGGGTGCAGTATTACGTAGCACATACAGGTTGCGTTCGCTCACCGTTCCTGTAAATCCTCTTCCTGGCTGATGTTTCTTGTATTTAGCTTCGAATGTTGAACGTATTTTGTTTGCCAATTGTTTGCCCAATTTGCTTCCTTTGGCATGATAGAAATAAACATCCGTTTGCTTGCTTGCACTACGACTGTCTATATGAATAAAAATGGCTCTTTTATATTTACTTTTATCCTTACGGTATAGTTCATTAATTTTAGCAACTCGTTGATATAGCCGGTCTGTTTGGTTAAGGGGAATCTCTTTTCCCATGCATGTCTCTCGTTTGCTGTTTGGTAAAATACGCCCTTCGCGTATTCCATCTTTTTTATCTTGGATGATGATGTGCACCTTGGCACCACGCTGCATCAATTCACGTGCCAGTCTCAGTATGATATCGTAAGCATATTCATCTTCGTGTAGAGGTCGGCCTTGATAGATACCGATGGCACCAGGGTCTGGACCTCCATGTCCTGCAACTAAATAAAAACAAGCACCAGACAAATCATTTGAAGCGATGGTATAATTTGCCAATGCTTTCCCGAAAAGAGGTTCCTTCCTTGTTTGTCCTTTATTGTTTTGGGCTTGGATAGGAAGCAGTAAGGATAATAAAACAAAGATAAAATATAAGAGGAGAGCTTTCATCGCAGGACTTGTTCGTAATTCAGATGTCAGAAAAGTTTTGAGAGTATAAATTTCTCGGGATAGATACGCAGGATTATCAGCTGTGAATTGTCAATCTTCTTTTCTGTATAATGGAATGAAGCAGTCACGTGACATTGGATATAATTCTTATTTAATAGATAAAATGTAACATCTGTCCGGTTATACAGGTTGCTCCGATAGTATGGATCTCCTTGGTGAAGTGCTATTCCGTATGTATCATAATCAGAGAACTGTTCCTTTCCGGCATATAAGCGATCGCGTAATTCAAAACGCCATTTTCTGAATTTTACATCACCTAAAAATCCTACAGGCAGTTTCCATTTCATATCTGTTCGGTCGCGATTACATGAAAGCATCATACCTATATTTATAGTAAAGGCATCAAGCCAATTGAGACGGCTACTTTCCACTCCTATATATGGATTCAACATCAATTTGTCATAAACATAAAAGTTTTCCGATTCTTCTGGTACAGAGAAATGCGTAAGCTGGAAATTCCAACCTGCATAAAACTCTTTTTTATTAAAACGTCCGTCACTGACAATTTCGAATATTTCGCGTTCGGTAGGCCCTTGTTTGTTACGCCAATTGCAATATAGTTCTGCATATCCATTGCGCCCTGTATATTGAATAAGAGCTCCACTTAAGTTTGGAGAATAATAGCGTATAGAGTCGTAAAGAAATATATCAGGAAGTTCAGACTTCAGTCGTTCACGCGGAAAAGCCCCAAACGCCCCAGAAAAATGTCCTTGTTCATAGTGGTAATAAAAGGTGAAAGCAGTTTCTGCCAATCCCTTCTCTCCAAAGTTTTTAATACCCAATCCGCCTATCATTATTTGGTTGGCCCCGAATTGCAAACCTATTTCTCCAGCCAATTGTGATCCGAAAATGGTTTGAGAACGTTGATAGGGGCTATTTACTTCCCGGTTATCAAAAAAATTGTAGTTGGTTACCCCCAATACGATATCAGCCTTTCTTTTCTCTTGTGCACAAAGGCTTGAAGAGGCATCTATAAGAAAAGAGACTATAATTAGCATGAACCAGTTGGTACGCAAAAGATTTAAGATTCTTGGCATGAGGCTTATCAGTATTGTTTTATGTTTTGTGCAAATATAATGCTATTTTGACAAATTCTTCTCAATTCCTGATAATTTTGTCATATTTCCAAAAGTAAAACAATGCTTCTGGCAAAAGTGAACACAAAAAACTGTATTTTTGCAGGCAAAATAATGCATCAGGATGAAAAAACATAGTCTGGATAATCGAAAATATGTCATAGGAAGTGTAGTCGTGGGTATTGTACTCATTTACATCTTTCGCCTGTTTTCGTTACAGATAGTGAGTGAAGAATACAAAAAACATGCGGACAGCAATGCTTTTCTGAAAAAAACTCAATATCCTTCTCGTGGTGTCATGTACGATCGCTATGACAGTCTTTTGGTATATAACCAACTTGCCTATGATGTCACATTCATTCCACGTGAGGTAGAAGTCTTTGACACTCTTGACCTTTGCAATTCGTTAGGCATCACTTTGGAGTATTTTGAGAAACGAATGAAGGATATACGTAATCGAAAACTTAATCCTGGATATTCACGTTTTACACATCAAACATTGCTTACTCAGTTGTCAAGTGAAGAGTTTTCGGTATTTCAAGAAAAACTTTTTCGTTTTCCCGGATTTTACGTACAAAGGCGCAGCATCCGTCAATATAGCTGTAATGTAGGAGCTCATGTGTTGGGTGATGTTGCAGAAGTTTCTAAAAAAGATATTGAAAACTATGAATACTACAAACGTGGGGACTATATAGGAAAACAAGGAATAGAGCGATTCTATGAAAAACAATTGCGAGGAGAAAAAGGAGTCGAAATTTTGCTTCGTGATGTGCATGGACGTATTCAAGGCCGTTACATGGACGGAGCGATGGACATAGCTTCAACTCCAGGGAAAAATCTTAAATTGGGATTAGACATAAAGCTCCAAGCATTGGGTGAACATCTGCTGGAAGGAAAGATTGGTAGTATTGTGGCCATTGAACCTAAAACGGGTGAAATCCTCTGTATGGTAAGTGCGCCTTCATTTGACCCTCATATGATGGTCGGTCGCCAACGGGGAGTAAATCATCTGGAGTTGTCGCGCGATGGATGGAAGCCCCTGCTTAACCGTGCCATTATGGGGTCTTATCCGCCAGGTTCCACATTCAAGACATCGCAAGCTCTTACATTTCTTGAAGAAGGTATCATTAATGAGCATACTGCCTATCCTTGTCATGGCGGATTTGTCCATCGTGGCTTACGGGTAGGTTGTCATGCCCATAGCTCGCCTATCTCTGTCATTCCTTCATTGGCAACTTCATGCAATGCTTTTTATTGTTGGGGGCTTTATTATATGATAGGTTCGCGTAGTAAATATGGTTCAGTGCAGAATGCCATGAATCGTTGGCGAGACTATATGGTCTCTATGGGATTTGGTTATCCTCTTGGTGTGGATTTGCCGGGAGAGAAGCGTGGACTTATCCCCAATGCGCAATATTATGACAAGGCTTACCGTGGTTCATGGAACGGTATGACTATCATCAGTATTTCCATCGGACAGGGTGAAGTGAACCTTACCCCCCTTCAGATTGCAAATCTTGGGGCCACCATTGCCAATCGGGGTTATTTCATCACTCCTCACGTCGTGAAAGAAATAGAAGGTGTTCCTCTTGACACACTTTATACGACTCCTCGTTATACAATGGTTTCAGAAAAAAACTATGGCATCATAGTGGAAGGAATGCGTCAGGCCGTATTGAATGGAACTTGCCGTGGGGCAGATTTGCCTGGAATTGAAGTGTGCGGCAAGACAGGAACGGCCCAGAACCGTGGTAAAGACCATTCTATTTTTATGGGATTTGCCCCCAAGGATAATCCTCAAATAGCTGTTGCCGTATATGTAGAGAATGGAGGCTTTGGTGCGACTTTTGGTGTACCCATTGGTGCGCTCATTATGGAACAATACATCAATGGAAGGCTTTCTCCCGAAAGTCAGGCTAAGGTTGACTACATCCGTGAGCGTGCTATTTATTATGATGGCGACAGATAGGAATTGGCATTATTGATGAAGGAGTGGACAAGGCGTGAAGAAGGCTTTTTCTGAACATATTTTTGCATTTAATATTATTTGTTGTATCTTTGCGCCCGATAACTGTTTAAAATGAAACTAATTTAAGAATATGAAGAAAACACTTGTAGATTTGTTTGAAGCGTCGGTCAGCAAATATCCTAACAACACTTTCTTGTTGGAGAAGACCGGCAAACAGTTTGAACCTACCACCTATACAGAGGTAAAGAAACAGGTATATCGTCTTGGTGCCGGTTTGCAAGCCTTGGGTGTGAAAAAGGGTGATACCATGGCTCTGTTGAGCGAGGGACGTAACTTATGGGTCATTGGCGAACTGGCCATGTTTTATGCCGGAGCAGTCAATGTTCCACTAAGCATCAAATTGGAGGAGAGCAACGACCTGCTGTTCCGCCTGAAGCATGGCGATGTGAAGTATATAATGGTCAGCGGTACACAGTTGAAGAAAGTGCGTGCCATCAAGGATCAGTTGACATTGGTGGAAAAAGTGATTGTGTTTGACGAGCAGAAGGAATATGAGGACAAGGAGATTGCTCTGGCTGAAGTGCTCAATATGGGTGACGAGTTCCTGAAGACACATACGATGGACGAGTTTCTCAGTGTGGGACGCTCCATCCAGAACGATGACTACGCTACAATCACCTATACCAGCGGTACGACGGCCGACCCTAAGGGAGTGGTACTTACTCACCGTAACTACACGGCCAACGTGGAGCAAGCTCTCACATTGGTGCACATTACCGAGGAGTGGCGTACACTCATCATCTTGCCTCTCGACCATTGCTTTGCACACGTGGTAGGATTCTACATCATGATGTCTGTAGGTGCTACGGCTGCCACCGTACAAGTGGGCCGCACACCATTGGAGTCGCTGAAGAACATACCTCTTAACATTAAGGAGGTTCGTCCCCACTTCATCCTCAGTGTGCCTGCCTTGGCCAAGACGTTCAAGAAGAACATCGAGCAAGGTATCCGCGCCAAGGGAAAGACCACACTGCGCCTGTTTAACATCGGATTGAAGGTGCGTCAGATTTACTTTGGTGAGAGCAACCTCGACTTCAAGGGATGGCGCTATCTCTTGAAACCTCTCGTATGGATGTTTGACAAGATTCTGTTCTCCAAGGTGCGCGAGAACTTTGGTGGCGAACTGCGCTTCTTCATTGGCGGAGGTGCCCTGTTGGACAAAGACCTCCAAAAGTTCTACGTAGGTGTAGGAATGCCCATGTATCAGGGCTACGGTTTGAGCGAAGCCACGCCGGTAATTTCCAGCAATGGTCCCGACCTCTATCGGTTCGGTTCAAGCGGCAAACTCGTAAAACCCATCGAACTGAAGATTTGCGACAGCGAAGGCAAAGAAGTGCCATTGGGCGAAATGGGCGAAATCGTAGTGAAAGGCGAGAACGTGATGGCCGGATACTGGAAGAATCCCGAATCGACTGCCGACACTGTGCGCGACGGATACCTCTATACCGGCGACCTTGGCTACATGACCAAGGAAGGTCTGCTCTACGTGAAGGGACGCTTCAAGAGTCTGCTTATCAGTAGTGACGGTGAAAAGTACAGTCCCGAAGGAATCGAGGAGTCACTTGTCGAGAAGTCATGTTACATCGATCAAGTGATGCTCTACAACAACCAGTCGGCCTACACTACTGCCGTCATCGTCCCCAACCGTGACCAGCTCACCCGCAAATTGAAGGAGCAGGGTCTCAGTCTCGACACCGAGGAAGGCCGCAAGGCTGCCCTGCAGAAGCTGGAAAGCGAACTGAACAAGTACAAGAAGGGTGGCGAGTTCGAAGGCATGTTCCCCGAGCGTTGGCTGCCCAGCTGCTTCGCCGTGTTGGCCGAGCCGTTCACCGAGCAGAACCAGATGATCAACAGCACCATGAAGATGGTGCGCGGCAAGATTGAGAAGGCATACGCCGACCGAATTGCCTACATGTACACAGCGGAAGGCAAGCAGTTGCTTAACCGGCAGAACCTGGATGCGTTGAAATAAAACATCAATAATTTCTTACATTCTGAGGGCCTTGGACAGACGTTCCAGGCCCTTTTCGCAGATGCCAATCGGACCCCACGCGTGGGGTACCATCATACCCCACGCGTGGGGTATCGATATAGGGCACGCGTGGGGTGCAAAGGTACCCCACGCGTGGGTTGTAACGAACTGATTACAAGCATCTTACAAACACCGATGGAGAAGTTTTATCTACAGACACAGAAATACGAAATTTCATTACATACTAACGGGAATGTGTATCATAATGAAGCCATTTGTTTTTTTAGGCACGGATTTTATTTTTGACCTTACCCTCTGACAAAACTGCCACCACTTCAAGTTCAGAAGTTCACCTCCTCCAACTGGAAGTAAGCCCTTTCGTGCAGACATGCCGGACACTTGGCCGGAGCCTCCTTGCCCCGGTGTATGTATCCGCACTTGCGGCATTGCCATACAACCTCCTGCTCCCGTCTGAATACCTGCTCGCGCTCAATGTTCATCATCAGCCGCTGGTAACGCTTCTCGTGCGCCTGTTCCGCGATGATAATCCGGCGGTACATTTCTGCCACGGCCGGGAATCCCTCCTTGTCTGCCACCTCGGCAAAGGCAGGATATAGCTCGAAAGCCTCCTCGTGTTCGCCTGCAGCCGCTTCTTTCAGGTTCTGCAAAGTTGTCCCGATAACTCCGGCAGGGTAAGTAGCCGTAATACTGACCATTCCCCCTTCAAGAAACTTGAACATGCGTTTGGCATGCATCCGTTCCTGTTCTGCTGTTTCAAGGAAAATGGCAGCAATCTGTTCGTATCCCTCTTTTATGGCAGCTTTGGCAAAAAACGTGTACCGGTTTCTTGCCTGTGACTCTCCTGCAAACGACGTGAGCAGATTCTTCTCTGTCAACGTCCCCTTAATACTTTTGCTCATGATTAAATGAATTTAGTTTCCCGATGGAAACAATATGACCAATCAAAAAGTTTGCATTTTATCCATTTTTGGACATTTTTCACTTTGCAGGGTAAAAAAGTGGCAGCCAATAGCATTCCTTTGTCATTTTTTACTATTTTTGCAACGGTTTTGTAACCATCGTGTAAATAGCATGTAATATAATAACCTTTTTATAGAAAAGTATGGAATATTCATTTTATGATTTCTTCAAGCTGTTAGGCTCGTTGGCATTGTTCCTCTACGGAATGAAAATAATGAGTGAAGCTCTGCAGAAATTTGCAGGAGACCGTTTGCGCAGTATCCTTACAGCAATGACCACAAACCGTGTGACGGGAGTGTTGACCGGTATGCTTATCACTATGCTTATCCAGTCCTCATCAGCCACAACCGTCATGGTAGTCAGTTTTGTAAATGCAGGCTTGCTCACATTGGCCCAATCCATAGGTGTAATCATGGGTGCCAACATCGGAACCACTGTGACGGCCTGGATTATCTCAATTCTTGGTTTCAAGGTCAGTCTGGCCGATTATGCCCTCCCGCTTTTGGCCTTAGGAGCCATTCCTGTGCTTTTCGCACAAAATAGCAACAAGAAATCTATCGGTGAATTCATTTTCGGTTTCTCATTCCTTTTCATGGGCTTGTCCATGCTTCAGAGCAATGCGCCCGACTTGAAGCATAATCCCGAGATGTTGGCCTTCCTGCAGAACTATACCGATATGGGGTTCTTCTCTGTCATCCTCTTCGTCCTTATCGGTACGGTATTGACAATGATTGTGCAAGCCTCAGCTGCCACCATGGCCATCACGCTGATTATGTGTGCCAACGGATGGATATCCTTTGAGCTGGGAGCAGCCTTGGTGTTGGGTGAAAACATCGGAACTACCATCACCGCCAACTTGGCCGCGATTACGGGTAACACACAAGCCCGACGAGCAGCTATGGCCCACTTGATGTTCAACGTTTTCGGTGTAATTTGGGTACTGATTGTCTTCTCTCCTCTGACAAGCGGTATCACATGGTTTGTCCACAATGTATTGGGCAGTACCGACACTGAAGTGGCCGTACCTTTGATGCTTTCGGCCTTCCACACAACGTTCAATGTATGCAACGTACTCCTCCTCATCTGGTTTGTGAAGTTTATTGAGAAGACGGTATGTTTCCTTATTCCCACCAAGCAAGACGAGGACGAGGAGTTCCGTCTCCGTTTCATCTCGGGTGGTATGCTTTCTACGGCTGAGCTTTCCATCCTGCAGGCCCGTAAAGAGATTAACCTTTTCGCACAACGTACACACAAGATGTTCGGCATGGTCCGTTCCTTGATGACCGAAAAAAACGACAGCGATTTCAACAAGACCTTCAGTCGTATTGAAAAATACGAAAGCATCAGCGACAACATGGAGTTGGAAATAGCCAACTACCTCAATCAGGTATCAGAAGGACGGCTCAGTTCTGAGAGTAAGTTGCAAATCCGTGCCATGCTGCGCGAAGTTACAGAGATAGAAAGCATTGGCGACAGTTGCTACAACCTGGCTCGTACTTTCAACCGCAAACACAGTGGCAAGGAGGACTTCACCCTGAAGCAATATGAGCGTATCGGACAGATGATGAGCCTTACTGACCAGGCATTGGAGCAAATGATCCGTCTGTTGGAGAATCCTACACATACCGATGTTAACCAGACATTCAACATCGAAACCGAAATCAACAATTACCGTAACCAGTTGAAAAACCAGAACATCCTCGATGTGAACAATAAGGAATATGGTTACCAAATGGGGGTCCACTACATGGATATTATCGGCGAATGCGAAAAGCTAGGCGACTATGTAGTTAATGTGGTGGAAGCACAAACCGATGTACGTGAGAAAAAACAATAAATCTTAAGGGAGGATTTCTTAAGATAACTGAAAGGTGAAGAGTGAAGAATCATAATGGGAAAGACCATTGGATTCTTCACTCTTCGTTTTTTCATGCTTCGTTTAATTTACTTCCTCAAACGAATCTTTGCCTACTCCACAAATGGGGCATACCCAATCTTCTGGAATCTCCTCAAAGGGAGTACCTGGAGCTATACCGCTATCCGGATCTCCCACACTGGGGTCATACTCCCAGTCACACACTGTGCATACATACTTTTTCATACAAATACTGTTTTTCTTCGTGAGCCCTCTGATTTCATATATTAATAAGGAATAAGAGCACTCATCATGGTTAATGATTATAGGAACTGATAATTCCCCTTTTAATTTTTATTTTCTGCAAAAATACAACAATTAATTCACATAATTGTTTTATGTATAGCCAAAATAATATGCTCATTTCAAGAAAAGGGTGTACCTTTGCTGCATGATTGTTAATGACACCTATAAAACCATATCCTCACAAGCAGAAGGAATCTATACAGAGAAGCGTAGCAAGTTTATTGCTATAGCCATCCCTGTACGTTCTTTGGAGGAAATAAAGGAGCATTTGGACAAATACCAGAAGCAGTATTATGATGCTCGCCATGTCTGTTATGCCTATATGTTGGGGGCTGAGCGGAAGGATTTCCGTGCCAATGACAATGGAGAACCTTCAGGCACCGCAGGAAAGCCTATATTAGGCCAGATTAACTCTAATGAACTGACCGATATCCTTATCATTGTAGTACGTTACTTCGGAGGTATTAAATTAGGAACCAGCGGACTGATACAAGCGTATAAAGCTGCTGCCGCTGAAGCTATAGCTGCCACCGAAATTATAGAATGTACGGTTGATGATGATATTGAAATAGCGTTTGAATATCCATTTATGAATGATGTCATGCGTATAGTTAAAGAAGAAAACCCTCAACTGATATCCCAGTCTTACGATATGGATTGTCTGATGTGTTTGCGTATTCGTCGGTCAATGCTTGGCCGGTTACGCCAACGGTTGGAGAAAGTGGAGACACTTCGTTTCATAGGAGATTGAGTTACAACATATTATTTGCATAATAGTTGTATTAAAAGTCTCTTTTATGTTAATAGAATATAAACATTAAAGGACGTCTGCAAATTTTGTTTAACATGTTTTATAGTGTGTTATATAATAATGTACATTTGCAAACCAATATTGTGTTTTAGTAGAGACGTGTGGAGCTAATTATAAATCTACGTATTATAAAATTCTGAACAATGAAGAAAGTCTTATTCAAATCTGTGATGGTAGCCGTTTTGGCTGGTACAATTCCGACAGCATGTGTCGATGTAGAGGACAAATACGATCCTAATGCCTTAATTCAGCAGCAGCAACAACAATACAACCAAAGTTGGACCGATTCTTTCGGTGCGATTGATCCTGGTCAAACTTGGAATACAGCCCGTCAGGTTTCGGTCGATATGCATTTGCAGGGAATCGCCTCAGGGGTAAGTAATGTAAATATATATACTGCAAGGCCCGGCAATCCCTCTTGTGTGAGATTGGCCTCCAAGAATCTGTCAGGAAATGCTTCTATCTCATTCGATATGCCTAAGGCATTGAACTATATTTATGTCACTGTTTCCAACATGCCAACTCTGAATGGATATTACGAGATAAGACAGGACAAAGCTGTAGTTGCGTTAAACAATGCTTTTACCCGCGCAGACGAGAGTTGCAATGTAACCTTAGGACCAACTATTGAGATGGGAACCTTTCATAGCTATGATACAAATGCAAACGAACCCTATCAGGGCAAGCTTTATTCATTGAATGGAGTGACAAAAACCAATGCCAAAGCCTGGAGGTTCCTTGATTATTTGCCCTTGTATGGCAAGGATGGAGTTTTTCCTGAAGGACGTGATAACCTTACTCCATTGGGTTCCTCCGAGTCGGATATCATATATACCACTACCGAAGCCGGTCCTGTAGAGATATCTTATATATTCGGCTCTACCAGTCCGAAAAATCAGATGGGGTATTTCTACTACAACGAAGGTGCAACGATTGAAGAGATATGCAATGCAGACAAGTACCTGTTGTTGAGTGACGCTCGTCCAACCTCAAGCATCAGTGTCAGCGGTTTGCAAAACGGTTTCTCCTATACCGAAGATTATCATTTGGGAAATTGGTTCCTATATAATGTGTATGAAGAAAATGGAGTATCTGTATTCAATGGTGGCGATCCTTGGGTAACAGGTTCAACCTACAAATTGGTATATTTCGATGAACATGGCAACGCAAGTTATGATTTTCCTGCAGGCTTGAATATCGGATTCTTTATCATATCGGATGGTATGAGTAAAACCTCCGAAGTGGGAGACTACATCTACTATTCTATGCCTTCGGTTAATAGGGAGACAGGAAAAGCTTATCAAGCTGATGGTGGAACGTGGGATAATCCGAATTATAAGGGACTGGTCAAGACTGTTACTTATAAATACGGGGATGATGTCCTTTTGGGATTTGAGGATCAGGCGGATAACGACATGAACGATATGCTTTTCTGCATAGGTGGAAACCTCACTACAGACGATGATATTGAGGATGTACCGGTAGAGGAGCCGAAAGATCAGGAGTGGATTCTGGCTTGCGAGGATTTGGGAGCTATTGGCGACTTTGACTTCAACGATGTGGTATTCAGCATACAACATGCAAGTGGTTCTGGAAAGGCTAAAGTCACTCCGCTTGCAGCAGGCGGCACATTACCTATATATATACGTTATAATGGAAACCAGATTGGTGGTGAAGTTCACGAGATGTTTGGAAAACCTGTCAACGAAATGGTCAATACCCAAACAGGACGTTACGAGGCAACAGCCCAGTCTGTCGAGATTGATGTCAATGCAGACCTTACTATGTCATCAGGAAATATGGGAGGATTTTCAATTCTTGTTCAAGGAATCTCTGGCGGTCAGGCCGAAGCGGTAGTGGCAGCTCCTACGGCAGGCAGTGCTCCGCAAATGATTTGTGTACCAACAGGATGGGCATGGCCTAAGGAAAGAGAAAGCATAGTAAACTCCTATAAAGGATTTGGAGAATGGGGTGCCAATTATCAGACCAGTACCGATTGGTATGAGAATCCTACGGGAAAAACCATTGATGGAGATTATACTGCAAAAAGTTATACAGAAGTGGTTCCCGAGATTCCTCCTGTAAGCGATTATGGAACCAATGTAAACGCTGTTTCCGGACAACCTATCAGTGCAGACTATTTTGCCAATGTAGGCGCAACTTGTACCTTGATTTTGGTCGAATCCAATGGCTTCAATGGGGTTTTGAAGAAATTTGGTGAATGGGTCGAATGCCAGGATGTAAACGGATATGTCGATGGTGGCGTTGTTGAAATTGAGTTGAAAGCCGAACTCTTGCCTGCTGCCAAAGAAGGAAAACTGGAATTTTGTGGATATTCAGGAAATTATCCTGCCATATACATAAAATAAGATTGTCTTTCTAACATATACATAAATAATATTGGTCTCTGAAGCCTCAGGGGCCAATATTATTTTTATTGGTGTCCGACAAATTCCTATCGAAGCTGTGTCAAAAATGCCACCATTTAATTCTTCATCCGCAGATGACGCAGATAACGCAGATAAATTATAACCTATCGGGTATAATAGGAAGGAATAATCTGCGTCATCTGCGCAATCTGCGGATGAAAAGTGAATTATGACACATCCCCCTACAGGAAACGCCTCCGTGGCTGAAGTGTCCCATAAAAAAAATTACGGTAGCAGTTTTACCGTTTTTTATGGAAATTGCAAATCTTCCATCCTTTATGATAGAATTTACATGGTAATGTAAGAAAAATAGCATACTTTTGCCGATATAAAAAAATTACGGGCGATCGGTAAATCGTCAATAACAACCCTAACAACAATATCCAATGAAACTCTATGCAAGATTGACCGCACTGGTGATGTGCGCACTGATGCTTCCGGCATTAGCGATGGCCAAGGGCTACGACAGAGAGAAGTACAACTTTAATCCCGAATGGTTGCTACACGTAGGCGACTTGGAAGGAGCGGAGAAAACCGATTTTCCTGATGCAGATTGGGAGAAAGTGACCCTGCCTCGTGCACACAACGAGGATGAGGTGTTCAAGGTTGACATCAAACACCTGACCGACACCATCGCCTGGTACCGCAAGCACTTCCGTCTGCCCAAGACCGCCAAGAACAAGAAGGTGTTCATCGAGTTCGAGGGTGTGCGCCAAGGAGCCGACTTCTACCTGAACGGCCACTATCTGGGTCTGCACGAGAACGGCGCCATGGCCGTAGGCTTCGACCTGACACCCTATATCAATTATGGGGGTGAGAACGTGATGGCTGTCCGCACGGACAACAATTGGGACTACCGCGAAAGGGCCACCAACACCAAGTACCAGTGGAGCGACCGCAACTTCAATGCCAACTACGGCGGACTGCCCAAGAACGTGTGGTTGCACGTGACGGACAAACTCTATCAGACACTGCCCCTCTACAGCAACATGAAGACAACGGGTGTCTATGTCTATGCCAAGGACATACAGGTAAAGAGCCGCAAGGCCATTATCCACGCCGAGTCGGAGGTGAAGAATGAATACAAGAAAAACCTGACCGTGGGCTATGAAGTAGAGGTAGTGGACCTCGACGGCAAGTCCGTAGCCACATTCAACAGCGAGCCGGTGGTGATTGCCAAAGGGGAGACTGCCACCTTGAGTGCCGAAGCACCGCTCAGCGGCCTGCACTTCTGGAGCTGGGGATATGGTTATCTGTATAAGGTAAAGACCCGCCTCATCGTGGACGGTGATGTGATGGACGAGGTGGTGACCCGCACAGGTTTCCGCAAGACACGCTTTGGCGAAGGCAAGGTGTGGATCAACGACCGCGTGTTGCAGTTCAAGGGGTATGCCCAGCGCACCAGCAACGAATGGCCGGGTGTAGGCTTGAGTGTACCTGCCTGGATGAGCGACTACAGCAACGGACTGGCCGTAGAGGGAAATGCCAACTTCTTCCGCTGGATGCACATCGCAGCCTGGAAGCAGGACATCGAGAGTTGCGACCGCGTAGGTGCCATGCAGATGTTGCCAGCCGGCGATGCCGAAAAGGATCGCCAAGGCCGCCAGTGGGAACAACGCACCGAACTGATGCGCGATGTCATCATCTATAACCGCAACAATCCGAGTGTCATCTTCTACGAATGTGGCAACGAGGCCATCAGCCGCGAGCACATGATAGAGATGAAAGCTATCCGCGACCAGTACGACCCTCACGGCGGACGTGCCATCGGTAGCCGCGAGATGCTGGACATCCGCGAGGCAGAATATGGCGGTGAGATGCTCTACATCAACAAGAGCTGCCACCACCCCATGATTGCTACCGAATATTGCCGCGACGAGGGACTACGCAAGTATTGGGACAACTACAGCTACCCCTACCACAAGCATGGCGATGGAAACACAGGCTACCATTCGACTGTGACCAATACTACGGCTCCCAAGAAAGATGCCAGTGCCTATAACCAGAACCAAGACCTGCTGACCGTAGAATGGGTACGCCGTTGGTACGACTACTGGCGTGAACGTCCCGGTATGGGCCGACGGGTGAACTCTGGTGGTGCCAAGATTATCTTCAGCGACACACAGACACACTTCCGCGGTGCAGAGAACTACCGTCGCAGTGGCGTGGTAGATCCCCTGCGCATACCCAAGGACGGATACTTTGCCCACAAGGTAATGTGGAACGGTTGGGTAGATATCGAAGAACATGGCACACACATTGTGGGACATTGGAACTATGAAGGCAGACCCCATCCCGACCTTCCCCAAGGGGAAGGAGTAGATACTCCGCAAAATGCTAAGCATGACATTTCACTCCCCTCCCTTGTGGAGGGGCAAGGGGGAGGGTCCGCCGTCATCAAACCCGTCTATGTAGTCTCCACCGGCGACAAAGTGGAGCTCTTCATCAATGGAGAATCACAAGGTTTCGGTCGTCAGGACTACCGTTTCCTCTATACCTTCGACAGCATCCAGTGGAAGCCGGGAACCATCGAAGCCGTATCGTATATAGTGACAAGTGACGAGCTACAAGCTACAAGTAATCCTGCGGCACAAAACTCGTCACTCGTAGCTCGTAACCCATCACTCAACGTGACAAGTGACGAGTTACAAGCTACAAGTAATCCTGCGGAACAAAACTCGTCACTCGTAACTCGTAACTCATCACTCAAAGAGGTGAGCCGTGCTGCCCTGAAAACGGCAGGCAAGCCTCATCACCTGAAGCTGACACGCATGGCCAATCCGGCAGGCAGCTTTGCCGATGGACACGATATTGTAATGGTACAGGTAGAGGTAGTGGATGCCGAGGGTAACCGCTGCCCGCTGGCTAACGACATGGTAGATTTCACGCTCGAAGGTCCGGCCGAATGGCGTGGCGGTATCGCACAAGGTCCCGACAACTATGCCTTTGCCACCTCGTTACCCGTAGAGTGTGGTATCACCCGCGTATTGGTACGCTCGACCACCGAAGCAGGTGAAGTAAGACTGACAGCTAAAGCAGAGGGATTAGGTACTGCCACAGAGAATTGGACAACCATCCCCGTAGAAGTGGTGAACGGACTGAGCAAGCACTTCCCCGGCGAACTCCTCCCCTGCCGTCTGGAGCGTGGCGAGACACCGCTCACTCCGTCGTACACCGACAAGAAGGTGGATGTACAGATTGTGGATGTAAAAGCCGGTGTCAATCAGGAAACAGCTACCAACAGTTTCGACGACAACGAACTGAGCGAATGGCGCAACGATGGCAAGCTCAATACAGCTTGGATTACCTACAAGCTCAACCGCCGCGCTGCAGTGGATGACATCTGCATGAAACTTACCGGTTGGCGCCAGCGCAGCTACCCCATTGAAATCTTTGCAGGCAAGCAACTCATCTGGAAAGGCAATACCGAAAAGAGCCTTGGCTACATCCATCTGAACATTGAGCACCCCATCCTGACCGATGAGATTACCATCCGCCTGAAAGGAGCCGCCCAAGAGGGCGATGCTTTCGGACAAATCGTGGAGGTGGTGGAACCCAAAGCAGGCGAACTCGACCTCTTCAAGGCCAAAGATGGCGACAAGACCCGCAACGAACTCCGCATCGTAGAGATTGAGTTCCTGGAGACGTTGCAGCAATAAGAATGTTCGTTGACAAAGGACAAGTTGCCCCTACCCGCACATTTTACCTCTGTATGTTGCACAAAAAAAAGGGGGGGGATGTGTCAAAATGCTTTCTTTTCATTCTTTAGACGCGGATGACGCGGATGACGCAGATAAATTATAACCTATCGGGTATAATAATCAAGAAAAATCCGCGTCATCCGCGTCATCCGCGTCTAAAAAGTTAATTTTGACACACCCTCCTTTTTTCTTATCTACTGATAAAAAGAGACGGAAGATTCATTTCCACTTCAAATAATCATCAGTATTCTCTAATTATTTTTTTAAGTTATGGCAACTACAAGAAACAGATTCAAGCCATCGTTCAGGATTGATGGCAAATCAAGTAAAATTGGCTCAGATGCACCCAAACATTACCTGTATCCATTTATGGAGAGTATCATTTCCAATCTGAAGGAACTGGGGAAAATACGCACTTCCGAGACATATACATCAACGTTAAGAAGTTTCAAGCGTTTCCGGAATAATAGGGACTTGCCTTTAAACAAAATAGATTCGGATGTGATGATTGCGTATGAGGCCTACCTCCGCAATTGTGGAATAAGCCCCAATTCATCGTCATTCTATATGCGCAATCTTCGGGCTGTCTATAACCGCGCTGTAGAAAAAAGGTTTACCCCTCAGCGACACCCGTTCAGGCGTGTATATACCGGTATAGAGAAAACTCTCAAACGGGCCATACCGATTGAGGTTGTCAGAGAAATCAGGAATTTGGATTTATCCATGAAACCTGCTCGCGATTTTGCCCGCGATATGTTTCTGTTCTCGTTCTACACCCGTGGCATGTCATTTGTAGATATGGCATATCTGCAGAAGAAAGACTTGCGTGGCAACATATTGTCATACCGCCGGCGCAAGACCGGGCAACAACTCTTTATCAGGTGGGAACAATGTATGCAAGATATCCTGGACAAATACGACACCACACATTCTCCCTATCTGCTGCCAATCATCCAACTGGACCGCCCGATGGATGAACGCAAACAGTACGTTTATACGTCCCACAAAATTAATCGCAATCTGAAACTTCTCGGTTGCCAACTGGGGCTGTCCATCCCCTTGACCATGTATGTAAGCCGTCATGCCTGGGCCAGCATTGCCCACAGCAAGAATATACCCCTATCACTGATTAGTGAAGGTATGGGACACGACTCGGAAACCACCACACGCATCTATCTGGCCTCATTGGACTCTGCCGCTATAGACAACGCGAACCGCATCATAATCAGTTCTCTGTAACAGGGCTATACAACTATTGTCAATCAATCCTTTTCGAGCCGATCAAAGAGATTATGATTAAAACTCATACAATAAGGGAGCCAACGCCCCATGCTATCAGAAAATCCATACTCAAATCTTTTATTGAAAGAAAGAGGTTCGCGTCTCACGACGAAAACCTCCAAGTGTGTTAATCTATTAACATGAATTATTGGAAAAATCCAATAAGGGAATGTTCTTTATCAGTTGGCTGCTACCACAGTCCAAGTGCTGCCATTCTTGACAGCTTCATAACCATCGGCTACCCAAGTTGAGGGGTCGAATCCGAAAGTTCCACCGGTAATGATAACTGTACCAGTGCCCAAAATACCGGCAGTGTAACCGCTACGGGTAGAGGCTTTACCGAAAGTTCCGCCTGTCACATAAACCGTAGTACCGGCATTGGCATAGATGTATGCACGCTTTTGGTTCAAAGTCTTGCTGAATGAGAAGTTACCGCCATTGATAGTGATAGAAGCTCCCTCTCCTTCAGTATAAAAAAGGTAACGGCCCGAAGTACTGGTTGTATTGACAGCCAGATTACCACCGTTGAAAGTAACTTCAGCACCATCCACAGCAGCAACACCGCCACCTAATGAATTGATATTGGCATTGTCAATTGTAAGCGAACTTCCTGCATCGGCAATAAAACCATAATCAGCAGGTGAGCCGGTAGTCACTTCAGAAGTTTCGTCCATGTCGATGACAACTTCTCCATCAGCTTCATTAACCTGAATATATGCTGTTTTGATAGTCTCTACATCAGGATGGTTCAAGGCCACTGCTATTGCTTGTGCAGAAGAACCGATAAATGCATCTGCCTCATTCACAATAAGCATGGCTGTTCCGTCCTGACTACCTACATAAGTTTTATGGAAAGGGGTAGCAACCTCACCAGAGTTGTTTGTATTTGTGAACGTATTTCCCTCAACACCACAGTTCTTCACGTTCACCACAGTAGCATTGCCTCGGATAACACCGATGAACTCACTGTTGGCACGCGTAGCAGTACCGTTCTGGATAGTATTGATGGTTGAGTTCTTCACCCAGCAGTTTTCAATGTAGTTGTTACCGGAAGCGATGCATCCGATCAATCCGGCAGTAGAACCGCTTTCGTTAGCGATGTCGTGGTTGTTGATTTCAACACCTTCAACACGGCAGTTCAATACCTTAACCTGATTTTCGGCTACGAAACCAATGAGAGCGCCAACCTTCTGGGTACCCTTCAGCTTGGAGTCTTTAACGACTACATTTCGTGTACATCTCTTCGCAAGAGATGTAGACAATTCTACTTTAGGGAAATTAAGAATGAAAGCCGATAGCGCCGCTTGCGGTGGGGGTTGAAAATAAAACGCAGAGACGCAGAGTTCCTTTTAAAGAGAGATAAAGGGAGATAGATGGAGATAAAAGGAGACGTTTCCTTGAGCGGATCGAAAAAAGGCCAAATGTGTTGCTTGTAGGGGCATCCCTTGTGGGTGCCCGGTGATATGCCTGCATCACATTTCCGGAGGGTGTGTCATAATTAACTTTTTAGACGCAGATGACGCGGATGACGCGGATTTTTCTTGATTATTATACCGATAGGTTATAATTTATCTGCGTCATCCGCGTCATCCGCGTCTAAAGAATGAAAAGAAAGCATTTTGACACATGCCCCTACGGCACGCGCTTTGAACTTTGAACCAAAGGAGTGTAGGAGTTCCGCAACCCACTAGTAGCTAGTAGCTAGTCACTCAATGTCTTATACTGCTATAGGTAGACACATTTTAATTGTTAGTAAATGTGTCTACCTATAGCAGTATAAGACACATTTTTGCATATAAAAAGGAGCAAGAATAGAGTTTAACCTACATTAACATTTAGGGGGGGGGTAATTTAAGGATATTTCTTTACCTTTGCCGTGATTTTCAATTCTCTTGCGAAGAGAATAATAAGCAATCATTGCTCTCTGACAGATAAAATTGCATCTGCAAACATAGTAAAACGACAAAATAATGCAACAATATACACACAACCTTTTGCTGTATTCTTGTGCCCGTACTCCAAAAAAGGGAGCACAGGGTTTGTTTGTGTATATCTGGTTGTTATTTTTCCTTTTCTCTTCCCTCCCATCAAGAGCTGCCATGCAGACCCAAGTGAATGCGGGCCAGCAAGGAGACTCTGTAGTGGTTGTCCCCGAAACCTTCCGCGACAAGATTGGTATCCGCACCAATGTGGTCGATTGGGTGGCCACCATCCCCAACATCAGCTTTGAATACGAGGCGCTTCGCTCGCGCTACTACAAGAACCCATACACCATCGGAGCTACCATCCGTTGGAACTGGAACACATGGAGCAAGTACAACCCCTCCATGGTGTTCAACCTATTTGATGTGCGCATCGAGGGGCGCAAGTATTGGAACACGCAGAAAGACCGGACAAATATAAAGAAGTTGGAGGATGGGCAATATGAAATAAGTTCCCAGAAATATAAGAATGGAGGTATGATGACTGTTACTGACACCGTACCTTACTGGAAGTACCTCTACCGGCAAATGGGTAAGATAGACCGTGCTGATGCCCGTGAGGAGCGTGGCTACTATTTCGGCTTCTACCTGGGCTACCACAACTACTCCTACAAGTTCGGCTCCACCGGCCGTCAGGGCAATGCCGTCAGCGGCGGAATCACGGGTGGATACACCATACCTCTTTATTCCTATAAGGGGAAAAAGCGCGACGGCTACATAGACCTCGACTTGGGTGGCAGCCTCGGAATATTCTATACAAACTTTGACGAGTATGGCTACGATGCCGAGAGCAACTGTTACCCCGTCACAGCGGCCAATCGGAGTGCCATCTTCCCCTTCGTCACCGAAGTGCGTCTGGCCCTTGTCTATCGCTTCAAGTCAGTACGCCAGAAGATGCCGCTTACGGATAAGGGTGCTCGTACGTCGCGTATCGGTTACTTGAACGAACGCATACTGGAACGTGGCCGCCACCGCGACTCGATAGCTACTGCCAAACAAAAAGTACGCGACTCGATAGCCACTGCCAAGCAGTTGCGCCGCGACACATTGAAGATGCTCAAGCGCGACAAGTTCCTGGCCGACTCGTTGGCAAATGTGCAGAAACAATTCCGCAAGGATTCCATCAAGCTGGCCCGCCAGCAGGAGAAGGCACTGGCCGACTCACTCAAGCTGATGCGTAAGCGACTGGTATCCGAAGGCATAGACATAGACTCTATAGGCATTGACACCATCAGCGATGTCAACCAGGCCATCCGCCGTGCTGCCGATGCCCTGCGCGGCATAGGAATGAAGGTCGATGTCGTACCGGACAACCGTACGGGCGAAACACCACCAGCCGGAGATACAACCTCCGAGGGTGAGAACAAACAGCCGCCCGGCAAACCCGAAGAGGAAGAAAAAGAGGAAATCGAAGAAGGTGAACTCTTTATAGATTTTTAGCCCCCTCTGGCTCCCCCCCGACTGGAGGAAGAGAAATAGCAAAAGTCCCTCCCTAAAGTCCTTAGATTCTTTAAAGTCCTTAAAGACCTTAGAGTCCTTAAAGACCCCGGTGGAGGGAAATAAATAGTCAAATAGTAAATAAAACAGTTTCCCCTTGTGGGCCTACTATAATTGATGAAACACTGTTGGCAACATATCATTTGTCTGACGGCCATCCTCACGGTGGCGGTGATGCATTCTTGCACAGAGGTGGAACTGTGCGAGAACCCCGACCATCCCCATCATGCCAAGCTTGCATTCAAGTTCAACTGGGACGGGGTGACACCTGACGGTAGAAATCCGAGAGATGTGGACAGCATGATGGTGATAGCCAACCGTATCATCAACTCATGGCGTGCAGGGTTCCTTGTAGAGCTTCCCAAAGAAAAAGAGGGCACAGTGGCGGAAGGGGAAACCATATTCGGAGTATTGGAAAGTTACGAGTCTGTGGTCGGACCGGAAACCGGTGAAACAGAAAATGGTGAGCAAACAGAAGGAGAAGGAACAGGTAAAAATGAGGGACAAGGGACTTCTGCCCCCCAAGGCTCCTATTTGCCGGTATGGAATACTAAAAACGTCTTGACACGTGCTGAAGGAGAAACAACCGGAGGAAACAATACCACAATCGTAATCCCCGAAACAGCAGGAAAGCAACGTCCTACCGGTCCGCTGGAAGTCAAAGAGGGAGAATATCAGTTCATTGCTATCAACTACAGCCATTCGGAGTGCGAAATTGACCGGGTAGAACAATACCAGAAGGATGTGTCTGTAGCATCAACCGAACTCTTCATCCGATACGTAACCTTCAAGAAGGATAATCCGAAATTGCAATCCTTGGGGCGTCCATGGATTGATTACAACTCTGGAATAGGGCAATTCGTGGAATCAGAGATACGTCCAACCTATCTGGGCATCAACCAAGTGTGTCATGTCCGTGCAGGCGAGACTGAAATCATTGAAATCAAGCCCGAACAGATTACCCAACGCTACGGACTGCATTTCTCCATAGAGAAAGAACCCGGTGTGCGCATTGAGGAGATTATTGCCATTATCGGAGGTATTCCACAACGCTTCGGTGTCAGTACCAAGCATGTGGATGTGAAAGATGTAAACAAGATGGCATTCCGCGTGCCGGTAGATGCCACTAAGATGCCGACATACGACAGTAGGAATCCAGCCTCACTCGACAACGAGACTTCAATCCCCTTCAAGGCATCGTTCAATGCCATAGGTCTGGTGCGTAGCTACTCGCCTGAACTTCAGATGGGAGCAGGAATCTTACAACTATGCATCTACACCAGTACCGAACGGCCCGATGCTCCCAGCCAACGTGCCAGCAAGACTATCTATGCCCTCATCAACCTCTACAACACCATCACGGAGGCACGGCCAATGAGGATTACAGAGGATAAGAAGTTCATGGTGCAGAACAGCGACACAGTCACCCTCAACATACCCAACGTGCTCCGAATCAAACAGGGGCAAATTCTTGCCAATCCTGATGGAGAAGGTGCATTAGACAAGTGGAAAGAAGTGGGCAACTCCGACAACGAGTTCAATGTGGATATATAATGAATAAAGAAACACATATATATAATATAATGTACGCGATGAAAACATACGGTAAACGCATCAAGCTCTTCGGACTGGGAGTGGCATCACTCTGCCTGGCCCTGTTGGCAGCAGGATGCTCCAAGTCTTACCCCGGTGTGGAGTACGACGAGCCTGACGACATGATGCTCAGCAGTCAGGAGAGGTTTGACTCCATCCCCATTCTGTTGACATTCAATGCCCCGGAACTGAGCTTTGTCACCCGTGGAGTGGGACCCATTGACAGGGATTTCCCCGATTGGGCAAAGAGCAAAACCCGCTTCTATATCTTTGCTTTCCAAGCTCCCAACCATGCTTTCACTGATGGAAACAGCATAAGCTACAAAGAAACCATGAGTTCCAACAACCCGGACAAGAATGCCTGTCTGGTGGATGGAACAGGTGAAAACACTGTGGGACACGGTAAGGCTGCCCGCTTCTCGACAACAGGAAACAATACCGAGTTCGACGGAAACCTTTCGTGGGTGGGCGACCCATGCTTCTATAACCAGACACATCAGGACTATAAATACAACTTCTTTGCCTACAGCATTGACGATGCTGTCTTGAACGGAACAGTAAAGAGAGACAAGGACTCTGTCTATATGGATCTGACGCTCGACGGCACACAGGACATCATATCGGGCATAGCCCGCCCGTCATCGTGGGAAAGTGTTTTGGACAGATACAAGGACCCGAACACCGGAATATATTACTCCGAGGTGCAAGACATTGTCAGAAACGGTGTGGACAACTACACCTACAGCACCATGCTGGGACACAGGAACATACACCCGGACTTCCAGATGAAGCACGAGCTTGTACGCTTCCAGTTCAACCTGAAAAAGGGCGACGAAGCAGCCGAAAACATCTATGTCGAGGACATTATTCTTTCAGCCACTCATCAGGCACGCTTCACGGTGGCCCACAAAGACACTACCCGCATAGGGCTGGTGGCCAAGGGTGATACGGTGGAACACCACCTGCCGGAACTGATTCCTGCAACGGCCGACAGCGATCCTTACTACACACCCACCATGGGCGAAGGGGCTGCAGGTTTTGAAAACCAATATTCCTTCGGACTGACGGATGCCGAGAAGATGTCCATCGGAGCGGACATCATGCTGCCGCCCCAACACTACTACAAGCTGAAACTGAAGTGCAAACAGGTGTTGGTACTCCAGGACGGCACCACGAAGGAATACTTCTTCTCGCCCGTATATAGGCTGGCTTCGCCCGTCGAGGGAAAGACCTTTACTGCAGGCAGCCAGTATGTGGTGAATATCACAGTCTATGGTCTGCAGGAGATAAGACTGAATGCCAGCGGAATGAGCTGGACCAAGGTCGAGGAAGAGGTTGATATTGACGAGGAGGAGACCAAAATTGAAAACGATATTTAATCCCCATTAAAAATAAACCAAACATTATTTTCTAATCATTAAAACAAAAAAAGAGTATGAAAAAGCTTATGTATGCAGCCCTCTTCTTGGGCGCATTGAGCAGTTGCTCAGACGACAATGATGTGATTTCAAATCCTGGCGGACCTGAAAACACAGGCGACGACCAGACAGTCATCGCACTTGCGGTAGCAAACATCAACCCTGTGGCCACAGAGACTCGTGGCATCGGTATGGTAGGCGGACTGAACGAAACTACCAACAAATGGAACGGCGAAAGCCTCTACATCCTGATGACCGACTCCGGAGCCGTGACTCCCGTTGAACCCGACTACACTTATCCGGGAATCAGCCAACACATCCTTAACAACGTGAAGGTTACTGCACCTACAGACGCAACTTCCGGACTCGTAACAGCTGCAAACACCGGTCACTACTACTACTACCCCACTGTTGGTATGTTCGACTTCTACGGCTACCACGTGGATGACGCAGCAGGCGAGAATCCTACTCCTGTGACTGTAAATGACTCTATCGTTCTTGATGTTACAATCGATGGTTCTCAGGACCTGATGGTTGCCAAGGCCGACTTTGAGGCAGACTCTGTCGCAGCTGCTACCGGTGATTGGTATGCAAAGAGCTACAAGTATAGCGCGTATGCAGCTCGTCGTAATGTTCAGCCCAGCTTGAAGTTCAACCACCTGCTCACTCAGTTGCAGTTCAACGTTATCAACAAGGGTGCAAACAACGTTATGTGGGTTGACTCTATCGGTGTTGAGTCTAAGAACGTAGCCAAAATGGTTGTTGCAGGTAAGAACTACGGAACTATCGAATGGACAGGCGACAAAGCTATGCTTTATGTAAAGAACGATTACGACGATGCCGATCGCGTTCTCGACTCTTTGGCAAAAGTGCCCTTGTTTACCGGAAATGCAGAGCTTGCCGAAGCCGTTATCAAGACCGAAAAGACCAAGGTTGGTAACCTCCTCGTAGCTGCAAGCAACGATCAGGAACTGATCACCACTTACAAAGGTCACATCATTCTGCTCCAAAAGTTGAAGGTTACAGACTATGACAATGAAGGCAATGTAATCCCGGCTGGTGCTGAGGTAGTAGTTCGCGATACTGTTGATTTCACTATCAAATTGCCCGAAAATGTACATCCTAACTTCTTGGCTCAACATGCCTACACTGTCAACATCACTGTTTACGGTTTGGACATGATTGAGGTTACTGCCGACTTGGCCCGTTGGGAAAACGGTGGTTCATTCGACATTGTCCCCGAAGACCAGGAAACAACAGGTGAGGATGCAGTTTACAATGAGCCCGTTATCAAGAACGCTGCATTCATCACAGACGAAGCTTCATTCAACGCATACCTTCCTGAGTCTTACAAGAGTGCTCATCCGTGGGACGAGAACACTGCAACAGATCTTCCTTGGTTGGCTGTAATGTTCGAACCGACTCCTGGAAACACACTTGAATTCGTAGTTGAGGGACCGAACGACCACACAGTAACATTCAACAAAGACAACATGGGTGGTCTGAATACTACCGAAGAAAGAAGTCTGCTCCTCGCAAATAAGGACGAACTCGGCGTCACACTCAATGACATCACAGGCGATTGGACTGTTACCGTTAATGGAGGAGACGAGACAGAGATTAAAACTGGTCTCTAATCATCATTGCATAATATTCAATAATGAATAAACTATCTTATACAACCATCCTGGCAGCAGCGTTCCTGCTGCTGCCGGGTTGTTCAGACGATGCCGCTATCGATAATGGGGTGATAGGGGAATCGCCGGAGGCTCTGGTTGGTGATAGTGAGGTAGAAATCAAACTGTCATCGAACAGTTCACCTTTGACGCGTACTGCTCATCTTTTCGAGGAAGAAAACCCCGGAACAGGTACGAGTACCTTTTCTACAATTATCGGACGCCGCCTCGGTGTGTTCTGCTTGGCCAGTGGCAAACAGATGGGAGAAGACTCTCCTGCCTACGTGACTGACCCCGACTGGAACAACAAGGGGGTGGCGGGAAAGTCCGACGTAGTGCTGTGGGGCGAATTGGCCAATGTAACACGGGGCAATCTCGCTTTTTCTGAACCAAAGTATTACCCGGCCACCAACTGGTATCGCTATGATTTCTATGCTTACCACACAAGCGCAACGGGGACTCCGGCACCTGTCCTGAGTGATGACGGAAAGCAGGTGACCATAACGGAAACCATCGACGGACAAAAAGACATCATCTGGGGAAAAACCGGTTACCAGAACATTGCCGGTGACGGCACTGACTACAACAAGTATGCCTACAGCGCCCGATACTTCCGCCGCCAGATGGACGATAAAGGAGCTATTACCCCTCCGTCCTTGAAGATGAAGCACAGTCTTTGCCGGTTCACCTTCACCGTTGAAGTGGGCGACGAGGCTGCCCGTGGAATAACCGTCTCATCAATCGCATTGCTCAACATGCCACAGACATTCAGCATGGTATTGGCCAACAATACATACGGGCTGACGGGCGACGAACTGGTGAGTGCACAAACCGAGGAGGGTACTATCATCCCCGGCTCTATTGACATGGACAATCGCACCGACTTCAATCTGAAAGGATATTACCAATACAAATATGACGAAAGCAAATACAGTGAAGTATATGCCGACGTCAAATGGACTATCCCCGACGACGCAACGGTGTCATCATCCCATAGACTGAATGGTCAAGATGCCAACTGGGACGACCTTAGTGGCAAAGAGATAGTGAGCTGGCCCGACGCACATATTCTGGCTCTGCCGGGATTGAATGAATACACACTCCGAATAGCGCTGAGGACTGCCGAGGGCACTAACCTCGTTTGCGACCAGCCGCTTCCTTTCGGAAATGCCGACGGACTGATGGGTAGCGAGGCTGTTCCTGCCAAACCTGGCTACAGCTACAACGTGACAATCAAGGTATATGGTCCGCAGGATATCGGTCTCTCTGCCGAACTGGAAGACTGGAAGACTGATGACACTATGGGCGACATCTCCATAGAACTGAACTAACAAAAGAGACATTGGAATGAAAAAAAGAATAGCTTTACTTTCAATCAGTTCAATGTTGCTGTTACTGAATGCGTGCAGCGACGTCTCATCACCGGCTCCCGCCATGGGAGCCGGTGATGAGGTGGCTGTACATTTCTGCGCCTCCATGCAGCCTGCCGTGGAGGTGACTCGTGCGAAGGTGACGGGCACGGACCTGACACCTCTGAAGGACGAGGGAGTAGGCATCTACGGCATAGGTCTGACAACTGAAGAGGCCGCTGCCGGATATGAGTGGGAAGAGGCTGCATGGCCGACCTTCCACCGCCAGATGAAGAACAAACAATATATTTTTGAAGAAGGAAATACACTGTCGCCTGCCGGCGGCAGACTTGACTATCACCCCTCGCGGAGCGACTCGGCACTGGCTGTATATGCCTATTGGCCCTACAGCGGAGAGGCTGACAATGAGGGACATATAGCAGTTGACCTGACAGAGCAGTACGACCTGCTGTATAGTGGAAAAATAATCTCGCAAGCCAACGCGGACAAGAAGTTCGACCCCATAAACCTGAAGTTCAAACATGCACTGGGGGCTGTGGCCTTCAAGTTCTGGTCCGAAAACAGCGAACTGCAAGGAAAGCAGCTCACCCGCATTGCCATCCATACGGACTATAACCTGCAACAGGTCAAGATGCGCATTGCCGACGGCACTTTCAGTACCACAACTGCCACCCCCGGCATCTACGAGATAGACCTGACCGAAGGGGGAACGAAAGAGGCAACAATAGCATCGGCAAACAGTGGGGAGATACAACCCGTGGGAGAGGTAATGCTGCTGCCCGGCGAGGGAATCAGCCGCATCGTCCTCTATTGGGAAGGAAACAATGACCCCGAAGCCGGATGCCGCATATATACCCGAGGGACGGGACAAACACTCGCCCTCAAAGCCGGAGTATGCCAGACACTTACATTCAAATGCATCGACAACGGCTACGCAGGCGAAGACGGCGAAATCGAAGAAGGAGAGATGATTGTCACCCCACGACCGAACGAAATAGAACAAACCGAAGGAGAAGCCGGCGAAATCGAAGAAGGGGAAATGTTCGTCACTCCCCAACCAAACGAAATGGAAGAAAACTCCAGTGAAGGTGCCGTAATCGAAGAGGGGAAAATGTAGAGGATTTAAGAATTAAAAGAATGAAGGAGTGAAGGAATGAAAGTTTTAAACTTTAAACTTTAAACTTTGAACCTTAAACAAAAGGAGTGTAGGAGTGCAGGAGTATAGGAGTGTAGACGATAGTGCTGCTTGCGATGAAGATTGAAAATAAAACGCAGAGGCGCAGAGACGCAGAGAACGGACGCTGCACGCAGCGTCCCTACAAAAGTCTCTGAGTCTTTTAAAAGAAAAAAGTCTGAGTGCCGCAATCCACTAGTCGCTAGTCACTAGTCACTCAAAGCCTCCGCGTTCTCGAGAGAGCGAATGAGGGCGAAGCGCTCAAAACGACTCCGAGTCCTCAAACAGGAAAAGAAAGAGCCTCTGTGTCTCTGTGTCTCTGCGTTCTAAATGAAGAAAGAAGTTCCTTTTGAAGGAGATAAAAGGAGATAAAGGGAGAAGTTTCCTTGAGCGGAGCGAAAAAAGGCCAATAGTCCTGCTTGAACTTTGAACTTTGAACTTTAAACTTTGAACCTTGTAAATGGTAAATTGTACATGAAATAAAGAATATGAAACGTCGCATCCTATACATCGTGTTCCTCATTGGGGTACTTTTCCCCATGGCAGGAAAAGCACAGCTGTTGGCCGTGAAAACTGACGGACTGAAATGGGCCTTGATGAGTCCCAACATCGGTGTGGAAGTGGTGACGGGCGACAAGACCTCCATTGACTTCAGCGCATACGGCAACTACAAACCGTGGGGAAAGGACATGAAGATGGTGGTCGTACAACCGGAGTTCCGCTATTGGTTCAACGGACGTCCCATGGTGCGTGAATACATAGGTTTCAGCCTCCTGGCAGCTACTCACGACATCACGTGGGGCCGCCATATCTATCAGGGCGATGCCATTGGCGGCGGACTCACCTTCGGCTACGTCTTCGACATCGGCCGCCGGTGGAACATCGAAGTCTATGCCGGCTTCGGTGCCATTGCCTACTTCCAAAAGGAATACTACGTCAACGATAACTACGAAGACTACGAAAACGGCAGTGGCTCGAAAAACAACTCCACGGGCTACTCGCTCCTACCCACCAAACTCGGTGTGGCCATCTCGTATATCTTGAAGTAGGAGGTTAAAAGAGATTTTAGACAGAAAAACATAAAGAAAGAACTTATGTACTTATGTTCTTATGTCTGAAAAAAGAAAAAGACTTATGTTCTCCTACCACAAACGATAGAAGACGAGGAAATAGACATCCTCACCTCTCTGCCACAATGGCAGAAAGGATGACCGCCCAAAAAGGGAAAGGAAGTTAAAGAAAAACGAAGCCTGCATAAAGCGAACTCCCCCGGCCTGCGGCCACCCCCTCTATAAAAAGAGGGGGAGCTTCGGGAGCACAGGCGGAAAAGAGATTGGGGAAAGGTTGTTGGTCGCTCAAAATAACATCCCCACCACCCTACCACAACGGTAGAACGGTGAGCGCCCAAAGCTCCCCCTCTTTTTATAGAGGGGGTGGCCGCAGGCCGGGGGAGTTCAGTTAGGGAAGTTCCGATAGAAAGAATCCGGATAGGGAGAGTTCGAATAGAGGAACTACCCAAAGGAAGAAAACTTCAAGAAAGGAATTCAAAAAAAATTGAATACACAAACTTAAGAATATGAAACAGTATATCGTAGCAATCCTGGCGCTCTGCCTTGTGGCAGTAGGTGAAGCGGTGGCACAAAAGACCATTACCGTCACTGGCCGTGTATTGACTGAGGGGACAAATGAACCATACCTCGGAGCGCATATCTATATACTGGAAAGCAAGGTACTGAAGGATCTTGCCATAACACAGTTCAACTTAAACAAAGACAAAGGACGGGAAATTTTCTGGAAAGATGCATTGGGTTTGCCCCCCTTTAACCTCCCATACAAACAGGGAATAAGTGACGCCGAAGGTAAGTTCATCATGTACGATGTACCCGAAGGGGCCTACCTGATGTTTCTTCCGTATGTGGGTGACACAACCATACTGGCTGTTGAGGGCAGAGTAGAATTGCCCGATGTATTCATAAAGGAAGGCATAATACCACCAGTTGTTATTGATGGTAATTATCCCGGTGATATTGCAAGACCCATTCAATGTGGCCGCAATCTTCATCTGAACAGTAATGTAGTAGTGGAGAAGTCTTTCTTAAAGGACCACATGCGAATGGTAATCACCCCTTTCTACACCGAATGTTCCATGACGAACAGTGGGGCACTGAGAACCGATACGACATTCTTGTATCCTATCACCTATTACGGTTCGCAGTATGAGCGGTCACAAGACCGCCGGTTGGGATTTGAAATAGGTCGCGACCCTTTACACCAATGGCACCGGAACATTGTCCTGGATGAACACAACCGTATGAAATTCAATACCTCTATCGTGTTGCCCGATGCAAAAAAACATTATACGGTAAAGGCTGTCATTACGTATGAAGACTTCAACTCCGTTTGGGAAAAACGAGAAACATTCTTGAAACATTGTCAGGACAACAAACCGATGCGCTTCTTGGAGGTGACTTACGAGGATGCTATGCTCGACCCTGCCGACCCATTCTTCAAGGTAAATCCGGATATAGAGAAACACGATGCTGTAGGAAACATCAACCTGACATTCAAGGTGAATGCGGCCGAACTTGACCCTGCCAATCCCAACAATGAGGTGGAGGTGAAACGCTTGCAGGACGAGATGATGGAGATAGAAAATTCAGCCTACAACACGTTGAACTCGCTCACCATTGTGGCCAAGTCATCGCCCGAAGGAGGCTATGCAAGAAATATGGAACTGGCACGAAAGCGTGTACAGTCGGCCACAAGCCGCATCACAGCCGGGTTCGGACAATATACCCGCAACCGTTTGCGTGGCCATGTCAACCAAGATGCCATAGTGGCAGGATGGGACGAAGTGGCCGACAGTTTACAGGAAAGGGGACTTGCAGCCGAAGCGGAAGCAGTACGCGCCATTGTGGAGCGCCATGCAGGAAACCACGACCGGCAGTCAGCTGAGGTACGCAGGCTTTCTTGCTACCCCCTCATAAGTAAAGAAATTCTGCCCAAACTGCGTGCGGTACAGTATCAATACACATACCAGACCCGCCGTGCGCTGAACGATAATGAGATTTTGCAGAAATACAGCGAAGAACGGGACAAACCGGACCGGGCACTGACTCTGACACGCTATGAATATTGGCGGTTGGCCAACGTACTGAAGGACAGTACACAGCTTCCCATTCTCTATCGTCGATACTACCAGTTCACGAAAAGGCGTCTGCAACGTGCTGATGAGTTGGCGGCCTGTAACTATGCTGCCTGGTGCATCAAGCAGGGCATTGCCGATACTACCATCCTGGAACCTTATATCGACTTGCGTGTGAAGGGGGTAGATCTCAAACGAGTGGATAGCCGCGAGATGGATGTGGTACTGAACCGTAGTGCCATCGTCAAGAATCAGGCTCTGATGTATATGCTGGCCGAGGACTATACCAAAGCATTGGCTCTTTGCTACCGGTTGCCTAAGAACCAGGAACGCGACCGGTTGGAGGCATTCATCCGTTGTCTTTATTGCGACTATGACAACGACAAATATGCAAAAATTGTTTCGGAGACCTCACTTATCAACAAGGCTGTCATAGCCATTGCAAGAAAAGAATACCACAAAGCCGGCCCCATTGTAGAGGTACTGCTTGACGAAACAGACCCACGCAAATACTATCTGATGGCACAGATAAAGCAAGAAACTACTGTGCCAGATCAAAATACGGAGAAAGAAATTGCCGACTTGCTGCTCAAAAGTTTCCAACTTAATGAGGAGTACGTGGAGATCGCACGTGGCGATGCTGTTTTCCTGAACATTAAAGGAGAATCCAAGGTCTTCGACATAGCTGAAAAGATGTACTTGGAATGGAAGAAGAAAGGGAAGTAACAGGAATGCAGCAGATGAAGCATGAAGATAAGAACTTCTGTTGTAATCGTACGGAACAAAAAGGATTGAGACGTTCGCTCCGAACAAAAGGGACTGCTGCAGAGGCTGTACTCTGGACATCCTTGAAATGTTGCCAGATAGAAGGGGTGAGATGGCGAAGACAATATGGAATAGGCTCTTATGTATTAGACTTCTATTGTCCTAAGCTGCAGCTTGCTATAGAACTTGACGGAGAACCCCATTTCTCTCCTGAAGGGTTGGAACGCGACCAACATCGCAGTGAAATGTTGGAACAGATGAAAGATATACGTGTTATCCGTTTTGAGAATTGTCTGGTTTTTGACTACCTTGACAATGTCCTTGAAACAATACGCGAAGAGATAAGGAAAAGAAAAGAGGAACTGGGATTCCCACCATTCTGCCAACAACGGTAGGAAGGTGAATACCCAAAACTCTCCCTCTGTTTATAGAGGGCGTAGCAAGGCCTAAAGGAGGATTGACTAAATGTCAATCCGTGCCGCAACGAGGAGAGCACAGTGCTCTGTGCGATGGAGGCCGTAGGCTACCCCGAAGGGGGAGGGGGTTAAAAGACATCCCCACCACCCTACCAATAACGGTAGAACGGTGACCACCCAAAGCTCTCCCTCTGTTTATAGAGGGAGTACCCGAAGGGGGAGGGAGTTAAAAATACATATCTTGTATAATCCGAACTCCTCCACCGCAAGCGGTCCCCCTCCTCTATAAACAGAGGAGGAGCTTCGGGAGCACAGGCGGAAAAGAGATTGGGAAAAGGTTGTTGGTCGCTCAAAATAACATCCCCACCACCCTACCAATAACGGTAGAACGGTGACCACCTAAAGCTCTCCCTCTGTTTATAGAGGGAGTACCCGAAGGGGGAGGGAGTTAAAAGACATCCCCACCACCCTACCAATAACGGTAGAACGGTGACCACCTAAAGCTCTCCCTCTGTTTATAGAGGGAGTACCCGAAGGGGGAGGGAGTTAAAAGACATCCCCACCACCCTACCACAAACGGTAGAACGGATGACCACCCAAAGCTCTCCCTCTGTTTATAGAGGGAGTACCCCAAAGGGGGGAGGGAGTTCCAATAAAGGGAGACCCGTAGGGGGAGGGAGTTAAAATAGAGGAACCACCCAAAGGAAGGAAAGTTCAAGAAAAGAGTTAAAGAAATTGAATACACAAACTAAGAATATGAAACAATATATCATTGCAATCCTGTCTCTTTGCCTTGTGGCAGTGAGTGAGGCAGATGCCCAACGCCTTATCAATGTGAAAGGCAAGGTGATGCAGATTGTAGAGAAGATGGCAATGGACGGAAAGACGACGGAACAGGCCACCCAACCTTACGAGTTTGTACACGTATATGGATTGCCAGATAAACAGGCAGTGGATTATGTCATTTCACAGTTCAAGAGTTTGATGGACCGCCAGCTTGTATGGGACGTAGCTATCAGCCCCATGTACGACCGTCCATTCAAGGAAGCTATGACAGCTATGGATGGCAGTTACACTGTGCGCGATGTGCCTGAAAATGGCTATGTGATATTCCTGCCTTATGAAGGTGAAGCGAAGTACCTTGCCATCAACGGTATGCTGGAACTGGCAGATGTTACCTACGAGATGAGTGATGATAGTAAAGTGTTGAATGAGGTACAAGTAGTAGCAGAAGATTTGGGTGCCAGTGTCGATGCTTTGACTTTCGGAGATTTGTATATAGTGAACTCAACGATTACCCTCGAAGAAGAGTTAATGAAGAATAATGTACGTATTCTGATTCAGCCTTACTACATAGATTGCAATCCGTCATCGCTGAAACCGGGAATGCCTGATACAGTGTTCCTTAGTCCAATTGTAACATACGGCAACCAGAATGAGTTGACACAAGAACGCCGATTGAATTTTAACTTGAAACTTGACAGCCTGGCCAATTCCTTAGTTAAGAGAGAAGAAGATTCTTTAGGACTCGAGGAGAACGGACAAATGAAAATCGAAAAGAGATTCCGTATTCCCGATCCGAACCGTACCTACAAAGCGTATGCAGAGGTATATTATGAGGACTATAACGGAGTTCTCGGTTACGAAGAGTTTGTCATCAAGCACTGCGAGAACAAGGAACCGATGAAGTTTCTTGATTACAACTTCGGCACGCAGATGCTTGACCCTTCCTTACCCGACTTCAAGGTGCAACCCATCGAAAGTTTTCAGGATGCTACGGGCGACATCAACCTGACCTTCCTGAACGGAAAGGCCGAGCTTGACCCCAAGAATCCCAACAACGATGTGGAGATTGCCCGCCTGCAGGACGAGATGATGGCTATCGAGTCATCATCGAACAATGTGCTCAGCTCGCTGACCGTCATTGGCAAGGCTTCGCCCGAAGGCGGTTATGAGATGAACAAGAACTTGGCACGCCGCCGCATGGACTTTGCCCTTTCGCGCATCACGGCACGATTCAGTCAATATACCCGCAACCGCTTGCGCGGAAAGATAAAACAAGATGCCATTGTGGCCGGATGGGACGAGGTGGCCGACAGCCTGGCTGCCGACTCCATGTTTGCCGAAGCCGAGGCTGTACGTGCCATCGTGGCACAACACGAAGGCAAGCCTGACCAGCAGTATGCCAAGATACGCCAACTGCCCAGCTACAATACCATCAAGGAACGCTGCCTGCCCAAACTGCGTTCGGTAAAGTACCAATACACGTTCCAAACCATGCGTTCGCTCTCCGATAAGGAGATTCTGGCCAAATGGAAGGTTCATCAGGATTCTGTGGATAAAAAGATGTTCTTTGACCGCTATGAGTACTGGCGTCTGACCAATTTGGTGAAAGAACCCGCCCAATTGCCGCAACTCTATAAGGAATATTACGAATATACCAAACGTACCCAACGCAAGCCCGACGAGCTGGCGGCCTGCAACCATGCAGCTTTCTGCATACGGGAAAGTATTACGGATACAACCATGCTGGCTCCCTATATCCGCAAAGGACGAAACCTCAACTACAAGCAGATGAACATGGTGGAGGAGTGGGAGACCTATAACCGCGAAGCTGTGGTGGCCAACCAATTAGCCATGTATGTGTTGGCCAAAGATTATCTGAACGCACGCATCATGAGCAAGAAACTTCCCGACAACGAGACCAACCGCTTGCTGAATGCTTTCCTATATTGTCTGTTAGGATTCTACAAGAACCCCACATACGGCGACCCCGTGGCTGCGACATCGCACAACAATCGTATAGTAATACTTATTGCCAACGGAGATTATGGTACAGCAGAAAATGTTTGCGAGAACTACTTGGAAGACAACAATCCACGCAAGTTCTATTTCTTGGCCCAAATATTCCAAGGCAAGGGAGGAGAACCGACCAAGGTAGAGGAAAATCTCATAAAATGCTGGAAGTTGGATGAGAGTTTCATTGAAACAGCCGATGCCGATGCTCTCTTTGTAGATAATAAGGGAGAAAAGAAGGAGTTCTACAGAGCTTTGGATAAATTTGAGAAATGGAAAAAGGAACAAGCTGAGAAAAAGAATCAACCGGCCGAAAGTGAAGGAGTGACAACCAATGAAGAATATACATATTAAATATAAGATAACATGGCTGATGGCCTGCCTGCTGATGATAGCGGCTACAGGCTATGCGCAGGAACCAGAATTGGACTACAGCAATCTGGATACCCTTGGTTTCGACGCCCGAAAGTTCCTGGGCCAGAAGCGCTATATCCCGGAAAACAAGTCGTTCATCAAGAAAAAGAAGTGGAACGACCACCTGTTTGTGGATATTGCCGGGGGAGGACTGTGGTTTGACAACACGGCAGGAAGCCGTCGGTTGAAGAATGGGTTCTTGGGAAACCTGTATATCGGAAAGGATTTCACTTCGGTACACAGCGCACGCGTGGGAGCCGGATTCAGCCGCTTTACGGACGGCACCAGCAAGAAGGACTTCAAGAACTTTGAGTTGCGGGGTGACTACCTGTGCAATTTCAGCTCCATGCTGAACGGATACCAGGAGAAGAGGTGGCTGGACGTTTCGGTCATTGCCGGACTGAGCTATTACCGCTGCACACTGCACGAGGATGCCACCAATGCCTTCGGTGCCAACTTCGGATTGCAGTTCCTCATCAAGGCGGGCAGCAATACGGGAGTCACCATCGAGCCTTCGCTGGCTGTCGTGTCGGACAAGTTCGACCTGAAGGAGCGTAACAACCGCCACGGGACAAACCTCATTTACGGTGTGAAGATAGGATTGAAATACATCTTTACTGATGAAAACCTTTCCTGGCCACGCGACACGGCCAACTATTGGATGAAAAATACCTTTATCGAAGCATCGACAGGAGCCAATACTTCGCTGGATACGGACCTGCCGCTGGCGCGGGCATTGGGAAGCAAATATACGGTAGCAGCAGGAAAATGGCTGACCCCGGGCATCGGACTCCGGGCCGGTATCACGGCAGCCGAAAACCGCTGGAAGAACAGTCTGACCTTGGCAGATGCAGGCGAGGGTGTCAAGAAAGCATACGTGCGCGAAGAGATGGCGACCCATGCCGGATTCCGCTTCGAAGCCATGCTGAACCCCTTGGGATTCGGCGACCCTGCCAAGTACGACCGCTATAAGCCGTTCCAGTTCAACATATCGTTTGGTGGCGAACTGGGATGGATGACGAAGGCCGACCACGACAACAAGGGGAACAAACAACATCTGAAATGTAACTATATGGGACTGACCGCTGCTCTGCAGTTCCTCTATCAGGTAGAGAACGATGTGGCCCTCTTCATCGAACCCCGCTACACATTGCTCAACTATGACATCCCCTACACAAACCGTCCGGACTTGAGCGAGGAGTACAACGACAACCTGTTCAGCCTGAATGCCGGCGTACGCATGTATGCGCCGACCAAAGAGGAGAGGAAACAGAACGACAAGTTCCGCAGCCTCTTCGAACCGGGATTCTATGCCGCCGTTGAGGGTGGAGTGTGCAACCTCTTGCAACTGCGCCGCTTTGATGATACTCCTATCCGGGTGGGGCTGACGGGCGGACTGGCCGGAGGTTATCGGCTCAACCCTATTTTCAGTGGCAGAGTAGGAATCTCGTATGCCCAAATACATACCACCAACCTGTATGACTACCGTGAGTATGTAGGACTTCCTACGGGTGGGGTATATCCCATGACCTATCATGGATTGTGGGATAGGACAATGTCCGTATTGGCCTTTACGGCTGCTGCCGAGGTAAACCTGTCCAACTTGTACATGGGCTACAGCCTGACACGCAAGTTTGACTTGAGTGTACATGCCGGTCCCTCTATATTGGGAGTTATCGGCAGTCAGGACCAACTGTATGACCGCGAACGTCCCATCGGTGAGAGCGAGATTGACGGTGGCTCGGTCAATGACGTCACCATCGGCCTGGAGGCAGGACTCTCCGTATCGTATGCATTGAACGATAAGATTCGCCTCTACTTGCAACCCAAAGCCGGCCTGTTCGGCAAGAAGTTTATGGAGGGAAGCGGAGCCGGCATGTCGGGCATGTCCTGTATATTCTCCACCATTGTAGGGGCTTCTTACCAGTTTTAAAGGAGATAAAGGGAGATAGATGGAGATAAAGGGAGAAGTTTCCTTGAGCGGAGCGAAAAAAGGCCAAATGTGTTGCTTGTAGGGGCATCCCTTGTGGGTGCCCGGGGATATGCCTGCATCACATTTCCGGAGGGTGTGTCATAATTAACTTTTTAGACGCAGATGACGCGGATGACGCGGATTTTTCTTGATTATTATACCCGACCATACCTTAGATAAATAAATAAAAGAGGTTCTCGATGAGCCGAAAGGCGAATAAAGGTTATAATTTA
>JAFQBB010000020.1 GCA_017416805.1 Bacteroidaceae bacterium
TCCCATCTGACAGAAGTGTCAAGCCGAACAGTAGGGAATAGGAGAAAACGTAAACATCTCCAGTATGGCAAGAAGAAAGGTGTAAACCTTTTTAGCTAATGAAACAAAAAAACGTCTACTGAAATCAGGAAAAGACAATGTACAAGCCATCAACGAGAAATTGCTCAAGTGTAAAGCGGAAATGCTATTAAGCAATCCTTGTTTTGAAATATGGCTGTTGCTACATGCCAAAGACCAGAAGACAGCAATCGATACAGATGCACTTATCAAAGAACTGAAGAAAAGTGCACCTGTATGGAAGAATTATTCAAAGTCAGCCTTTACCGATACTCAAAAGACTTTCTTGAATAACAATACAAATGTAGCTGTTGATAGAGCAAAGAAATTGCATGAGTTCCAAAATCCATCCACTGGCATCTACAAATTGATAGAATTTCTGAAAGAGGTAGGAAGTAAAAGGAGTGTTGAAATATGATTAAGTCTATAAAAATCTTGAATGAAGCCTCATTTAAAGAAGAGGTTATGATTGAGAACCTACAAAAGGTGAACATTATCTATGGTGCTAATGGTACTGGGAAAAGTACTATTAGCAAAGTGCTGAGTGATACAGAGGGTAAATATCCTGAGTGTTTTATCGATTGGGCTGATGATACTCCGCTTGATGTCTTAGCATACAACAAGGATTTCCGTGATCGGAACTTTGTTGAAAATATGCCTGGAATCTTTACTCTTGGTGAAGCAACTATAGAAGAAGAGAAAATTATAAAGGAAAAAAATGAGCAACTCAACCAAATAAAGGAAGAAGGGAAAAATTATCAGAAGAATATCGATAAATTGAATGAAAAGAAAAACGCAGAAGAAAATAATTTAATATTGTACCTATGGGATAATGTTTATAAGAAATATCCAGAGTTTTCTGATGCTTGTAAAGGATTTAAGTACAAAAAAACATTTAAAGATAGGCTGCTAGAATGCTTTGATTTATTTGAAGATAATGTGCAAGATGTTGAAGTCCTACGGGGAAAGGCAAAGCAGCTTTTTGGTGAACCTCCAATCTCACAAACTCATATTGAAACTGTAGATGCTTCTGTCTTATTCGGTATTGAGGAATCTGAATTGTGGAGAAAGGTAGTAGTGGGTAAACAAGATGTAGATATTGCTGCTCTGATTAAGAAATTGGGGATGTCTGATTGGGTTAGCCAAGGCCTGCAGTTCGTGGAAGATGGAAGTGACGTCTGTCCTTTCTGCCAGCAACACACTATTAATGGAGATTTCAGGAATAAATTGAATAATTTCTTTGATGAGGGATATAAGAAGGATGTTGCTGAAATAAACAACATGCAAGCCAACTATAAAGCATATTGCGACGATATTGTTTATAGGCTAAAAATTATGGTGGAGGGGCAAAAAGGTATGCCTAAAAGCTTTCTTGATATAATTCAGATAGAGTCTTTGATTAAAGCTTTTAACGCGACGATTTCAGAAATATCTGGAATTATGATTCAGAAAGCAAAGGAGCCAAGTAGGCAGGTTGTTTTACCTTCCACCAAAGACATAATTGAGAAAATAAATGCTCTTATCAAAAGTGCAAATGATGAAATTGTCAAGCATAATAATCTTGTGAATAACTTTAATAGCGAGAGGGACAACCTGATAAAGAGTATATGGCAGTTTTTCGTGAAATCTGAATATGCAAAACTGAAAGCCTACGATAAATTGTGTAAGGACACTGTTAAGGGCGTATCTGCTTTAGACGTGAAGATTAAAGATGCTAGAAAGAGATATTTGGAACTAAGGACAGAAATCAGAAAACTAGAAACTAACATGACAAGCGTAAAGCCTACAGTTATAAAAATGAATAAGATGCTGTCAGGCTTTGGCTTCACAGGTTTTCACATTGAAGAAACCGTTGAAGGCCATAATCAATACCACGTTGTAAGAGAAAATGGAGAATTGGCGTATAAAACACTAAGTGAGGGTGAAATCACTTTCCTGACCTTCTTGTATTATATGCAGTTAGTGAAAGGTAGTTTTAGCGATAGTGGTATTACCAGTAGCAGGGTGTTGGTTATAGATGATCCTGTTTCAAGTTTGGATAGCAGTGTTCTTTTTGTTGTAAGCACGTTGATTAGGGAGTTATTCACAATTATTCATGAGGGAAATACCAATATTAAGCAGGTTATACTGTTTACTCACAATGTTTACTTCCACAAAGAAGTTTCTTTTCTTGATAGATATTGCAAATGGAGGGATGATGTTTATTTCTGGATATTGAGAAAGAATGACAATATCTCTTCAATACAACCCTTTATGAAGGATAACCCTATCAAGAGTTCATATGATTTGCTATGGCATGAATACAAAAACTCTAATGATGTTAAGTCGCATGTGGTAATACAGAATATCATGCGTAGGATTATTGAGAACTACTTCCAGATATTAGGAGGATTTAGTCCTGAATATATCCTTGAGAAATTTGATGTTCCAGAAGAAAGAAAAATATGCAGATCATTGCTAAGTTGGGTTAATGATGGTTCTCATTCTTTTCCAGATGACATCTTCGTTGAATTGTCTGAATGGCAACTTGAACGTTATAAGGATGTGTTCAAAAAAATATTTGAGAAGATGAATCAGCAGGAGCATTACGAAATGATGATGCGACCAACTACTAAAGAAGGTGAAAGTAGTGTTAATACTGAAGAGAGTTAGAGTATGCCAGCAACAAAGAATGCCTTTGAGAGGCATAAAATATTAGACAGATGCTTCAGAGACCTAAGCAAAAGGTACTTTATGGATGATCTGATAGAGATTGTCAATAAGGATACTTACTATTATTATGGGACTGAAGTCTCAGATAGAACCATCAGAAAAGACATCAGATATATGATGGATAGTGAGGGCTATTCTGCCCCCATCAAGAAAGGCATGGTGGGACATAAGGCCTATTATTACTATACTGACCCAGCCTTTTCTATTATGAATATGCCCTTAACCCAAGAGGATATGGGGAGACTGGAGGAAATGATAAGGATGCTTGGCAGGCTAAAAGGTTTACCCAACTATCTTTGGATAGAAGAAACACTGACTAGATTGGAAGATACGTTCCATATAGGCGAAAGACCTGATGGCATTGTTGCTTTCGACCACAATCCTTATTTAAGAGGCATGAAGCACTTTGAACCACTGATGGATGCTATTATAAATCAAAAGGTACTATACGTACATTACTATAAGTATAGAAAGACCACCAAGAAAAGAGAAATACATCCCTACCAATTAAGGCAATTCAACAACAGATGGTTTTTGGTAGGAATGGAACCAGACATGGCTGATCAACTACCATTAGTAAACTTGCCTCTTGACCGTATAGATAAGTTTGAGTTAGCAAAAGATGTGGTATACCAAACTTATCAAGGTATGAACTTAGACGAGTACTTTAGTCAAGTGGTAGGTGTGTCTGTCAATATCAAAGCGAAAAAGGAAAAAGTTGTATTAAAGGTGGGATATCCTGATGCTGAGTACATGATTTCTAAACCACTGCATAGCAGTCAAAAGATAATTGAGCAGAATGAGAACTATGTTTTGATAGAGATGAACCTAATCTTTAACTATGAGTTTGAGACAGCTATTCTCGGATTTATGAACAACTGCCAGATAATGGAGCCAAAGAGTCTACGCAACAAAATAGAGAAAAGAGCTAAAATAATAGTTGAAAATTGCAAACAAAGTGGTGCTTTCTGAAACAATGAAGTAAGGCTGCAACCTTAGTGCCTACTTTTGCGGTGTAAATTTGAATTAGTAACATTTTTAATAGATTGAATTATGAGATTGACCGCAAAAGAAATTATTGCAGATTTCGATGCTCATCTTCAGAAGAGCTCGAAACAGTATTATTCTAACTTTTATGTTGGAATAACCAATAACATTGAGCGTAGGCTATTTGTTGAGCACAATGTAAGTAAGGAAAATGCCTGGTGGATATACCGTACAGCTACAGACAAGGCTACAGCCCAAAAGGTGGAGGAGTACTATCTGGCTAAGGGCATGGAAGGTGACACTGGCGGAGGTTCTGATGACAGTGTGTATGTGTACTGCTATGAAATTACTAACACCACTAAAGAGTAAAAACCATGCAGTATCAAGTTTATGACCTACATCAGTGTGATAAAGGAGAACAAGTCCAAGTAACACTCAGTGGCAATGCTGCCAACGTGAGGCTGATGGACAGTTCCAACTATAACAACTACAAACATGGGCGCCGCCATAGCTATTATGGCGGACTCATGAGACGTTCACCATCTGTACTAACGATTCCTCGTTCAGGTCATTGGTATGTGACCATTGACCTTGGAGGTTTAAGAGGCTCTGTAAGATCTTCTGTACGTAAACTGCCCAGCCCTCTACCTGAATACAGAGAGCCTCCTTTGTCTTCAGTTCCCTCATTGTTGCATAAAGAGCCTATTACTATTGGTGACTCTGAAGACAGTTATATGGAATATGATGTGTTTATCTCACATGCTTCTGAGGACAAAGATAGTGTAGTACGCCCTTTAGCGCAGGCGCTAGTGGCCAAAGGGCTGAAGGTTTGGTATGACGAGTTTGAGCTAAAGATTGGCGACAGTCTTCGAAGAAAGATAGACAGTGGCTTAGCTAAGAGCAAATTTGGTATCGTAGTTCTGTCTCAGTCTTTCATAAAAAAAGGCTGGACTAACTATGAACTAGATGGAATTATTTCTAAAGCCAACACAGGAGAGCAGGTGCTCCTGCCTATTTGGCATGGCATTACCAAACAAGAGGTATTAGACTACTCTCCTTCACTCGCTGACAAAGTGGCCCGTAATACAGCTTCGTATACGGTTGAAGAAATTGCAGAAGAAATTGCAGAATTAATAAATGGATAGAGAAAATAATTACGGCTGCCTGAAACATGCAGTCACTTAATATTCCCGAAAAGGACGGGTAAAAATTGTATATGGCAACAAATCCTCCAAGTGGCGATGGTCACAGAAACGGAATGGTACGCCAGAGAAGCCAAGTTTTTAATCCCAAGACTGGAATTTGGACCAAACGTGGTCCTAATGGACGGTTTATGGATGGAAAACAAGACGGAACTCCATTCAAAGGCGTTAGAAAAGAAAAGTGATTTTAGGATGTGCCTCGCTGATGTGAATCAACGAGGCATTTTTAATTTAAGCCTATAAAACTATTGAGAATGATACCATCTAAACTTGTATTGTTGGGCATGATGTGGTTAATGAAAGAAACTTATGATTCTCATCAATAATGACATTATTATAGGGACAAATACCTTCGTTCTTCCTTTTCATACACCCACCTAAATCAAAAAATGTAGCAGATTTGTGCTTTTTATGCCTTTTCTTTTGGTTGTTCGGGTAGAATATCATACCTTTGCATTGGTTTTGTAACTTGTTGATTATCAATGTTTATTTTGATTCTTGCAACATGGACGCAACATCCGGTGCTCACGCATTGATAGTGAATAATAGTTGATTTTGAGGAAGTGAAGTAATTTCGTTGCAAATAGACATATAACAGACCATTGATAAATGGCGTGCAGTTCAATGAATTGCGCGCCATTTCTTTTTTGTAGGCTGATAAAACAAGTTTTGCTTTGGGCTATAACTCGTTTTTTTTAGACTTATAGCTCAAAATATTTCATTTTCTTCGTTTGCTGAAATTAAAACTTATTTATTAGTTATTATGTTAGCAATTGCTAACATAGTAACTAATAATAATATATTAAGGTACGCGCGTACCTTATATATATTAAGCTCTTTTTTCAGAATCGGACGCTTTAGGGCTGTCCGAACGGGTAACCTGTGACTGCCGGAACGGATAATTTACGGTTTTGCAGATGAACAATTATTGCATGCTCAAATGAACAATTATTGCATGCCCAAGTGAACAGTTATTGGCTTACCCAAGTGAACTATAAGCGGCTACCCCAAGTGAACTATAAGCGGCTTAGGAAGTGAACTATATACGGCTTGACAAGTGAATAATAGTTCACTTGAGAAGGCTCTGATATTCCGGATTCTCTGTCAATTATTGGTCATGCTTTATGCCACTGAAAGATGAATATATCAGGCACTTGTCGGATACCAATAATTCGTCAGGTCACTGGATGACGGTCTTTTTGTTGTCGATGATGTATATGCCTGGATTGAGCCCTTGCGTTGCTTCCTCTTTGTGTCTTTTTGCTTTAATGAGCCGGCCATCGAGGGTATATACGTTTACCATTCCGTCAGTTGCTGTAGCGATGCTTTTGATGGCAGTAGGGGTGTATGACAGGGCAATGTTGTCGAATCCCAGTATTTTCTCTGAACCATTGCTTGTGTGTACGGCATAGAAACCGATAGTTGTTACGGCTTCACCGTCGCTTGCGAATGAGTGGCGCACTTGCTGCCATGCTTCTGCGTTGCTGGCAGGGGTGAGTTCGGTGCGTGCACCATCCCCCATCTGTACGAAGACGATGCCGTTGCCGCCTAATCCTGACTTCCATACGTCGGCCGTAAGTTCGTACTGGCCTTCGGGCAGACGCATCTCTTGAGAGAACATGATGGTGGATTCTCCCCAGTTCTGTCGCACCCAATAGGAGCGTTTGCCTCCGTCGGCAGGTCTTGGGCGTGAAGCAAAGAAGTTTGAGAAGTAGAGGTCGCCGCTTTGCAGGGCTGTCAGGTCGTTGTTGTTAGGGTTGGCATAGCTGATTTCCCAGCCTTCGGGAATGTAGATGGCACGGTCAGAGCTTACCCCGGAGCCTTGCATCACACTGTAATTGCCTTCGAAGTTTCCGTTGACAAGTGCGGTGGGATATACCTTCTCTTGATATGCTATGCCTTGAATCTCGCAAATCTCCTTGCGCGTAAGGGTGGTGTTGTAAAGGCGGAAGTTGTCTATCGTGCCGTCGAAATCGACGTTGTCGGCTGCATAGTCGGTGTCCCACCACTGGGTGCGTCCTATGTAGTTGCGGGTGTCGGCAGCTATCTTGGCGAGCATGTAGGCTTCGTGCTGATTGGCAGTGCCGCTCACGTCCTCTTTGCCGTCAATGTAGATGGTCGTTTTCTTTGTGGCGGCATTGAAGGTGACTGCCAGTCGGTATTCTTTGCCTGTCTGGAGTGTGGTGGATGAATTGACCATGGTTGTGGTGCCACCATTGTATTTGATACCGGCAGAGAGAGGGTTGGCACGAAGGAAAAGGCTGTTTCCCGATGCAGAACCGAAGTCGAACAGGCGTGGTGCCTTGTCGAGCGCATCGGCTTTGATGGTAAGCAACACGCTGTAACTGCGGAGGCTGTCGAGGATGCCCTCCTTGGCAACGGCATATCCGTTGGTGGTGAACCCTGTGGCGGTGTTTGCAGAAAGGTCGAGCAGGCCTGTGGCTTTTGCATTGCCTTGAAGAGCCAGCCCTTCGTCTTCACCGTCGAATGTGAAGTCGAGCATGAGGTTCTGGCTTATGTCGCGGGGCATGACCTTTACGAGGAACTCTTTGCTCATGTTGCCGACAGAGGTTGTCATTGTGACATCGGTGGCTTCTGTGGGATAGAAGAGTTCACCTGTGGGGGTGAGGATATCCGGGTGGCTTGATGTCCACGTAAGTTTCTTGCTGCCTATGGATGCAGGAAGAACAATGTCTGAGCAGGCCGTTGATGGAAGAGAGACGGCATCGAGCAGTCCCGAATCTATGGCTGCGCGGATATCTGTTTGTTGCAACACTCCGTTGTAAATCTTTGCAGAAACCAGTTTGCCATCAAATCCGCCGATGGTGATGTCGCTGGACTTGAGGCCTTCGACCTCAAACTTCTGGTCTATCCAGCCTTCGCGATAGACAGTCAGTGTCTGTCCGTCGTAAGTGAAGGTGGCGTTCCATACATCGAGCTTGGTGAGATACCATTTCCCGTCAGTACCGCTGCTTTGGGTGGCCCATGCATCGGAGGTGCCGAGCAGGTTCTGACTCCAGTAAGTGGTTTCACCTATCTTTATGTAGGGCTTCATGGTGGCTTTGTCGAGAGCATATTCGAGGTCGCCCATCTTCAGGAGTGTGCCGCCGTAGCTGTTGTGGTCGATGCTCCAGTTTGTCATGATGGTGAACTGTTCGCCGCTCCCGATTTCAATCTTTTCGGTGTCTGTGCTTGTCATCTTCTTGTTCCAGACCTGTTCAAAGACCGGCGCAAGGGTGGTGAGCGCTGGTGTGGGCAACTGGTAGTCGGTGTTGATGCCTGTCGGGTAGCCGCGTGGGTAACCGACCCTTACCAGCCAGTAGTCATATTCGCCGTGCATCCATGTCAGACGCAATCTGGAATCGGCAGAACCCGGAAGGACGAATGGGCGTACGTTGTTGAGTGCGGAGTTATTGGTCACCTGCTCCTTGGCCTTGACGTTGCCGTCCTCGTCCAGGGTGTATTTCCAGATTTCGTAAACCTTTGTTCCTGTGGATTCATTGGCAGTAGGGATTGACAAGTAGATGTCGTTGATATTCGCTTCGTCAAGGGCCATGCCACCGCTGTAGCAGTATTCAGTGTTTGATGGGTGGAACTTGCCTCCTCCGTTAGCGAGGTCAGTGAGTTTCCAGCTTGTACCGTTCCACCGTGCATAGTAGTATTGGTGGCTGTTCTTGTCCTGAGATATGCGTACCATGGCTACTACAGGATTTTCGTCCTCGTCGATGGCTATCTGCCACACCCAGTCGCGATAGTTGGTGGGTGCATCGAGAATGGTGCCTGGGTAGGCGGACTTGTAACTTTCGGTCTTGCTCACATTGAACACTCCGTTTGCTATGGTTGAAAGCACATTGCCTTTCAAGTCGGCCAGCTGGGGATTGGTGGTTACAGAACCGTCGGTCCCGGTCTTTGCATTCAGGTTGATGGTGCTGAAGTACAACCAGTTGGGCCATTCGTTGTCGGGGTGGCCGGTCGTGTAGGCCACGTAGATCTTATCCTTCCCGTTGCTGTGGTATTTGGCGTATGGGCGTGCACCTGTACTCTGCACCATCTGGTAGGGTCCCCATTCGATTGCCACTTTGTCGTTCTCGTCGGGCAGAGAGAGTTTGGCAATGGTCGGGTGCCAGTTGATGCCGCGCCAGCAGAGGTAGATGTGGTCAGGGTCGTCACTGAGGATGAAAGGTGAAGGGTAGGTGGTGTTGTTGGCCACTTTGATTTCATGCTCCTCGCCGAGCGAGGTGATGTCTCCTTTCTTGGCAGATATCCTGTAGTAGAAGCGCGGCTCGTCAGTGTGGCGTGCATAGAATATCATGATCCGCTCGTCAGGGAGAACGAGGAATGTGGGGTTGTTGTGGTCATCGGGCTGGAAACGTGAACGGACGAGCACATCCTGCTGCAATCCGCCGGCATCAGCCTTGAAATCAATCTGTGATGCTTTGATTGCTCCGTGAACATCGATATATCCGATGTAGGCTGCATCAATCTCGCCGTTGGCACTCTTGTAGTGTGTGGCACGTGGGTCTGCGAACCAGCACCAGGCTCCTTCGTCGGCAACGACATGGCCTGAGAAACTCTCTGTATGCTGCGCTGTAGCTGTCATAGCAAGGCATAAGAGACAACTTGTGATAAAAGATTTGATTGTCTTCATGTGTAAGCTTAATTAGTTTATGGAATCGTTACGCTCCAATATGGAAAGCAGGTAGTTGCATTTCTGAGGGTCGCCCAAGGTCTTGCCCTTGTCGCATGAGAGTTTGACACAGGGATGCCATTCGCGGGACTCTGTGATGCGGCCACGAATCAGTTTCACGACAATGTTCATGGGCTTACAATCGGTCACATCGCACGTGATGAAGGTGCCTACGCCATAGCTGTCGGTAATCTTTCCCTGGCAATATCGGTGTATCTCGATGGCACGGTCGATGTCCAGTCCGTTGCTGAAGACGGCCTGCTTTGTCATGGGGTCGATGCCCAGTTGCTTGTATTTCTCTACAATAAGGTCCACCTGTTCTTCCTCCACACCACTGTCGATGCGTAAGCCGCAGAAGGTCATGGCCATACGCTTGGACAGGTTGTTGAAGAATACGTTGTCACCGAAGCAATCATACAGGAAGATGCCTACATTGCCGTCATAGACTTCGGACCACTTGCTCATCACGTTGTAATTGCATTCGAACACTCCGCTCACTATCTCCTCGAAACTGATGCACTGGTGTGACATGGTGCCCAGGCAGGGGATGTTCTTCTTCATGGCCAGATATACATTGGAGGTGCCAGTGAACTTCCCACAATGGCCTCCGGTCTCTGCTTTCACCTCTTCATACGACTGGATCAGGGCATCAATCACGCGCTCCTGATGCTGGAACGAGAAACGGCGGCGTGTACCCATATCGCCTAAAGTGAGTCCGCTCTCCCATATCCTTCTTCCTTTCTGAAGGCTTTTCTCATATTCGGCTTCTGCATTGTATTTCTCTGCATCGCCATTGAGCTGGTGCATCAATTCTGAGATGGTGGACAGGATGGGCATCTCCCACATGATGGTGGACCACCATTTGCCTTTCACACGGATATCGAGATGGCCCTCGGCATCCTGATGGATGGAGAGTTCCGACGGATTGAAACGGTAGCCTCGCAGGAAGACATTGATGAACCAATAGGGCAGGAAGGGGAAGGTGCAGGTCATGAATTCGCGTTCCTCATCCGTGATAACAACCTCGGACAGATGTTCCAACTGCTGGCGCAGCAGGCTGTCGAACCCTTTTGGATAACCGGTGTTCCTGCGGTCGAAGAATTGGTATTCGGTCTCTGCCCGCGGATACTTCTGAAGGATATAGTACATGCAGGTGAAGGTGTAGAGGTCGTTGTCAGTAAAATGATTGATGATAGGTTTCATGATATAATAATGTGTTTGGTCAGAGGGACCGGTGAATGGTCCGAAGGCTTTTTCATTTGCAAATATAGTGAAATATGGACAAATGGGCGAAAAAATAGGAAAAAACTCTCTGTGTGAGAATAAAAACGGCAACTAAGGGCTGGAAGAACTATTGAAGGGAAGGGTGTAAAGGGGAGGGTAAATGGTGCTCGAAATGGGGAAGAATGTTAAAAACTTGGGATGTCTGGCAATTATTGGAAGAGAATGAGGCGTGAAGTGGATAAGAATTTATACCTTTGGCCGCTGGATGTATAGACAAACATGAATAAAAAGAACATGACAATGAAGAAATTAATGATTTTTGCAGTAGTGATGACGATGTTTGCCGCCATGGTGGCGTGCTCTACGCCGCAGTCGGCTATCAATGATTTGGAATCGTTGGTGGAAAAGGTGGAGAAGAACCGTAAGGAATATACCGACGAGGAGTGGACAACTGTGCTGAAGGAGTACTCGACCATCAATGAGGAACTGAAGGCGAATGAATATACGGACGAAGAACTGAAGGAGATAGGCCGCTTGAAAGGCCGCTATATGGGGCTCTTGACCAAGAGTGCCATGAAGGTGGCAGGCAGCCAGCTGAAGACTTTCTTCAAGCAGCTTGAAGGCGGCATGGAAGGATTGGGAGAAGAACTGGGTGCCTCGTCCAAGGAATTGGAAGGGATTGCTGAAGGTTTGGAAGATGAAATGGAAGGATTGGAAGAGGTGATGGATGACTTTGCCGATAAACTGGAAGAGGGCCTGAAAGGATTTATAGAGGCATTCGATGAGGAGAAATAATGATAATGGTATAACTCCGGGTTTTCGGACTGACTCGTAACTCCTTATTATTATAGAAAAAGAAGAGGCTGTATCCCATGGAGGATACAGCCTCTTGCTTATTTGTGCGCCTGAAAGGACTCGAACCTTCACGCCGCGAAGCACCAGATCCTAAGTCTGGCGTGTCTACCAATTTCACCACAGGCGCCTGACAATTATTCTTAAATTGCGCGGCAAAGATAGGGAATAATTATGAATTATGGATTATAATTATGAATTTTTATAAAAAGCTACTTGATTTTTGGAGATTCGAATGGTTTATCTTGCTGCCAACTCTTTTCTTGCCGTTTCTATAATGGTGTCAATGCCGCGATTCATATCCTCGGAGGTCATATTCACGTGGATGTCCGGTTCTATGCCAAATTCCAACTGCTCCATGTCGGGGCCATACATGGGACAGGCGGAGAATCGTACAGACCACCCGTTCGGCAATTCGGAGGAGAAGGGCATGCCGGAACCTCCACCTGTGCGGTCGCCGATGACGGTGACAAGGGGTAGCTGGCGCATACTGTTGACGAAATCGTTGGTGGCACTGTACGAACGCCGGTTGGTCAGCAGGGCTACAGGTTTCTGCCAGCGGACTCCGTCGGAAGGAGTGATCTTGACTGCCTCAGGGGCTGAAAAGTTATTGTGTCCCGTTCCCGTCTTGTGGCACATGTATCCGGTAGTCACCTCATCGTTCGTAAACCGGGCAGCCAGTTTGGTGGCATTGGTGAGCATGCCGCCCCCATTGTTGCGCACGTCCAGGATGAGGCCATTGCAGAAGGCCAGTTCGTTGAGCATCTCGCTGAGATTGCCGTCACCGATGCCGGTGGAGAAACTCTCGTAATAGACGTAAGCGATGTTGTCATCCAGGATGGTGTACTTCAGGCCGCCGGCTATCTTGTAATTGGTGCCCAAGTAGCGGCGTTGGATGCTGTCATTGAAATTGGCCGGATAATCTTCGTACCATTTCCAGTATCGTGCCACATCGTAGGTGGTGTATAGGTTGACGTGTCCGTCGCGCAATTCGGCCAGCATATTGCCCAACACCTCGAACAGCCCTTTCTGCGGCATGTCGGGGGTGATGAGTGGTGCATACCGGTCGCGAACCTCGTTCCAATCGAGTCCATACTCATTCTGCTTATAGTCGAAAAAGCAGTAATGCTCATCTATCATCTGCCACAGGGCCTCAAAGTTCCCCTGCGGGGTGTTGTCGAATTCTTCTTCACGGATGCAGGAGGTGATGGTCAGCATCAGGGAAAGCAAAAGCCAAGCCATGGCCCAATATCCGGACCGACAGGATTTTTTCATGATTCTGCTCTTCTGTATGACTGTATAACTCTTCATCTCTTTATACCTAATATATAGTGTGTAAACTCACCACTGCAAAAGTACGAAGTTTCTTCTATTTTCACAATACCTCCTCTCTTTTTTGTACAGACACCCTTCGTCTTTTTGAATTGACAAAATGACAAAGTGTAAGTGGCAACGGCTGTATGGGCTGGTAAGCAAGGCCTGTGGGTTGCAAAAGTATGCTTGCTGTCACTTGACTGGCAGTAACTTTTTGACCAATCCGACCATGAAGGTGTGGCTGTAATCGTGGGTACGGAGACCACCGACGCGGGATTGTTGCATGTCTGCCATATAGCCGAGGCGTAGGGTAAAGCTGCGAAAGTTCATGTCGGCAGTCAGCCAATGGCGTAGGGATGGTTGGTTGTGCAGGGAGGTGAAGTGGACAATACCGTCAGTGTGGCCCAAAGAAAAGATTTCGTAGTAGGACTGTCCGTACGTGGGGGAGAACATGAGGCCGAGAAGGGGAGCGTCCAGCTGATAGCGCAGAGTGATGGGAACTCTTTTCCACGGGATATGGTAGATGGCCATGCCTGAAGCGGCCAGGTTGGCATAGAGTTTGGCCTGTGCCGGATTGTTACCGTTGCGGGTGTTGTAGATGAATCCTCCATGCAGTTGTGCCATAGGACCAGCCAATAGACGAAGCTGCCCGTCGAACAGGTGAAAGTTGTAGTGCAGAGCATAGTTCCAATTGACCATGCCGGACAGTTCGTTGGCTGTCTCGGCAGGATTCTCTGTCATGCCTACATATCCCTGAAAGATTGTCTGGCGTGATACGTTCCCATCAAACCAACGGGTCATTCGGCTGCTTTCGCGCAACACTCTGACCTGTACACCTGTGTATTCCACAGGTGAAAGGTAAGTGTCGTATAGGTTTGAGAAACCTCCGCCGTACATGGTTGAACGGACAATGGGACGATTGCACTCCTTCTGAGCAGATAGGGGAGCAATCATGCTTGCCAGCAGTATGATTATCCAGAATCTTTTCATCAATCAAAAAGTTTCATCTGTCCGGTAAGCTCGTCAAGAATGTCGCTTTCGCTTTTGCCGGCGTCTGGGTCTTCGTTGATGGGCTCCGTTGCCTGTGGCTTGGGTTTGGACAATTCCTCTTCGGTGGGGTAACGTGTAGGTTCGAGTTCAATGATTTCGGCGACATCGAATGTCGTAAGGCGTTTGCCTTTGGCCTTGTAACCTTTGACTGCAATGAAGTCGCTTGCTTCGATGACCAATGGTTCGCGGAAACTGTCAGCTCCTCCAAACATAACCTGGATGCGTGGATAGTGCCGGACAGAACAGAGAATCTCTTTGTTGTCCCGATTCTCTCCCAAATAGTTCTGTCGTTTGGTAGTGGCATCAAGTTGGAAACGTTTCAGGTAGGGGTATCCGTTGTTGTCGGCATCGTATAGGGCTACGGTCCATACTTTGTCGGGGTCGTATTTCTCGATTAGCTTGATGTTGGTCTCGTAGTGGTTGTTCACATCGAAGTTGCTCAAATAGTAGTCTCCATTGTCCAAAACAACAAGAATCATGTCATCGCTATGGAATTCTCCCAAATGCTGTCCTCGTCCGTCGTAGTTGAGGCGCTGTACATCCCAGTCGAACCAGACTTGGCGGCCTCCCAACGTGGAGCCACCACGCTGTTTCAGACCGATGCGGTGTACTTCGTGCTTGGTCAATATGTTACCTTGTGACTGGCGGCCTTTGATGTTGACTTCACTGAAATCTTTTTCCAATGTGATTTTCTTTACACGAGGATTGGGCTTGAGAGTGACTTTGATGATTTCGGCCTCTCCATTTGGGTTGGCACTGAAATAGGCAATGCGTGAACCGGGTGTGCCTTGGGTGATGTCGTATTCACGGTCGCGAGTCATGGCCGTCACAGAGAAACGCTTGATGTAGTGGAATCCGTCTTTACCATCGCGATAGACCACATTATAGACGGTACGTTTGTCGTTCTTCTTGAAGATGCCTACGTGCAACACATTCTTGCCGACAAACATTTTTTCGCTTACGCGTACAATCTTATATTTTCCGTCCTTATAGAACAGGATGACATCGTCAATGTCCGAGCAATTGTCCACAAATTCATCTTTCTTCAGCGAAGTGCCAATAAATCCTTCATCGCGGTTGATGTACAGCTTTTCGTTTGCTTCGGCCACCTTGGCAGCTTCGATGGTGTCAAAATTACGGAGTTCGGTAAGGCGTGGGTGTTCTTTTCCGTATTTCTCTTTCAGCATCTTGTACCAGTCGCTGGTCACTTCTATCATGTTGCTCAACTTGTTGTCAATCTCCTCAATCTCTCCGTTCATGCGGGCTATGGCTTCATCGGCCTTGTCCTTGTTGAAACGGAGAATACGTGCCATTTTGATTTCCATCAAGCGCAGGATGTCATCTTTCGTGACTTCACGGATGAGTTTTGGGTAAAAAGGTGTAAGGCGCATGTCGATGTGTTCGCAGGCTGCATCCATGGTCGGTGCCTGTTCGAACTGCTTGTCCTTATAGATTCGCTCTTCGATAAAGATTTTCTCGAGGGAGGCAAAATGTAACAATTCCAGTAATTCGCCTTTGCGGATTTCCAACTCTTTGCGGATGAGGGACATTGTGTTGTCAACCGATTTGCGCAGGACATCGCTGACGGTAAGGAAATGAGGCTTGTTGTCGTCGATGACACAGCAGTTGGGAGATATGCTGACTTCACAATCGGTGAAAGCATAGAGGGCATCAAGTGTCTTGTCGCTGGAAACACCAGGGGCCAAATGGACCTGTATTTCGACTTGCGCCGATGTGTTGTCATCTACTTTCCGGATTTTAATTTTCCCTTTCTCTGCCGCCTTCAGGATAGAATCAATCAGTGTAGAGGTGGTTTTTCCGTATGGAATCTCTGATATGACCAACGTCTTGTTGTCGAGTTTGCTGATTTTGGCACGTACTTTCACTGTGCCGCCGCGTTCTCCATCGTTGTACTTTGATACATCAATAGAGCCACCGGTCAGGAAGTCCGGATAAAGTTTGAAAGGCTCGTCGTGCAAATAGGCGACTGCTGCATCGCACAATTCATTAAAATTGTGTGGTAGAATTTTTGATGAGAGACCTACGGCAATACCTTCTACACCCTGTGCCAACAGGAGCGGGAATTTTACAGGCAGTGTGATAGGCTCTTTGTTCCGGCCATCGTAAGAGAGCTTCCATTCGGTAGTCTTGGGATTGAAGACAACGTCGAGGGCAAATTTGGAAAGTCGTGCTTCGATATAACGGGGGGCGGCAGCCGAATCTCCGGTGAGGATGTTTCCCCAGTTCCCTTGGCAATCAACCAACAAATCCTTTTGGCCGAGCTGGACCAAAGCGTCACCAATGGAAGCGTCGCCATGAGGATGAAACTGCATGGTGTGTCCCACAATGTTTGCCACTTTGTTATAACGTCCGTCGTCAAGCCGTTTCATGGAGTGGAGGATGCGTCGTTGTACAGGCTTGAAACCGTCGTTGATGTGAGGGACTGCACGTTCCAGAATAACGTATGACGCATAATCCAGAAACCAATTCTGGTACATGCCCGTCAACTGGTATTTTACGCTTTCGTCTTTCACGTGGGTAGGTTTGTATTCCGAGTGTCCTTCCACTGGATTCTCCATCGACAATTCTTCGTCGATATTCTCTTTGTCTATGATTTCATCGCTCATAAGATGGCCAGGTTAATGTTTTTTTTCTCCCTAAAATAGTTAAACTGTATTAGTATGCTGGCAAAAGTACGAATTATTTGCAAAAAAATCGCTTACTTTGCAGCAAATTTGGCCAAATAGAGGCAAAAAATAGAGAGTTTGAAACTAAAATAATATAGAAAAGCAAATAAAACAATGGCGCAAGAAGATGTTTTCAAGAAAATCGTATCGCATTGCAAGGAGTACGGTTTTGTGTTTCCGTCAAGTGATATTTACGACGGATTGGGTGCTGTATATGATTACGGCCAAATGGGTGTAGAACTGAAGAACAATATCAAGCAGTATTGGTGGCAGAGCATGGTTTTGCTGCACGAGAATATTGTGGGTATTGATTCTGCCATCTTCATGCACCCCACTATTTGGAAGGCCAGTGGTCATGTGGATGCTTTCAATGACCCTTTGATTGACAATCGCGACAGTAAGAAGCGCTATCGCGCTGATGTGCTCATTGAAGACCAGTTGGCCAAATATGATGATAAAATCAACAAAGAAGTAGCTAAGGCTGCCAAGCGTTTTGGTGAGGCTTTTGATGAGGCTCAGTTCCGTGCTACTAATGGTCGTGTTCTGGAAAACCAAGCCAAACGTGACGCACTTCATGCCCGTTTCCAAAAAGCATTGAATGACAACGATCTGAACGAACTGCGTCAGATTATCCTTGACGAAGAGATTGTATGTCCTATCAGCGGAACAAAGAACTGGACCGAGGTACGCCAGTTCAATCTGATGTTCTCGACAGAAATGGGTTCTACCTCTGATGGTGCCATGAAGGTATATCTTCGTCCGGAGACAGCTCAGGGTATATTCGTGAACTATATGAACGTGCAGAAGACCGGCCGCATGAAGATTCCTTTCGGTATTGCCCAGATTGGTAAGGCTTTCCGAAATGAGATTGTAGCCCGTCAGTTCATTTTCCGTATGCGTGAGTTCGAACAGATGGAGATGCAGTTCTTTGTTCGTCCCGGCAGTGAACTTGACTGGTTCAAACAGTGGAAGGAGACTCGTCTGAAATGGCACAAGGCTCTTGGCTTCGGTGATGACCACTATCGCTACCATGACCACGACAAGTTGGCTCACTATGCCAATGCTGCTACCGACATTGAATTCCTGATGCCTTTCGGATTCAAGGAAGTGGAAGGTATCCACAGCCGTACGAACTTTGACCTCTCACAGCATGAGAAGTATTCAGGAAAGAGCATCAAGTACTTTGACCCGGAATTGAACGAAAGCTACGTACCTTATGTTATAGAGACCTCTATCGGTGTGGACCGTATGTTCCTCAGTGTCATGTGCGCTTCCTATCAGGAGGAGAAGCTGGAGAATGGCGAAACCCGTGTGGTGTTGAAACTGCCTGCAGCTTTGGCTCCCGTGAAGTTGGCCGTACTTCCTTTGGTGAAGAAGGATGGTCTGCCCGAAAAGGCCCGTGAGATTGTGGATGACTTGAAGTTCCACTTCAACTGCCAGTATGATGAGAAGGATTCTATCGGTAAGCGCTACCGTCGTCAGGATGCTATCGGTACACCTTATTGTATTACTGTAGATCATCAGACTTTAGAGGACAACTGTGTCACTTTGCGTAACCGTGACACTATGCAACAGGAGCGTGTGGCTATCAGCGAGTTGAATAACATTATCGCAGATAAGGTAAGCATCACCGGACTGTTGAAGACTTTGAGATAAACCATATTATTATGAAGAATAAACTTTGGTTCTTGTTGGTGGCGCTGGGTGTGCAACTGGCCTTTATTGCTTGTGAGGAAACAGATGAAGTCGATGAGTATGCCAATTGGAGTGCTCAAAATCAATCCTTCATTGATTCCATTGCAACAGTGGCAAGAAGAAATGCTGATGGAACCTGGAAAACGTATAAGGCATACGACCTGTCGCCGGACAATGATGATGTGTTGACGGCTACGTACGACAATAATAATTACATTTATTGTCAAGTGGTCAAAGCTGGAACGGGTACATCATCGCCCGAAGTGACCGATAGTATCCGTGTTCACTATCGTGCCTGGTTCTTTAATGGAAAGTTGATGGACGAGTCATTCCGCGGAGATACACTCAATACCAGCATCAGTGTGCCTCCAAAGTTTTCTATGGGGAGCACCATTACAGGATGGACAACAGCGTTGTTGTACATGAAAGAAGGGGATACTTGGGATGTCTATATCCCCTATACATTGGGGTATGGGACGAGTGGTGTCACTGGCGTTCCCGGATATTCAGCGCTTAAGTACAGAATCAATTTGGTTGGAGTCTATCCCGTGGGAACGGCTGTTCCGGCATGGGAATAATCCAGAAACCGGAATCTTTATATGTACAATGATTTTTTATGAGCATATGTTCATTGGTCCAAGATAAGTTTTTGGGCACTTGAACATATGTTCTTTTTTATGTCTTTTCCTGGTTCTTGCGCTACTTCAGCAATTTAGTTCTTTTTTTCGATTAAATAACCACAGCTGTAAAGTAATATATACTTCAAGTGCTAACAGGTATATGCTTTATGTGTCAACGTGTATATAGTATTGAATACGGTGTTACCTTTCAACTAAATTGTAGAACAACCACTGTCATTGGTGAAAATCGGAGTGCAAAAATAGTAGAATAGCAGCGAGTAAAAGACAAAAAGTGTTTTTTTCCTTTGTTGTTTGAAATATACTTTTTACATTTGCATCAGTTCTTCTGTACAATTATGGCAGATTGGACTAATACATATTAAAAAAGGACGTTTACGAAACGTTATCTTCGACTATCAAATCTCGCAAGTTTGAATTTCGTCAAGAAGATACGGCAACTGGAACGTTCACGTTGGGTGTATTGTTGCATCCCTTTCCTGTTATTTATGGGAAAAGGGTTGTGTATGATATATCACGGCGTGGGCCAACTGCGTTGCTTATCCTTGACGGAGGCAATGCGAGAGCCTGATAGTGGGATAAGCGGGACAGCCCCCACGTCTTTTTTATATCTTGTTATATTATGGAGAGTCCGAAGGGGCGCGGGCCAGATTGTGAATATGATACACGCAGGCCGATTAATAGAGCGCAAATTGCATGAACAAGGAAAGACGGTGACTTGGTTTGCTGCCCAATTGTGCTGTACTCGTACAAATGTTTATAAGATCTTTCGTAAAGAGAATCTTGATGTTGAATTGCTTTGGCGAGCTTCGTGTATATTGAAATGTGATCTATTCAGTGAATATTCAGACAAATTCTTCCATACCTTATAATATAACATGAAGTTTTTACTGTATCAATAATGGATACAGTATCTAATTTGGATACATGCAACCTTTTTATTCGTATTTATAATTTCTTTTCTTTGCATTAGATTTTTAAATTATTATTAAAACTGTTAAAAAGAAAAGAGTTATGAAAGTAAAGGATTTTAAATTTGCCATCATGGCATTTGTAGTAATGATGACAGGATTATCATTCACATCTTGTAGTAAGGATGATCCCGATGAGCCCACACCAGCAAATGAACTTATTGGGACGTGGGAATGGAGTGATGAAGAGGAAGAAGGTGATGAGTCCGTTAAGTATCTGATGCGTTATACATTTAATGAGGATCTCACAGGAGTTTACTATGAAAAGATAACTTATGTGACTTCAAAAGGTTCTAAAGATGAAAATATGTCAATGGAAGAAAGTGAAAGATTTACTTATATTTATGATGAGGATGATGATGAGTTGATTTTGAATTTTAAGGAAGAAGGTTCATATCGTGAGTATGATGTCAAAGGTTTGTCAGCTAAAGAGCTCATGCTAAAAGATAATAGTGGAGGTGTGTATTATTTTGAAAGGAAGTAACTTTCTGTGAATCTATATTCGATAAATGTTTTTCTGTTCTTACGTATCTGAATCGTGCCCTTTCAATCCTTTAGTAATGATAGAATGTTTGTTGTATCTTGTAGTGATGAAAATGGGCTATTCGTAAAGAATGTAAGGAGTGGGACTTCTAACTAAAAACTTATATACAAAATGAAAAAGACAATTATTATTTCTGCATTTCTTACAGTGTTTGGCTTTGTTCCTCAGGCAATAGCCCAAAGTTCTATACTCGCTACTCTTCATCACGATGGTGGAATTAAAACCTTTTATGGAACAAATGCCCTTGTAGAGGCTAATAAAGTGGCTGATGACGGTGATGTTATCACGCTTTCAAGCGGAACCTTCCTTGCTCCAGCTGATGCTATCACTAAGGCTGTCACTTTGCGTGGTGCAGGTATGGAATTTGACACGTTAAACAATGTCGAACCAACTTTAATAGATGGTAGTCTTTTGCTTGATATCCCAGAATCTGCTACAAACAAATTTATTCTTGAAGCAGTTGACCTTAGCGACTCTGTCAGGTATTGTGGTACATTGAAGAATCCTCAATTCATTAAATGTAGAATGGGGTATATAACCTACGGAAAGGCTGGAAATAATAGAATTATTGATGCCCAAATCTTGCATTGTATCATATCTGAAGAGTTATATTTATGTTCAAACTCGTCAGCAACTTTAGTTAATTGCTACATTAGAGATCCATATAGCCACGATGATAAAACTTCAAACTTTGAATTCCAAAATTGTGTACTATATATGGTTAATCCTGGTGAAATGCAAAGTTCAATAATCAGGAATAGTATAATTGTACATGTGAATGGTGGTATGAATACTTATAACGGTAAAACTGAATATTATGCATTGGCTCCAACAACAATCGCTTATAATTGCGTAGGAGTGTGGACAAGAGAATGGTCATATAAAGACTCTCCTGTCTCTTGTTTATTTGTGTTTCAAACTAACACAACCAATATAGAAATGCCGCGAGGTCCCATATGTACAAGCATATTCAAAGACTGGGATTTTTATTATGTTGTTTCAAATAGTCTTGGTAGAGCGTTAGAGAACTTTAAAGAAACTCGTTTGGAACTTGCAGAATCATTCAAAACTAAGTATTTGGGTAGTGATGGAACAGAGTTGGGCATCTATGGCGGTAACCTTCCGTTTGATGCAATCTCAACAAATCCTCGTATTACCAAGTGTGAAGTGGATGGAAAGACAACCTCAGATGGTAAGTTGAGTGTGAAAGTGGAAGTGAACGGACAGAAGTAGAAGGATACCTCAGATGTTTCCTAAACAGATATTATGTTATGCAAAAATATATTCTGACAGCAATACTATTTTGTCTATGCACGATGATGCGTGGACAGAGTGGCTACGAATACACTTATTGGACTGACGGTAATGTAAGCAAACAGACTACAATAACATCGGACACAGGCATAGAGCAACTTCAAGTGGATGTGTCGGGACTTGATAACGGTTTCCATACACTGAATGTAATGGTAAAAGACAAAAATGGAGTGGTCAGTCCTACTGTGACTCGTATGTTCTACTCTGCTAAAGAGGTGACCTCCTCAAGAGGTTGGTATCAGATTGACAATCAGAGTGAGGTGTTTATGGTAGACCAAATGCAAGGTCTTCATATGGTGGATGTTTCGATGTTAACTAATGGTTTGCATTCTATCAGGTTCATGCTGGAGGGAGTGGACGGTAAAGTTACCTCCTTTGCTGTAGGTCATTTTATTAAACTTTCAGCATTGGGTGAAGAAATGACCTACACATATATATATGATAAGGATTCAACAACTGCAGAGAGTAGAACTTTGACAACAAATGTGATGTGGCTCGATGTGGAAGGATTGGCAGACGGATTGCATACTATAGACATTATAGCGTCCGCTTCTTCTACGATACAACCTGTAAGTCACCGCTTCATAAAGATTCCGCAAACTGATGGAGTTGACTTCCTCAACTGCGTATGCTACATAGATGAGGTATTATATAAACAGGAAAAGATAGAATCTGCGCAGGGAATCGTGGAATGGGATATTGATATGACAGCTGTTGAGAGAGGATTGCACAATATTGAACTGCAAGTGGTTTCGCCAAGTGGAGCAGCTTCATTGTTAAGCAATTCCTTATTCCTTCGTACTCTGACTGATGTGGAATTTACCACTCTTGACTGTTACTGTATTATTGACAGTATACATACAAGTATTGTTGAAGGTTTATATGAGGATTGTGGCTATAGTTTTGAGTTGGATGTGGACAATCTTGATGATGGCAATCATACACTTACCTATCTTTTGCTTGATAATACGGGTGTAGTGACCGATGCCCGCATTGCTACATTTGTAAAGGATTCAAAGGCTCATGGCGTTGGCAAATTAGAAATAGTAGATGAAAAAAAGACTGTTATCTATGACCTCTCAGGGCATCCTGTCAACCGTATAGTTACTTCAGGCATATATATTATCAACGGAAATAAGGTTATGATAAAAAAGAAGTTCTAATAGCCATGTTCCTACATTGTAGATAATCAAGATGGAAGGCTTATTATGTGACTCTTCCTTTCCAAATCTTTTTGTCCTCATATTGATCGTGTGGTTCGCTACACTTCCTCTTTGACTGTTAAAAACAAGGAACGAAGCGATAATTCCCTTTATCTCCTTATATCTGCAAAAAAGTTGAGCTTGCGAACTTGAATAATATAGCGTGAGTTCGGTATAAGAACTCACGCTATATTTATGATGAGGATGATGATGAGTTGATTTTGAATTTTAAGGAAGAAGATTCATGTCGTGAGTATGATGTCAAAGGTTTGTCAGCTAAAGAGCTTATGTTAAAAGATAATAGTAAAAATATGTGTTATTTTGAAAAGATAATCTCTTATGAAAGTATTTGTTAGTATCAGTCTATTGCTATTTTCGATTAAATGTTTTTCTGTTCCTGCATATCCGAATCGGGCTTTTTTGTTTCTAGGTAATGGTCAAAAAGTTCCTGTTACACTTTGTGGTGATGAAAAACAAAAATGGGCTATTAGTGAAGACTGTTACACGTTACTCCCCACGGATGCGGGGTGGGTATATGCACAAGAAGACGAGGCTGGCTATGCTTCCCCGTCTTCTTTTTATTTGTCAGCAAAAACTGATAGAGATACAAAAACAGAGACATTCTTGAACGGATTGAAAAAAAGAATACCTATAAGACTACATGCGGAATCAGATGTGCAGTCTCATAGTCATGTTGCTCAAAATTATTCAATTTCTTCTCCTGCTACGGGCATTCGAAAGGCTTTGGTTATTCTTATGGAATTTGTTGATTGTGCATTCAAAAAACAATCTAAAGATTTTGAGGCTCTTTTCAATGATGCAGGTTATCGGGATGATGGTGCTGCTGGTAGTGTTTATGATTATTTTCAATGGGCTTCTCACGGTCAGTTACATTTTTACAGTGATATATTAGGTCCGTTCAAAACTAAACATCCCATGAAATATTATGGTGGAAATAACCCTATAACATCTGCAGATACCAATCCTTATGAGTTGTTTCAAGAGGCAATTGGACATGCTTCGAACCAAGTGGACTTGTCTGAATATGATGCAAATAATGATGGCTATGTAGATAATGTCCACATTATTTTTTCTGGCTATGGAGAGGAGTCTCTTGCTTCTTCATCGTCAATTTGGTCACATGAAATGACTTTTGATCCCATTATGATACAAGATATGATAGTTGACAGATACTCTTGTGCTCCAGAATTAAGAGGGAATGAAGGTGAAGGAATATCCCGTATTGGTACGCATTGTCATGAATTGGGGCATGCTTTAGGAGCTATGGATTATTATGATACAGACTATGATATAGGTGGGGGATATGAAGGGACTGGCATTTGGGATATTATGGCACAAGGAAGTTGGAACAATGAAGGAATAACTCCTGCCAATTTTAATCCTTATGTCCGGATTTATAATTTTGGATGGGAAAAGGCTAAATTATTGCCAGTCAATACTTATTCAAAATTGGAACCGTCCAATAAGATGCCGGGGAATGTTTATAGAATAGACACACCTGTTACTGACGAGTTTTATTTGGTGGAGAATCGTAACCGTATTTCTTTCGATGAATGTCTTCCAGAAAGCGGATTGCATATTTATCATATTGGAGCTGGAATCATCGAAAAAAGTATTGAAAATAAAATAAATGCATCTTTCCCACAGGAATGCTATATAGTATGTGCTTCATCTGAATATAAAAATCCGACATCGTCTGTCCTTTCATACGGCAGTATCAATATGGAAGGAACGCTTTATACTGGTGGTATTGGAAATTCTGAATTCAATGATGAAACGATACCCTCTGCAAATTGTCAAAATGGTATTTGTAGTAATATCTCATTGTCAGAAATAAAGCTTTTACCCGATGGGAATGTGTCTTTATATAATGGAACGCTGCTCGAACCTGAGACGTGGTGGTACGAAAAGTTTGAGAATGAGTCTCCTTTGACGAGTTGGAATGTTGAGACAGAGTCGTTTGAAGAACAAATACACTTTTATGCCTCGTCCGACGTTGAGAATAGTATTTTTAAACCCTTTTTTCAGTTACCGGCCCCTTTGGATGGGGTAAATTATTTGTATGTTGGGAATAGGAACCAATCTTCATGTTTTGGCCGCATGGTTTCTGAATGGATTTCTTATGACTCCTCTTATTCATATATGCTTTATTTCATGTATCATATAACCTCCAGAACTATTCAGCAGTCAAATGGCTTTTTCATATATTATCAGACTAAAAGTAACCAAGAAGAATGGGTATTGCTTAAACATTATACCCAAATAACAACTTCTTGGGAAGAAGTAAGTATGGAAATTGCAAACATGATAATGGAAGATTTTCGTTTGGCTTTTGAATTCGATGTGAAAGCATTGAGTGCCATTTGTTTGGACGATATTAGAATTGGTGTGCGTGATGAAGTGGAGAATATTGTTGATTCTATTCGAAAGAAGGTATCTTCAGATGTTTTAATCAGTCAAAATGGCGATGTTACAGTATTTAAATCATTGGTTCAACAAAACAGATTCTCAGTATATGATTTTCAGGGGTGTCCTCTTTATACATGCAATCTTTCTCAAGATGAGGAGGTGAGCATTTTTCTTCCTGCTGGATTTTACTTTTTTACCACAAAAGAGAGTAAAGGGAAAATTACAGTCCGATGAGTAAGATTTATCCGAACCGCCATAGAGAAGATGGTATTTTTCACTTCCCTTTTTATTGGATACCAATAATTCACCAAGAAACTTGAAACAGTTGTTTTTAGCTTTTGTTGGAAAAAAACAGGCAATACCTGTTTTCTTTAGGAACAAAGCGCTATCTTTGCAGAAAGAAAAAAATGTGAAGCTATGGGACAGCCGTTAGCCGAGCGCCTGAGACCGCGGACGCTTGATGAATACATCGGACAGAAACATCTTGTAGGAGAAGGGGCCGTTTTGCGTAAAATGATTGATGCAGGACGTATTGCTTCTTTTATCTTGTGGGGGCCTCCGGGAGTGGGGAAGACAACTTTGGCGCAGATTATTGCCAATAAGTTAGAAACCCCTTTTTATACACTCAGTGCGGTCACTTCAGGGGTGAAGGATGTGCGTGAGGTTATTGAACGGGCACAGAGTAACCGCTTTTTCTCGCAAGCCAGTCCTATCCTGTTTATCGATGAAATCCACCGTTTCAGCAAATCGCAGCAAGACTCTTTGCTGGGAGCGGTAGAAAAGGGGGTGGTGACGCTTATTGGAGCTACGACTGAAAATCCGTCGTTTGAGGTTATTCGTCCGTTGCTTTCAAGGTGTCAGCTATATGTGCTGAAATCTCTTGAAAAAGAAGATTTACTGGAACTTCTTCATCGGGCCATCGCTACTGATGAACAGTTGAAATTGCGCAACGTAGTGCTAAAAGAGACTGATGCCATGCTCCGCTATTCTGGTGGAGATGCACGGAAATTGCTGAATATTCTGGAACTTGTGGTAGAAGCTGATGCTGAAAAGCAGGTGACGATAACTGATGAAAAAGTGATAGAGCGCCTGCAACAGAATCCGTTGGCATATGACAAGGATGGGGAGATGCATTATGATATCATATCTGCCTTTATCAAGAGTATCCGGGGAAGTGATCCTGATGGAGCGCTTTATTGGCTGGCACGTATGATAGAGGGAGGTGAAGACCCGAAGTTTATAGCCCGCCGTCTGCTCATATCGGCTGCAGAGGATATCGGGTTGGCCAATCCGAATGCTTTGCTTTTGGCCAATGCTGCATTTGAAGCGGTAATGAAAATCGGTTGGCCCGAGGGGCGGATTCCGTTGGCTGAAGTTACTGTTTATTTGGCAACAAGTCCTAAAAGCAATTCTGCTTACATGGGGATTGGCGCTGCTTTGGAGGCTGTTCGCGCTACGGGTAATTGTCCTGTGCCTCTGCATCTTCGCAATGCACCAACACAACTGATGAAGCAATTGGGGTATGGCAAGGAGTATAAGTATGCACACGATTACGAAAACCATTTTGTAGAACAACAGTTCTTGCCTGATGAATTGATGAATGCACATTTTTGGCAACCACAGGAGAATGCAGCCGAGGCCAGATTGAAGGAACGGATGCAGCAATTGTGGGGAGAACGGTATAAATAAAGGAAAACATGAAAATCGTAGTACTTGATGGATATGCTGCCAATCCTGGTGATTTCTCTTGGGAGAAGATGGACCGATTGGGGGAATGCGTAGTGTATGACCGGACAGCACCGGAAGAACTTGTGGTGCGTGCGCAGGGAGCTGAAGCTCTGTTGACAAACAAGACGGTGATTACGGAAGAGGTAATGGGGCTGTTGCCCGATTTGAAATATATTGGAGTGTTGGCTACCGGATACAATGTCGTGGATATAGAAGCTGCCCGCCGGCGAGGCATTGTGGTGACGAATATTCCTGCTTACAGTACAGAATCTGTGGCCCAAATGGTTTTTGCCCATTTGCTGAATATAACCCAAAGAGTAGGTTACTATGCTGATGAGAACAAGAGGGGGCGTTGGACTACAAGCGAAGATTTTTGTTATTGGAGTACTCCGCTGATAGAGTTGGCAGGAAAGCGTATGGGAATTGTGGGCTTAGGGAACACAGGAATGGCCACGGCCCGTATTGCTTTAGCTTTTGGAATGGAGGTGATAGCCTATACATCGAAAAAGAAAGAAGAACTCCCCGAAGGAGTCGTAGCCTGTAGCCTTGAAGAACTGTTTGCTACTGCTGATGTGGTAAGTCTGCATTGTCCGTTGACAGAAGATACCAAGGATATGGTGAATGCAGACCGGTTGAGATTGATGAAGCCTACAGCTATTCTTATCAATACGGGGCGTGGACCGTTGGTAAATGAAGGTGATTTGGCAGAGGCATTGGATAAAGGCCGTATCCTTGCTGCAGGTCTGGATGTGCTTTCGCAGGAGCCTCCGAAGGCAGATAATCCGTTGCTGACTGCTTGCAATTGCTTTATAACTCCCCATATAGCATGGGCCACGATTGAAGCCCGGGAGAGGTTGCTGGACGTAGCGGTGAAAAACTTGCAGCACTACATTGCCGGATGTCCGATAAACAATGTGGTGCAATTATAATACCTGTTTGTCAGAGAGAAAAATAGAATGGTTATGGAATTTCCCAGTTTTATGGAGATTCTCGATTTTATCGGGACATTTGCATTTGCCATTAGTGGCATTCGGTTAGCTTCGGCCAAACATTTTGATTTGTTTGGAGCATACGTGGTCGGTGTAGTGACGGCCATCGGAGGGGGAACTTTGCGCGATCTCCTATTGGGGGTTACTCCTATCTGGATGACCAATCCTATGTATCTGGTTTGTTCAGGGATTGCCTTGTTGTGGGTTATTATCTTTGGCAAGCGGATTATCCGTCAGGAGGTCACATTCTTTATTTTTGACACTATCGGATTGGCTCTTTTTACAGTTGTTGGTGTTGAAAAGGCACTTGATTTGAACTTCCCCCTATGGGTCGCGGTCATTATGGGAACCATTACCGGAGCTGCTGGTGGTGTGTTTCGTGATGTGTTTATCAATGAAATACCACTTATTTTCCGTAAAGAGATTTATGCCATGGCCTGTATTATAGGTGGTATTTGTTATGGATTGCTGGATTGGTTTAATGTTGATATAATTATCAATGAATGTGTTACGGGCCTTTGTGTATTTCTGGTGCGCTTATTGGCCGTAAAATATCACTTAGGTCTGCCAACCCTGAAAGGAGAAGGGCAGGAGTAAGGGATATGTAATATGTGGTAGAATTCAGGACCGGGCATCCTGACCACGTGAACTTACCAACTGAAATGCTTTTGGGTAGTCTTCGTCATTGACTAAGAGTTTCACATCACCTCCTGATGTGAGATAGGGGGAAGTGACAGCACCTAATGTCTCATCGCGTAGCATACAATCTATTCCTTCAGACTGTAATAACCCTTTTACTACTTCGGCCTCCCACAGAGAACCTTCATAAACTTTTTTCATATATCCTTAGCCTTGAAATTTATACTTCTTTTTTTTATAACAACGGGGATTCTGAATTGTTTTATCAATGATTGGCAACGAGTAGCTTGTGGAATAAATTTCTCATGGAGGTGGGGGTGTGCCTAAATTTATTTTTGACACACCCCCATCCTCATGAAGAATAACCCATAGCTCACTTATTGTGCAGCATCATTCTTTCTGATTTCCACGCGGCGGATTTTTCCACTGATAGTTTTTGGCAGTTCGTCCACAAACTCAATGACACGCGGATATTTGTAAGGGGCTGTAACCCGCTTTACATGGTCTTGTAGTTCTTTAATCAATTCTGCATCGGCTTTAGCTTTGTAATCTTTGGCCAATACAATCGTTGCTTTTACTACTTGGCCACGAATCTCATCGGGTACACCTGTAATGGCACATTCCACGACAGCCGGATGGGTCATCAGTGCGCTTTCCACTTCGAAGGGACCTATGCGGTAGCCTGAACTTTTGATGACATCGTCTGCACGGCCTACAAACCAATAATAGCCATCCTGGTCACGCCATGCCACATCGCCAGTGTAATAAATGCCATCGCGCCATGCGTCCTTGGTCAGTTCGGGATTCCGGAAATATTCTTTGAACAATCCCAATGGTTTGCCTTTATCTGTACGGATGATAATCTGCCCTTGTTCACCATCTTCAGCCGAGCGGCCGTCAGGGGTGAGCAGATCAATATCGTATTGCGGATTAGGAACACCCATGCTTCCTGGTTTTGGCTCCATCCAAGGGAAAGTGGCCAAAGTCAGTGTCGTTTCGGTTTGCCCGAAACCTTCCATCAAACGGATACCTGTCAATTCCTTGAAGGTGTCATATACTGCACCGTTCAAAGCCTCGCCGGCTGTTGTACAATATTCTAATGAAGAGAGGTCGAACTTACGCAAATCTTCACGAATAAGGAAACGGTAAATGGTAGGGGGCGCACAAAGCGATGTGATTCGGTATTGTTCTATCTTATGTAATATGTCGGCAGGAGTAAATTTCTCGTGGTCATAAACAAAGATGTTGGCACCGGCAAACCATTGTCCATACAGCTTGCCCCATACGGCCTTTCCCCAACCTGTATCGGCAATAGTCAGATGCAGACTCCCCTCGTGCAGATTGTGCCATAGGTATCCTGTGCTGATATGGCCGAGCGGATAAGTGAAGTCGTGTGCCACCATTTTGGGATTGCCTGTTGTGCCGGATGTAAAATACATGAGCATTACATCATCATTTGTATTTACGTTTGCCGGACGGACAAAGGCTGGAGCATTTTCTATACCTTGTTGGAAATTGCTGAACCCTTCAGGCATATCCGGGCCTACACTTACCAATGCTTTTACGGTAGGACATTCGGGCATGGCGGCCTGGATATGGTCCGTAATTACACGCTCGCCAGCTGCCACAATAGCTTTGATGCCTGCGGCATTACAACGATATATGATGTCTTTTTTGGTCAACAGATGGGTGGCAGGAATAACTACTGCTCCTAATTTATGAAGAGCCAAGATGGAGAACCAGAATTCGTAACGTCGTTTCAGTATCAGCATGACAGGGTCTCCCTTTCCGATACCAAGAGTCTGAAAATAAGATGCAGTCCGGTCGGTTTCACGTTTCATATCGGCAAATGTGAATTGGCGTGATTCACCGTGATCATTAGTCCATAGCAATGCTTTCTTCTCAGGTTGTTCAGTAGCATATACATCAACCACATCATATGCAAAATTGAAATTGTCGGGCACACGGATGTGGAGATTATTTATATAATCCTCTTGCGAGGTGAATTTTGTTTGTGTCAAAAATCTTTCTACCATTTTATTTGCAATTTACTGATCACTCGTAGTTGTATTATATCACATGATTGCAGCCAAGAAACGTACAGGTTTTCCATCGAGAGCCTTCATTCCATGAGGCTGTAAAGAGTCGAAATAAAGGCTGTCTCCTGGGTTAAGGATGATTTCCTTGCCTGCCAGATTTACTAACAGACGTCCTTCAAGGATGTAGCTTATTTCTTGACCTGCATGACTGTTCAGATGCAGTGGGGAGCCTTCATCTTTAGGCTCTACGGTAACAATGAACGGGTCTATCTTCCTGTCGCGGAAACCGGAAGCCAAGGCTTCGTATTTGTAAGCTTTGCTTCGTTCTACAGAAATGCCTTTTCCTGCGCGAGTCAGAAAATAAGAACTCATTTTGGGCTCTTCACCAAACATCAGGACATCCAACGTGATGTCATATTTGCGAGCTATGGATTGTAAGGCACTTACAGAAATGTCCTTGTTGCCACTTTCCATTTCCTTATATTCATCAATTGAAAGATTGCAGCTTTCTGCCACTTCCTGTTCGGTTAATTCCAAAACGTCACGCAAGCCACGGAGGCGTGCTGCAATTTGTTTAATCTGGTCGTTCATGATTTATATATTTTTCTTATATTTGCTTGTTTCAAATTTCGGGAACTTAATTGTCTGAATTAAAAGGAGTATCGCTTCACTAAGAGTTAAAGCCAATGCTCATGACTTTAATTCTTCACTCTTTAATTATCTGCTTGCCTTCATGGCTTTGATGATTGCTGACGTGAATCCTGCGTGTTCCAATTCGTTGATACCTTTAATAGTGATGCCTCCTGGAGTCGTTACTTTGTCAATCTCGATACTTGGGTGGGTGTCATTGTTCAAAATAAGTGATGCGGCTCCTTTTACACTTTGTGCAACCATCCGTTGTGCATCTTTGGGGTAGAGTCCCATCTCTACTCCAGCCTGCATGGCGGCTTGAATATATTTCAGAACGTATGCGATGCCACACGAAGTAAGAGCTGTTGTTGCAGCCAATTGACTTTCTGGAACCATCATGGCCATTCCCATTTCATTGAATATGTCAATCAAGAGTTTTTCATGTACCGGGGTTGCCTTATAGCTGGCAATGAGTGTCATGCTTTCTAATTGGGAAATTGCCGTATTGGGGATAAGTCGGAACATGGTCTGCTCGGGTAGGGCGGTATATTCCACTAATTGTTCAAAACTTATTCCTGCTGCGATAGAAACCAGGACTTGCTGTGGCTGCAAAGACAGTTCTGCAAGTACAGGCTTTACCAACCAAGGTTTTACAGCTACGATGATAAGATCTGCATCAACGATTGCAGTCTTATTGTCACACATGATATTGATATCCGGATATTCTTTTTGGAGCGCTTGTAAAGTGGGCTCCGAAGGGTCAGAAACTGTGATTTCTGCAGTATTTATGATGGTACCTTTGGCCAAACCGCGTGCTATGGCACCACCCATGTTGCCTGCTCCAATGATAGTAACTTTCATTTATTTCTTCTTGGTTATTGTTAAGCGGTTGCAAAGATAGTCAAATCACTGTATTTTTGTTCCTGTTTTGGGAGAAAAAGATGTCAAACGAAAGAAAAAAGTCGTATTTTGTAACAAATTTATCTCTTTCTCTTGTTTGATTGTAGAAAAAGGATTACATTTGCATGGTTCTTATTTATTAATAAAATCTAAAATCTTATGAAGAAGTATTTAGCAGAAATGGTTGGTACGATGGTTCTCGTACTGATGGGTTGCGGCACAGCCGTGAGTCTTAATTGTGGTGTGGATGCGGCTTCGGTAGTCGGTACAGCCGTAGCTTTTGGTTTGGCCGTCGTTGCCATGGCCTATACAATCGGTGGGATTAGTGGCTGTCACATTAATCCTGCTATTACGCTTGGTTGCCTGTTGAGTGGACGTATCAGTGGTAAAGATGCCGGAATGTACATGATCTTTCAGGTGATAGGCGCATTTATCGGTTCTGCTCTGCTGTATGTTCTGGTAAGCGGGTTGACTCCTGAGGGAACTGCTACAGGGGCTAACACATGTGCAGGTGGTGTAGTTAATGGTCTGATTGCTGAAATTGTATTGACATTCATCTTTGTATTGGTAGTGTTGGGTACCACTGATGCAAACAAAGGTGCTGGTAATTTTGCAGGGTTGGCTATCGGTCTTTCGCTGATTCTTATTCATTTGGTCGGTATCCACTATACTGGCACATCTGTAAATCCGGCCCGTTCAATTGCTCCTGCCGTATTCCAAGGCGGTGAGGCTCTGACCCAACTGTGGGTGTTTATTGTAGGTCCATTCATTGGAGCATCTTTGTCTGCCCTTGTCTGGAAACTGATCGCTTGCGATAAGAAATAACTTGTTGTTGAGTCTTGTGCGGATTGTATGGACTGTATAGTTTACAGAACCATGCAATCCGTTTTTTTCTTCTCTTTATTGTCCGATAATTTGTTTAATGAAAGAAAAGTGTTATCTTTGTCGGACAATAACATAGCATACAAAGTTTGATGCAAGATGATGGATTTATACCCTTTATTGTTTCGTCCTAATTTACACTCTGTAGTTTGGGGTGGTGAAAGGCTTAAAGTGTGGAAAGGCCTTCAGTCTGACGGCTTGCCTATAGGTGAATCGTGGGAAGTGAGTGCTGTGCCTTCCAGTACAAGTGTTGTTGCAAACGGGATATTTGCAGGTCTTACTCTTTCTGAAGTTATAGAAAAAGATGCAGAATCCATTCTTGGCGAGCGCGTAGTGAGACAGTATGATGGTAAGATGCCTTTGTTGGCCAAATTTATTGATGCAGAGAAAGATTTGAGTATCCAGGTTCATCCTAATGATGAGATGGCGCTTCGCGAGCATGGCAAAATGGGAAAATCTGAGATGTGGTATATTATTGATGCCAATCCTGGTTCTTTCCTATATGCGGGGTTCAAAGAGCAGATATCTCCTTATGAGTACAAGAAGAGGGTGGAGGATGGAACCATTACCGAGGTTCTGGCGCGACATGAAGTGAAGCCTGGTGATGTGTTCTATATACCTTCGGGAAGAGTACATGCCATTTGTGGCGGAATCCTGTTGGCTGAAATACAGCAAAGTAGTGATGTCACCTATCGGATTTTTGACTATAATCGTCCAGGGATGGATGGGCATCCACGTGAGTTGCATACAGAACTGGCGGCTCGTGCGCTTGACTATACGGTAGAGAAGGAATATCGTACAATTTATTCTGCCCGGGAGAATGGTGCGGCACTTGTTGTTGATACTCCTTTTTTTTCAGTAAGGGTAAATGAGGTGATGAACCCTATTCATCGTGATTTGAAAAAATACGACTCCTTTATTATCTCCATGTGCATCAAGGGGAATTGTTATATCCGTATTCGTGAGACTGGCGACGAAATTCGGTTGGACGAAGGGCAGAGTTGCCTGATTCCTGCATCTGTTGCCGATTACGATATCATTCCGGAAGAAGAAGGACAGATGTGCCGCATTCTTGATGCATTCATTGACAATAAGGACCGTAGCCTGTTGAGGACTGTGAGCCGTTTCTTACATATCACAAAGAAATAAGGATTGTAATTTTTAATATTATTAGGCGCGGATTATGCGAATTCACGGTAAATGTTAATCCGTACCTTCGCGTAATCCGCGCCTAAAAAATCAGGTTTATACCTTATATAATATATATAAGCGATTATCTTTGTGCAAACCCGTAAGTGGCATGAGTCATTGCTTGACGGGCGGCGGTCATACCTGCAGCATCAAGAGTGACTTGCATATAGCTTCCATTTTGCATGTTCACATTTACGGTTCCATCAGCATTGATGGTAAGCAACTCGATAGCTTCATTGCCATTCATTACATTCCAGCTTTGAGCCTCTTCGTCAAATTTCAGGTTCAGTTCTTCGCCAGCTTCGTTAGTGATGGTGTAGCCGTCAGCGTTGGTCTTTACCAAATATTTGCCATTTTCACCATTTACTTCCTTTACCTCACCAGCTTTGGCCATAGGATTGTTTCCGGTCCAGAATTCAATAGAGTTGAATACTACAACGTCTGCTAACATGCTAATCTCATAAACTGGGATTATGTACATGGCCAAGAATACCAATTCGTTTACGAATTTGTTGTCTGAAAGTCCCTCATTCCAGTTTCTCAGTTTGTTGAACAAACCAAATGAACCGATGCAAGAAGAAAACATAACACTTCCGCAGAGCAATGCGCACATAGCGCTAACTTTAATTTTTCTCATAATAGTTTAATTTTATTTTGATTAATAAATGTAACTTGTGACAAAGTTAATACATTATTTTGAAAACAGAAACAAATATCCGTAAAAAAAAGAGAATCGTGGGCTAATCGTCAGAAATGTTGTATCTTTGCACACCAGAAAGGCATAAATAACAGATAAATATGTAATATAGTTATGACAGAACAAATCAAACAAACTCTTCGTGATTCAAAAGTTGCCAGATGGACAGCTCTTGTGATTGTGTCGTTCACCATGATGTGGGGCTATTTCCTCACTGATGCAATGTCGCCTTTGATGACTATGCTTGAAGTGGAAATGAATTGGTCCAGTTCAGATTTCGGTTTTTTTAATTGGGCTTATTGTTGGTTCAATGTTTTTCTTCTTATGCTTCTTTTCGGGGGGATTATCCTCGATAAATTGGGAGTACGGTTTACAGGATTGATGACTTGTGCGCTGATGGTTATTGGTGCCTTTGTCAAATATTATGCAGTAGAGTTTATTTCACCGGCTTCTGATGCAGGGTATATTTTAGGCATTCGTACTCAGGTTTTTGTGGCTAGTCTCGGTTATGCGATTTTTGCTGTAGGTACAGAGAATTGCGGTATTACGGTAACCAAAGTCATTGCCAAATGGTTTAAAGGTAAGGAAATGGCTTTGGCTATGGGTGCCCAAGTCGCAGTAGCCCGTTTGGGGACAGCTTTGGCAATGATTGTCAGTCCGCTCATTGTGAAGAATTTTAGCATGTCAACTCCATTGTTGCTCGCGCTTGTATTATTGGGAATTGGTTTGCTTGCTTATATGGCATTCTGTATTATGGATAGCAAACTTGACAAGCAGATTACAATAGAACAAGGCGAAGATGAAACATTTCATATTTCAGACCTTAAGGCAATTGTTAGTAATCGTGGATTTTGGCTCATAGCCTTGCTTTGTCTTATGTTTTACTCGGCTGTATTCCCTTTTATGAAGTATGCTGCTTCATTGGTGGAGAATAAGTATGGTATGGCTAATGAATGGGCTGGATGGATACCAGCTCTTGTCCCAATGGGAAATCTTATTATGACACCTCTTTTTGGCGGTATTTATGATAAATATGGAAAGGGAGCCTCAATTATGATTCTTGGCTCTGCGTTACTTATTATGGTACATGTGATGTTTGCTTTGCCTGTTCTCAATTATTGGTGGTTTGCGGCTTTCGTTGCTGTCGTATTGGGGGTGGCTTTCTCACTTGTTCCTTCAGCAATGTGGCCCAGCGTTCCCAAAATTATTCCTGAAAAATTGTTAGGTTCGGCATACGCTCTTATTTTTTGGGTGCAAAATATTGGTTTAGGCTTTGTGCCTTTGCTTATCGGTTGGTTGCTCAATAAATATTGTATTGTAGGGGAGCGTGTAGTAGATGGGCAAACTTTTATCCAATACGATTATACCTTGCCGATGTGTGTGTTTGCACTCTTCGGTATAATTGCATTGATGCTTGCATTTGCTTTAAAAAAGGAAGACAAACGCAAAGGATACGGATTGGAACAACCTAATATTAAGTAACTTTTTTGCGTAAATCTTTGGCTGTTAAAAATAAAAGGTGTACCTTTGCGCCCTGAATTGACAGACCATTACACATTATTGTTACCAGCAATAAGTTAAGTATATAATAATTAATAAAGAAATATAGCAATGAAAAAAGGACTTCATCCTGAAAATTATCGTCCCGTAGTATTCAAGGACATGTCTAATGGGGATATGTTTTTGACTCGTTCTACTTGCAAAACTACTGATACTGTAGAATTTGAGGGCGAAACCTACCCTGTAGTAAAAGTTGAAATCTCAAGCAGCTCACACCCTTTCTTCACCGGTAAGTCTAAGTTGGTTGACACTGCCGGACGTGTAGATAAGTTCATGAGCCGCTACGGAAATGCTCGCAAGAAGTAAAAGAAATTCTTGAGAATCCAAATTCATAGGAAATAAAGGGTTGCATCGACAGAAAAGATGCAACCCTTTTTCGTTCTTCTGTAATTTAGTTGAAATTAGGAGGAAATAAGGGGGCGGTCCGAAACCCCCTGTCCAATACAAGAAAACAGGCCTAAAAAATGAACATATGTTCAAATGCCTCTGAACATATGTTCAAGTGCCAACGAACATATGTTCGTGGCCACTTGAACTTATGTTCCTATTTTTCCCCTGATTTCAACTAAAAATGAAAGAAAGAGCAAATAAGAACCAAATATTATGACATGTTACAGATACATCCCAAGAAGAGATAGGAGAAAAAGGGTTGCAACTTGTTTTTCGGACTAAACCGTCATTTGTTTACAACCGGGTTTTCGGACTGATCCGAAAAAAGAAAATAAAGAACTTTATTCTATCACCTCAAAGTCAACGTATTCTCCTTCGTTCTCTTCTATTATTTTCTTATTTTTTGAAGAGGAGTTAGTAGAATGGGGCTGAGAGCGATGACTCTGTGTCTGCTGGCGATTGTTCCAAGAACTTGTTTGATTGTTGTTGGAACGGCCAAATCCGAAAAAGCGCAGAATGCTATGTAGTAGATTGATGCCGAAACTTATAATTATAAATAGAATAATAAGAGGCAGTATAATGAATAATAGTCCGAATATTCCCACTGTAGCTTGAATTGTTGTTATTGTTTTATTATTCTAATAACAAACGGTGTGCCAACTGACATTTTGGCGCAAGATTAGTTTGGATTGTCCTTTCGGTTGTAGCCAGTAGCCAAGGATAAGATGGCATACCAGATGATAATAGCCGCCAAGCAACCTTCTTTTAACAATATGATAAGTGGCAGTGATACTAATAAGAATATGTATTGCACCTTGTTGGATTGCCAGGAAAGATTTTTGAACTTGAGAGAAAACATGGGAATTTCAGCTACCAACAACCATGATGTGAGCAATACAAGCAATACAAGATATATTGCGTTGAATTTATCTGAAATCAGGAACTCGTATCCACCGACGGCCAATGAACTCCAAAAAAGGGCATTGGCCGGTGTTGGCATTCCTATAAAAGAAGAGGTCTGCCGGGTGTCAATGTTGAACTTTGCTAATCGTAAAGCTGAGAATATTGCAATCAAGAAAGCGCTATAAGGTAGCCATGTTTCAATCGCAGATAAAAAAGAGGGCACATGTACTTCTTTAAAAAGGGAAAAGACTATCATTGCTGGTGCTAGTCCAAAACTGACATCGTCAGCCAAAGAGTCCAATTCTTTGCCCATAGGTGAGTAGGCACCTAAAGCGCGGGCCAACATTCCATCGAAGAAGTCAAAAACTGCAGCTAATATGATAAAGAGAAAAGCTACAGGATAATTTGCTTGATAAGCCATGACAACAGCTACACAGCCGCAAAAAAGGTTGCAGCAGGTAACGGTGTTGGGTATGTGACGGGTTATACAGTTTGCCATTTCTTCAAAATAGATATGAATTATTTGAGTCGGGCAATAACGGTTTCATTACCCACGGTCTTTTCATTTAAGGATACAAGAACCTCTGTGCCAATAGGAAGATACACATCTACCCGTGATCCGAATTTGATGAATCCCATGTGTTCGTCGATATAACAATCTTCTCCAGACTCAGCATAAGTGACAATACGGCGAGCCATCGCGCCGGCAATCTGGCGTGCCATCACTTCAACTCCTTCGGGAGTCTCGATGACCACCATTGAGCGTTCGTTCTCAGTACTTGATTTGGGTAGGTAGGCAGCTTGAAAACGTCCTTTTTGATGAGCTACTTTTTTGATGGTTCCATCTACAGGATACCAGTTGGCATGTACGTTTAATGGACTCATAAAAATACTTACCAATAATCTGCGATCATGAAAGTATTCATGTTCGTCAACTTCTTCGATGCATACAATCTTTCCATCTGCAGGAGCTACAACAGTCTGTTTTGTTTCGCCATTGAATAAACGGATGGGGCAACGGAAGAAGTTTAAAAGGAGCAACCATGTTATGACACTAGCGGGTGCTGTGATGAAAAAGGGGATTTTGCATTCAATGTAATAGAAGATTGCTGCATTGATGGCCGCCAGAAGGATGGCACTGATAATCAAAGTGTCAGTTCCTTCATGATGTATTCTTATTCTTTTCAGTTTTTTCAATTGCTTCATGGTTCAATCTTTTTTTCTTGATTCCAACTTCAATTATCTAAGGATGCCAGAATAATGTGAATTGAATAAAATCTATTTTATCGTGCAAATATAGTCTTTTGTCTTAAATCCTGCAAATAAAAAGATGTCTATTTGCAAAAAGCTCTCTAAAATGTGAAAAATAAATGAATAGATGGAAACTTTCTTGGTTTTAGTTTTTCCGATTCTGCAGAAAAGACTACCTTTATCCACTTTTTGGATATAAATAACGGAGTAATGCAGGATTTTATTCATCTTCACGTACATACACACTATTCAATATTGGATGGGCAAGCCAGTATCCAACGGCTTGTAGATAAGGCTATGGCTAATGGCATGCGCGGAATGGCCGTTACCGATCATGGCAATATGTTTGGCATTAAAGAGTTTTTTAACTATGTCAACAAGAAAAATGGAGGGACTAATGGCGATATCAAGAGTATAAAGAAACGGATAGTCGCGTTAGAAAATGGAGCAGAGGCCCAAGAAGAATGGAATGGTGATGTACAAGCCGAATTGGACGATTGCCGGAAGAAACTTCAAGAACTCCAACAAAAACTTTTCAAACCGATTATCGGTTGTGAGATGTATGTGGCACGTCGGCGTCTTTTCAATAAAGATGGCAAGGAGGATCAGGGAGGATATCACCTGATAGTTTTGGCGAAGAATGAGAAAGGATACCATAACTTGATCAAACTGGTGTCGAAAGCATGGACTGAAGGGTATTACAACCGACCACGTACAGATCGGGTGGAACTGGAGAAATATCATGAAGGGCTTATTGTATGTTCGGCTTGTATTGGTGGTGAAGTCCCCAGAAAGATATTGGCAGGAAGATTGAATGAAGCAGAAGAGGCTATACAATGGTATAAGAATCTGTTTGGAGATGACTACTATCTGGAGTTGCAATTGCATAAGGCTACGGTTCCGCGTGCCAATCATGAAACATACGGTTTGCAACTACAGGTTAATGAAAAACTGATAGAATATAGTAGAAAATTCGGGATTCGGCTTATCTGTTCGAATGATGTGCATTTTGTGGATGAGGAGAATGCGGAAGCTCACGATCGTCTTATTTGTTTGAGTACGGGTAAGGATTTGGATGACCCGAAGCGTATGTTGTACAGCAAGCAAGAATGGTTCAAGACTAAAGAAGAGATGAACGCCTTGTTTGCGGATGTTCCTGAGGCATTAAGTAATACTTGCGCCATTTGTGACCAAGTTGAGTTCTACAGTATAGACCATGCTCCCATCATGCCCAACTTTGCTATACCTGAGGAGTTTGGAACAGAGGAGGAATACCGGCGAACTTTGACTGAAGAAGATCTGTTTAATGAATTTACCCGTGACGAGAATGGTAATGTGGTGCTGAGTGAAGAGGATGCCAAGGATAAAATAAAGAAGTTAGGCGGATATGACAAACTCTATCGTATCAAATTAGAAGCTGATTATTTGCGGGAATTGACCATGATAGGCGCAAAGAAATTATATGGCGATCCTCTGTCGGAGGAAGTGGCTGAACGCCTAAACTTTGAGCTGCATATCATGAAAACCATGGGATTTCCTGGTTACTTCCTTATCGTGCAGGATTTTATTGGAGCAGCCCGGAGTGAATTGGGCGTGTCTGTAGGACCGGGGCGTGGGTCGGCCGCAGGTTCGGCTGTCGCATACTGTTTGGGTATAACTAAAATAGACCCAATTGCATATGACTTGCTGTTTGAACGATTCTTGAATCCGGATCGTATATCATTGCCTGATATAGACGTAGATTTTGATGATGACGGACGTGGTGAGGTGCTTCGTTGGGTAACAGAAAAATATGGGGCAGAGAAGGTGGCTCATATTATTACTTATGGTACCATGGCCACAAAAATGGCAATTAAGGATGTAGCCCGTGTGCAGAAAGTTCCTTTGGATGAATCGAATCGTCTTTGTAAACTGATACCGGATAAAATCCCTGATAAAAAACTGAATATTCCCAATGCGATAGCTTATGTTCCAGAACTGCAAGAAGCGGAAACCTCGCCAGATCCTAAAGTTCGGGATACGATTAAATTTGCCAAAATGTTGGAAGGTAACGTGCGGGGTACAGGTGTGCATGCTTGTGGAACTATAATCTGTCGTGATGATATTACGGACTGGGTTCCTGTAAGCACAGCCGAGGATAAAGAAACTAAAGAAAAGATGCTTGTTACCCAATACGAGGGTAGTGTAATTGAAGATACCGGGCTTATTAAAATGGACTTTTTAGGGTTGAAGACCCTTTCCATTATTAAAGAAGCCGTAGAGAATGTTCGTCAAAGTCTTGGAGTAGAGATAGATATTGATTCCATTGACATTAATGACCCTGCTACTTACAAATTGTATTGTGAGGGAAAAACCGTCGGAACATTTCAATTTGAATCGGCAGGAATGCAGAAATATTTGCGTGAGTTGCAGCCTTCAACTTTTGAAGATCTTATAGCTATGAATGCTCTTTACCGGCCCGGTCCTATGGATTACATTCCGGATTTTATTGACCGTAAGCAGGGAAGAAAGCCCATTGAGTACGATATTCCTATTATGGAAAAATACTTGAAGGATACTTACGGGATTACGGTATATCAAGAGCAGGTGATGCTTCTTTCGCGCCTTTTGGCAGATTTTACCCGTGGCGAGAGTGATGCGTTGCGTAAAGCTATGGGTAAGAAGTTGCGCGATAAGTTGGATCAGATGAAGCCCAAGTTTATTAAGGGAGGACAAAAGAATGGACATGATCCGAAGGTGTTGGAAAAGATATGGGCAGATTGGGAGAAGTTTGCATCGTATGCATTCAATAAAAGTCATGCCACATGCTATTCGTGGGTCGCATATCAGACTGCATATTTGAAAGCTAACTATCCCAGTCAGTACATGGCCGCAACTATGAGCCGGAATATCAGTAATATCACGGAAATCACCAAACTGATGGATGAATGCAAGTCTATGGGTATTCAGACACTTGGGCCTGATGTGAATGAAAGTAGCCTGAAATTCTCAGTCAATGCCGCAGGTGATATCCGCTTCGGGATGGGTGCAATAAAGGGTGTGGGTGAGAATGCTGTGCAGTCCATTATTGAAGAGCGAAAGAAAAATGGCCCTTATAAAGATATATTTGATTTTGTACAGCGTGTAAATTTGTCGGCTTGTAATCGTAAAAATATTGAGAATCTTGCATTAGCTGGAGCTTTTGACAGTTTTAAGGAGATATCTCGTGAGCAGTTTTTTGCAGTTAATGTTAAAGGAGAACCATTCTGTGATCAGCTTATCAGATATGGAAACCTTTATCAAACGGCTAAGGTTGAAGCGGCTAACAGTTTGTTCGGTGGTTTTGATTCGGTGGAGATTGCAACTCCGGAAATACCTGAAGCTGAATCATGGAGCGATTTGGAGAAATTGGATAAGGAGCGTGAGTTGGTTGGAATTTATTTGTCGGCTCATCCTTTAGATGAATATTCGGTTATATTAAACCATGTTTGTACTACGCGGATGGATGAATTGAACAAGGATTTGACACCTATAGCGAATCAAGATATAACTTTGGGTGGTATTGTAACTAGTTTGCGTGAAGGATATACGAAAAAAGGAAATCCCTTTGGTATTGCAAAACTGGAGGATTATTCTGGAGCAGCGGAATTGCCTTTGTTTGGACAGGATTGGATAGACTTCGGACGTTATATGCGACAAGGGTGTTTCCTCTTTATTCATGCCAAAGTGCAATCAAAGCAATGGAAGCAAGAGGAATTGGAGGCCAAAATAAATAAAATAGAATTGTTGCCGGATGTTAAGGATAAGTTGATAGAACGTCTGACAATCAGCATAAATCTTGATGCTATTGATTCTACAATATTGGCCGAGTTGTCTTCCTTTATTAAAGAGAATCCCGGTGAGGCTGAACTCCGCTTTCAGGTGAAGGATGCAGAAGCTATGATGCAGGCTTCTTTAGTGTCGAAATCTTTCAAGGTGTCCGTAAACAAGCGGTTTGTCAAATATCTTGAAGGTCATCCGGATTTGGAATTCAGTATTAATTAGCGCATGTTTCTTTATTCTTGCATAAGAGGTAGGGGGATATTGGCAACTTTCCATATAAGGAGGTTTTTGCTTTTGTGTCTGCTGGTCATGGTTGGAATTTTTGCTTCAGCACAAATTCGTGGTACTGTGACCGATTCATTGACACATGAGCCTGTACCTTTTGTGCAAGTCTATTATGAGGGCTCTACCATTGGTACACAAACCGATGAGCGTGGGCGATATCATCTGCCTTCACCGTCTGGAGGGAAATCTCAAAAACTAATCTTTCAATCCATTGGTTATAGTTCCAAGCATGTGTGGATAAAAAGTAATGCTTCACGGCGAATCAATGTACGCATGCGGGAAACAGCACACGGTCTTTATGAAGTGACTGTAAAGCCTCGCCGTGAAAGGTATCGGCGTAAAAATAATCCGGCGGTCGATTTGATGCGTAAAGTGATAGCAAACAAACGCTATTCGGATCTGAAGAAACATGCATGGTATAGCTATTACGGTTACCAGAAGATGACTACCTCGCTTGATGATGTGACACCCGAAAAACTTGAAGCAAAGATTTTTCAGCAGATGCCATTTTTGAAAGACCAACTTGAAGTTGATCCTACGACAAATAGGTTAATTCTTCCGTTGGCGATGGATGAAACAGTGACTCGATATGTTTGGAGGCGAGAACCAAGAGCTGAAAAAAGTATCGTGTTGGGGCAAAGGAGTGTTGGGGTGAACAATCTGCTAAGTGTTGGGGAAGGAATGACGACTATCATGGAAAGTATCTTTGGAAAGATTGATATCTATGATGAAGATATTGACCTTCTGGAAAAACGTTTCATCAGTCCTATAGCTACCAATGGAGCTATATCGTTTTATAAGTACTATATAATGGATACGACGAAAGTGGAGCAGGATTCTTGTTATCATTTGACGTTTGTTCCTCAGAATAGTAATGACTTTGGTTTTACCGGGCATCTCTATATTACCACCGATGGCTGTTATCAGGTGAAACGGTGCGTGATGAGTTTACCACAAAAGACAGGAGTTAATTTTGTGAAAGAAATAGATATCCTGCAAGAGTTTGAACGCCTTCCTGATGGTTCATGGGGAATAAAAACGGACGATATGCGTATAAATCTGGAGTTGGTAGATTTTGTGCAAGGTGTTCAGGTGCAACGTACCACTCGTTATAAAGATTATTCATTCCAACCCTTGGAGGAGTCATTGTTTCATCGGAGATTGAAAGAGGAAATTGATGCTGATGCACAGATACAAGATGCTGAGTTCTGGCAAAGTCACCGGCCGATTCCTTTGAGCCGTAAAGAGATGGGGATGAATCGTTTTGTCAATGCAATAAAGGAAATGCCTTCCTATAAATATGCGATTGTTGTATTGCGTACTTTTGTTGAGAATTATATTGAAACAGGGACAGGGGGGCGGCCAAGTAAGTTTGACTTTGGTCCGGTGAATACGATAATCTCCAATAATTATATTGATGGCTTCCGTTTCCGGGTAGGCGGCAAGACGACAGCATACTTTCATCCCAACTTGTTTTTGGGTGGGTATGTAGCTCATGGTTTGAAAGATAATGAGTTGAAATACAAAGTGGAAGCGGAGTATTCTTTTGAAAAGAAAAAACGTATTCCTCATGAATTTCCTCGTCGTTCTATAGCTCTTTCTCATCAGTTCGATGTGATGTCCCCTTCCGATAAGTTCCTGTTGACAGACAAGGATAATATATTCTTGGCTTTCAAGACTAACACTGTTGATCAGTTGTCGTATATGCGGAAAACTATTGCCACTTTCAGGTATGAAGCGGACAATGATTTTTCTACGAGTGTGGAATTACGCCATATTAACGATCGGCCGGCAGGCAACTTGGCTTATATCCGAAATGATGGCAAGGGGAATGAACGTGTACACGATATTACAACTGTTGAAACTGCAGTTTCTTTCCGTTATGCCCCTAACGAAACCTATATAAATTCCAAACAAGGGCGAATGCCTGTCAATAATGATGCACCAGTTTTGACTCTTTCTCATACCGTAGGGGTTAAGGTTTTGGGGGGAGACTATAATTATCATATAACTGAGGCAAGCATTTATAAACGATTCTGGCTTTCATCATGGGGGCGTATCAATGCTACGTTGAAAGGTGGGGTTGTCTGGAACCAGGTGCCCTTCCCTTTATTGTCGTTTCCTCCTACAAATCAGTCATATATAATACAGCAAAACCATTTCCATATGATGAATAATATGGAGTTCTTTAATGACCGGTATGCTTCACTTGATTTGACTGCAGAGTTGAATGGAGTTCTGCTGAACAGGATTCCGCTTTTGAGGCATTTGAAATGGCGCGAAGTGTTTGGTGTCAATATTTTATATGGGGCACTTTCTGATAAGAATAATCCGAATATCAATAAAGATGGAGGGGAACTGTTCTTGTTCCCACAGCGCGATGGAATGATTACAAGTTTTGCTATGGATTCTGAGACTCCTTATGTTGAATATCATGTGGGAGTGCATAATGTGTTCCGTTTTTTACGTGTAGAATATTTCCGGAGACTCACCTATTTGCATTTGCCAAATGCAAATAAACATGGTGTACGCATTATGTTGCAATTTAAGTTCTAATTCACTATAACCTTTTGTTCCTACCTATTTTATATATTCTTCATCCAAATAAAAAGTGTTTTGTTTGTGTCGTTTTGGGTTGAATTTATGTTTTAAATCATGTTTTGGAAGCTACTTGCCGTAATTTTGTCCCTAAAAGCATAAATTTCCCCCCTTTTTTTTGTTACATTATAAAATAAGGTGTAACTTTGAATGCTGCTAATTTTGCGGTATAGATAAGTTATTAATTTATTAAACCTTAAAATAATAAACCAACTATGAGTTATTTGCGATTTGACAAGACGCTGATGACCAATCTGGAAGAGAGTCTGCAAAGAGAGATTCTGCGTACCAATCGGTCTGGCGCCTATCACTGCTCTACCATTGTGGATTGCAACACGCGCAAGTATCATGGTTTGCTTGTTATCCCTATTCCTGAGATGGATGACGAGAACCATGTGTTGTTGTCCAGCCTTGATGAGACAGTGATTCAACATGGGGCAGAGTTTAACCTGGGTTTGCACAAGTATCAAGGTAACAACTACAGCCCGAACGGACACAAGTATATCCGTGAGTTTGAGTGGGAGAAAGTTCCTACAACCATTTATCGTGTGGGGGGTGTGGTATTGAAGAAAGAAAAGCTCTTCGTACACCATGAGAATCGTATCCTTATCCGCTACACTTTATTGGAAGCACATTCGGCTACCATTTTGCGTCTGCGTCCTTTCTTGGCTTTCCGTAGTGTGCGTCAATACACCCATGAGAACAGTCAGGCAAGCCGAGACTATCAATTGGTAGAAAATGGTATCAAGACATGTATGTATCCAGGTTATCCCGAACTGTTCATGCAATTGAACAAAAAGAATGAGTTCCATTTCCAACCGGATTGGTATCGGGGTATTGAATATCCGAAAGAGCAAGAGCGTGGATATGCATTCAATGAAGACCTTTATGTACCTGGATATTTTGAAGTGGAAATCAAGAAGGGTGAGAGCATTGTCTTTTCTGGTGGTGTATCTCCGATAACGACTCGTACATTAAAGGCGACCTTCGACAAGGAAGTTGAGGTTCGTGCTCCACGCGACAGTTTCTATCATTGCTTGGTGAATGCTGCCCACCAGTTCCATAACAAGCAGGGCGAGCGCAACTATGTGTTGGCCGGATATCCTTGGTTCAAGTGTCGTGCACGCGATATGTTCATTAGCCTTCCCGGTCTTACACTGGCTGTAGGTGAGTTGGACGAGTTTCACAACGCTATGGAGACTGCCCGTGAGGCATTGAACGATTGGATGAATGAACGTCCGAGCGAAGCCAAGGTGTATGAGATGGAACATCCCGACATCCTTCTTTGGGCCATCTGGACATTGCAACAATATGCCAAAATGGTGGGAGCCAAACAGTGCTGGACAAAGTATGGCCAATTGATGGAGGATATCATGGATTACCTCATGAGCGGTAAACATCCCAATCTCTTCTTGCACCAGAATGGATTACTCTATACAAATGGTAGTGATAAGGCCGTGAGTTGGATGAACTCTACAGTAGGTGGACGTCCCGTAGTAGCCCGTACAGGTTATTTGGTAGAGGTGAATGCCTTGTGGTACAATGCTTTGATGTTTGTGGCCAAGATGATGAACGAACATGGTACACCAGCCGAGGCCGCTCCACTAGAGAGAATGGCAGATAAGGTGAAACCGGCATTTGTGGAAACATTCTTGAACGAATACGGTTATCTGCTCGACTATGTGGATGGTTACATGATGGATTGGAGTGTGCGTCCTAACATGATTTTCACTGTAGCTTTCGACTACAGTCCATTGGATACGCATCAGAAAAAACGTGTATTGGATATTGTAACTAAGGAATTGCTTACTCCGAAAGGACTTCGTAGCCTTTCACCCAAGAGTGGCGGCTATAATCCAAATTATGTAGGTCCGCAAAACCAACGTGATTATGCTTACCATCAAGGTACGGCATGGCCGTGGCTGGCAGGCTTTTACTTCGAGGCTTATTTGCGTATATACAAGATGAGTGGTCTCTCTTTCGTAGAGCGTCAATTGATTGGCTATGAAGCTGAGATGAACTCACATTGTGTAGGCTCTATTCCTGAACTCTTCGATGGAAACCCGCCGTTCAAGGGGCGCGGAGCAGTATCTTTTGCCATGAATGTGGCCGAGATTCTGAGAACGTTGTACACATTGAATAAGTATAATATATAATAAGGAGGAACCTGACTATGAAAGTATTAATGTTTGGATGGGAATTTCCTCCCAAAATCCTTGGTGGACTGGCCGTAGCCTCTTACGGTATTACGAAAGGCTTGAGTGTGCAGGGCGATGTAGAGACAACTTTCTGTTTGCCCAAACCAACGGGTGAAGAGGAAAAGTTTCTCAATATCATTGGCATGAATCAAGTGCCCATTGTATGGCGTGATATGAATTATGACTATTTGAAGTCACGCTTGCAGAGCTACACTACTCCTGAGCAGTACTATGCCTTCCGCGATCATATCTATGCCGATTTCTCTTACATGCACGTCAACGACCTTGGTTGTATGGAGTTTGCTGGTGGTTATCCGAAAAACTTGCATGAAGAGATAAATAACTACTCTATCATTGCCGGAGTGGTGGCTCGCCAGCAGGAGTTTGATATTATTCATGCTCACGATTGGCTGACCTATCCTGCCGGTGTACATGCCAAGATGGTGAGTGGAAAACCGCTCTGTATCCATGTGCATGCTACTGACTTTGACCGTTCACGCGGAAAAGTAAACCCCACGGTCTATTCTATAGAGAAGGATGGTATGGATCATGCCGATTGCATCATGTGCGTGAGTGAATTGACTCGTCAGACAGTTATTCATCAGTATCATCAAGACCCCCGCAAGTGTGTGGCTATGCACAATGCGGTATATCCTTTGTCGCAAGAATTGCAAGATATACCCCGTGTGGAACACCCGAAGGAGAAGGTCGTGACCTTCCTTGGCCGTATCACCATGCAGAAGGGACCCGAATACTTTGTGGAGGCTGCAGCTCTTGTACTTCAGCGCACACGTAATATTCGTTTTGTGATGGCAGGTTCGGGTGATATGCTCAATGCAATGATTAATTTGGCTGCAGAGAGAGGTATTGCTGATCGTTTCCACTTCCCGGGTTTCCAAAAGGGCAAGCAGGTGTACGAAGCATATAAGAATAGCGATGTGTTCGTGATGCCATCCGTATCCGAACCTTTCGGTATTGCGCCATTGGAGGCTATGCAATGTGGTACGCCCTCTATCATCAGTAAGCAGTCAGGATGCGGTGAGATTCTTACCAACGTCATCAAGGTCGATTATTGGGATATCAATGCCATGGCCGATGCTATCTACTCCATCTGTACTAACCCCTCGCTTTTCAAGTATCTGCAAGAGGAAGGAATCAAGGAGGTGGACCAAATCACTTGGGAAAAGGTGGGTCTGCGCCATCGTGCCATTTATGATGAGTTAATTAGAAAAAATAAATAATAAACCAAGGAAATAAAGGAGTTAGAAGGAGTTATCGGCTCTGACGGGCCTAGGAGTTAAAAGCCAATAGTTTCGCAAGTCATTTGGCTAAGCAAACATGGTTTGCTGACAACTCCTTTAACTCCTAAGCGAAGCGATAACTCCTCTAACTCCTAAAAAAAGAATAAACAATGAAAACTATATGTCTTTATTTTGAGATACACCAGATTATCCATCTGAAACGTTACCGTTGCTTTGATATTGGTCGCGATCACTACTACTATGATGACTATGAAAACGAACGTAGTATTACCGATATTGCAGAGCGTAGTTATATTCCTTCGTTGACAGCTCTTATCGACATGGCCAAGGCGAATGGTGGAGCCTTCAAAGTTGCTCTTTCGCTTTCGGGTGTAGGTCTTGAGCAGTTGGAGATGTATGCTCCGCGCGTAATCGAACTTTTGCACGAGTTGAACGAGACAGGTTGTTGCGAATTCCTTTGCGAGCCATACTCTCATGGCCTCTCTGCATTGGCCAACGAAGAGTGCTTCCGCGAGGATGTCGAGAACATGCGCAAGAAAATCAAGCAGATGTTCGGTCAAGACCCCAAGGTGTTCCGTAACAGCAGTTTGATTTATAGCAATGAGATTGGTGCTATGGTAGCTGACATGGGCTTCAAGGGTATGCTTACCGAAGGTGCCAAGCACGTGCTTGGTTGGAAGAGTCCGCACTACCTCTATCATTGTGCCTATAACAACAAACTGAAGTTGCTTCTCCGCGATTTCAAACTCTCTGATGATATCAGCCTCCGCTTTAACAATAGCGAGTGGAGCGAATATCCCTTGTTCGCCGACAAATACATAGGTTGGATAGCTGATATGCCCGAGGAAGAGCAAGTATTCAACATCTTTATGGAGCTTTCGGCATTGGGTATCAGCCAACCGTTGTCAAGCAACATCTTGGAATTCTTGAAGGCTCTGCCTGCTTGTGCTAAAGAGCGTGGTATCACCTTCTCTACACCTTCTGAGGTGATTGCCAAATTGAAGTCAGTTGACCAAGTTGACGTACCTTATCCTCTCAGTTGGGTAGATGAGGAACGTGATATCAGCTGCTGGTTGGGTAACGTGATGCAGCGCGAAGCATTTGACAAACTCTATAGTGTGGCCGACCGTGTGCGCATCTGTACCGATCGTCGCATCAAGCAAGATTGGAGCTATATGCAGGCTTCAAACAACTTCCGTTTCATGACCACCAAGCAGACTGGTATCTGGTTGAATCGTGGTATTTATGATTCTCCTTTCGATGCCTTCACTAACTATATGAATATTTTGGGGGACTTCATCAGTCGCGTAAATTCACTCTATCCTGTAGAAATGGATAATGAGGAGCTGAATGCACTTTTGACTACTATCAAGAATCAGGGTGAAGAGTTAGAGATGCTTCAAAAGGAGAATGATAAGCTGCAAGCCAAACTTGCCAAGTTGACTCCTGTACCTCTCAAGACTAAGAAGGAGACAAAAAAAGAACCGACTCCAACTAAGAAGGAGGCAGCTCCGAAGAAGGCCGCGGCTAAGAAAGCAACCAAAAAAGGCTGAATAAGATAATGCGAATATAAAGAAAAAGGGTTGCCAATACGGTAATCCTTTTTCTTTTATAATGACATGAAAAAATGGTGGCAGAGTCACAGGTTACTTGTAAAATGACCTCCAAATATCCAATGAAATACTATATCCAGTGTGCTTCAAAAGCTGTTTTAAGTGAACTATAGTTCATTTGTCAAACTGTATATAATTCACTTCCTAAGCCGCTAATGGTTCATTTGGGGTAGCCGTAAGTATTTCACTTGGGTAAACCGTTAACTGTTCATTTTGTAAGCTGCAAGTATTTCATTGGGAATTGCATAAATAGTTCATTTGCAGAGTAAATTATTGACACTAAATGTTGTGTGTCGGGAGTTTGATGAATATCTATATATAATAAGGTACGCGCGTACATTATATTATATATGTTAGTATAGGAGAATATAATGAAATAAATTTTGAGGGATAAAGAACAGATGGAGACATATTGGCGTGCCTCCATCTGTTCTTCTTGGATATTCTCACTATTGGAATTGTAGCTTATTCTAAAAGCAGTTTCTGTGTTCTGGTTGTTCCGTCAGGGTAAATGGCTTTGACAAAAATCAAGTCTTGCAAACCTTCTGTTGGTAAGAGTGAAGTGTCAGCTGCGTGGAGAAGAAGACCTTGTGCGTTGTAAATCTCAATGCTTATAGCTCCTATGGCCTGAATCCGGCCTTCCTTGACAGTGAATCGTGAATCATCGGTCAGGTTCTCATTGATTTTATTAGGCTCTTTGTTTGGTTCACTGTTCAGGACAACGATGGTGGGTACCATCAATGCTCCCATTCCGTCGGCTACAACATACCATCCACCAATAACCTTTCCATCACCAGACACAGACATGATGTTGGCAGGGATATTGCCTTCATAGCCGTCATAATAGAGCTTCAGGTATTCGCTGAATAGTCCGCAGTATGATTTGTCGGCTGTGCGTATTGTGGATTCTCCCATATATCCGGTCATGCCGTAGATGGTTCCATCATCGAGAGCAGCGGTTGCTGCTCCCCAAGATTGGTCAAATTCTTCCAATTCTTCGGTTACAGTGTTGTAAACGAAAGCTTTGAGGTCGTAAGCTGTTCCTGATACTGACCAATAGCCAGGAACATAGGTCCCATCGGGGCTGACACATGCGGCTACTCCGTCATAGAAACTCTGGGTCTCCTCCGCCCAGATGTCAATATCCTCTTTCCCATAGATACGGGTCAGTTCGCCACCAACCATTACTCCGGGCGAACGGCTTCCGGTGGGGTGGTCGGCTACGACTGAGATTACAGAACCGTCCTGTGAAGATCCGTATGCTGACCATACACCTTGTTGCAGTTCGTCGCCTGTGGGCTTCTTGGAGGGGACAGGGTCAAGGAGGTATTCTTCCCATACTTCGTCCCAGCGCCAGATGGCAAGCCAGTTCAGGCTGACTTTTTTGGTTGTCCCATCGTCCATTGTGCGATCGAAACTGGGACTTTTAAGATAGCCGGTAATGATTTTACCATCGCCAGAGATGAAGCAGGCTTCTCCATTCACGTATGCTTTGGTGCCTTCAGTCAGCTGGCCGTCTGTCTGCCAAACTGGCAGACGGGTCCATTTGCCGTCGCGCCAGATACCGGGAACCATGAAGCCTATGGTACTGTCGTTGCGCAAATCGGTAAGGAAGGAACCTACAACCAAACCATTGTTGGAAACACTGTTGGCACAAGAGATATTTTTGTAAGCTCCTGTTATCAGTCGGTATTCGCCACTTGTACGGTCCCAGATGAAAGACCATGTGGTGTATTCATCTCCGTATCCTACAGCATATTCTCCATTGTATGAAACTCCTTGTACCCATGCTCCCCATAGAGAATCCATAATGCCTCCCTGTGGTTCGAATATTTCTACACGTGGGAGCTCGTTTTGTGCAAAAACGGCTCCAAAGGTAAGACAGCCTAACACTTTGAGTAATGTTTTTCTCATGCTTGTTTCTTTTATTAATATTTTGTTTGTTTATACTTTTTTCATGTGCAAATATATAAAGAATAAGGTCCTCCGCATAGAAGAACCTTACTATTATTAATATATTTTAGCCAAAATCAATTCATTACAGCTTGTAATCTGTCAATAAACTCGTTGGCTTCCTCCATGCTGAGACAAAGTGGCGGAAGCAGGCGGATGACATTGGTGCCGCTTACGCCAGTGAATACATGCTGCTCTTTCAGGAGTTTGAGGCGCAGTTCTTTGATGGGTTGTTCAAATTCCATACCAATCATCAGGCCTTTTCCGCGAACCTCCTTGATTTGGGGCAGTTTCTTCAGTTCGGTTATCAAGTAGTCACCCACACGGGCTGCATTGTCCACCAACCTTTCTTGCTCCATCACATCCATGACAGCAAGTGCTGCGGCGCAAGCCAAGTGGTTACCTCCGAAAGTGGTGCCTAATTGTCCGTAGATAGCATTGAATTTGGGGCTGATGAGTACACCGCCCATAGGGAAGCCGTTGGCAATCCCCTTGGCTACGGTTATCATGTCAGGTTTTACACCCAAGTGTTGGTGGGCAAAGAATTTGCCGCTACGTCCATAACCACACTGTATTTCATCGCAGATAAGTACCGTATCCGTGCGGTCGCAAGCTTCTCGCAGTCCCTTCAGGAATTCGGGAGTCACCATGCGGATGCCACCCACACCTTGGATACATTCTACGATGACAGCGCACACGTCGCCCTTCTCAATTTCTGACACCCAAGCCTGCAGGTCGTTCAAAGGCAGATAGGTTGCATGGTTGTTGGCATTGATAGGTGCAATGATGTTGGGATTGGCTGTCACCTCTACGGCCAATGAAGTACGTCCGTGGAAAGCCTTCTGGGCAGAAAGCACACGGGTACGTCCATTGTGGAACGATGCCAGTTTCAGCGCATTTTCGTTGGCCTCGGCACCGCTGTTGATAAGGAACAGGCTGTAATCTTCGTAGCCTGAGATTCGTCCCAAGCGTTCGGCCACCTGTTGCTGTATCTTGTTAATGACAGAGTTGCTGTAAAAACCAAGTGTTGCCACTTGATTGCTGATCATATCCACATAATGGGGGTGTGCATGGCCGATGCTGATAACAGCATGTCCGCCATACAGGTCGAGGTATTCCTGACCTTGTTCGTCCCATACGTGGCATCCTTTTCCTTTGACAATGTTAATGTCGAATAAAGGGTAAACGTCAAAGAGATTCATATTTTTTTATAAATGAAGAGTGAAGAATGAAGAGTGAAGAATCCCATAGTCTTTACACAACAATCTCACAGGGTTATTTACTGTTCCTTTTCTTTGTGGTTTTAATTGAGACAATTTGATGAAGAGTGAAGAATCCAATTTCATTCTTCACTCTTCACTTAGAATGCAGAAGGCTTTAAGCAAAGTCCTGCTTTTTCGTCCAATCCGAACATGATGTTCATGTTTTGCACAGCTTGTCCGACAGCACCTTTCAGCAGGTTGTCTATTGTGGAGGTAACGACGATTTTATGGCCGAACACATCCACGTGTACCAATGCTTTATTGGTATTTACTACTTGCTTCAGGTCAATTGCTTTGTCCGAGTAATGAGTGAAGGCGGCTTCTTTGTAGAACTCTTTGTAGAGAGTCACAATTTCCTCTTTGTCAACGGCCTTGTCGAGCGTAATGACTTCGGTACAGAAGATGCCACGGGCAAAGTCGCCGCGATAGGGGATGAAATCGATGGTCACTTTGCCATCAGCTACTTCGAATCCCTCGTTCAGTGTATCCACCACTTCAGGAGCATCTGCCGGGCGCAGGGTATTCAGTGTTTCGCAGATTTCGTGCAAATGCTGGTGGATGAAGAGTTTATAAACAGAGAAGTTGTCACTGCGCCATGAGAAGTGTGTAGTAGCTGCAGGTTTCTGTCCGGCACCCGTAGAGCCTGTAATGGCATTGATGGATACATCGTTTTTGATTAATCCATGCTTGGCGGCTGGCAATAAGCCAAGTTGTATGCAAGTGGCAAAGCAGCCTGGGTTGGCCAAATGTTGGCACCGGGCAATCTTTGCCTTGTTGATTTCAGGCAGACCATACACATAGTCGTGTTCTCCTTTGAGTCTGAAATCCTGTGCCAAGTCGATAATCTTCACATGAGCCGGTATCTCATGCTCCTTCAGAAACTGTTCGCTCTTGCCGTGTCCGAAACAGAAGAACACTACATCCACCTTGTCGAATGGCATCTCGTCGGTGAATGTCAGTTCGGTGTCACCCAGCAGTCCTTCGTGCACATCATACACTTTGTTTCCTGCATTGCTCTCGCTATTGGCAAAAACGATTTCCGCTTCGGGATGATTGATCAGCAGGCGGATGAGCTCGCCACCCGTGTAGCCTGCTGCGCCGAGTATTCCGATTTTAAGCATATTCTATTTTATTAAGTTTTAGGGACCTTAGAGACTTTAAGGTCTTTCGGGTCTTTAGAATCTAAGATAGGGAGGGGTTACCTCTCCTCATCAGGATGTGCCAGATAGTAGGCACGCAGGGCAGTAGAGCTTACTTTGATGAATCCCTTGGCATCGTCGCTACTCCATGCCTTGGCTGTTTCGCCATACTCGCCGAGTTTATTTTTGACAAGGTCATTGGGGGAATCGACACCCATGGTTTGGAAGGTGTAAGGACGGAGTTCCAATGTCACTTCACCAGTCACATTGCGCTGGCTGCTGCTGAGCATAGCTTCGATGTCGGGCATGACGGGTTCTAGGTATTGGCTTTCATGCAGGAACATGCCATACCAGTTTGCTACCTGCTCTTTCCAGTACTGTTGCCATTTGCTCAGGGTATATTTCTCCAAGAAGCGGTGTGCTCCAATGATAAGCATGGGGGCTGCAGCCTCGAAACCTACACGGCCTTTAATGCCGATGATGGTGTCACCCACGTGGCAATCGCGACCGATAGCGTATGCTGCTCCGATTTCCTCTACGGCTTGGATAGCTTCGATCTTGTCTTCGTAGCGTTTGCCGTTGACAGAGATAAGTTCACCCTTTTCAAAACCGAGTTTCAAAAGCTCTGTACCCTCTTTAGTCGGGTGTTTCAAGTATGCACTTTCGGGTAATCCTTGTGTGCTGTCGAGAATTTCACCACCGCAGATGCTGGTGCCCCAGATACCCACGTTGTACGAATACTTCAGTTTGGTGAAATCTGCAAAGTAGCCATTCTTGTTCAGATAGTCAACCTCTTCTTGGCGGGTGAGATTTCCATCACGTGTAAGCGTAATTATTTCTACACCTGGTGCCATTACGAGGAAAGTCATGTCGAAACGGATCTGGTCGTTGCCTGCACCTGTTGAGCCGTGTGCGATGGCATCAGCACCAATCTCATTAGCATAGCGCGCAATAGCCAATGCCTGGAAAATGCGCTCCGAACTTACAGAAATAGGGTAGCAGTTGTTACGGAGAACGTTGCCAAATACCATGTATTTCAGTGACTTTTCATAATATTCCTTCGTAACATCCAATGTCACATATTTTACTGCGCCCAATTTGTAGGCATTCTCTTCATTAGCTTTCAACTGTTCGGGGCTGAAACCACCAGTGTTGGCACAGGCGGCATACACTTCGTAGCCCTTCTCCTTAGCCAGATACATTACGGTGTATGAGGTATCGAGGCCTCCACTGAAGGCTACTACTACTTTCTTTTTTGTTTCCATATCGTTTTTGTTTAGTTGAAGAGAGAAGAGAGAAGAGTGAAGAATCAAAAACTTTAAGTATTCTTCATCACTCTATTGTCCGCCCTTTCGCTCTTCGTCCTTTTATTATTTTTTATTTTATCTCTATAGAGTAAATAGCATAAGAATCACTATTAGATTTTTCGTTCTTCACTCTTCGTGAGAGTCAGAGTGGGCTTTGGCCTTTTTCTCCGGGTCATACAGCATTGCTGTACAGATGCAGTAGCGGCGACCGGTACGTTCCAACACATCGTGATTTATGCATCCTTCACATCCTCTCCAGAAAGCTTCATCATCGGTCAGTTCGGCAAAGGGTACGGGAACATATCCTAGTTCGGTGTTGATTTTCATTACGGCTCCACCACTGGTCAGTCCAAATAATTTGGCATGAGGCCAACGGAGACGGCTCAGTGTGAAGGCTGCTTTTTTGATGCGCTTGGCAAGTCCTTGTCCACGGAATTTTTCTACTACAATAAGTCCGGAATTGGCTACATATTGCTTGTTGCCCCAACTTTCAATATAGCAGAACCCTGCAAATTCATCGCCATAAAGTGCGATGATAGCTTTCCCTTCTTTCATCTTCTGTGCCACGTATTCATGAGTACGTTTGGCTATACCTGTGCCGCGTACTTTGGCTGCAGCTGTAATGGTTTCCAGAATAGTGTCCACATAGACCTCGTGTGAAGCGTCTGCCACCATGACGTCTATGGGCATTGATTGTGTATCCATATTATAATATGTATATTTTTATTTTTATGTTGTTTGCTAATTGGGTTTTATGGCTATCGGCCGTGAATGATAGGAGAGAGAGCATGGCGTATCTCGTCGTGTGTGGCTCCTTCGCGTATAACTAACATGATGGTGTCATCTCCGGCAATGGTTCCGACAATGTCATCCAATTCCCGATTGTCAATATCGTAAGCCAAACTGCTGGCATATCCCGGGCGTGTGCGGATGACGGCAATGTTGTGCGAGAAATTAATAGAGATAAATCCCGTATATTTCATCATTTCGCTTACAGGACTGTCAGTTTCCGGCAATCGTCGATACACCGTACTGTTTGGCAGCACATAAACATATTTGCCTGTCATGCTTGACGCTTTGGCAACTTTTAATTGCTTCAAGTCGCGCGACAGGGTGGCTTGTGTCACTCCAAGATTCTCTTTTTTGAGATAATCCAGAAGTTCTTCCTGACTACAAATCTCTTTGCTTGAAATCAACATTTTGATGACATCAAGACGGTTGTTTTTCTTTCTCATTCTGTATAATTATTCCAAATGAGCCGCAAAAGTAGTAATAATTTTGATAGAATATACAAAAAGAGAGGATATTTTTGCATATTTATGTGCATATTTGTTCTTTATGCATGAGTGTTAGAAAATCTTTCCAATGTATCTACGATGCAATCCTCGTCATTGGTAAGAGTAAGCAACAGATTTTTGTACTTCCCTTTTTTCACCAAGTGTTCCAATAAACAGAAAACCGGCATCTCTTGTGTCCAATATTTTTCGCCCAAGAAAATCATAGGACTGGCATAGCCGAAACTAAGATAATGATTCTGCACGGCTTCTTGGAAAATTTCTTGTAACGTACCCGCACTTCCGGGTGAATAAATCAGTCCCCCTTTAGCGATAGTCAATAATCCATCCTCGCGCAATGCATTCTCAAAGTACTTCGCAATATGGGTAGCAAAGGGGGTGGCAGGTTCGTGACCGTAGAGCCAAGTGGGTACACCCAAACTTATATAATGTTCTTGTGGAAATCGTTCACGTACCTGAAAAGCTGTATCCAACCATTCGCGTTCCTTGAAGGAGGGTGCTTTTTCAAGTATCTTCAAAGCCTCATCCAGTTCTTCTTTCGTGCGTCCAGCCATCCACGCGCCCAGATGAGTGGCCTCCATAGCACCTGGCCCGCCACCACTGATAAGCAAGAATTCCATTTCGGTCAATCGCTTGCTGATATGGACAATCTGGCGGTATGCTTTGTCTGTCCGCAACAATCCGTGTCCTCCCATGATTCCTACAATTCGGCGTTCGTCATAAGTGGCCAGCATTTCGTGCATGGTGTGGGTTATGGCATGGTCGTGCAGTGTGCGGGCCAGTGTTTCACGTACATCCTTGCAGTCTTTCCCTTTCTTTAGATAATATTGGTAAACGCGATTGTCGTAACAATTTGCATAACTCTCAGGTTCGCCTATGCGATATCCCTCATAGAGAGACTCAGGTGTGTATAGTTGTGTTCTGCGTAGGTCTGCCAATTGTTTCTCTTGCGCTATACCAATAAGTGTGTTAATGGCTTCTACCTCCAAATAGGGAACTTCATATTTGGTTGTCCTTTTCACTTGTGGCTTCCGCTGTTTGGACTTTTCCCAAGCAACCTTGCGTGCCTGATATTGTTCGTATTGCTTTTCCAGATAATTGTCTGCCATCATTTCGCTTTTTTTGCGGAGCGAAGATACTACAAACTTGTTAAATGGCAAAAGGAAACGATTGTATTTTACAAGGGAATGGTGTTATTCCGTTAATCTGATGTATCGTCGTAAGGGATATCAAGAGATATTCTTGTTTTGCCGAAGTCTGAGATCAGTTTGCCTTGCTCTTTCTTTAGTTTGTCTTTAGTCAAAAGTTTAATCAGCACTGCTAACACATAACTACCATTGTTAATCACATAATCAGCTGCTGATTAAACTTTTCTCTTTTGAGAAACTGGATAGAAGAACGGGCAAATCACTTTTTCTGTGCGGCAAAATTGATTTACTGCTTAAGTTTCAGCAGAAATCTATGAAAAGATAGTGGCTGAAAGCATATTTTTTCCTATCTTCGCAGCCAAACAATTGAAACATACTACCATGAGAGTTCTCATAGTCAATACATCTGAGCGTATAGGTGGAGCTGCTGTAGCTGCCAACCGATTGGCTGAAGCCTTAAATAATCATGGGGTAAAGGCCAAAATGCTGGTGCGCGACAAGCAGACCGGCAGCATCACCACTGCCGCGTTACCTGCATCGTGGCGATTACGATGGAATTTCTTATGGGAGCGGTTTGTCATTTGGTGTCATAATGGTTTTAATCGCAAGAACCTTTTTACTGTGGATATAGCCAATGCCGGCACAGACATTACCCATTTGTCAGAGTTTAAGGAAGCGGACATCATACATCTGCATTGGGTGAATCAAGGTATGTTGTCATTAAAAGGAATTCAAAAGATCTTGACTTCAGGTAAGCCGGTGATATGGACTATGCACGATATGTGGCCTTGTACCGGTATCTGTCACCATGCCCGCGAATGCAAGGGGTTTCATACTGAATGCGGACAGTGCTGGCAGCTTTGTTTTCCCAAGGACAAGGATCTTTCGCGTAAAGTGTTGTTGAAAAAAAAGCAAGTATATGCTAAAGGACATATTCATTTCGTTACTTGTAGCCGTTGGTTGGAGGGAATGGCCCGACAGAGCATCCTTATACAGGGACACGAAGTGTGTACCATACACAATGCATTGAATACCTCGTTGTTCAAATCAGATAACCGACAGTCCGCCCGGCAACGATTAAGATTGCCCGATGGGAAACGGCTGATACTTTTTGGAGCAGTCAAGCCTAGTGACAAGCGTAAGGGAATCGACTATTTCGTAGAGGCTTGCCGTTTGTTGAAAAGTCGTTATCCTGCATTGAAAGACGTTGCAGGTATTGTGGTTTTTGGTAACAATGCAGACGAATTGCAAACTCTTCTACCTTTTCCGGTTTATTTGTTGGGGTATATGCATGGCGAACGAGAAATGGTGGATGTATATAATGCTGTGGATATGTATGCCATACCTTCACTAGAAGAAAATTTGCCCAACACGATTGCCGAAGCTCAGGCTTGTGGTATACCTTGTGTGGGATTCCGTGTGGGAGGTATCCCGGAAATGATTGATCATCAAGAGAATGGTTATATCGCAGAATATCGCAATGTCGAGGATTTTGCTCAAGGAATTTATTGGGTCTTACAAGAGGCCGATTCTGAAATCCTTAGCCGGAAATCCCGTAAAAAAGCCATAGCAGCATACGGAGAGGATAGTGTGGCAAAACAATATATCCAATTGTATGAAGAAGCATTAAAGAATAGTAAAAAGCATGATTAAATTCACTCTGATTACCGTCACCTATAATGCCGAAGCTACACTGGAACGCACTTTGCGAAGTGTGGCGGAACAGACTTATCAGTGCATTGAGCATATTCTTATAGACGGTGCGTCAAAGGATCGTACAATAGAGATTGCCAAAAAGTATCCGCACCTTACCAAAGTTGTGAGTGAACCAGACCGTGGTCTCTACGATGCAATGAACAAAGGATTGCATCTCGCCACAGGCGACTATGTATGCTTTCTCAATGCTGGTGATAAATTGCATGGGCCGGATACATTGGAGAAGATAAGTCACTCCTTGACCCTTCTCGAAAAAGAGGGAACAATGTCTGAGCCATCCCCCCTTGGGGGAGATGAAAAGGGCTTTTCTTTACCCGGTGTCCTCTACGGTCACACCGACATCGTTGATGATAAAGGAGAATACTTAGGGCCGCGCCGTCTCAGCCCGCCCGAGCTGTTGACTTGGAAGAGTTTCAAACAAGGGATGCTCGTCTGCCACCAAGCTTTCTATGCCCGTCGCGACCTCTGCCCCGAGTACGACACCACCTTCCGCTTCTCTGCCGATTTCGACTGGTGCATCCGCATCATGAAACAGACAGACAACTTCATGCATCTGCCCTTTACCGTAGCGGACTATCTGCAAGAAGGAATGACCACTCGCAACCAGCGCGCTTCGCTCATCGAACGCTTCCGCCTGATGTGCCGCCATTACGGAATCCTCCCCACTATCACCCAACATCTGTGGTTCGTCGTCAGAGCCATAATAAAATAAGAACTGTAGTAACTATAAGAACTATACAAAAAAACTATAAAATGAAGAAACTACTACTTTCGGCAGTATTACTTGCCTGTCACCTGCTCCCCGTCGGAGCACAGCGTACCGAAGTGTTGCTGGAAAAAGGATGGAAATTCATCCACCAAGACGAACCTGAGGCCATGAAAGCCGAGTATAACGATTCCAAATGGGAAAATGTGACCGTCCCACATGATTGGGCCATTTATGGTCCTTTTGACCGCAAGCATGACTTACAAAAGGTAGCCGTCACACAAAATGGCGAAAAGATTGCGACTTGGAAGACCGGACGTTCGGGTGGATTGCCTTACACTGGTACTGGATGGTACCGCACTCGTTTCAGTGTCCCCAATCTGGACAAAGAGTCACAGCGTGTCACATTGCTGTTTGATGGTGCAATGAGCGAAGCCCGTGTCTATGTCAATGGCAAGGAAGCCATCTTTTGGCCTTATGGTTACAATGCTTTTCATGTGGATGTGACGGATCTGCTGAATACTGACGGGAAGGACAATCTGTTGGCTGTACGATTGGAGAATCGGGAACAGTCTTCGCGTTGGTATCCCGGTGCCGGCCTCTATCGCAACGTACACTTGATTACCACAAACAAGACCCACATTCCCGTGTGGGGTACTCATGTGACCACTCCGCACGTAGAAAAAGAGTTCGCTACCGTACGCCTACGTACCAACGTGAAGACAACAAAGGGAGAAGATTTGACGGTAAAAACTGCTATATATAATAAGGTAAATGAACAAGTAGGAGAAAAAACGACAAAACTGAAAGCCGGTAGCAATTTGGAGAAGATTGACCAGAATATGCTGGTGGAGAATCCTGCTTTGTGGAGTCCCGAAAGTCCTTCACTTTATACAGCTGTAACTACTGTAAGCGTAGGCAACAAGGAAGTTGACCGTTACGAAACCCGCTTCGGATTCCGTATTGTAGAAGTCGTTGCCGAGCGTGGATTCTACCTCAATGGAGAACACCGTAAGTTCCAAGGCGTATGCAACCACCACGACTTGGGACCTCTTGGCGCAGCCATCAACGAAAAGGCACTTCGCCATCAACTGGAATTGCTAAAGGAGATGGGATGCGATGCGGTACGTACCTCACATAATATGCCTGCTCCTGAATTGGTACGCTTATGCGACGAAATGGGATTGATGATGATGGTAGAACCTTTTGATGAATGGGATCGAGCCAAATGCGCTAACGGTTATCATCGTTTCTTCAACGAATGGGCGGAAAAGGACATGTTAAACATGTTGCACAATTTCCGGAACAATCCAAGTGTAGTCATGTGGAGCATTGGCAACGAAGTCCCCACACAATGTAGTGCACAGGGGGCACAAGTGGCCAGTTTCTTGCAGAATATCTGCCACCGCGAAGATCCTACACGTCCTGTAACTTGCGGAATGGACCAAGTGTCATGCGTACTGAAGAACGGCTTTGCTGCAGTACTCGATGTGGTCGGGTTGAATTACCGTACCTGGAGATATCTGGAAGGATATGAAAAACTCCCTCAAGGTGTGGTATTGGGTAGCGAGACAGCCTCTACCGTCAGTTCACGCGGTGTCTATAAACTGCCCGTGGGATTGAAACCACAAGCCATCTATGATGACAACCAATGTAGTGGATATGATGTAGAATATTGCAGTTGGAGCAATGTTCCCGATGTCGATTTCGCTTTGGCCGACGACTACGAATGGACCATGGGACAATTCGTTTGGACAGGCTTCGACTATCTGGGCGAACCTTCTCCCTACGACACGGATGCATGGCCTAACCACAGTTCCATGTTCGGAATCATCGATCTGGCCAGTATTCCTAAAGACCGCTACTATCTCTACAAGAGTATTTGGAACAAGAATGAACACACGTTGCACATTTTACCCCATTGGAATTGGGAGGGACATGAAGGTGATACAGTACCTGTATTCGTTTATACAGATTATCCCGAAGCAGAGTTGTTTATCAATAGTAAGAGTTATGGCCGCCAACACAAAGTGACCGATGCTCCCATTGCCAAAGGAAAGATTTATGATCCAGAAGTGTTGAAACGTTATCGACTGATGTGGATGGATGCCATCTATGAGCCAGGTGAGGTACGTGTAGTGGCATACGACAAACAGGGAAACAAAGCTGATGAAAAGATTTTACGTACAGCAGGAAAGCCTCATCATTTGGAACTTGTTACCCGTCACTCAACCATTAAAGCTGATGGCAAAGATTTGGCATACGTGACAGTACGTGTAGTAGATAAGGATGGCAACCTTTGTCCTGTAGATAGCCGCGAAGTAAAATTTAGCGTAAAGGGAGCCGGTTCTTTCCGTGCTACAGCCAATGGAGACCCCACCAATCTGCAACAATTCCATTTGCCTCGCATGAAGGCATTCAGCGGTCAACTCACGGCTATAGTGCAAGCTGGAGAATCTGTCGGAGAGATTGTTCTGACAGCTTCAGCCAAAGGAATAAAAAGCGGAAAAATAACAATTAATGTAGAATAGTAAATGAAGAAAAGATTATATGTCTTGATGGCAACAGTATTGTTGGCATGGGGGCAAATTAAAGCGCAAACTCTGAGTATTCGCGAAGTTGGAGGCTGGTTTGAATCGGGATATGTGACCTGGAATCTGGTGGAAGGAGCCTCTTCCTATCAGGTATCGTATCGCATATCAGGGGATGAATATCACATAATAGACGGAGAACTGGTGCGTAACTATGGAACCTACGGACGTGCTGACATTGTGGGATTAAAAGCCGGAGAATACCAGTTCAAAGTGACAGCTTTGGATGCTGAAGGAAATCCTATGGATGGAGAAACAGCAGAAACAGAAATGGTCAATGTGCGTGCCCACGACCGTTCCGGATTTGCTCACCTGAACCACTCCGGTGTGGGTGCCTACAATGATGACGGTACACTGAAAAGTGGTGCAAAAGTCCTGTATATTACCCGCGAAACAGCCAAAACGGTGACTTGTGATATCGTGACCAACAGTAAGGGAACAGCACAGACCTTCACCGGACTCCAGACCATCATCGATGCCAAACAGAAAGGGTATGACCAGACACCACTGGCCATCCGTATCATCGGAACCATAGAAGCGGCAGATATGGACAAATTCTCCAGCAGCGCTGAAGGATTGCAAATCAAAGGAAAGAATGCAGCCGCTGTATTGAATATCACCCTTGAAGGTATCGGAAACGATGCAGGCATACGAGGCTTCGGCATACTGATGCGCAACTGCAAGAGTGTGGAGATACGCAATATGGGTATCATGCTATGTATGGACGACTGTATCTCCATCGATACAGACAATAGCAACTGCTGGATACATAACATAGACTTCTTCTATGGAAAGACGGGAGGTGACAGTGACCAGGCCAAGGGTGACGGCTCGCTGGATTGCAAGGGTGACTCGAAATATATGACTTTCTCCTACAACCATTTCTGGGATTGTGGCAAGATGGCTCTCTGCGGAATGACAAGCGAGAGTGGAGAGAATTTCATCTCTTATCATCACAACTGGTTTGACCATAGCGACTCACGCCATCCGCGTGTACGTACCATGACGGTACATGTCTATAACAATTATTTCGACGGGGTTTCCAAATATGGTGTAGGAGCTACATCCGGCAGCAATGTGTTCGTGGAGAGCAACTATTTCCGTAATACGAACCGCCCTATGATGATTTCCCTACAAGGAACAGATATCGCTGGCGATGGTGAAGGTACTTTCTCTGGAGAGAATGGCGGAATGATAAAGGCTTACGGTAATGTGTATGCAGAGAAATCTGCCAACTTCAGCCTCATCACCCACAAACAGAGTGCTACCGGATTTGACTGCTACGAAGCTGAAACAAGGGATGAACAGGTGCCTGACACCTACAAGACATTGGTAGGTGGAACTACTTACAACAACTTTGATACTGATGCCAACAAAATGTACACCTATACAGCCGATGATGCCAACGATGTTCCCGCCATCGTCACCGGACAATACGGTGCAGGACGTATGCAACAGGGAGATTTCCACTGGACTTTCAATAACAGTGTGGATGATACCGATTATAATGTGAACACTGAACTGAAAAATGCCATCACAAATTATACCTCTACACTGGTAGGTATCTTCGGAGTGGGAAACAGCGATGACAATACCGGTGAAGGTGGTGATACGGGAGGTGATGACAACACAGGTGAAGGCGATAATACCGGTGGTGATGACAATTCCGGTAATGAAGAAGATACCCCGACAACACCTGCTGATGGAAATTATGTATGCCATTTCACCGGACGCACACCTTCGAACAGTTTCTATACCATCGTGGGCAATTATAGCAACAGTAAGGGACAAGCTACAGTGAACGGGGTGACTTATACTGACTGTCTGAAGATAGAGAGCAGTACCAGCATCAAGTTCACCATCACAGACGCGATGACATTGACCCTGGTCTTTGCGGAAGGTAAAGTACCCAATATAAAGATTGATGGAACAAAGGTGGCGGCAGAATCTGGTAATATAATTACTTATGAACTGGAAGCCGGCAGTCATGAGATAACCAAAGCAGACAGCCATAATCTGTTCTATATAAACCTGACACCGAAAGCCGGCAATGTTGTTGAAGGTTTAAGGATTGGAGAATGTGATAATCTGCCTTATTATGATTTACAAGGCCGTAGAGTAGAATCTCCTACGAAAGGAATTTATTTCCGTGGTGGTCGGAAGATTTTGGTGAGGTGAAATCTTAAGGTGGGTTCTATAAATTCCCACAGATTATTAACGACGGTGAGTGCTTTAATCTTTTTGTCGCCAAATCGGTTTTATCCGGCTCTTTTTGCCACTCATATCGGTCGTGTAGCTCGCTACACTTCCTCTACGACTGACAAAAACAGCCTGGCTAAACCTCAATTTTTCGACAAAGCGAATTTATAGGACCCACCTTAAATGATGAGTGATATGGATTTGCAGACTTATGCTCTTGAACATGCAATAGAAGATATCTTTGCAACAAAGTCGGATGGTATGCTTGTTTTTGCCAACAAGCAGTTCCGGATACATCATGCAATTGATGATATGCAGGATGTAGCAGCTTTGAATATTAAGGACTTGTCTCCGGTACCAAATACAAGGCAACATTGGGAGTATATTGTTGGAGAGGTGGAAAAGGGTGGTGGACGTGCCCATTTTTTCCTTTCTGAACCAATACCCGACTCTCCGGATGTGTTGGCTTATGAAGGCGAAGCTTATAGTGATTTTGATGCCGATGGTGAGAAAATTTATTGGGCTTTCGGACACGACGTATCCGAACTTGTGTGCAAAAAGCAGGAGATCCAACGCTATAACCTGATTCTTGATAAGGTTATGGAAAATCTTCCGGCTGGTATTGTGGTTAAGGATGTGAATAATGGATTCAAATATCTTTATCGTAATAAGGAATCATTCAATAGGGATATCCCGATCCAGTATGCGGTAGGCAAGGATGATTTTGACTTCCATCCATTGGAAATAGCCAAAATGAAACGCAAGCAGGATGAGAAACTTGCCGAAACGGGCGAAGAGTTGCATTGGATAGCGGAAGAGAAAGACCGTAGCGGGAAGCCAATCTTCTTGGATAAACGAAAAATGCGTATTGTTAGTGAGGGTTCTGCTCCCGTTTTGCTCAGTATTGAGTGGAATATCACGGATATGGAGAAAATGAAACGTAACCTATTGAAAGCCAAGGAGAGGGCCGAAGAGTCTGATAAACTGAAGAGTGCTTTTTTGGCAAATATCAGTCATGAAATTCGTACTCCCTTGAATGCAATTGTCGGTTTTTCCCAGTTGATAGCAGAATGTGATGATGCAGAAGAGCGTCGGACATATTATGGTGTGGTGGAAGAAAGTAGCGGCCATTTGTTGAAGTTGGTGAACGAAATACTTGATTTGTCTAAAATCGAGGCTGGTATGAGTGTCTTTGACGTTGTGTCCATGAAGATGGATAAGATTTGTCGTAAGGTATATGATATGCTTTATCTTCGTTGCCCTGAAGGTGTCCGGTTGATATATGAACCATCTGATACTGAAGTAAAGGTTTATGGTGATAAAGGACGTGTGCTTCAAGTTTTTTCCAACTTGATAGGCAATGCTTTCAAGTTTACAAAGCAAGGAAGTGTAAGGTATGGATACAAGAAGGTCGGTAATATGGTAGAGGCTTATGTCTCCGATACGGGTATGGGGATTGAGGAAAGTAAGTTGCCTTATGTTTTTGACCGTTTTGTAAAGGCTAATGAGAATGTACAGGGTACAGGATTAGGACTTTCCATTTGTAAGGGCATTGTTGAGAAATTGGGAGGCATGGTTTCTGTCTCGTCTATAGTGGGAGAAGGTTCTACTTTTTCTTTCACTCTTCCATTCTCTGAGGAACCGGAGGTGTCTGACTCGGAAGAAATTTTGTAACTGATTACTCCATTTGCTGAGGCCGGCATGATGAGCTGAATAGTAGCGAAATTTCCGTATAGTGTTAAAACATGTTATTCGTGAAAGGTTGAAGGGGATTGATTGAAGGAATCTCCCTACCTTTGCACCTTATTATATATATGGTGATGAGGATTGACCTTGTTTTTAGACGGATAATATGTACACTTTGTCTCTTATGGTGTATGTTTAGTGGACAGATTGCAGCACGTGATACGTTGCAATTCAGTCTTCTTACGTGTGCCCCGGGTGAACAAGTGTATGAATTGTTTGGCCATACGGCCATTCGTTGCCGTAATCTTACGACGGGGATGGATGTCGTCTTTAATTATGGGGTTTTTGATTTCAATGCTCCCAATTTCGTAATGCGGTTTGTCCGTGGCGAGACAGATTATCAGTTGGGGGTGGTCCCTTATCCTTATTTTGAGTATTCTTATCGTGAGCGTGGATCAGGGGTTGTTGAGCAACAACTGGCATTGACAGAGAGCGAGGCTTCGAGGTTGATGAATATGTTGCAGGTCAACTATTTGCCCCAAAACAGGGTGTATAGGTATAATTACTTCTATGACAATTGTACCACCCGTGCCCGTGATTGCATTGAGAGGGCATTGGATCCACCGGTCGTTTATCATGTCGAGGCCGATTCGGGCATGACTTTCCGAAGCTGGATAAAGCAATATACAGAAGGACATCCTTGGGCGGATTTTGGAATCAATTTGTGTCTGGGAGCTGAAGCCGACACTCCGATAGACGCACGTATGCAGATGTTCTTGCCGGATAATCTGCAAAAGGCTTTTGCAGGTGCTGTCATTCAAGATAGTGTGGGGCGCAAATTATTGTCAGGTGAGCGGGAAATTTTTTCCTCGTCTGGAAAAAATATTTCTCCCGTAGGAGAAAAAATGACACCTATGCAAGTGGCTTTTTCTCTCCTTATCCTTGTGGTTGTTTCTTGTTGGATTGAATATCGTCGCCGCCGTGTATGGTGGGGGATTGATTTGGTCTTGTTCTTTCTTCAAGGAGTAGCCGGATGTGTCATAGCCTTTCTCTTTTTCTTCTCTGTCCATCCTACGGTGGGGTCAAATTGGTTATTGATATTTCTCAATCCGTTGCCATTGCTGTTCCTCCCCTTTATGATATGGAAGATTAGGAAAGGAGAAAAATCCTTGTTTGACAAGGCGAATATTGCGGTTTTAACGCTTTTTATCCTCTTTTTGCCTCTGATACCCCAAAAAATCAGTTTGGTAATTGTACCTTTGGCACTGATTTTGTTACTCCGGTCACTATTGCACCTCCTTGTTGTACGGGCAAGAAAGGGAGATACTGTGTTGATGAAATTTGGAAAGATTAAAGTTAAGTGATGAAAGAAAAGATATTATCATCGTTGTTGACCGTATTGGCCTTCTCTGCCTTGCAGGCCCAGACAGAGCATGTACCTGTGATGCCCCGGTTGGTGGTGGGTATCACTATTGATCAGCTTCGTTCAGATTATCTTGAAGCCTTTGCGGCACTTTATGGCGATCGTGGCTTTAAGCGCATGTGGCGAGAAGGTAAAGTCTTTGGTAATGTTGCATACAATTTCAATGGTGTAGATCGGGCTTCGGCTTTAGCGGCTATCTATACAGGAACTTCTCCGTCAAAAAATGGAATAGTGGCTCGTCAATGGTTGGATCGCACAACTCTCCGTCCGGTATTTTGTGTGGAAGACCGTGACTACAAGGGCCTTTATACTGCAGAAAACACATCGCCCAAAAACCTTTTGGTTTCAACCGTTACTGATGAGTTGAAGATTGCTACACAAGGACGTTCGTTGGTGTATGCGATTGCTCCTCATAGCGAAGAGGCCATTATGGCTGCTGGTCATGCGGCTGATGGTGCTTATTGGCTCAATGATTTGACAGGGAAATGGTGTACCTCATCTTATTATGGAGCCTTCCCACGTTGGTTGATGGTGTATAACGGAAATACCAGTACCGATTCGCGCATCAACAACATCCGATGGGAACCGCTTTTCTCGGATAAAGTTTATGACAACCCTACGGGCGAGTCATCTTTCAATTATACATTTACCGATAATCGTAAATATCGCCGTCTGAAGGTTTCTCCATGCATCAACGATGAGGTTAACCGTATGGTGGAGGCATGTCTTTACGGTACGATGTTGGGGGCCGACCCCGTGACCGATTTCCTCTCTGTGACTCTTCATGCAGGAACCTATCAAAGCGAAAGTGGGAAGGCCTCATACCTTGAAATGCAGGACACTTATGCTCGTTTGGATGCTGATGTGGCATCATTGGTGGATTTGGTAGAGAAAAAGGTTGGAGTAGGGAATGTGTTGTTTTTCATAACCTCTACAGGGTATGTTGAAAATGCTCCGGCCGACTATACGTCTTATAGAATTCCTACCGGCGAGTTTTATATGCACCGTGCCACGGCTCTCCTCAATATGTATCTGATGGCTATTTATGGTGAAGGACAGTATGTGGAAACGTATGATGGATTGCAGATATACCTTGACCGTCAGCTGATAGAGAAGAAACAATTGCGCTTGAAGGAAGTGCTTGACCGGTGTGCTGAATTTTTAGTTGACTTCAGTGGCGTTCAGAAAGCATATACGGCTCTTGACCTTCAATTAGGAACATGGTCACCCTATATTGACCGTGTCCGAAACTCATACAACCCTCTTCGTTCGGGAGATATCATTATCGAAGTGACGCCAGGATGGAAATTGATGGACGATGAAGGAAAAGAAATAACAACCATACGTGAAGGCTATGTCAACTTCCCCTTGATATTCATGGGGAATGGCATAATCCCTGAAACGGTACATTCTCCAGTGACGGTCGATTGCATAGCGCCGACATTGGCCATGATGATGCGTATCCGTGCCCCCAATGGGTGTGATTCTGCTCCGATATCTGATATCCGTAAATAGAGAATGAAGATATTGCATTTATGTGATTGAAATTATGTATCAGAGGAAATAGGAACTATCCTTTGAATCTTTAACAATGAAACAATAAATAAAAATATACAATGGGATTTAATGATTTTTTAAGTAAGATATTCGGTAATAAGTCAACTCGCGACATGAAAGAAATCCAACCATGGGTTGAGAAAGTGAAGGCTGCTTACGAGAATATCTCAAAATTGAGTAATGATGAATTGCGTGCGAAGACGGAAGAACTGAAACAGATTATCCGCGATTCTGCCGCAAAGGAGAATGAACAACTTGCCAAACTGAAGGCTCAGATAGAGGAGACAGATATAGAAAAACGTGAACCTCTGTTTGCACAGATTGACAAGTTGGAGAAAGAAGTGCTTGACCGCTATGAAGAGGCTCTTAACGAAGTGCTTCCCGATGCATTTGCCATTGTCAAGGATACCGCACGCCGTTTCACCGAAAATGGAGAAGTGGAAGTGACGGCTACCGATTTTGACCGTCTGTTGGCCGCACAGGGTAAGGACTTTCTGCGCATCGAAGGCGATAAGGCTATTTGGCAAAATCATTGGACGGCAGGTGGTAATGATACCATTTGGAATATGGTTCATTACGATGTACAGCTTTTTGGAGGTGTCGTATTGCATAAAGGCAAGATTGCCGAAATGGCGACAGGTGAAGGTAAGACCCTTGTAGCTACGCTTCCTGTTTTCCTTAATGCCTTGACTGGTAATGGTGTGCATGTGGTGACGGTGAACGACTATCTTTCTAAACGTGACTCCGAATGGATGGGACCTCTTTACCAATTCCATGGCTTGAGTGTGGATTGTATCGATAAGCATCAGCCAAATAGTGAGGCACGTCGTAAAGCTTATCGGGCAGATATTACTTTTGGTACAAATAATGAGTTTGGCTTTGACTATCTGCGCGACAATATGGCCGGTAACCCGAAAGAACTTGTACAACGCATGCATAATTATGCTATTGTGGATGAGGTTGACTCCGTGTTGATTGATGATGCACGTACTCCGTTGATTATTTCAGGTCCTGTACCTAAAGGTGGTGATCAACTTTTTGAAACTCTTCGCCCTCAAGTGGAGCGTTTGGTTGAAGCTCAGCGTAAGTTGGCCACCCAACTATTGGCAGATGCCAAACGCTTGTTGGCCAGTGAGGACCAAAAGGATATAGCAGCCGGATTCTTGGCCCTTTTCCGTAGCCACAAGGCTCTGCCTAAGAACAAACCGTTGATTAAGTTCCTCAGCGAACCGGGAATTAAGGCTGGTATGCTCAAAACTGAGGAAATATACATGGAGCAGAACAACAAACGAATGCCGGAAGCCGTAGAGCCGCTCTATTTCGTGATTGATGAAAAGATGCGTAGCGTTGACCTTACAGATAAAGGTATTGATTTGATTTCCGGAAATTCGGAAGATCCTTCATTCTTTGTTCTTCCTGATATTACAGCCCAATTGGCCGAACTGGAAAATGAGAGTTTGCCGGCAGAAGAACGTTTGGCCAAGAAGGATGCTTTGTTGGCAGATTATTCCGTTAAGAGCGAACGTGTGCATACTATCAACCAGTTACTCAAGGCATACGCTATGTTCGAACGCGATACGGAATATGTCGTGATTGATGGACAGGTAAAGATTGTTGATGAACAGACCGGTCGTATTATGGAAGGGCGTCGTTATTCTGATGGCCTTCACCAAGCTATTGAAGCTAAAGAGCGTGTAAAGGTGGAAGCAGCTACGCAGACGTTTGCAACCATTACGTTGCAGAACTATTTCCGTATGTATCATAAACTTTCAGGTATGACAGGTACGGCCGAGACGGAAGCTGGTGAGTTTTGGGATATCTACAAATTGGATGTAGTGGTAATTCCAACTAACCGTCCAATTGCTCGTATAGATATGAACGATCGCGTATATCGCACCAAGCGCGAGAAATACAAAGCGGTCATAGAAGAGGTTGAGCGTATGGTTGAAGCCGGTCGTCCTGTGTTGGTCGGTACGACTTCTGTGGAAATCAGCGAGATGCTGAGTAAGATGCTGACCATGCGTAAGATCGAACATAATGTCTTGAATGCCAAATTGCATCAAAAGGAAGCTGATATCGTGGCTCGCGCCGGACAAAAGAGTATTGTGACCATTGCAACAAATATGGCTGGTCGTGGTACCGATATCAAACTTAGTCCTGAGGTAAAGGCTGCTGGTGGTTTGGCCATCATAGGTACAGAGCGTCACGAAAGCCGTCGTGTGGACCGTCAGTTGCGTGGTCGTGCCGGACGTCAAGGAGACCCGGGTTCTTCTGTCTTCTTTGTCTCTTTGGAAGACGATTTGATGCGTCTTTTCTCGTCCGACCGAATAGCCACTGTTATGGATAAACTCGGATTCAAGGACGGGGAAGTTATTGAGCACCCGATGATTTCCAAATCAATAGAACGTGCTCAGAAGAAAGTGGAAGAAAACCATTTTGGAAGCCGTAAGCGTTTGTTGGAGTATGATGACGTGATGAATAAACAGCGTACCGTTATTTATGGTAAGAGACGTCATGCTTTGATGGGTGAACGTATTGGCATGGACATCGTAAATATGATTTGGGAGCGTAGCCATAATGCTATTATGAACCATGATTACGAAGGTGCCGGTATGGAGGTTCTTCAGGCTTTTGCCATGGAATTCCCTTTTGATGAACAGGAATTCACATCAGTCAAGAAGAGTGTGCTTGTTGAGCGTCTCTTTGACAAGGCTATGGAGAACTTCAAGCGTCGTGCAGATCAGTTGGCTGCGATAGCTTATCCTGTTATCAAACAGATTTACGAGGAGCGTGGCCACATGTATGAGAATATTCTGATTCCTATTACTGATGGACGTCGCCTTTACCAGATACCGGTAGATATGAAGAAGGCATACGAAACAGAATGCAAGGAAGCGGTGAAAGAATTCCAGAAAGCCATTCTGCTTCATACCATTGATGAGGCCTGGAAGGAAAACTTGCGTGAGTTGGATGAATTGAAACATTCGGTACAAAATGCCAGCTACGAACAGAAAGACCCTCTGTTGATCTTTAAATTGGAATCGGCCACATTGTTCGATAATATGGTGGCAAAGATTTATGATCAGACGGTGTCTGTACTGATGCGTGCACAGATTCCGACTCGTGATCCGGAGCAAGTCAAACAGGCCGCTCCTGAGCGTCCAGCTCCGCGACAACAGTATCAAGAGACGAAAACTGACCTGACAGACCTGAACCAACAACAGGCCGCTTCTCGTGACACTCGTGAAGTAAAGCGTGAGCCGGTGCGCGTACAGCGTACTGTAGGACGTAATGATCCATGTCCTTGTGGTAGCGGCAAGAAGTTCAAGCATTGCCACGGAAAAGGCTTATAAGGAATAAGAGTAGAACTAATTACTCATTTATTGCTTTTTTTCAGGCACAGATTACGCAGAATAAACGGATTGTAATAAACTGATAAAATCCGCGAAAACTGTGTGATCTGTGCCTGAATTTATATTTTGAATGCTTTTCAGATTATTTTTAGGGACAGAATGTTTGTGCGAAAGTTTTTTTTTGTACTTTTGGGGCGGATATAGAAAAATTAATATCAGATGGAATTAGAAAAACAATCCCAACAAGCTATTGTTGCAGCCTTGACACAAGCATTACAGAGTTTGGCTCCGGCAGATGAACAGACAACAGTCGTTACCGACATATACCTGCAACCAACGATGGGGGTTGGTGGATTGTATGTTTTTGATGACGATGATAATGAGTTGGCTCATGCAATTGTTCCCGAGTGGGATAATGTTGTGCCAGAAGATTTCTATATAGGGGCAGAGACTTTATTAAGAACATTGCTCGAACAGATGCAAAGTAATGGCGATTTTGAAAATTTGCCCATACTGAAACCGTATTCTTTGGTCTTGGTTGATGAAGAGCGCGAGACTGTTGCGGAACTTTTATTGGTTGATGATGAAACCATGATGCTTAGTGATGGACTTTTAAAAGGACTTGATGAAGAACTTGACTCTTTCTTGAAGCAACTTTTAGAGGAATAAACATAATAATCGCCGTAAAGACTTGACTTAAATCAAGAAAATGCTGTTTTTCTGATAAAAAGAAGAAAATTTCTTGCAGTTTGGAAATAAAGCTGTACCTTTGCATCAAGTTTTTCATGGTATTAGATTTAAGGTTAATAAAGGTTGGGTCAAAGCGTTGACCCTTTTTTTGTATCTATATATAACCTTCAATTTTAGTTCAAGATATCGGGCAGTCCGAGAAGTCGGTTGCAATATCATTCATTTTGCTGAAATATTATGACATGTCAAAAAATACCCCAAGAAGAGGTAGGGAAAAGATACACTTCAGCCTACTTCAAGCCGTACCTGATGTAGGCTAAAGTGTGCCTTTTTCATACCTTCTCTATACCGTCTTGTCAATCAATAAGTTACAAAATTGAATATTTTGGTAATATTCTTTTATATTCAATCATGATTCGAAGCTTGTTCAAACAGCGTTAGAACAAGCTTCAAACGGTAATCTAAGAATAGAAGAAAAGGGTTTTGCAACCTGTTTCTCGGACTGACCCAAGATATCCCTCTACATAATAAAGTGCGTAATTCCTTAATATATATATGTGCATATTCGTCGCATTCTCCCCTCCTTTTTATCTTATTTATTTGGTCTTTTGGATAAGAATATTTACTTTTGTCCTTAAAATGTTGTATATTTAACTAAAAAAAGAGTTCTTATGAAGAATGGTTTACTTATGCTTGTTGCGTTTCTTTTAGGAATCGCAGTTAAAGGGGTGGCCCAAACTGGCAGTGAATATAGTTCATGTTTTCCAACTGTTGTTTCGCCAGCAAATGGAGAGACGATAAATAAATTAGAATCCGTAGTTTTGTCCTTCCCTTATGATGTAAATGTGAATACCAGTGCAAAGTGTTCGGTAATTTCTGCTGATGAAGGCGCTTCTGCTGATGTTATTGCTTTGGCGCGTTTGTCGTTATCCCCAGATGGTGATTATTCCAAAGTTATCTTGACTCTGCATAACACTGTTATAGAATCTTTGGGGACTTACAGAGTTATTATTCCCGCTGAGGCTATTTGGGAAGCAGACAATGAGAGTCATAAGAGTTTAGAATTGAGTTACACATATAAAGTTGATCCAGATTATTGGGATCCGGATTGGGTGATAGAGGTGGGGGCTAATTGTACTCAGACGGCTCCTTGTCAATTGAATGCGGGTTTTAAGTACAACTTTACCCAGATGTATTCATATATGCAGTTTACCGCTACTGAATCTGGTCGCCTTTATTTTACATTTGTAGATGGTAAAGATAATTATTCATTATGGGCTGCAGATTCAGAATGGAACCGCATTGGTGAATTGGGTAAGACAACGGATGGAGTCTCTTGGATTGGTGTCGAAGCTGGAAAAACTTACAATATCACAAATTATAGTTTCTATCAACGTGTGTTAAAAGTAACATTTGAACCGGGCAATCAATATGAAACTCTCCAGAGTATAGGCGTGTTTCCAGCTCAGGGAGGACTCTATAGTACCTCTATACCGGCTCCTAAGAGTAATAAAGTTGGTGCTGTAGAGTTCTATTTCTCTACTAAGGTGAATAAAGATGAATTGAAGGTTTATGTAATACTGCCTTCCAAGGATAATAAGAAAATCGAGGTGACAGGAGACGTAACCTTTACCGAAGGGATTATTGATTATGGTGAAACACCTGCATATTTGGCAGTAATGATTTCTAATACAATTACTAAGATTAAGAGTGAATATGATTTAAAGGCTGATGATCCTATTCAAATTATGTTGGAAGATGTACAGGATGTGAATTATGCTTCTAATAAATTGGCAGAACCGTTAACCCTTGATTTGATTTTAGCTGCTACAGTATGTGTTTCGGTTAATCCTAATCCTAAAGGCAAAATTAGTGCTATGCCTACAGAACTTTCTTTGCGTTTCGATGGGAATGTGGTTTGCAATAATGGTAAGGGTTGCATAGTTGATGTAAAAAGTGGTGAAAGACAGGAGTTTGCAATTGAAGGTTTCAAATGTGAATTTGTAGGTACCATAGAGGATGGGCATTACGAAGCGACTATAGCATTGCCTGTACAGGTGAAAAAGTTTGCAAGCAAGCAATTTTGTATTGAGATAGAGGGGTTGGTGGATGACGACGGCCATGTTGTTTCTTATGGTAATGAAATCGGCAAGTTTGTTCTCAATTATTGCTTTAGTGATGCGTCATTTAACTATGTGTCTGCAAATCCTGCTGACGGTAGCGAATTGACCTCTATTAAAACTACAAAATTGACCTTTGGTGATGAGGTTCATATTGGCCCGGAGCCAACCGCATATCTTTATTATGGTGATGATGGAGAGGTAACAGGTAAATTTACAGTGGATCCGACAGACCCGAAAAGTGTAATTATTACTTGGCCAGGAGGGTTTACTCAGCCTGGGCGTTATAGCATTCGCATAGATGAGGGTGCTATATATGATAGTGGATACGATGCTAACAAAGAGGATTTTGGTTTGGCGGATGGCGCATATTGTAATCCTGATTTTTATTTGGAATATACGATTTCTGCCAATCTGTCATCAACAACTGTGGCCAATATAACTCCTGAACCTTATGGAGTATTTGGTGGTTTGATGGAGGAGTTGCCGGCAGAGGTTGTAATAGAGTTTAATGGAGGGGTGAAGGAAGTGAAAACAGTGTACGGGCAAGCAACTACAGGTGGTGGATGGGCTGCCGATGCCGTGTTACCCGAAGGTGCTGTAGCTTTGGTATATAGACTTGATGGTGATAAATTGATTCTGACTCTGCCTGTTGATGAAGTGGCTAATATTTTGTATGGCAGTTATACCGTTACAGCTGATGTCGTTGGCGAGGATGATAAACCTGTCGGATATGCTTTTGACTCACGGGGTAATCGTGATATGTTTAGCGAACATATATCGTTCTCTTATCAGATTCAAAGACTTCTTAAGGTGGAAAGTTCTATGCCTCTTAATTCGTCAAAAGTGAATAAACTTGACACTGTAATATTGACATTCAATGAAGAACTTGCAGAATACGGCAAAGGCTATGATTCTCCCTGCTTGTTGAATGTTGAAGATGATAGTAAGGTGGCAGACCTTACTTATATAGTATCTGGCAATCAACTGATTCTTACTTTGGCAGAGCCTATTGTCGCTAAAGGTTCGTATGCTGTTTGCATTCCTAAATTGGCTGTCGGATCCGTATCGGAACTTTATAATGAAGAAGATATATATCTGTTTATTGATGTGGATCCGGATTATATGCCCGATGAACTATTGTCCATTGTTAGTGTAACTCCTGAAAATGGAACTACAGTAGAGAATCTTACAACTGTAGAGTTCAAATTGAACAAAGAGGTTGGTTATCTCTATCAGGGTATGCTGATTCCTGCTGACGGAGGTGATGATGCAGCTTATGCTTCGCTCTCCCTGTCAGAGTCTGTTCCAACAAGCTACACCCTTGATTTTACTCTTCAGAGCGAAAACGGAGTTGCTTTGCGCAAAGGTGTAACTTATACGATGACGTTGGAGGCTTGGGCTTCTGAGGATGCTTTCAATCGCAATCAGGGTACACCGGAAATCGTAACCTTGACTTATGTGGGCGATAGCGAGGGAGTTCAGTATAGTGATGTGACGTTGGTAAGCATCACTCCTGTTGAAGGAACCGTTATTAGTGACAAGTCTCAAAACAAATTTGTTCTGAAGTTCAGCGGTGCGGTGAACATGGTTGAGGAACTGACCTTCATTAACATGGGACAAGGTGTTACAGAGAAGTTTGAAAGCATTGTGACCAATGCGGATAAGACTGAATACACATTGATTATTGCAGATAATGTAATGGATGGGCTGACAGTCTCCATCAATATTGTATTTGCAGCCGAAGACCTGACCGGCAAGCGTGTACGGAGTAACGACGGTGATGTCTTTGCGTACGAATATGCTTTAACAGCCGTTGACGGAATCAAGGGCGTTGAAGCGGATGCAGACGTTGAAGTGACTGTTTATAACGTGACCGGTGTGAAGGTGGCTCAGGGCAAAGCATCTGAGGTGCTGAAGAAGCTGTCGAAGGGACTTTACATTGTGAATGGTAAGAAGACAGTTGTTAAATGATTCTGGAACAGTCCTGAATAGCGACAAGTAGAATAGGGGGACAGGGGTGTACCAGAATGACGGTACACTCCTGTTTTTTTAGAAAACCCATAAAAACAGACGAACTTTTTTTGTATTCCTGTAGGTTTGTGTTATCTTTGCTTCCCAAAAGAAATGTCGAGATACCATGTCATCGTATGATCTTATAACAATTCTTGGACCAACGGCTTCGGGAAAGACCAGGTTGGCGGTAGAATTGTCTGCACGGATTGATGCTGAAATCATCAGTGCAGACAGCAGGCAGGTTTATCGTGGCATGGATTTGGGTACGGGTAAGGATTTGGCTGATTATACCATAGCAGGCAGGCAGATTCCATATCATCTTATAGATGTCGTAGATGCAGGTTCGAGATATAATGTTTTTGAGTATCAACGTGATTTCCTTCAGGCTTATAATGATATAAAAGAACGTGGTCTGATACCTTTGTTATGTGGTGGTACAGGACTGTATATAGAAAGTGTGTTGCGTGGATATCGCTTGATTCCCGTTCCAGAGAATCCGGAATTGCGTAAACGTCTTGAAACTAAAAGTCTGGAAGAATTGGCACACCTCTTGGCTACCTATAAGACATTGCATAATTCTACAGATATAGATACAGTGAAACGGGCTATTCGTGCTATTGAGATTGAAGAGTATTATTGTCAAGTACCTGTGGCTGAACGCGAGTTTCCTCAGTTGAAGAGTTTGGTCGTAGGGGTAGATATAGCTCGTGAACTTCGTCGTGAGAAAATTACAGCTCGTTTGCGCCAGCGCTTGGATAACGGAATGGTTGACGAGGTGAGGGGGTTGTTACAGAAAGGGATTTCTCCTGATGATTTGATATATTATGGGTTAGAATATAAATATTTGACTCTTTATGTTATCGGAACAATTACATTTGAAGAAATGTTTCATCAGTTAGAAACTGCAATTCATCAATTTGCCAAAAGGCAAATGACTTGGTTTAGAGGTATGGAGCGGCGTGGCATAAAGATTCATTGGATTGACGCTTCTTTACCTATGGAGAAAAAAGTAGAAGAAATAATTCAGTTGACGATTCATAATTCATTATAAGCTTATGGCAATAGATGCAAGCAGATGGGGACTTATATATAATCCTAAAGCTGGTACACGCAAGGTGAGAAAGCGTTGGGAAGAGATACGGGGTTATATCGAATCAAGGAATATACCTTTTGATTATGTCCAATCGGAAGGTTATGGTTCGGTAGAGAGGTTGGCTCGTACTTTAGCTAATAACGGTTATCGGACAATTGTTGTTGTGGGAGGTGATGGTGCTTTGAATGATGCCTTGAATGGCATACTGTCTTCGTCTGTAGAACGAAAGTCCGAAATAGCTTTGGCCGTTATCCCCAATGGTATTGGTAATGATTTTGCTCATTTCTGGGGATATAAGTTCGGTGACTATAAGGAGGCTGTTGATGCTATCGTCAGACATCGTACCCGTTTGGTCGATGTTGGATGTTGTACCTATTATGATGGTGAAAAACATGAGAAACGTTATTTCTTGAATGCGGTTAACATAGGTTTGGGCGCACGTGTTGTGAACATAACTAATGCTACGCGCAGATTCTGGGGTGCCAAAGCCATTAGTTTTTTTGCCACTATGTTTCTTCTTTTGTTTGAGCGTAAGCAGTTCAGAACACATTTGAAGGTTAATGGTGAGCATATCCGTGGTCGGGTTATGACGGTATGTGTGGGAAGTGCCCGTGGTTATGGATTGACTCCCAATGCTGTACCTTATAATGGTTGGTTAGATGTCTCTGTTATATATCAACCCCAGTTGCATGAGTTGCTTCCTGGATTGTGGCTGTTGGCTCAAGGCCGTATATTGAATCATAAACAAGTAAAACCATATCGTACCCGTAAAGTAAAGGTGCTTCGTGCGCAGAATGCCATGGTCAGTCTTGATGGTCGAAGAATCCTGCCTCAAAATTATCCTTTGGAAGTTACTATTTTGCCCGAACATATAAAAATGGTCATTCCCTGAGGATAAAATCTGACTCCCCTAAAAAAGGGAGGGCAGAGTGAATAATGGAAGAATGAAAAGTGAAAAGTGAAAAAACGAACCCACCTAAAATCTATAAACAATGAATGTTTCAACATTAGCATCATCAAAGAATTTTTTCTTATTGGCAGGTCCTTGTGTGATAGAAGGCGAAGAAATGGCTATGCGTATAGCTGAAAAAGTGGTAGGAGTAACTGAGCGGTTATCCATTCCGTATGTGTTTAAGGGGTCGTATCGTAAGGCCAATCGTTCGCGTATAGATTCTTTTACGGGGATTGGAGATGAAAAGGCTTTGAAGATATTGGCTAAAGTGCGTGCAGAATTTGGTATTCCAGTTGTGACGGATATTCATACTGCCAATGAGGCGGCGATGGCTGCGGAGTATGTGGATATTCTTCAAATACCGGCATTCTTGTGTCGCCAGACCGATTTGTTGGTTGCTGCAGCTGCTACAGGCAAGGTGGTTAATATCAAGAAAGGTCAGTTCCTTTCTGCTGGAGCCATGCGTTTCGCTGCTGATAAGGTGGTAGAGGCTGGCAATCCGAATGTGATGTTGACAGAAAGGGGAACGACATTCGGTTATCAGGATTTGGTTGTGGATTATCGGGGGATTCCTGAGATGAAATCATTCGGGCATCCGGTCATCTTGGATGTGACCCATTCACTGCAACAACCCAATCAGACTTCTGGTGTGACAGGAGGTATGCCAGCCTTGATTGAAACAGTGGCTAAGGCTGGAATAGCAGTGGGCTGCGATGGACTGTTTTTGGAGACGCATGAAGAACCTTCTGTCGCAAAAAGCGATGGAGCCAATATGCTTAAATTGGATTTATTGGAAGGACTTTTGGAAAAGTTGGTCCGTATTCGGGCTGCATTGTGATATATTGGTGTCCGGTAAAACTGCTGTCATAAATTTTTCATCTGTGCTATCTGCGGATGAAGAATGTATTTCTTACTATTGGTGTCCGATAATAAGTAATAAATCCGCGTTAAACCGTGTAATTCGTGCTTGTTCCTTTTATCCTATTTTGCTGATTTTTCTCAGACGGTCTTCGTCTATTAATTTGATTTTCCGTCCGTCAATCGCAATCAGTTTTTCGCTTGCAAAAATGGAAAGTGTACGAATGGCATTGGAGGTGGTCATGTTGGACAGGTTTGCAAGGTCTTCGCGCGACAAATAAATGCTTAACGTTGATTCATCCTCTTCAACTCCGTAGTTCTCCTTAAGAAAGAGCAAGGCTTCTGCCAAGCGTCCGCGAATATGTTTTTGGGTAAGACTCACTGTGCGTTCATCGGCAATGCCCAAGTCTTTTGAAAGTTGCTTGATGAAAAACATGGCCAATTGGTGGTTCTCTCCAATGAGTCTTGTAATTGTTTTCATGGGAATCATACAGATGACTGACGGCTCGAAAGCCGCAGCGGCTGTTACATATTCTTCATCGGCAAAATAAGCACGATATGCAAAGTACTCGACCGGTTTGATAACCCGGATTATTTGTGTTCGTCCGCCTACACCATCTTTGACAATCTTCACTTTCCCGCTGAGCAGGCACATGATATGTGTTGCCTTTTCTCCTTCACAATAGATAGTTTCGTTTTTTCTGAATCGTTGTATTGTAAAGTCATTGGCCAATATCGCCCGTTGCTCTTCGTTGAGTGGTTGCCATAAGTCTGCAATATGCTCAATAATATCAGCTGTCGAATACTCTCTTTTTACCATTTTGTTTCCTATAATTATGTTGTAGAGCACAAAATTAGCAATAATATTTTAAAATGTAAACAATTTATTGCTAAAAATAATGTTTTTTTATAGGAAAAGGTGTGTATCAATGAAAAAAAACTTCAAAGAGACTTGTTAAACGGAAGCTTTCATCTATATTTGCGCATAGATTCAGTTATGAATATATGTTCCATGCAGATACGACTCCGCTTCATTTGCCTGTTTGTTGGTATGATGTTGTCTGGTGGGGGGGCAATCCGTGCTTCAGGATTGTCAGGCTTGGGTTGTGTCACGAATGTAGAGTTGCCAGATTCTATATTGACAGAACTGATTGAAGGTTTTGCGTCCAATGCCAAAGTTGTCAGTGAATATCAGGCATCGTTGTATATGCGTGGGGATTATAAAGTGCATAAACGTAATTTCCTGTTGCGGTATGTTCCAGGTATGTTTCGCTTCTATAAGGGGGTGGCGGACTATGTAACAGAGATGGTGGGCGATGTGCATTATACGGCTCCAGATATCTATACAATGAAGGTGCGTGGATTAACGGGGACTTTTAAGCGTAACCGCTTAGGAATGAACAATGTGCTTGAGCTTTTTCGCATGAATATTTATTCTCCTGATTTATTGCCGGGAAAGTTGATGTCTCCGTTTAGCGGGCAGGCGCCTAAGTATTATAGTTATATATTGGATTCTGTTTCTGTGCGAGGTGGAGACTCTATACTTCATGTTCGTTTTGAACCTAAATCGGAAAGTGTCCAATTGGTAAGTGGTTCTATGTCTGTATGCGGTCATAATTGGATAGTGCATGATGTCGTTTTGAAAGGACGCATGGATTTGGTTGAGTTTACCGTACATTTGTTGATGGGCGAATCGGGAGGCGAAGCGTATTTGCCGAAAGAATTTAATGTGAATTTGATGTTTAAGTTCTTATGGAATAAGTTGGAGGGTAATTGTATGGCCCGAATGGATTATGAAGCAATAAAAATGAATGCAAGGGCTGATTCTTCCATCGATGTATCTTCTCTGAAACGAAGTCGGTATGACTTGACAAATTCATATCTTCTTGAATGTGATAATGCAGGAATGAGTTCCGACACTTCGTATGTGTGGGAGCGTAGGACTCTCCCTTTGACGGACAGAGAGCAGGCCATATATGCAGACTTCTATCGTCGGAAGAATAATTATGAGGCAGAAACAACCGAACGGCAACGGAAGTCTTATGATTTTTGGTATAATGTGGGCGATGCCATGATAAGCAGTCATACCGTAGAAACACCTCGGATGGGAAAGGTGCGCTTTTCCCCGTTGTTGGATCTGGGTAAGGTTAGCTATAGTCATTCCAATGGATTCTCTTATAGGATGCAGTTGAAGTATGACAAGGCTTTTCAGAGCGGACGTTGGATTAGTTTAATGCCTAAAGTGGGTTATAATTTTACTCGTAAGGAGTTCTACTGGAGTACGGACTTTGATTTCTTTTATTCCCCATCACGTTTGGGGGCATTGACTGTTCAGGTAGGAAATGGAAATCGTATATATACAAGTCGTGTTGTAGATGAGATAAGGGAGTTGGAAGATACGTTGGTTGATTTTGAGAAACTCAATTTAGAGTATTTCAAGGATACTTATGTGCGGTTGGGGAATCGTGTCGAATTGTGTAATGGATTACTGCTTACTACAGGAGTGACTATGCATTGGAGAAAAGCTATGCACCCCTCGGAGCTGCAAGTGTATGATCAGATGCAGCGTGCGGTAGCCATAAGGATGCAGCCTACTTATACAAGTTTTGCTCCTCATTTGAACTTGAAATGGACACCGGGACAGTATTATTATATGAATGGCCGGCGTAAGAACTATTTGCACTCCCATTATCCGACTTTTTCGGTTGATTATGAAAGAGGTCTGAAAGGAGTTTTGGGCAGCAACGGAGAGTACGAACGCGTGGAGGCGGAAGTACAGCAACGGATACCTTTGTCCTCGATGTCATTCCTCTTTTACCGGTTTGGTGGCGGCGGATTCACTAATCAGGAGACTGTTTATTTTGCGGACTTCTCTCATTTCAGCCGTAGTAACCTGCCTGTTGGTTGGAATGATGAAATTGGGGGAGTGTTTCATCTGCTTGATGGCGATTGGTACAATGCATCGCAATGGTATGGACGAGCCCATCTTACATACGAGGCTCCTTTTATCCTTCTTCCCCGGACCCGGAAGTTGATGGGCCTGGTACATAGTGAGCGAATTTATTTGAGTACTCTTTATACCATTCATTTTCATCCATATGTAGAGATGGGTTATGGCATTGGAACTTATTTGTTCGATTTGGGCATATTTGTGAGCAATGCTAACGGAAAATTCCGTGAAATAGGGTGTAAGTTTACCTTTGAACTTTTTAGTGGGTGGTAAAAAATGGCTTTTGATTTTGTACTTTTTTTGCTTTATACTATCTTTGCGGGCGTTTTGCAGTAAATAGATAATGATATATGCTGAGTAAAGTGATAGATCAGGCCAATGTGGACCGTTTTGAGAGGTGGTTGGGCAAGGCTGAAAATATTGTGATAGTTACTCATGTGTCACCCGATGGTGATGCTATTGGTTCATCGTTAGGGTTAGCTCATTTCTTGGAATCGCAGGACAAGAATGTGCATGTAATTGTTCCAAATGGGTTTCCCGACTTCCTTCGTTGGATGAATGGAGTCCAACAGATACTTCGTTATGATAAGCATCAGGATGAGGCAGATTGCCTTATTGCCGGGGCTGATGTCATATGCTGTGTGGATTTCAATTGCCTCAAGCGTATTGATGCTATGGCCAAGCCAGTCGGTGAATCTTCTGCGCGTAAAGTGTTGATAGACCATCATCTTGACCCCGAGTCTTTCTGTCAGATAACCATTTCACATCCTCACATTGCTTCTGCTTCTGAATTGGTATTCAGGCTGATATGCCGTTTGGGCTATTTTGAGGATATAACCATGGAATGCGCAGAGTGTATTTATACCGGCATGATGACCGATACGGGCGGATTTACTTATAACAGCAACAATCCCGAAATTTATTATATAATAAGCCAGTTGCTCAGCAAGGGAATAGACAAGGACCAGATATATCGGAATGTTTTCCATACCTATTCCGAAGGGCGCTTGCGCCTTATGGGACATGTCCTTAGCCACATGCACGTCTATCCCGATTTCCGTTCGGCACTCATCACTCTGACAAAGAAAGAGCAGAACCGGTTCAATTATGTGCGTGGCGATTCAGAAGGTTTCGTCAATTTGCCACTTCAGATGAAGAATGTGGTCTTTTCCGTATTCTTGCGTGAAGATACAGAGAAAGATATGATAAAAGTTTCTCTTCGCTCTACAGGGGATTTTCCTTGTAATCAAGTGGCCTCAGAGTTCTTTGGAGGTGGCGGACACCTGAATGCTTCTGGCGGTGAGGTGTACGGAAGTATGGATGAAGCTTTGCAATTGTTCAAAGAAGCATTGGTAAAGTTTCAGCCTCTGTTGTTGAAAAAATAAGTTATATAACGCTAACAGGTTGCTGATATATGGAGGCATTTTTGTAATTTTGCATCTTGAACTTTTATTATAGGTTGGAATATGAAAAAATTACTATATCTGTTTTTCTTGCTTGTTGTGGCTGGAGTTCCTTTTGCGGCCTGTGATGACACAGAGACTTATGCCGAAATGAAAGAGAAGGAGCGCGATGCCATCAATGCTTTTGTCCGCTCACAAGGTATCAATGCCATATCCGTCGAGCAGTTCTATGCACAGGATTCCACGACCAATGTGGCCAAGAATGAGTATGTCCGTTTTGAAGATACCGGTATTTATATGCAGGTAGTAAGTAGGGGAGAAGGCGCTCCTATATCTGATGGTGAACGGGTGGAATTGCTGGTGCGTTACTACGAAGTGAACATCAAGGAGATGGATACTCTTTCTGGCAATAAGTTTGATGCATCTAACCCTGATGTGATGACGGTAGAGAATAAAAAAAGTTCTTATTCAGGTTCCTTTACTTCGGGCTATATGTGCAGCATTTATGGCAGTTCTGTCCCTTCCGGTTGGTTGGCTCCTATGCCGTATCTTAATATAGGACGGAGACTTTCAAATCTGGCTCATGTCCGTTTGATTGTCCCTCATAGCGAAGGGCAATCAACAGCAGCATCTTACGTATATCCATGTTTTTACGACATAACATTTGAACGAGGAAGATGACACTCATCAAATCCATATCAGGAATCCGCGGAACCATTGGCGGAGCAGTAGGTGAGGGGTTGACCCCACTTGACATTGTAAAGTTTACGTCGGCGTATGCAACCTTCATTCGCCGTACATCCCAGGTAAAGAGTAATAAAATAGTAGTAGGCCGTGATGCACGCATTTCGGGCGAGATGGTCAAGAACATTGTGTGTGGCACCCTCATGGGAATGGGGTTCGATGTGGTCAACATCGGTTTGGCCTCCACGCCGACAACAGAATTGGCTGTAGCCATGGAAGGGGCATGTGGGGGTATCATCCTTACTGCCAGCCATAATCCTCGCCAGTGGAATGCCTTGAAGTTGCTGAATGAATGTGGCGAGTTCCTGAATGCGTCAGAGGGCAACGAGGTGTTGCGAATAGCTGAGGCCGAAGATTTTGACTATGCCGATGTGGAGAATCTGGGACGTTATGTTGAAGATGACAGTTACGACCAGAAACATATAGACTCTGTGCTGGCCCTCAATCTGGTCGATGTTGAGGCTATCCGTAAAGCCGGATTCCGGGTAGCTGTCGATGCGGTCAATTCCGTCGGCGGCATTATACTTCCTCAGTTACTCCGACAGTTGGGTGTTAAAGAGGTTACAATGCTTTATGGAGAACCAACGGGCGACTTCCAACATAACCCCGAGCCTTTAGAAAAGAACTTGGGTGACATTATGGGGCTGATGAAAGAGGGAAACCACGATGTGGCTTTCGTTGTTGACCCGGATGTGGATCGTCTGGCTATGATTTGCGAGAACGGCGATATGTATGGCGAAGAATATACATTGGTGACCGTGGCCGACTATGTGTTGAAACATACTCCGGGAAATACCGTAAGCAACCTGAGCAGTACCCGTGCCTTGCGCGATGTTACGGAAAAATATGGCTATCAATATAACGCTGCAGCCGTAGGCGAAGTGAATGTCACCACCAAGATGAAAGAGACAGGTGCCGTCATCGGTGGCGAGGGCAACGGAGGGGTAATCTATCCGGCCAGTCATTATGGTCGTGATGCACTTGTCGGTATCGCACTTTTCTTGAGCCATCTGGCTCATTCGGGTATGAAGGTGAGCGAGTTGCGTGCCACCTATCCCCCTTATTTCATTGCCAAGAATCGCATAGACCTTACGCCAGATACAGATGTGGACCTTATTCTGGCCAAGGTAAAAGAACTCTATAAGGACGAACAGGTGAACGATATAGATGGGGTGAAGATTGATTTCCCCGACCGTTGGGTACATCTGCGTAAAAGTAATACCGAACCCATTATCCGCGTGTATAGCGAAGCAGCTACGATGGAGGCAGCCGATGAACTGGGCCGCCGTATTATGGATGTGGTGTACAGTCTGGTATAACCATATATTTTGAGAATAAACAATACGAACTCCGTTCCCGGACAGAATAAACATGGTTCAGGAACGGAGTTCATTTTGTTCATAAATTGCTTATATAGTATTCATAAATCATTTTACTTGACATCCTAACATATTTCTAACCCCAGAATATATATTTCAGGCCACAAAATATATATTTCAAACCACGAAATATATATTTCGCGCTTAGAAATATGTTAGTAATATAGCTTTGTGTGGTTTATAACATAGATGCGCATAATATTAAAACGGGGTTGCGCTGATTATTATCAGTGCAACCCCGTTCTGTATTTTGTTTGCGTAGGGAATGCTATGCCTTTGTAATAGCTTCAATGGCCGGAAATTCTTTAGCTAAATTCTTATAGATAATAGCTTGACAACCTAATACAAAAGGAATGCAAATAACTATTGCAGCCAAAGAACCAATAACTGGAATAATACTTAATACGGAGAAAATGATTATGCATAAAATGAACAACAAAAAGTTGATTCCAAAGATTGCTCCTTTGTGGCCGTAAGTTGCTTTGTTGCTCTCTATTAGGGCTTCACCAGGGGCAATTTTTCTGTCTAACATGATGTACAGAGCCAATGACCAACTAATGGAGATGATAATGCCAGGAACAATAAGAAAAAGGAATGCGGGTGTAAGTGACATCATCATCAATCCTTGCAAGGTAAAATATTCTCCCATATATTGACGATATTCTCCGTCAAATATAAACATGGGTGAAACAACCTTTCCTTGACTCAATTTCAAGGGGATTGTGGACATGGCAATGGTTGTGCCGACATTAAGATAGGGAATCCAGCAAGTCAATACATATAGGATACTAGCAACAATTAGTGATGCGATGTTGGCTACTCCAACTTTGAATCCTTCAGTGAGGACTCCTGCTACGGAAATGTTTCTTTGAGTTTGCATAATAATAACATTTAATGATGAATGATTTGATTACAAAAGTAATATTAATATCTTAGAATAGCACCTTTTTGGTTGTTAAAATATATAAATAAACGTAGAAAAAAATGAGTGAATGACCTCGCTTCAATCAAGATACTTCTTATCTTTGCCATTTGTAAAAGTGCTGTTATGAAAATTCGGTTGTTTTATATAGTATTGTTTGTTCTCGTTTTATGCCTGTTGGCTTTGCCTGTCGAGGCGGGCTTGATGTTGTCCTGTCCTCTTCATGAATTGACCGGGTGGCAGTGCCCTTTTTGTGGCGGCCAGCGGATGGCTCATGCTTTGCTGCATGGTCGTGTGGAAGAGGCATTCTGGTGCAATCCATTGTTGTTTGGAGTGCTGCCTTTGGCCGGATGGATGTTGTTGGGGTGGCTTTTACCAAGTCTGCAAAAGTGTTGTCCGCGCTTGTTTCCTTCATTCCTTTTCTCAGACAAAGTCCTTTTCTTCCTTCTTGTCGTATTTTTTTTATGGGGAATAGTGCGTAATGTTTGGAATATTGTTTAACTTTGCACAAGTTTAACTTGAATATAGAAAAATATGGAACAAACAAACACAACCTTGAAAGAACTTTCTGTTGACAAAGTAATTTCAGCCTCATGGGCACTAACGAAGAAACACTTTCCCATTTTTCTTGTACTTACCTTCTTGAGCAGTATGGTAGGTAGTCTGCCTAACAATATATACTATTATCAGTATTTCAGAGCGTTAGCCTCCTATGGTCAGGGTGGGGTGCTGACCGAAGACGAGTGGTTATCCATGACGGTGGCAGAAGACCCCATGTGGGCATTCCGGATGTTCGGATGGATGGTTATAGGCGGAATTATATGTTGGTTCTTGGCGACTTTTATCAGTTTGGTCACATATCGTCTGTTGGGCGATGCTGTGGATGGCCGCAAGGTTGATCTTACGGCCCGCTTGAAAGGTGGATTGCGCGGATATTGGCTCTATTTCTTCACTCTATTGTTGTATGGAGTTGTCACAGGTTTTGCTACAATTTTCTGCATCCTGCCCGGTATTTTCGTGGGTGTACGTCTGATGTTTGCCCCTATGATTGCGGCTCGTCATCCCGAGCAGAGTTTCGGTAACGCTCTTTCCCATTCGTGGCAGATGACTAAAGGGAATTTTTGGAATCTTGTTGTCTTGTTCATAGTCGTATGCCTTATCAACGTATTGGGACTGCTTTGTTGTTGTGTGGGTGTATATGTCACTTCTGTCATCTCTTATTTTGCGTATGCGGTAGCTTATAAGATGTTGTCACCAGAAGAAGGCGGGGGCGAAGAGCAATCTTCGGAATCTTCTGCTACCGAGAATCTGCAGGTTGTAGAGAGCCCGGTTGTGCCCTCTTCGCGGGATAACGAGACACCTGAATACGGTTCGTACAACAAGGACGAAAAGTGATGTGTAGCTGAAAGCTTTTGCATCCTTTTGCAATAAAACCCGTTTTTTTCAGTTATATAGAATGACTTTATGAAAAAAACGGGTTTATTTCATAATATAATAGGTATAGCTCTGTTGGCAATGATAGTGTGGTCATGCGGAGCTGATAAGGCACTGCGCAAAGCGGAGCAGAGCGAGGCTTTGGGTGAATATTTCGAAGCAGCCAAACATTACAAGAAGGCTTATTCCAAAACATCGACCAAACAGCGTGACAAACGTGGCGAGCGGGCATTCAAGATGGCCGAGTGTTATCGTCGTATCAATTATGCGGCACGAGCTGCAGGTGCTTACAGGAATGCGGTGCGCTACAAATATCCCGATTCCATGGCTATCCGCCATTTGGCCGACATGCAACGCATGACTGGTGCATACAAGGAGGCCGCAAAGAATTATGAACTCTACCTGCAACAAGCTCCAGCCGATGAGGTTGCGCGCAATGGATTGAAGGCGTGCGAGATGGCACAGCAATGGAAAAAGAATCCCAATCGCTACATTGTGAAGAAGTTTCCGATATTCAATTCCCGTCGGGCAGAATATTCACCCATGTATGCAGGCGAAGATACCGACCAGCTGTTTTTTACCTCAACCCGTGAAGATGCAACAGGCGAGGACCTTAGTGGCATTACAGGCATGAAAGCACCCGATATCTTTGTGGCCCGCAAGGACGATAAAGGGAAGTGGCAGAAACCAGAGCCTATTGACTCGGAAGTGAATGGCGAATTTGAGGATGGCGCTTGTGTCTTTACCCCTGACGGAAAAACCATGTATTTTACCCGTTGTCAGATGGATAGTGATTATCCCCGTTATGCAGAAATATTCAAGTCTACCCGCACAGATGCTGCTTGGGGGACACCGCAAAAATGTGAAATAACGAACGATACACTCTCTTCCGTGGCTCATCCGGCAGTGTCGCCCGATGGGTTATGGCTCTATTTCACTTCCGACATGCCCGGAGGATTGGGCGGCACGGATATTTGGCGTGTATCTATTTCGGGTGAAGGATTTGGTGGGGTTGAAAATCTTGGAGCACCTATAAATTCTACCGGCGATGAGATGTTTCCTACTTTCCGTCCTAATGGCGAACTCTATTTTTCTTCCAACGGACATCCCGGTATGGGAGGTCTTGACATCTTTAAGGCCCTTTGGGATGAAAAAGCTGAAATGTGGAGCATTGTCAACCTGCAATCGCCTATGAACTCGCAAGCCGATGATTTTGGTATGACATTTGAGGGAGAATATAATCGTGGATTCTTCTCCTCCAGTCGTGGGGATGCCCGTGGTTGGGATCATCTTTATACATTCGAACTTCCTGAAGTGATGAAGACCATTACCGGTTGGGTATATGAAAAAGAGGGGTACGAACTTCCCGAGGCGCTGGTTCATCTGGTTGGAAATGACGGGACGAACAAGAAAATCAGTGTGAAGATGGATGGTTCGTTTACCGAACGGGTGGGACCTGGTGTCAGTTACGTCTTGTTGGGCACCTGTAAGGGGTTCTTGAACCATAAGGAGGAAGTGGAGGTGGACAGTACTAATGAATCGAAAGATTATGTGTTGCAGTTTCCTTTGGCTTCAATGGTATATCCTGTTTTGCTCGAAAATATCTTTTACGAGTTTGATAAAGCTACACTGACCGAAGCTTCGACGATGGCGCTTGATTCACTGATTGTTTTATTGGAGGACAATCCCAATGTGACGATAGAACTGGGTGCCCATTGCGACTACAAAGGAAGTGAGGCCTACAACCAGCGGCTTTCTCAGAAACGTGCAGAAGCTGTGGTGGATTATTTGATAAAAGGTGGCATTGCGGCCGACAGGTTGGTGGCGAAAGGGTATGGCGAAACGGCTCCTAAGGTGTTGAGGAAGAAACTGGCAGAACAATTGGGCTTCTTGAAAGAAAGTGATGTGCTGACAGAATCCTTTATTTTAGGCCTTTCCGAAGAGCAGCAAGAGGTATGCAATGCTTTGAACCGGCGTACGGAATTCAAGGTGTTGCGTAGTACGTATGGATTGTATGAGTAGTTACCAATAAAGCAATAGAAATATTAATTTTTGTGATTTAGCAGGCAAACATAGCCGACTTATGGCAAATTTTACTTTACTTTGCAGGCGGAATCAAGGCTTTTTGTGTGAATTTAGTCATTGATATAGGAAATACGGTTGCCAAGATTGCGGTATTTGACGAATCGGGGATAGTAGAGGTTGTTCACGATTCCAATTCTGCGTTGAGGCATTTGGGGGAGGTCCTGAGGGTCTATCCTGTTCAGAGAGGAATACTGAGTACGGTCATTCCTTTGAGTGAAGATGCAGAGGATTCTTTGAAACAGTCAGGAGTTTCTTTTCTTCGGTTTACGTCATTGACTCCGGTTCCTATAAGCAATCTGTATAAGACTCCTCAAACATTGGGTAGTGACAGATTGGCAGCAGTGGTGGCTGCTCATGCTTTGATGCCTGAACGTGATGTCTTGGTAGTTGATGCTGGTACTTGCATCACCTATGATTTTGTCAGCTCGTCAGGCTGCTATCGGGGAGGGAACATTTCACCAGGGGTAGCTATGCGTTTGAAGGCTATGCATACTTTTACGGGCAAGCTGCCAATGGTTACTGTTGAGGGAGAAACTCCTTTTTGGGGAGAATCAACCGAGACTGCCATGCGGGCCGGAGTGGTACAAGGGGTTCGAATGGAGACTGAGGGGTACATTCGTTTCTTAGAAAAGGAATATCCTTCTCTTTTTGTCATTTTGACCGGAGGTGATGCTGAATTCTTGACCGTTAAGGGGTGTAGAGAAGTCTTGATAGACAAAGAATTGGTATTGAAAGGATTGAATAGAATATTGAACTATAATGATAAGAAATAATAGTAAAGCGCTTGTTGCATTCTTGTTTGCATTGATGGCTTTTGTCAGTGTCAAGGCACAGAATGGGGCAAATTCACCTATGACTCGTTATGGATTTGGTCAATTGGCAGACCAGAATACCGGGCTGAATCGTGCGATGGGAGGGATAGGAATCGGATTGCGTGACAATACTCAAATAAACCTCCATAATCCGGCTTCGTATGCTGCTGTTGATTCGTTGACATGTCTGTTTGAGGTTGGCTTCTCTATGCAGAATGCTAATTTTAGTGATGGTACGACCAGTCTTAATGCCAAAAATTCAAGTTTTGATTACCTGGCCATGCAGTTCCGCCTTTTCAAGGGCATGGGTATGACGTTGGGATTTTTGCCTTATTCCAATATTGGGTATAATTTCAGTTCTACAGGAAGTATGCCGGCAGGGAGTATGTGGGATGATCCAGTGACGGTGACACGGTCGAACGTTGGTGATGGTGGGCTGCATCAGGCTTTTGTCGGTGTCGGCTACGATGTGTTGAAGAATCTTTCTGTGGGTCTTAATGTCTCCTATATGTTTGGAGAGATATCCCATAAGGCTTCTGCAACCTTCAGTGATGCCAATATCTATCCGTTGGTACGCAACTATTTTGGAGAAATAAGTGATGTGAAACTTGATTTTGGTGCACAATATGTACTGAATGTTGGAAAAAAAGATTATTTGACGTTGGGTGCGACCTATTCTTTGGGGAAGGATTTGAATGCGACAGAAGCCTACATCTCTGAGCAGAAATTGAATGGAAGTGCAGTTTTGACAGAGACGGTAAAGCATATCAGTAAACCATTCCAATTGCCTCATGCTGTAGGTGTAGGTGCTACATACGTACACGATAAGCGTTTGACGGTAGGTGCTGATTTCTTATGGCAGAAATTCAGTGGCATACGTTTCTTTGGTGAGGAAGGGACATTGGCCGATCGTCTGAAGGCCTCTGTTGGTGCTCAATATCATCCCGACCCTGTAGGGCAAGGAGGATTCTTCAAACGAATGAAATATCGTGTTGGAGCTTATTATTCAAAACCATACGTGAAAGTGGATGGACAGGATGCTGCCCATGAATATGGTGTAGGTGGCGGCATAGCTTTCCCTATCAGCACATGGGGATGGCTGACCCAGCGCTCCATTATCAATATCAGTGGCGAATGGGTCAGGATAGAACCTAAAATGAAAGGAGTGCTGACGGAGAATTATTTACGGTTGAGTATAGGACTCACGTTTAACGAGCGTTGGTTCATGAAACAAAAAGTGAGATAATATAAAAATAATTATACGTATAACAATAAAACTATTATGAAGAAAAAAACAACCACTCTTTTGGTAGCATTGCTTGTCGGTGCAACAAGTGCATTTGCTCAGAGTGCTCCACGAATCGGACTTGCTGACCGATATGGTCATGGTGAAGACAGTGTGAAATGTTTGCAGAACATCAGTTTGTATAGCGAACATGTAAAAACAAAAAATTATGCAGAAGCATATCAACCTTGGAAAGAGGTGTTCTACAAACATCCGGTTGCACGTTTCAGTATGTATAGTGATGGTGCTATTATCCTTCGTGAACTGATAAAGGCTGAAAAGGATGCTGCCAAGCGCACAGAACTGGTAAATGAGTTGTTGGGTATTCATGACCAGCACATCAAATATCTTGAGTCGGTGAATGCTTTCCGCAAAAATAAGTTGACAGAGGCAAAAATCCTTGCTGATAAGGCACACGATTATTTCACATATACCAAACCATTGGATGCGATGAAAGCGCATAAGATGGCATTGGAGGTAATCAATATGGATACTGAAAATGCCGGTCATCAGATTATGTTGGATTTGATGAGAATCTCTTCGTCTATAGCCAAACAGAAAGAAAGCTTCAAGGAACAGGTTATCAGTGACTACTTGTTGACTTCTGATTTGGCAGCCAAAAACCTGGCTGAGGCGCAGAAGAATGCTGCAGCTGGTGTGGCAAATGCAGACAAACTTGCAAATATGTGGGAACAGGTAAAGGGAAATATTGATGCCTATTTGGTGAATAGTGGTGCTGCCGATTGTGAGAATCTTCAGGCAATTTATGCTCCTCAGGTAGAGGCCAACAAGGAAAACTTGGATTATTTGCGCCAAGTGATTACGGTGATGACCAAACTTGGTTGTAAAGAGCAGGAGGCTTGTATGACTGCTGCTGAGTATGCTCATAATATTGAGCCTACAGCTGGTTCTGCTGCCGGATGCGCCAGTCGTTACCTGAAGAGAGGTGAGAATGATAAGGCGGTTGAGTTTATGGAACAGGCCATCGAACTGGAAACAGATGAAATCAAGAAGGCTGAGTATGCCTATACTACTGCACAGATTCTCTATACAATGAAGCAATTTTCTAAAGCTAAGGGATATGCCAACAAAGCAATTTCGTTGAATGGAAACTATGGCGCTCCCTATATCTTGATTGCTCAAATGTATGCAGCAAGTCCAAAATGGAGCGATGAGCCGGCTATGAACAAGTGTACTTATTTTGCTGCAATTGACAAGTTGGTTCGTGCCAAGAATGTGGATCCCAGTGTGGCAGAAGAGGCAAACAGACTTATCGGGACTTATTCTGCATACACTCCGAAAAAAGAAGACCTTTTCTTTATTGGATTGAAGGAAGGACAGAGTGTTCCTATTGGTGGTTGGATTAATGAAACTACCACTATCCGATAAAAAATAGTAGCATTCATGTCAACCCAAGGACAGATAAAGATATTCAGACATTGCTTGAACATAACAGTAACCGTTTGGGTTGCTGTTATGTTCCTTTTGTTTCCTGCTTGTTCTGATAAGGGGAAACCTACAGCTGCAGCCGTGACCAACAGGGATTCTACACCTGTGATGCGTACGGTTGGTGTAGAAAGCTATATCTCTGATTCGGGGGTAATACGTTACAAAATCATTTCTGAAGAATGGATAGTCTATGACAAGATGACCCCCTCCTTCTGGGCATTTGAAAAAGGCATATACCTTGAGCAGTTCAATGAGGATTTTGTGGCTGAAGCTACAATCAAGTCCGATACAGCCTACTATTACGACCAGAAAAAAATCTGGGAATTGCGGAGTAATGTGCATATAGAGAACAAGGACCAGGAGAAATTTGATACGGAACTTCTCTTTTGGGATGAACATAAACAAAAGGTTTATTCTGATGCTAAAATACGTATTGAACAGGCCGATAAAGTTATTATCGGGTATGGGTTTGAGTCAAACCAGCAGCTGACAGACTACGTGATTCATAACACAGAAGGTATTTTTTATATAGACGATGATGCTCCGACAGATTCAGTCTCGTCGGATTCCGTTCAATAGTGATTTTATGAGCACTCTTATCATACAGATAGTTATAGTACTTGCATTTTCGGCTTTTTTTTCAGGAATGGAGATTGCATTTGTATCGTCCAACAAGATGCGTTTCGAGTTGGAGAAAATGAATGACAACCTCACATCTCACATACTTTCCATATTTTATAAACGGCCCAATGATTTTATTTCCACTCAATTGGTAGGAAACAACATTGCTTTGGTCATCTATGGTATCTTGATGGCAGAGCTTATAGAGAAGAAACTGCTGGCCGGATATATAGAAAATGAGTTTTTGCTGGTACTTATCCAGACTATTATATCAACACTGATAGTCTTGCTGACGGGCGAGTTTATGCCAAAGACTCTATTCAAGATAAATCCGAATAAAACCTTGCAGTTCTTGGCCGTGCCAAGTTTTGTCTGTTATGTGGTATTGTATCCTATATCCAGGTTTGCTTCATCACTTTCCAATATCTTCTTGCGCATTGTTGGTGTGCGTGCCAACAAGGAAACTGATAATATTGCTTTTACGAAAGTAGATTTGGATTATTTTATCCAGTCGAGTATTGAAGGAAGCAAGAATGAGGATGAGATAGAAACGGAGGTGAAAATCTTTCAGAATGCTCTTGACTTTTCAAGCATCAAGATTCGTGACTGTATAGTGCCTCGCACGGAAATAATAGCCGTAGAGTATGACACGCAATTGGATGAACTGAAGTCGCGCTTTATAGAGTCTGGCATATCTAAAATTATTGTCTATAAGGAGAATATAGATAATATAATTGGTTATATCCATTCTTCTGAGATGTTTCGTCATGCAGAAAATTGGAAAGAACATATCAGTCAGATTCCATTTGTTCCTGAAACCATGGGTGCTCAGAAATTGATGCAGTTGTTCATGCAGCAGAAGAAAACACTTGCGGTAGTTGTGGATGAGTTTGGAGGAACTTCAGGAATTGTTGCATTGGAAGACCTGGTAGAGGAGATTCTTGGCGAAATTGAGGACGAACACGATACGTTCAATTATGTGGCTAAAAGAGTTGGAGAGAATGAATATGTGCTTTCCGCTCGTTTGGAGATCGAAAAGGTGAACGAAATGTTTGGTCTGGGGTTGCCTGAAGATGATGACTATCTGACTCTTGGAGGCTTGATATTGCACCATTATCAGAGTTTTCCGAAACTTCATGAGGTGGTAATTATAGGAAACTTTCATTTTAAAATAATTAAAATGTCGGCAACGAAAATAGAACTTGTCCGCCTGAAAGTGGAGGATTTGTAGGTTTAAAACCTTTTTTGACGCATTTTTCGTGCAAAAAAGTAGGTCACATTAATGCTTTTTTGTATCTTCGTGCGCTAATTGCGGAAAATAAAGAAAATAACAATAATAAAAAAACTAATCAAATGGCAACATTACAGAAAATCAGAAGCATGGGCCCCCTGTTGGTCATTGTCGTTGGACTTGCTCTTTTTGCTTTCGTAGCAGGAGATGCATGGAAAGCGTTGCAGCCTCATACAGGCAAACAGGATGTAGGTGAAATCAATAGTGAGAAGGTGTCAATTCAGGAATACCAGGAGCTGTTGGATGAGTACACGGAAGCTTATAAATTTTCGCGTCAGACTAATGCTGTCAGCGATGCAGAGCTGACCAACATTAAGGATGAAGTGTGGAATACATTGGTCAGTAACAAATTATTGGAACAAGAAGCTGCCAAGTTGGGGCTTCAGGTTACCGATGCCGAGATGAAAGCTATTCTTGAAGAAGGTTCTCATCCGTTGTTGATGCAGACTCCGTTCCGTAATTCGCAGACCGGGGCTTTCGATGTGGATATGCTTAAGACGTTCCTGCATGATTTGGCAACAATGGATATGAACCAGATGCCCCAGCAGTATGCAGAGTCTTACATCGCGATGGGAAAATATTGGAATTTCATCGAGAAAATGATTCGTCAGAACACTTTGATGGAGAAATATCAGGCTTTGATTATGAATTCTATGGTTTCCAATCCTGTTGCCGCAAAAGCTTCGTTTGATGAGGGCAATGAAACTATGACTCTGTTGGTGGCTGCAGTTCCTTATACTTCAGTACCCGATTCTTTGGTAAGCATCAATGATAGTGATTTGAAGAAAGTCTATGACGAGCGGAAAGAACAACAGTACAGACAATATGCCGAAAGTCGCGACATCAAGTATATAGATGTTGTTGTCACTCCTAGTCAGGATGACAGGAACCAATTGGAAAGTGAAGTTGCCGGTTACGCAGAGGAGTTGGCTGCTCTCAATGCTGATCTGCCCTCTTTTGTCCGTATGACTGGTTCTACAGTGCCTTATTCTGAAGTTCCTCTTAAAAGTTCGGCATATCCTACCGACATTGCAAACAAGCTTGAAGCAGCTGAAATCGGTGCTGTAGAGGCAACTTATTACAACCGGGCAGATGATTCTTACAACACATTTAAGGTAATAGCCAAGGTTAATGAACCGGATTCTGTACAGTATCGTATGATTGAGGTCGTTGTTGCTGGTGAGGGTGCCATTGATGAGGTTGCAACTGATGCGTTGGCCGACAGTATTTATCAAGCCATCAAGGGTGGTGCTGATTTCAAGCAGTTGGCAGAGAAGTATGGTAAGACAGGTGAGAATATCTGGTTGTGCGGTGCACAATATGAGGGGGCCCCTGTAGAGGCTGAAACAGCCACATTGGTAAATACATTGAATAATATGGCTGTCAATGAAGTAAAGAATCTGGACCTCGGACAAGTTAATGTTGTTCTTCAAGTTCTCGACCGTAAGGCTATGACTGACAAGTATCAGGTGGCAGTTGTAAAGCGTCCTGTTGAATTCAGTAAGGAAACTTATAGTCAGGCTTATAATAAGTTCAGTCAGTTTGTGGCTGCAAACAATACCTTAGAGAAATTGGAAGCTAATGCAGAGGAAAGTGGTTATCGTTTGTTGGAGCGTCCTAACTTCCAGAGCAATATGCATACAATCAGCAATATTGCCGGTACTCACGATGCGTTGAGATGGGTATTTGAAGCTGAGAATGGTGAGGTTTCTCCGTTGTATGAGTGTGGCGAGAATGACCATTTGTTGGTTGTTGCCGTTACAGATATCAACGAAGAGGGTTATCGTCCTTTCGAGAAAGTAAAGAATCAATTGAGATATGAAGCGCTTCGTAACAAGAAAGCAGAGAAACTGATGGCCGATGTGAAAAATGTGAAGAGCTTTGCTGATGCTAAGGCTTTGGCAAATGCGGTGTCTGACACTATCAAGCATGTGACCTTCTCTGCTCCTACGTATGTTTCTGTTACTCGTGGTAGTGAACCTCTTTTGGGTGCTTATGCTGCAAAAGCAGAGTTGAATCAATTGAGTGCTCCTATTAAGGGAAATGCAGGAGTATATTTTGTACAGGTTATAGAGAAGGGCAAGAATCCGGGTAGTTTCAATGTCGCTACCGAGGAGGGACGATTGAATGCCGTGGCGACTCGTTCAGCCAGTCGTTTCATGAACGACCTTTATCTGAATGCCAATGTGAAGGACGAGCGTTATCTCTTCTTTTAATTGGGCAGAAAGAATAAACGTTTCAGCATTATACCAAATAGGGAGGATGTGTCAGGATGCTGATACATCCTCTCTTTATTATTACCAACAAACAAAATAATCCTTATGAAGAAATTATTGATTTTAATGTTGGCTGCCATCATGGTTGTGCCAGTTGCAAGTGCAAAGAAAAAGAAGAAAGTGGTAGAACTTTTCCCTGATGGTACAGAGATACCTGAATGGTTCCGTCAAAATGAACCTGTGAACCTTGAAAAGTTAGGAAAGAAATATGTGTTGACAGACTACGAGATATTTGCAGATGGCCGCCTGCATACCGAAGAGATTCAAACTTTGATTGACAAGGCTGCAGCCAATGGAGGAGGGGTCATTGTTGTTCCTCGTGGTACTTATATGACTGGTGGTCTGCACTTCAAGCAGGGTACCCATCTGTATCTGGAAGATGGCGCCACATTGATGGGATCGGACTTTATCGGAGACTATCCTTTAGGAAAGACACGTATTGAGGGTGAGACCTGCACCTATTTTGGAGCACTTATCAATGCTGACGGTTTGGACGGTTTCACCATTTCGGGTAAAGGAACTATTGATGGGAACGGTTTGCGTTACCACAAGCAGTTCTGGCTTCGCCGTAAATGGAATCGTCAATGTACCAACAAGGATGAGCAGCGTCCTCGTTTGGTGTATGTCTCCAATTGTAAGAATGTGCAGATAGAAGGTGTGAAACTGCAGAATTCAGCTTTTTGGACTACCCATATTTACAATAGCGAGAATGTAAAGTTGCTGAATCTTTCTATCTACTCTTTGTCAAAACCCAACCATGCTAAGGGACCCAGTACGGATGCTATCGACCTTGATGTGGTGAAGAATGTACTGGTGAAAGGGTGCTATATGTCGGTTAATGACGATGCCATTGCCATGAAGGGAGGTAAAGGTCCTTGGGCTGACGATCCAACCAAGAGCGAAGGTAATGGAGGTAATGAGAATGTCATTATCGAAGATTGTACTTATGGTTTCTGTCATGGTTGTCTCACTTGTGGTTCAGAGTCTATCTATAATCACAATATTATTTTGCGCCGTATCCAGGTGGACGAGGCAGCTCGTTTATTGTGGTTGAAGATGCGTCCTGATACTCCCCAACGCTATGAGTATATTACGGTAGAAGATATTACGGGGTCTGTCGGCCAGTTCATTTACATCCAACCATGGACACAGTTCTATGATTTGAAAGACCGTAAGGATCCGCCCATGTCATACAGCGACCATATTACTATGCGTAACTGTCAGATGGAAGTAGGAACATTCTTTAATGTCAAGAGTCAGGATGACCAGTATAAACTTAGCAACTTCCATTTTGAGAATCTTGACATCAAAGTGAAAAAGAATGCGACATTCAATCAACAGTATGTTGAGGGCTTTGTGGTGAAGAATGTGAACCTTCAAGAATAAAAAGTGTAATAGTTTATATATATAATAAGGTATATGGAAATAACACCAAACAAATACATCACAGTAGCATACAAATTGCATGTGATGAACGATGGCAAGAAAGAACTCGTAGAGGAAGCCACCGTAGCGCATCCGTATCAGTTTATTTCTGGTATGGGAATCTCTTTGGATGCTTTTGAAGCACAAGTTCAGAACCTGAATCCTGGCGATACGTTTGAATTTATTATTCCTTGTGCTGAGGCGTATGGTGAATACGAACAAGAACGTGTTGTCACTCTTGACAAGCAAGTGTTTTGTCGTGATGGTAAGTTCCAGTCTGAATACATCTATCCTGGAGCATATGTCCCCTTGGTAAATGAGGACGGAAATCATTTTCAGGGCCTTGTTGTTGAAGTGAAAGAGAAGGAAGTGGTGCTTGATCTCAACGATCGTTTGGCAGGTAAGGATCTCATGTTTGCCGGCCAGGTTGTCGAGAATCGTCCTGCTACCAATGAGGAGATTCAAGGGATGATAAACATGCTCACCAGTGGCGGTTGCGGTTGTGGATGTGATAGCTGTGGTGGAGACTGTGGAGGAGGTTGTGGCGACCATGATGGCGGATGCGGTTGTGGTGGACACTGTCATTGATTTCTGTAATAAGAAGTAGTATAAGTTCGAGTGCAAAGTATCTTAAGATGCATGCCCTTTTGTCTTAAGATACTTTGCCATTTAATATAAGATACTTTTAGGCTATTCTCTTATCCCAAAGGAAAGCCTTTTTTAGGACATAAAGACAAGATATGTTCAACAATACATTTGGAAATATTTTTCGCTTGACCACTTTTGGTGAATCTCACGGTGCTGGTATAGGTGGAGTAGTCGATGGCTTCCCTGCAGGTATTGAATTAGATATGGATTTTGTTCAAAGCGAACTTGAACGCCGCAAGCCCGGACAGTCTAAGATTACTACGGACCGTAAGGAGGCTGACCGTGTTGAGTTCCTTTCTGGCATATTTGAGGGAAAGACTACGGGATGCCCCATTGGTTTTTTGGTTCGTAATACTAACCAACATTCTGCTGATTATGATAATTTGCGTCAGGTCTATCGCCCTTCTCATGCTGATTATACTTATACTCAGAAGTATGGCATACGCGACCATCGGGGTGGCGGACGCTCTTCTGCACGCGAGACTATAGCCCGATGTGTTGGAGGGGCATTGGCAAAATTGGCTTTGCGCCAATTGGGTGTCAGCATACAGGCTTACACCTCTCAGGTGGGAGAAATAACCCTCGACCGCGACTATACAAAATATGATTTGGGGCTGACAGAATCCAATGCTGTTCGTTGCCCAGACCCAGTAAAAGCAGCCGAGATGGAACAGTTGATAGCAGAAGTCAAGGCTGTTGGCGATACTATAGGTGGAGTCATTACGTGTGTCATCAAGGGGTGTCCTGTCGGTCTGGGACAACCGGCTTTTGGAAAACTGCATGCCGCTCTTGGTGGAGCGATGCTCAGTATCAATGCCGTCAAGGGTTTTGAGTATGGCGAAGGCTTTGTTGGTGTTGCAGCTCGTGGTTCGGAGCAGAACGATATTTTCTATAATAATGGAGGCCGCATAGATACACGTACCAATCATTCAGGAGGAATACAGGGGGGCATCAGCAATGGTCAGGATATCTATTTCCGGGTGGCTTTCAAGCCTGTGGCTACATTGTTGATGGAACAGCCTACAGTAGATTTACAGGGAAATGATACAGTGGTTAAGGCTCGTGGTCGTCATGACCCCTGTGTATTACCCCGTGCAGTACCTGTTGTCGAGGCTATGGCAGCCATGACCTTGTTGGATTATTATTTGTTGGATAAGGCGACGAGAATCTAAAAAAAAGAATTATTGGTGTCTGCTAAACAGCTGGGATTTTCATCCTTTAGTAGCATAATGCATGGCCAATAACCGGCAGGAAATTAGGATTGTATGCGGCTTCTCAAGTGAACTATTATTCACTTGTCAAGCCGCTTATAGTTCACTTCCCAAGCCGCTTATAGTTCACTTGGGGTAGTCGCTTATAGTTCACTTGGGTAAGCCGATAACTGTCCACTTGGACATGCAATAATTGTTCATTTGCAAAACCGTAAATTATTTGTTCCGGCAGTCATCAGCTGTTCGTTTGGATTGCTTTGGACTGCCCGATTCTGCCCCCTCTTCCTTGTATATTATATAAGGTACGCGCGTACCTTATATATAATTATTGTTGTCCGGTAAAAAAATCGAAGATTTCTCATCCGTGGTTCTTGTAGGGACGCTGCGTGCAGCGTCCGATTATATATAGGGCATTGCGGATTTGGAGGCGGACGCTGCACGCAGCGTCCCTACAGATCGCAACAAAAAATATCTGCGTCATCTATGGATGGGAAATGTGTTTTAACCTTTCTACTGCATGATAAACCAACAGAATATTATAATGGGGGGGTGTACATCCTTAAAACACTATAAAGCAAGATGTTATAGCGGTTTACCGGACACCAATAATATATAATAGTAGTTTATGGACACCAATAAATAAGAAAAAGAGGATGCGTCTAAAAAAAACGCATCCTCTTTTCTTATTTATTCGAATTAATATTACTCAGCTTCAGCAACAACCTCGAAAGGAATTTCAACAGAAACTTCCTTATGGAGTTTTACAGTAGCCTTGTAAGAACCAACTTCCTTCACAGCACCTACAACGATAATTTTGCGGTCGATGTTGTGACCCAACTTCTGCAGTTCCTCTGCAATCTGGATATTGCCTACAGAACCGAAGATGGTGCCGGTTGAGCTTACCTTGGTAGCGATAGTCAAAGATACTTCTGCCAACTGTGCAGCCAAAGCCTCAGCGTCTGCTTTAATCTTGGCTAACTTGTGAGCACGTTGCTTCAAATCTTCAGCCAACATTTTCTTGGCAGCGGGTGAAGCGATGACAGCCTTTCCGGTAGGAATAAGATAGTTACGGCCATAGCCTGACTTTACGGTTACGATATCGTTCTTGTAACCCAAACCTTGAACGTCTTCTTTCAAAATGATTTCCATACAAATTCCTCCTTCTTTATTATTTCATCATATCAGTTACGAATGGGAGCAGAGCCAAGTGACGGGCACGCTTAACGGCCTGAGCCACACGACGCTGATACTTCAGTGAAGTACCAGTGATACGACGGGGCAAAATCTTACCCTGCTCGTTCAGGAACTTCTTCAAGAATTCGGGATCCTTGTAGTCGATATACTTGATACCGCTCTTCTTGAAACGGCAATATTTCTTCTTCTTGACATCTACTGTCGGGGGAGTCAAATATCTGATTTCTGATTGCTGTGCCATGATTTAGTCCTCCTTGTTAGTTGATTTTAAACTTCTTCTCTTAGCTGCATATTCTGCTGCATACTTGTCGAACTTGGTTGTCAAGTAACGAATTACGCGCTCGTCACGACGATAATTCAACTCCAACTTGGCGATGGTTGCAGGTTCAGCCTTAAACTCAATCAACTGATAAAAACCAGTAGATTTCTTCTCGATGGGGTATGCCAATTTCTTCAAACCCCAGTTCTCTTCATTGATAATCTCAGCGCCTTCGGCAGTAAGAATACCTTTGAATTTCTCTACCGCTTCCTTCATCTGAACATCAGACAAAACGGGAGTCAAAATGAAAACGGTTTCGTATTGATTCATACTACTTTGTTAATTAATAAATTGTTATTATTTGAAAATCGGCTGCAAAGGTACGCTTTTATTTTGGAATGAGGAAATATTCCGTCCTCTTTTTTCAAGATTGTTCCACTTTCGCAAGTAAAGAACTGGGAATAGAAGGAAATGTAATGAAGTAAAGCCCAACATTTAGCTATACTATTGTCTGACCATACCTTAATGAAATAGTCATAAGAGGTTTTCGACTGACCGTAGGGAAGTAACTCCTTTATTTATTACTACTCATGTCTGGTGATTCCCCTTGGAAGAAAATACCCATTTTATGTGATTGCGAGTTTGGACAGACTGCCGTACCTTTGCATCGTGAAAAGTTTGCAAAAGTTATAGCAGAAAGTTAGTTAGTCATAATATATAAATTGTTACGTAAACCACACAGTTTTAAGTCCATTTGGTGCTAAAAACACTATGCTGCCCTACGAAGTGATTCGTGGGGCGGTATGGTTTTGAGGACTTTCTCTCCGTTATTCTCTTATGCCTTCACTTCGCAGTCTCTTTTCGGCATTTTGTATCATGTCACGTGTGCCACTTCCGTCGGATACGTATTTGACCACCATGTCGGCATAGTTGATGGCTTCTGTCAGGGAAAAGGTCGGGTGAATCGCTGCCTGTTTGCGGGCTTCTTTCAATAATGTAAGCAGGTTGTTCAGTTCATCCAGTTCGGCCAGATTTCCTGGTCTCATAGTATTGATGGCAGCATTTAACGACGCAGTTATAAGGTCAACCTTCTCCTGTGTGTACATATTTGTGGAGTCGGATATGATTGTTCTTGCTTTTGCATATACTTCCATCAGGTGGGCATACCCTCCACGTGCCCATGGGGCATGTTCGGGTGTTTTCACCTTCATGGCCAGCCACGCTTCTTGTGTCTGCTTCCGGCCTTCAGCCACTTGGATAAGTTCCTTCAGGGGTTGCTTGTCTACGAGTTGTAACGATTTGTATTTATGCATGTCGTCTGTCAGATGAATGCGCAGATAGTGGGTGGAGTTACGGTCGGCATAATAGTCGGGCACGAAAGTATGGCCCTCAAGGGTCAGTGTATAAAGGTTGCCGTATGTGCCTTCTTCGGGTGTAGGGGGATTGGCCTTTATGTTATTCAGGTATGAATCGGTGTATATGTTTCCTTCCGTCCAGTGGGTTATTCCTGTAGTGGCCATGGCCAGAGGTCCGTACATCAGTGTGCCTATCCATGCTGAGGGGAAGGCTGTGTTGGTCTCTCCGGGAGCCGTTGCGGCCGTCTTCATCTTGTCGGGGCCGTAGTGGATATGTTTGCTGAAAGGCATGATGACCTCCACCACATCTCCTTGTTTCCATCGGCGGACAGGAATCTCTACGTAAGACGATGGCTGGTATTCTGTAGCTATGGATTTTCCGTTCAGCTTCACGTCAAACCCTTCGGTTGCCCAATAGGGGACACGCAACTTCATGGCAAAGCGGGCTTTCCCTTTGGTGATGCGGATGGTGGAGCGCTCTGCCGGCCAGCGGCATTCTTGCTGAAGTGTAACCCCTTTCTCCTTCCACATGGCTGTGGTGGGCAGATAGAGTCCTACCCATAAGGTGTTTTTAGAGGTGAAATAGGCCGCTTCCTGATATTTGACGTGATTTTCAGAACCCGTTCCTCCGCAACATGATTCTTGCGGAATGCGGTTTCCCCATGGCTTGGAGGCATTGAGACCTACGGCATAGTGGTAAGTGGTCATGTAATGAGTGGGGTGTAGCGAACCAACTATCTGGTTGTAGAGTACCCGTTCGTAATAGTCCATATAGGCTGCATTGTCAGGGTCGAAACAGTTTAGTTCCTTGGTCAGTTTGGCAAGGTTATAGGCGCAGCATGTCTCGTTCAGTGTCGGATTGGGGCATAGCTCTCCGTCGCGGTTAGCTGTCACGTTGGTATTCATGCTCAGTACCTGTGTGTAAGGTTGGCGGAACATCTCTCCATTGCCTACTCCTCCGGTGGAGTAAGCATAGCGCCCTTGTATGAGATGCCAGAAATTATAGGCCAAGTTGTAATAGTAGGGATTGCCGTTCCCCCGATAGCTGCGCAGTGCGCTGGTAATCTTGGGAATGTGTTGATTGGCATGACGGGTACGAATATCATCGATATTCTTTGATAAGGGATTGAAGAAGGCCGGACTGTCAAAAAATGAAGTAGCCTCTAATAATTTCTTCTTATCCTTTTTGTCCTTTACCATTTCGGACAGACGGCTCAGTGATTCGCCTGTACCGCCGTCTTCACCGGCTATGTACATATTCCACATTTCATATCGGTTTCCTGGTTTGGCTCTTCTCGCTTCGCGTGTGCCCTCTATATTAATATAGGTGCGGTAGTGCAGTCTGTTCCATATCCACAGACCCATATCTTTGGCTATGAGCAGGGCTTTATCGGCAATCTCTTTGTCATCCACATAGGTGGCAATGTCAATGAGACCGGCCAGTTGTTTGTGGATGGAGTAATAAGGTGCCCATACCCAATCACTATTGTTATAAGGACGATACATCTCGATGAGTACCGCATGGTGTGCTGGTATGGCATTCAAGTAGCCATATCCATAGCGGGTGTAATCTTTCTTGTGTTCTTCGAAGGCTTCCCAGGTGCCTTTCATTTGGCGAAGTTCCTCCTCGGAGGCAAAGTCACGTGCTTCCCAGTAGCGGCCGAGCGAGTCACTCCATACGAAGGTTCGTTCCTGACACAGGCGCAATTCATTTACCATGCGGCTGATTCGGCTTCGTAGAGAATCCTTGATGTCTGCTTCGTCGGTACTGGCAAAGGCTAAAGCTAAGGCCGACATGTAGTGTCCCGAACCGTGCCCTTTCAGTTTGGTAGTGGGCGAATCCCACCCATCTGAGACTGTATACCCTTCGGTGGATAGGCCGTAAGTGTCGCGGTAGTTGTATAGCTGTTGGCTTACGTCCCAACTGAGGATGGCTCGAATGGCCAAGTCGCGGTTGCAGGTCAGGCGGTTGTTTCCTTCTACCGTCACTTGGTCAAGTGGGAGTGGTTTGGCTATAGGCTTGTTTGATGGGATTTTGTGCTCCTTTTGAACTACGATGATGTCTGCCTCAACGGGATATCCGTCAGGAGTTGAATTGTCACCTAAAATGAACCCCTTAATCTGATACTTCTTTCCTATAGGGTAGAGCGAGTCATTGGCCATTTCCTGTTCGTTGGCCAATGCGCTGTTCGTCCATTTCACTTGTCTCCATGTGCTGGTGCTGTCGTTATATGTCACCCATAATAAGTAGGGAAGTCTTGGTACGGTTCCTGCGGGTGTTTCCACTTTAGGAGAAACAATATGTATGATTTCTCTCTTTTCCTCTCCTTTTATTGGTAGGCTGAAAGTTGTGGCCGCTGATACGGCTAAGAAGTATAATATGTAATAGATGATATTTTTACGCATAAGGCTTTTATTTGTATGTTGGTCGGCAAATTTAGGAATTTAATTTGAATTGGCCACACTTAATATTCCAGAAATGATTCATTTACTTTGTAATGTCTTTTGGTGTCAAGATGGCCTTTTAGTATCTGGACTTCCAATATACTCTGAAAAAAACATAAATCATAAATCATAATTCAGAATTAATTATTACCTTTGTCTGTTGTTTAAACAATTATTGCATAATGATAGAGCCTTTTAATTTTGATATCAGTCTTATATTTGCCATTCTTAATGGAAAGGTGTCGGCTGCAATCAACCGGAAGTTGTTGCGTAACTTTCGTGATAATGAGTTGGATATAACTCCTGAGCAGTGGACAGTATTGCTGTTTTTGTGGAAACGGGATGGAGTCTCCCAACAAGAGTTGTGTAATGCAACCTTTAAGGATAAACCCAGTATGACTCGCTTGATTGACCACATGGAAAAACAGGGGCTGGTGGTCAGAATTGCCAGTAGAGATGATCGGAGGGCTAATCTTATATATCTGACCCGGCAGGGACGTGACCTTGAGGAATGTGCCGGACGTGTAGCCAATCGGACGTTAAAGGAGGCTTTGGAGGGGTTGACTACGGAAGAACTCCGTATCAGCCAAGAGGTGTTGAGGAAAGTATTTTCCAATGCAAAGAGTTAAGATAAGGGATGGGAATTAAGGAAATGAATGATAAAAACACTGTTTTAGAACTTTTTTCACTTAAATATTTCGTCTATTAGATAATTATGTGTTTCTTTGTAGCAGGAATATAAATTAAATAAATAAATAGTCATAATGAACAGCTTTTTAAAGAATTTAGGTTTGATACTGGTTGTACTCGGGGCAATTGTTCTGATAGTAAGTTTTGCGACAGGTAATGTTAACTACAATGGTCCGTTGCTTGCAGGTATGTCGCTTATTATTGTAGGAATCATAGCCTATATTGTATGTAATAAGGTGTTTGCGGAGTAACAAGTATCGGTCGTAGAAAACGTATCTGAAAAAGAGGAGCGGGTCCTGCATGCAGAGCCCGCTCCTCTTTTTTTTGTTGCTATCCCAATTCTTATTCGGCATCGGGAGTTATGAGCTTGTAGCCTTTTCCGTGGATGTTGATGATTTCGATAGAATCGTCTTCTTTCAAGTGCTTACGTAGTTTGGTGATATATACATCCATGCTGCGGGCATTGAAGTAGTTGTCATCGATCCAAATGGTTTTCAGGGCGAAGTCGCGTTGCAAGATTTCGTTGGCATGAGCACAGAGGAGGCCTAACAATTCACTTTCCTTGGTGGTCAGTTTGGTCTGCTTGCCGTCAATGGCTAGGATTTGTTTCTGTGTGTCGAACATGAAACGTCCAATCTTATAGACACTGCTTTCCTTGTTTTTCTTGCCGCGGACACGTCTCAAGATAGCTTCAATACGGAACGTAAGTTCTTCCATACTGAAAGGTTTTGTCAGATAGTCATCGGCTCCAATCTTGAATCCTTCGAGAATGTCTTCTTTCAGGGTTTTGGCTGTCAGGAAGATGATGGGTATGTCCATATTGGCGGCACGGATTTCTTGTGCCAATGTGAAGCCGTCTTTTTTTGGCATCATGACATCCAGTACGCAAAGGTCGTACTTGTTTTTCATGAAAGCCTTGTATCCGGCTTCCCCATCAGGGCATAGTTCAGCACTGTAGCCTTTGGCTTGTAAATACTCTCTGAGAAGCATGCCAAGATTTTCATCGTCTTCGCATAGCAAAATACGCATTTTTTCTTCCATATCAATTATTTTTTAGTAAAGGTAATGCAATAATGAATTTTGTTCCGGTCCCGAGTTCGCTTTCGGCGCGGATGGTTCCCTTGAGGTCTTGTACCACTTTCTTTACATAAGCAAGTCCAAGTCCGAACCCTTTGACATCGTGAAGGTTGCCGGTATGTACACGATAGAACTTTTCAAATATTTTTTTCAAGTCCTCTTTCTTGATGCCTATTCCGTTGTCTTGGATGGAGATGTATAGCTTCCCCTGATCGTTCCATGTGCGTATGTTCAATAACAGTTCTTCGTCAGGACGTTTGTATTTGACAGCATTGTCCATCAAGTTGAAGATGACATTGGTGAAATGCATTTCATCAACAAAGATGTTCGGGTCTTCTGCTGTGAGGTCAGAGGTTATCCGTCCGTCGTGCTTTTCCACTTTGAGGGCAAAGGTATTGATGACTCCGCCGATGAGTTCGTTGGCGTCCACTTCCTTCATCTTCATGGTGACTTTCTGTTTCTCAAACATGGACATCTGTAATACCTTCTCTACCTGGAAACGCAGTCGCTTCGTCTCGTCATTGATGACTCCGGATATGTGTTGGAACATTTGTGGGGACTTGCCGACACTTGGGTCTTGCAGCATTTGTGCAGCCAGTGAGATGGTAGATATGGGGGTTTTGAACTCATGTGTCATGTTGTTGATGAAGTCGTTCTTTATTTCGGTCAACTTTTTCTGGCGGAAGATGACAACGATAGTAAAGATGAATGTGATTAGCAATACAACGGTGAAGATGAGTGCTGGTATCATGAACCGTACCGAACTGAAGATGTAATCGTCCATGGTTGGGAAGTGTACCTTCAGTATGCCCATCTTTGCCGGAGGGTCTTCGGGGAACAGTTCGCGGGTATAGGAGTTTTCTTCGCCTTCCTCTTCGTAGTCCGAGCATCGGTACACTTCACGTCCGTATCCGGTTGATACGGTAAAGTGGAAGGGGATGTCAATGCCGTTGTCATGCAATTCCGACTTCAAGTCGCCGCCCAGTTTGCCGAAATCAATACGACGTTCCAATGGCTTGTTGCTGACGGTACGCATCATGGTATAGACAGCCTCTTCGAGCAGATTGCGTTGATAGACGTATTTGTTCTTGATTATTTCGCGCTGTAGCTGCAGGCTTTGCGAGAAACTGTTATTGTTTACCCCTTTGCTTTTCGATATGACAGCCTTTGGGGAGAGCGATGGACTTGTAATGGCCATACGCATCCGGAACATCGAGACTCCATCGTAGCTGTGGTAGCTGCCTTTGAACTTTACGATGTCCATATTCAGACTGTTCGGCGAGTCTGCTGTAGCTGAGGTGTCGGCCATGGCAATGGTGCGTTCTACGTCCCTTTGCAAGAAACGGTAGGTTTCGTCCAGTTCCAAATTGCGTGCAGCTTTGCTCAAGCTGCGTGATACGGATTCGTCGAATTGTTCCTTGCGCATGTTTGCCATCTCCTCAATGTAGCTGACCTGCAGATAGAGCAGGCAGAGGAAGGAGATGCCCATGACTATACCTAATGTCCAAATCGTTGACTTTTTCATGTCTGCAAAGTTAGCAAGGTCCTTGTGGACAACCAATAGGACTTAACATGTTTTAGGGATATATTTCCTTTTGTTAACTGAAAATCCTTTTTTGGTTAATATTATGACTACTTTAACAATCAAGTGGCTCTTTTGTTTGCAAAAATAATGCAAAATTAGGAGTCGGATACTCTTCTTCTGCTTCTCTCTCTCTTCTTCAGTGTGGCTATACGGAAAGGAGCGCAGAGGAAGGCTGGTTTGTAAAAATGAGGCACGGGCTACACAGATCATGCGGAGGGGTGTATCCGTGGATGCTGTGTAACCCGTGCCAGAAGTAGAGTAGGGATTCTCTGATTGAGTGTGTTATTCTTCGTTAGCTTGATTAGCTTCGAACTCTTTCATCAGTTTCTCCTGTACGTCACCCGGTACAAGTTCGTAGCTGGCAAACTTCATGATGAATGAAGCACGTCCGCCTGTGAGTGAACTGAGTGATGTTGAGTATGAAGACATTTCCTTCAAAGGTACTCGGGCAATCAGTTTCTCGTAACCGTTCTCACTGCTCATACCCATAATCATGGCACGGCGTCCTTGGAGGTCACTCATCACGTCACCCATCTTGTCACTGGGCACGAATACTTCTACATCGTAGATAGGCTCCAGAATCTTCGGACCTGCATTGCGGAAAGCTTCGGCAAATGCCTGACGACCAGCCAGCATGAAAGAAAGTTCATTGGAGTCAACCGGGTGCATCTTGCCATCATAAACGATAACACGTACATCGCGGGCATACGACCCTGTCAACGGACCTTGCTCCATACGGCTCATTACACCTTTGAGGATGGCAGGCATGAAGCGGGCATCGATAGAACCACCAACGATACTGTTGACGAATACCAACTTGCCACCCCATTCAAGCTGTACCTCTTCGGTACCCTTCACGTTCATCTTGTACTCTTGGCCATTGAACTTGTAAGTGTCGGGAGCAGGCATGCCTTCGTAGTAAGGTTCAACGATAAGGTGTACCTCACCGAATTGGCCGGCACCACCGGACTGCTTCTTATGGCGGTAGTCTGCACGGGCGGCCTTGGTGATAGTCTCACGGTAGGGGATGCGAGGTTCGTCGAACTTGATCTGAATCTTCTCGTTGTTCTCCATTCTCCACTTCAATGTGCGGAGGTGGAACTCGCCTTGTCCGTGAACGATAATCTGGCGCAATTCTTTGGATTGCTCAACAACCCATGTCGGATCTTCCTCACGCATGCGGTTGAGGGCTGCCATCATCTTTTCGGTTTCGCTCTCGTTCACAGCCTTGATGGCACGTGAATATTTTGGATTAGGATATTTGATGAAGTTGAAGCGGTTGTCGCAATCCTTGCCGTTCAGCGTATTGCCTGTCTTTACATCCTTCAGTTTCACGGTACAACCGATATCTCCAGCACGCAGTTCTTCTACCTTGATGCGGTTGGCACCTGCACAGACAAACATCTGTGACATGCGTTCCTTGGAACCGCGGTCGGCATTGGTGAGGTCATCACCTTCGCGAACCACACCGCTCATCACCTTAAAGTATTGTACATCACCGATATGCGGCTCGACAGCTGTCTTGAAGAAGTAGAGTGAAGTGGGACCTTCTGCACTGGGCACAATCTCGGCACCGCGGGTGTTGAATACCTTCGGCATTTCATCCACGAAAGGAACTACGTTGCCCAAGAATTCCATCAGTCGGCGTACGCCCATATCCTTACCGGCGCATACACAGAAGACGGGGAACATGCCGCGTGAGGCCAATCCTTTGCGGATACCTTCGCGCATTTCGTCTTCAGTGAGTGAATCCTGCTCAAAGAATTTTTCCATCAGGCCTTCGTCGTTCTCGGCAGCAGCCTCTACGAGGGCTTTGTGCATCTCCATAGCCTTGTCCATCTCTTCGGCTGGGATTTCACTGATGGTAGGAGCACCACCTTCGGGTCCCCAAGAATATTTCTTCATCAGCAGGACATCGATGACAGCGTTGAAGTTAGGGCCTGTTTCCAAAGGATACTGTACGGGCACGACCTTTGAGCCGTAAATAGTCTGCAATTGTTCGAGCACATTTTCATAGTCGCACTTTTCGTTGTCCAATTGGTTGACGAGGAAGATGACTGGCTTACCCAACTTTTCTGTGTAGCGGAAGTGGTTCTGTGTGCCCACCTCTACACCATATTGTCCGTTCAGCAGCAAAATGGCAGTGTCGGTTACGTTCAGGGCAGTCATGGCTGCACCTACGAAGTCGTCGCTACCCGGGCAGTCGATGATGTTCAGCTTCTTGCCGTTCCACTCTACGTGATACACGGTAGAGAATACTGAATAGCCATACTCCTGCTCGACGGGGAAGTAGTCACTTACGGTATTTTTGGCAGTGATTCTGCCGCGACGTTTTATAATACCACTCTCAAAGAGCAAAGACTCTGTGAGGGTGGTTTTACCTGCACCGTCATTACCCAACAGGGCAATGTTCTTGATTTCACTTGTCTGATAAATTTTCATGATATGTATGTTTTTAGATGTTGTTAATACTGTGGAGTGTCCTTCTCGGACCTCCCTTCGTCAAAACGAGGCGCAAATTAGGAAATAAACGGGGAACAGCCAACATTTCCGAGGTGTTTATAAACTATGTTTTACAACATATTATTCTCTTTTCCTTCGTAGAATCAGCGGTTTAGCCTGCTTTTTTACTATCTTTGCAAGCGGAAAATAATTCATTGATTATGGCTGGAATCTATCTGCATATCCCTTTTTGCAGGCACAGGTGTGTCTATTGCGACTTTTTCTCTTCGACCGACCAATCGTTGCGGGCCGACTATATCAAAGCTTTGTGCCGCGAGTTGGAGTTGCGAAGGCCATATCTTGGCCGTGCAAAGGTGGATACGATTTATGTGGGTGGAGGCACTCCTTCGCAGCTTTCTGTGGGGGAACTGGAGCAAATCTTCTCCTATATATATAAGGTATATAAGGTGAGTGATGGGGCTGAGATTACGTTGGAGGCCAATCCTGATGATTTGTCGGACCGTTATGTGGCCGATGTGCGTGCCGTTTTGCCTGTCAACCGGATTAGTATGGGTGTCCAGACTTTCAGTGACGAGCGGTTGAGGCTGTTGCGCAGGCGTCATAACTCGGCTGCGGCTATCCGGGCTGTGCAGCGTTGCCGTCGGGCAGGGATTGAGAATATCAGCATAGACCTCATCTATGGTCTGCCGGGCGAGACGTTGGACGAGTGGAAGTCCGACCTTCGGTGTGCCTTGTCGTTGCACGTGCCTCATTTGTCGGCCTATCACCTGACTTACGAGGAGGGTACCCCATTGTGGCAGATGCGTGCCAAGGGAGAGGTTTCGGAGGTTTCGGAAGAGACAAGTGTGGAGATGTATGCGCGGTTGGTCTCTATGCTCGAGGATGCCGGCTATGAGCACTATGAGATTTCAAACTTCTGCCTGCCCGGTATGGAGTCGCGCCACAACAGCAGTTATTGGCGCAGAGTGCCTTATTTGGGTTGTGGTGCGGCTGCCCATTCTTATGATGGGGTTTCGCGTCAGTGGAATGTGGCTTCGGTGGGCCGTTACATCCGGGGGGTCATGGAGGGCAGCATGGAGGTGGAGCGCGAGGAGTTGGATGCCGCTACCCGTTACAATGATTATGTGGTCACAGCCTTGCGCACATCGTGGGGTATGTCTATGCCGGTAGTGAAGAAGGAGTTCGGCTTGGCTTTCTATGAGTATTGCATGCGTTTTGCCCGCAGCTATATAGAGCGTGGCTTGCTGGAGTTGGAGGGTAGGGTACTTCGTCTCACCCGCAAGGGGGTGCTTCTTTCCGATGGAGTTATCAGTGACCTGTTGTGGGTGGAGTAGTTTTTATAACTCCTATATATAATAAGGTATAGAAAAAGGGGCTGTCCATCTTTGTGGTCAGCCCCTTTTGGGTGTGTTCTCTCGTCTGTTTGTCGCTTATTTTACGCAGGCAGAGTCGCACTTGGCAGCGCACTGTGCAGCTGAGTCGCAAGCAGCAGAATCGCAAGCAGCAGAGTCGCATACTACTTTCTCGCAAGCAGCCTTGCAGCTGTCAGCGGTCTCATTGTTGGCAGTCTTGTTGCCACCGCAAGAAGCGAAAGAGATGGCAGCGAATGCAGCGAATGCAAATACTAATTTCTTCATGTCTTTTTTTCTTTTAATCTGTAAAACAATCATTTCTTAAAAAGCGCTGCAAAGGTAGGTACTTTTCGGATAGGTTGTATCGCTTTACCCTGACTTTTTTCACTTTTTGTCGAAGAAAGTGTCCTTTTTGTCTCTTTTAGTGAGTTGTTACCTCCTTTTTATATCCGTTTCGGGTGCTCCTTGGGGTGGGTGCTGACGGTTTGGTTGTCAGGGTTTCAGGTGCTCCTTGAAGTGGTTGGTGAGGCGGGTGAAGAGGTGATGGCGTGTCTCTCCGCCAAATATGCTGTGGTTCCTGTTTGTATATACCTGCATGTCGAACTGCTTGCCTGCCTGTACCAGTGCTTCGGTGTATTCGGCCAGGTTGCGGAAGTGTACGTTGTCATCGGCCATGCCGTGTATGAGGAGCAGTTCGCCGTTCAGCTTGTGTGCATGGGTCATGGCCGAGCCTTGCTCGTATCCGTGGCTGTTCTCCTTGGGGGTGCGCATGTATCGTTCGGTATATACGGTGTCGTAGAACTTCCAGCTTGTGGGTGCTGCCACGGCTACTCCGGCTTTGAAGACGGGGCGTCCTTCGCTCATGGCCATGAGGGTGTTGAATCCGCCGTAGCTCCATCCCCAGATGCCTATGCGCGTCTTGTCGATGTAGGGGAGTGTGCCGAGGTGGATGGCTGCCTCTACTTGGTCCTTGGCCTCTTTGATGCCCAGGTTCAGGTAGGTGCACTTCTCGAAGGCAGCTCCTCGTCCGCCTGTGCCTCGTCCGTCAACGCATACGGTGATGAACCCTTGGCTTGCCCAGTAGGATTCCAGCAGGGCGCCGTCGCGGCAGAAGCCTGTGGCCCAGCTGTCCTTCACCTCTTGCGAGCCCGGGCCGGAGTACTGGTACATGATGACGGGGTATTTCTTTGAGGGGTCAAAGTCTGCCGGCCGCACCATCCATCCGTTCAGCTGTGTGCCGTCGGGCAGGGGCAGGGTGAAGAGTTCCTTCTCTCCCAGCCGGCGTGAGGCTAACTTGTTGCGGAGTGCCGCATTGTCCTCGAGGGTCTTGAGGAGTTTCCCGTTGTTGTCGCGCAGGGTGATGACGTAGGGGGTCTGCAGGTTGCTGTGTGTGTTCATGAAGTGGGTCAGGTCGGTGCTGAATATGGCCGAGTTTGTTCCGGCTTCGGGTGTGAGGCAGGTTTTCCGTCCCTTGCTGTCAGTCTTGTATATGGCCGAGCGCAGTGGTGAGCCTTCGTTGCTTTCGTAGTAGAAGGTGCCTGTCTTCCGGTCCCACCCGATGAAGTTCTTCACTTCGAACTCTCCGCTTGTGACCTGTCGGAGCAGGTTTCCGCCTGCTGTGTACCAATAGAGGTGGTTGTATCCGTCGCGTTCGCTCAGCAGGGCGATGTTCTCGGGGTAGAACTGCACTTGGTCGTAGGCCTCCGTCTTGATGTATTGTGGGGCCTCGTCGCGGATGATGAGTTTGCACAGTCCTGAGCGTGGGTTGGCCATGTAGATGTCCATGCGGTCCTGATGGCGGTTCAGGGTCATTACGGCCAGTGCGTCAGGGTTTGGTGTGAACTTGATGCGTGGTATGTAGCCCTCTTCGTCCAGTGGGATGTCCACTTTCCGGGTTACCCGGCTCTTGATGTCGAAGGTGTGTACGGTGGGGCGCGAGTTCTTCATTCCTGCCACGGGGTACTTGTAGGTGTAGGCTCCGGGATAGTCGGCATAGGCTGTCTGTTCGGGCATGAGTCCCTTGTAGAGGGGGAATGAGAATTGTGGCACCTCCGTCTCGTCAAAACGGATGTAGGCCAGCATCTTGCTGTCGGCGCTGAAATCGAAGGCACGGCTGTAGCCGAACTCCTCTTCGTTCACCCAGTCGGGGATGCCGTTCAGCACGTGGTTGAACTCTCCGTCGGTAGTCACTTGCGACTCGCTGCCGTCGAAGAGCAGTTTCACGAGGTGCAGGTTATTGTTTCGCACAAAGGCTATGAGGTTGCCGTCGGGCGAGAAGAGGGGTACCTGCTGGGGGCCTCCTTCGCTCAGTGGCGTGAGTGTGTTGTTCTTTACCGTATATATGTAGTACTCGGCTGTGAAGGAGTGGCGGTAGATGGGGGTTGTCTGTGTCTGTATGAGAATGCGGCTTTCGTCGGGCGACATGATGTAGCCCTCCACCCGTTTCAGGTCCTGGCCTCGGGCTGTTTTCACGTCGAAGATTACTCCGGCCTCCTCTCCTGTCTTGAACGAGTATTTCACAATCCGTTCCCCATCGGGGCTTATCTGTGCATAGTGCAGCCCGTCGGCCAGTGGGTTTACTCCGTTGATGCGGCGGGCACGCAGTGTGCCTTCGGTTACTTCCCTCAGCGAGGGGGCAGTCTGTGCCATACCCGTCAGGGCAATGAGGCAGAGCGTAATGAGTAGTGTCAGTCTTTTCATGTCTGGTATCTATAAAATGCACCACAAAGGTAGGGCTTTTCCTCTGTCCGGCCAATATTATTACCTCTTTTTAAGGTTTCTCGGAAAAAAGTTTCAACTTATGTAAAAATAAATGCCAAAAAGTTTGCATTTCTGAAAACTTTTACATATCTTTGCACTCAACATTGGATAGTCAGGCGGCGTGCCTGCGGTATTTGTGAAGTTATACTATAAAGATGTGTGGGGTGATGTGCCCCTAATATACTGAGAATAAAGGAAGTATCAAGTCCAATTACTACTTACTGAAGAGGTTTGAGGAGACCCGGTTGGGGCTTCTGAAATGACCCACTTGTGTCTCTGTTGGAGACCCACCTGTGTCTCGGGGCAAGACCCACCTGTGTCTCGACGTGTGACCCACCTGTGTCTCGAGGTGAGACCCACCTGTGTCTCTGAAGGCTGTTGGAGGGAGGTGTTTGCGGACTGGTATATATGTTGAGTATTTTTATTAACTAATTAAAAAAGTAAAAAGTATGGGATATTATTACAATCTCGTGGAGAAGGCTAACCCTAAAGACAGGAATGCCTCAAAGAAGTGGTACGCAGTACCGAGTAGTCAATCAGCCCTTAGTGGCAAAGCAATGACCAGAGCGGCAACGGCCAACACCAGCACAGCTCCCATTGAAATGGAAGCTGCTGTGGCTCATCTGGCAAACTATATACCTCAGCAATTGTTGCAGGGGCATACAGTGAAGGTGCCAGGATTGGGAACGTTCAGAATAGTATTCAAGAGTGCAGGGGTGGGTCACCCGTCGGAGTTCAATGCTTCGACCATGATCAAGGAACCCAGAATCCTCTTTACGCCTGAACCTGCATTGAGGGAAAGTGTTATCAATGGTCTCAGCTTTGAGAACGGCGGAGTGCTGAAGGATGGCATCAGGTATGCCTCTGTGGCCGACTACAGAAAGGCCATGGGTGAGGACTCCTCATCTTCGACCGACGATGACACAACCTCGGGCAGTACCGGTTCCGGTGGTACCGACTCCGGTAGCGGCGATGAGGGAAATCCCCTTTGATGCAGGCCAGTGACCCTCTGTCGGCTATACACCGGTGAGGAACTTCCTTTAACCTGTGCGACAGACAACCTCTCTTACAGACGTAGCCCCCTGATGGAACTGCCCCAAGCCATCAGGGGGCTTGTCTGTGTCGGGGCGGAATGAAAAAAGAACTTAATTCTTTTTGTCCTTCTCTCGGTTTGCACTATCTTTGACTCCACGGGGGGTCGTCCAAGATAGGTTGCACCTCGGAATGAAAAAAGAACTTAATTCTTTTTGTCCTTCTCTCGGTTTGCACTATCTTTGACTCCACGGGGTGTCGTCCAAGATAGGCTGCACCTCGGAATGAAAAAAGAACTTAATTCTTTTTGTCCTTCTCTCGGTTTGCACTATCTTTGCACCTTAATATATAATAAACACGGTATGGACGGAACAAAACGCCCCCTCTTGGGGTTGACATTGGAGGAACTGAAGCAGGTGGCAGCCTCTGTGGGTATGCCCGCCTTTGCTGCAGGGCAGATGGCACAATGGATATACCGGAAGCGGGTGACAGACATCAGCCAGATGACCAACCTCTCCATGCGCCATCGCGAGGCATTGGCCCAAGACTATGAAGTGGGCACTTCGGCCCCCATCGAAGCCGTGCGTTCGGTGGATGGCACAGTGAAGTACCTCTTCCAGATAGGCACTGCCGGAGCAGTCGAGGCCGTCTATATCCCAGCCGAAGATGGGTCGAGGGCCACACTCTGTGTCTCTTCGCAAGTGGGGTGCAAGATGAACTGCCTCTTCTGCATGACAGGCAAGCAGGGCTTTGCCGCCCAACTTACAGCCGCACAGATACTCAACCAGGTGCTCTCCATCCCCGAGAGCGACACACTGACCAACGTGGTGCTCATGGGAATGGGCGAGCCGATGGACAACATAGACCATGTGCTCCGTGCCCTCACACTGATGACAGCCCCCTATGGCCTGGCTTGGAGTCCCAAACGCATCACAGTCAGCACTGTAGGTGTGCGTCGCGGACTGGAACGCTTCCTTGACGAGAGCGAGTGCCACTTGGCCGTAAGCCTGCACAACCCCTTCCCCGAAGAGCGGCTCAGCCTTATGCCGGCCGAGCGGGCCTATTCCATCAGCCAGTTGACAGACCTGCTGCGCCGCTATGACTTCAGCCACCAAAGGCGCCTCTCGTTCGAGTACATCGTGTTTCGTGGAGTGAACGACACCCCCCGCCATGCAAGCCGGCTGGTAAGCCTGCTGCGCGGACTGGACTGCCGCATCAACCTCATCCGCTTTCATGCCATACCGGGAGTACCCCTCGAAGGTGTCGGTATGGAGGCCATGACAGCCCTTCGCGACTACCTCACCTCACATGGCATATTTACCACCATCCGGGCCAGTCGCGGTGAGGACATCTGGGCTGCCTGCGGCATGCTCTCCACCATGAAGAAGGAAGAGAGCCAATTGCCCCCAAGCCTCTGAAAGCTCTAAGGTCTTTAAAGTCCTTAAAGTCCTTAAGGTCCTTAGAGTCCTTAACAGAATAACAATAAACCGAATAAACCCAACCGATTATGAAAAGACCAATCACCCTCTCCTGCCTGCTTGCCGCACTCGCCTTGCTGGCCGCTTCGTGCAAGGATGGAAACACCATTATGACTCCGAACTCCAGTGGCACACCCTACGAGATGCTTGTCGTCATGGACGATGCTGCTTGGGAACGTCCTGCCGGACGTGCCCTCTTTGATGCTCTCGACACCGATGTGCCCGGACTGCCACAGAGCGAGCGCTCCTTCCGCATCATGCAGATAAACGAACAGCAGTTCAGCAACACTTTCCGCATATTCCGCAACATCATTATCCCTGACATCAGCAAACTCTATACACAGACCAAGTTCAAGTTCCAGCGCGATGTCAAGGCCGCACCTCAGATGATAATGACCATACAGTCGCCCAGCGAGGAGGCATTTGCCGAATACGTGAACAAGAACAAGCAGACCATAGTGAACTTCTTCACCCGGGCGGAGATGAACCGTCAGGTCAAACTCCTCGAGAAGGCACACAGCCCCCTTATCGAGACCTTGGTCAAGGATGACTTCGGTTGCACCGTCTTCATGCCCGAAGAGTTGGGCAACTACAAGCGTGGCAAGGACTTCCTCTGGGCCACCACCAACCGCGAGAAGGACGACCTCAACTTTGTCATCTATTCCTATCCCTTCACCGATAAGGAGACCTTCACCATGGACTACTTCGTGCACAAACGCGACTCCTTCATGAAGGCCAACCTCTTCGGACCACTCGAAGGCTCGTACATGGCTACTGACACACCTTACGTGGTCAGCAACGACATTGCCGTGCGTGGCAAGTATGCCCAAGAGGTCAAGGGCCTTTGGGAGATGAACGGAGCCGTCATGGGAGGCCCCTTCGTATCCCATGTCAGGGTAGATGAGAAGAACCAGCGTGTCATCGTGGCCGAGGCATTCGTCTATTCCCCCGGACGCAAGAAACGCGACATCATGCGCCGCATGGAGGCCGCACTCTATACCCTTGTCCTCCCCGATGAGGTCGAAGCGAAGAATAAGGCTGCCATCGACACCAATGTGGAAGGAGTGGAAGAGGAGAAGTAGTCTCCTACACTCCTAAAAAAATAAGTATCCACCTCAAAATAATAAACTGACTAATAATAACATAAAACATTATGAGCAAACCCATAAGAGTGGGTATCACCCACGGAGACATCAACGGGATAGGCTATGAGGTCATACTCAAGGCATTTGAGGACCCGGCCATGGCAGAACTATGCATCCCCATTGTATATGGCTCGCCCAAAGTGGCCGCCTATCACCGCAAGGCTATCGATTCGCCCACAGCCTTCAGCATCATAAACTCGGCTGACGAGGCACATGGCGGAAGACTCAACATACTGGCCTGTGTAGATGATGAAGTCAAGGTGGAACTGGGAAAACCCAGCGAAGAGGCAGGAAAGGCCGCACTCGATGCACTGGAACGTGCATTGGCCGACTATCGTGAAGGACTTGTTGACCTCCTCGTCACTGCTCCCATCAACAAGAATACCATACAGGCCGACAACTTCCACTTTCCCGGACATACCGAGTACATAGAGGAACGGGCAGGAGAGGGGCAGAAAGCACTCATGATACTCATGCAGGGCGACCTCCGTGTGGCACTCGTCACCGGACACTTGCCCTTGAAAGAGGTATCTGCAGCCATTACCAAAGAACTGATACAGGAGAAACTCTCCATCTTTGCCCAGTCGCTCCGCACGGACTTCGGCATAGGCAAACCACGCATAGCAGTCCTTTCACTCAATCCGCATGCCGGCGATGGCGGACTCATCGGCACTGAAGAACAGGAAGTCATCATTCCTGCATTGGAGGAGATGAAGGCCGGAGGCATGTTCTGCTACGGTCCCTATCCGGCCGACGGATTCTTCGGTTCGGGCATGTTCCAGAAGTTTGACGGAATCCTGGCCATGTATCACGACCAAGGGTTGGCTCCCTTCAAGGCGCTGGCCATGGAAGAGGGAGTGAACTACACAGCCGGACTGCCCATTATCCGTACATCACCGGCTCACGGCACTGCTTACGACATTGCCGGCAAGGGCATGGCCTCGCCCGCATCCTTGCGTCAGGCCATCTATGCAGCTATCGATATCTGCCGCAACCGGAAGGCCGATGAAGAGTCGCTCCGCAACCCACTGCGCAAGCAGTATCACGAGAAACGCGACGACAGCCATAAGCTGAAACTGACCGAAGAATAACCAACCACAATGACTGGCCTCAATCCACCGGCCTGACAGAATGAACAACGCAAACACACCAACGGGTTGGGACATCTTCCTGACCACCGGCTTCTACTCGGGCTTCTGTCCCGTGGCACCCGGCACGGCCGGAGCTGCACTGGCCACACTGTTATGGATGGCAGCAGCATGGAGTCTCCCATACGTATGGGTGTGGGGCGGTACCTGCGTGGCCATTATCCTCTTTACCCTATTGGCCATACCCTCTATCCGCCGCATTGAGCAGGTATGGGGCGAGGACCCTTCGCGTGTGGTCATTGACGAGGTGGTCGGTGTGTGGATAACCCTGCTGGCCGTCCCGCAAGGTGCCTCGTGGCTCTATCCTCTCGGAGCATTCCTCCTGTTCCGCCTGTTCGACATCTGGAAACCCCTTGGGGTCAGGCGCATGGAGCGCATATCCGGAGGGTGGGGAGTCATGCTCGATGATGTTCTGGCCGGCCTTTATGGAGCCATAGTCATGATAATAATCCCACTGTTGCCACTATGAACGGTAAGGCAACGGGCAGCGGCAGCATAGCCGTGCAGTTCTGCAAGGCACAAGCCTCTTCACTACTGGCTACAGTGGCCGATTTTGGAGTGACAGCCTTCTGCATACATTGCTTTGGTATCTACTACGTATGGGCCACCTTCATTGGAGCCATCTCGGGAGGGGTGACCAACTGTCTGGTCAATTACAGCTGGACCTTTCGGGACAGTGGGCGTGGAAAAACCTCTGTGGCTTTGAGATACATGTTAGTGTGGATTGGAAGCATCCTGCTCAACACATGGGGGACAGCCTATGGCGTGAGCCTCGTGGCAGGGTGGCATCCCGAAGGAATGGACGTGGTCCTTCTCGTCAAGGCTGCTGTGGCATTGCTGGTAGGCGTATTGTGGAACTTCCTCATGCAGAAGTACTATGTATATAAAGCGACTGGCTGCTAACTGTCAGTTACCGGTGTCCACTCGTAGCTCATCACTCATCACTCGTAACTTGTAGCTCGTAACTCGTAGCTCGTAGCTCGTAACTCGTAGCTCGTAGCTCGTAACTCGTAGCTCGTAACTCGTAACTAATAAAAAGATATGAACATCTCACAACTTGCCAAGAGTGCAAGAGACAAAATCCAACTGGGAGTCTATAAAGTGATAGACCCCGCCGTGAAACTGATGGCCCGATTGGGCATCACCCCCAATGTGATAACCACCGTGGGCTTTGTAGGCAATCTGCTGGCCACAGCCCTGTTTGTCTATGCGGCCATTTGGATGCCGGACGATGACTACTCCATGGTAGGGCTTGCCGGATGGGTCATTATCCTGGCCAGTCTTTTTGATATGGTGGACGGATACCTGGCCCGCACCTCCGGACAGTGTACCACTTTCGGAGCCTTCTACGACTCTGTGCTCGACCGTTATTGCGAACTCTTCACCTTGGGCGGCATAGCATTCTACTTTATGGCACATACTTTCTATATGCCAGCACTCATCACCCTCTTCTCGCTTATTGGCTCCATCATGGTCAGCTATGTGCGTGCCCGTGCCGAAGGGCTTGGAGTGGAGTGCAAGGTGGGACTGATGCAACGTCCTGAGCGGGTGGTGCTCACCAGTCTTGGTGCCATACTCTGCGGCCTTCTGGCCGATAGTGTGGAGGAATATTTCTGTCCCCTGTGGCTATTACTCGCCCCGCAGATACTCATTGCCATACTGGCCAACTGGACAGCCTGTGTCCGCATCCTGCATGTATATAAGAAAATAGGTAAGGAAGAGGAGACTGGCCGATGAAACTGATTGATATAGCATCACGTCGCACTGTTGTACTCTCCTTGCTGGTCTGTGCAGCCTATGCCATGGCCAATAGCCTCTTGTTGGACTTCTCCCTCTTTGTCATCATCGCTACGGCAGTAGTGTGGGTGGCTTTCTGCTTGTCACTCCCTCTCAGGCAGTTTCTTGTCACCTTCCTGCCATTCATGCTCTTTGGAGCCATCTACGACTTTATGCGGCTCTATCCCAACTACTTGGTGAATCCTATTGACATTGTCGGACTCTATGAGGCTGAGAAGAGCCTGTTCGGCATAGCCACTGCATCAGGGACTCTCATCCCCTGTGAGTTCTTCAAGTTGCATCATTGGCCGGTGGCCGACCTCCTTTCCGGCATCTTTTACCTCTGTTGGGTACCCCTGCCTATCCTATATGGCTTCTACCTCTACTTTACAGGCCGTCGCGGAACGGCCTGCCGCTTTGCTTCCGCATTCCTTTTTGTCAACCTCATAGGTTTTGCCGGGTATTACATCCATCCGGCTGCTCCTCCCTGGTATGTCATGGACTATGGCTTCGTTCCCGATTTCTCCGTGGGTGGCAATGTGGCCGGTTTCCTCCGTTTCGACCAGTTGGTCGGTGCTGAAGTCTTCCAGTCCATCTACGGCAAGAACTCCAATGTCTTTGCAGCAGTCCCCTCGCTCCATTCAGCCTACGTCCCCGTGGCCCTCTATTATGCCATCAAGGATGGCCGTAGTCGGGTGTGGATAGCCCTGTTGGCCTTGGTCAGTGCAGGCATTTGGTTCTCAGCGGTCTATAGCGGCCATCATTACATCATTGACGTCCTCTTGGGTATATCCTGTACCCTCCTTGGGTTGCTTCTTTTTGAGGGCATAGTCATGCGGCTCCCCTTCGTCCGGCGTCTCGCCACTTTGGTAAACAGCTACATATCCGGCCACTTCGGGCAGACTCAAAAGGAAATCAAGGGTTAAATCTCCTACTTTTAGGACGTAAAAAATGAAAGAACGGACATGGTACTACGGATAGAAAATCCTATCTTTGCACCCGCTTTCCGATAAGGAAGGAAAATAGAAACAAACATAACAATAAAGATATGAACAATCAGAATGTAAAGCCGGCAGACGGCAAATTGGGAATCATGGTTGTAGGACTCGGTGCCGTGACTTCCACCTTTATGACCGGTGTGCTGATGGCACGCAAGGGACTGACCAAGCCCGTAGGTTCTATGACACAGTATGACAAAATCCGTGTAGGCAAAGGAGCCGACAAGAAATACCTTCCCTATTCCGAGATTGTCCCTCTGACAAGCCTTGATGACATCGTTTTCGGCGCATGGGACGTATATCCGGCTGATGCCTACCGCTCGGCCATGTATTGCGAAGTGTTGAAGGAGAAGGACATCAACCCGGTGAAGGACGAACTGGAAAAGATTGTCCCCATGAAGGCCGCTTTCGATAAGAACTTTGCCAAACGCCTTGATGGCGACAACGTGAAGGATTGCCGTACCCGTTGGGAAATGGTGGAGCAGTTGCGTGAAGACATCCGCCGCTTCAAGCAGGAGAACAATTGTGCCCGTATCGTTGTGGCATGGGCTGCTTCCACGGAGATTTATGTGCCTATCTACGAACCTGTGCATGGCTCATTGGCGGCCCTCGAACAGGCTATGAAGGACAACGATACCGAACATATTGCCCCTTCTATGTGTTATGCCTATGCCGCTTTGGCCGAAGGTGCTCCCTTCATTATGGGTGCGCCCAACACTACTGTCGATATTCCCGCCATGTGGGAACTGGCCGAAAAGACCCGTATGCCCATTGCCGGTAAGGACTTCAAGACAGGACAGACACTCGTCAAGTCTGGCTTTGCCCCCATCATCGGAACTCGTTGTCTGGGACTCAACGGATGGTTCTCTACCAATATCCTTGGAAACCGTGACGGATTAGTACTTGACGAACCGGCCAATTTCCGTACCAAGGAGGTGTCCAAACTCTCTACTCTTGAGTCTATCCTTGTGCCCGAGGCACAGCCCGACCTCTATACCGACTACTATCACAAGGTTCGTATCAATTATTATCCGCCTCGCAATGATGACAAAGAGGGATGGGACAACATCGACATCTTCGGTTGGATGGGCTATCCCATGCAGATTAAGATTAACTTTCTCTGTCGTGACTCCATTTTGGCAGCCCCCCTGCTGCTCGACCTTTGTTTGCTGTCCGACCTCGCAGCCCGTGCAGGCCGCTATGGCATCCAGCGTTTCCTCAGCTTCTATCTCAAATCGCCCATGTATGACTACCGTACTGACGAAGTGCCGGTCAACCACCTCTTCCAGCAATACACCATGCTGAAGAATGCCATCCGCGAAATGGGAGGCTACGAAGCCGACGAGGAGATTGATTAAAAGATTTTCTTTCATTGTTTTATTGGTGAGGGAGGATGTGCCTGCATTTGTGGGTGCATCCTCCTTTTATTTGTTATACCCTGTATGTGCCTTTTTGTGGGAAGAAATTCTGAAAAAGCGTCAATATTCTTGCTTGTCTTGCAGAAATAGTGTACTTTTGCCCATTCATAGAAGAAAAACAAAATATGGTGACTCCTGAAATACAGCAAGTGAAGCTACGGTTTGGTATCATCGGCAATGCCGAGGGGCTCAATCGGGCTATTGACATAGCCATGCAGGTGGCTCCTACTGATTTGTCTGTGCTGATAACTGGTGAGAGTGGAGTGGGAAAGGAGGTTTTCCCGAAAATAATCCATGAGTTCAGCCGTCGTAAGCATAGCCGTAAGTATATTGCGGTAAACTGTGGAGCCATTCCGGAGGGAACGATAGACTCTGAACTGTTCGGACATGAAAAGGGCGCTTTTACTGGTGCCATAGGGGAACGGCAGGGTTATTTCGGTGAGGCTAACGGAGGAACCATATTTCTGGATGAAGTGGGAGAATTGCCATTGGCAACTCAGGCACGTCTGTTGCGTGTGTTGGAGAGTGGGGAATATATTCGTGTAGGTTCATCGAAGGTGGAAAAAACAGACGTGCGCATTGTGGCAGCTACGAATGTGAATCTGATGGAGGCTATTGCTGATGGCCGTTTTCGTGAGGACCTCTATTACCGACTGAATACAGTGCCCATTACCATTCCACCCTTGCGTGAGAGAGGAAATGATATAGGCTTGTTGTTCCGAAAGTTTGCCAACGATTTTGCCGACACTTATCGCATGCCTGCCATTCAACTGAATGGGGAGGCACAACAGATTCTGCAGGCGTATCCTTGGCCGGGTAATGTACGTCAGTTGAAGAACATAACGGAACAAATCTCTATCATTGAACGCAATCGTGATATAACACCGGAAATACTTCAATCATATATTCCTGAACAACCAATGTCGCACATGCCGGCATTGATGGGCAGACATTCATCGGCATCGGGAAAGACTTTTGAAAGCGAGAGGGAGATTCTTTATCAGATTCTTTTCGATTTGCGCCGGGACATGACAGAATTAAAGAAATTGGTGCATTCCAATTTGGGGCAGATGAAGGCGCAGCCCATGGAAACCGCTTCGGAACAGTTGGCATACTATCCGGCCGAAACTGTGCATTATCCAACAGAGATGACCTCGCCAACCTTGAATCTGCATGGAGCACCAACTCCAGCCAATAAGGTGGTGATGGACGATGATATCCAGGACACGGAAGAGTATGTGGAGGAGTCTTTGTCATTGGACGATTTGGAGAGAGAGATGATACGCAAGGCTTTGGACAAGCATCGGGGAAAAAGGAAGTATGCAGCACAGGACTTGAATATCTCGGAACGTACCTTATATAGAAAAATCAAGGAGTATGGATTGGATTAGACGAATATATATATGGGTGGCATTGATGCTCTTTTTGACTTTGGGAGGTTGTACAGTGTCATATAAGTTCAATGGAGCATCCATCAATTATGATAAGGTGAAAACCATCACTATTGAGGATTTCGTGAACCGTGCGGCATACGTGTGGGGACCGATGGCTACCATGTTCAATACTGATTTGCAGGATATATACGTGCAGCAGACACGCCTTCAACAGGTGAAACGGGGAGGAGACCTCAATGTGGGGGGAGAGATTGTTGCATATGACCAATACAACAAATCTGTTTCCGCTGAAGGGTATTCGGCAGTTGTAGAACTGAAGATGGTGGTCAATGTGCGTTTCACTAACAACACGAATCATGCCGAGGACTTTGAGAAGACTTTCTCGGCAACATGTGAATATGATGCAACCCAGCAGTTGAGTGCTGTACAGGAAGAGTTGGTAACCCAAATGATTGACGAAATAACCGAACAGATATTCAACGCGACTGTAGCCAACTGGTAGGAATAAACAGGTTGGGTTTTAAAAGTGTGACAGGAATTAGCCATGGCAGTAAACATTTCCGAATTGATAGCAAAGCCTGAAAGACTGGCAGACCGTGCAGTATTGCACGAACTAAGGCAACTGATAGAAACATATCCCTACTATCAGACGGTTCGTTTGCTTTACTTGAAGGGGCTTTTCTTGTTGCATGACATTTCATTCGGTGAAGAGTTACGGCGTACGGCACTTTATGTGGCCGACAGGAAAGTGTTGTTCAATCTGGTGGAAGGGGATTATTATACGTTGAACCCCGTAGTCCGTAAGGCTCCTGTTTCGGAAACGGGAAATAAGGAGGAGAAGAAGGATCGCACACTGGTGCTGATAGATGCTTTCCTTAATGGAGTACCTTTGGAAAAGGATGAGCCTGCTCCGGTTTTGACGGATGATGGTGGACTCAGTGCCGACTATACTACCTACATATTGCGTGAAGAAGAGGTGGATCAGACTGGAAAAACAGGCAATGGCATACATCCGATGAAGGGGATGCATTTGATTGATGATTTTATCAAGAATAGTGATGAAAATAGGACGGAGAATGATGGAGAATCTGCAAATCTGGCAGAAGGTGAAGAAAGCTTGGTTTTGCCATCTGTAGATGAAGAAGATGGTTATTTTACAGAAACTTTGGCCAAAATATACATAAAACAGCAACGATATACCAAGGCTCTTGAAATTATTCGGCGATTAAGTTTGAAATATCCAAAAAAAAATGCTTACTTTGCAGACCAAATTCGTTTCCTTGAGAAATTAATTATAAATTCAACTAATAAATAAAGAAGAAAAAGATGTACACATTATTGATTGTATTGATTCTTATTGCCTCTATTCTGATGTGCTTTGTTGTCATGATTCAGAATTCAAAAGGTGGCGGCTTGGCTTCAACCTTCGCTTCGTCAAACCAGATTATGGGTGTGCGTAAGACTACCGACTTCATTGAGAAGTTTACTTGGGGATGTGCCATTTTTATGGTAGTGTTGAGTATTGCCACAGCTTATGTGTTGCCTCATGGGACCATAGCTACTCATTCAGTTCTTGAAGATGAGGCTGTGAATGAGAATGTGATTAATCCGAACACCCTTCCTGTTATGGATGCCACTCAGGAGGTACCAACAGAAGAGCCTGCTAATAACTAATTGGTAATCGGGAAATAGAAAAACGGACGTATCCCTTCGGATACGTCCGTTTTTTTATTGGGGTATGTTAATCCGTTATTTCTTTACCTCCTTTTGTTCTTTCAACAGTTCCTTTATTGCTTTCAATTCGGATTTGATTTCTTCCAACTCTTTATTGAGTGCTTCTTTCTCAAGGAAACTTTGCACTTGGGAACTGATGCTTTTCATTCCACTGATAGAGGGGTGTGAACGCTGTTTGTCTATCTCATAAAGATTGATTACAGGAATCTCATAATGAGTGCAGATGGTATAGACTGAACTGTTTATTTCGGAGCGTAGTTCACTATTTAATATAAAATAGGTACGCGCGCGAGGATAAAGCTTTCTGATTCCATCCAACAAGTATGCCATAGCAGGGCGGAAACTGTAAAGTTCTTTATCTGTCCAGTTGGCATATTTGTATTCACCGATTGGCGACTTGGCCCAACTGTCATTGGTTCCTCCAAAAATGAGGATGATGTCCGGGTTGCCCAATTTGTCCATACGGGTGATGAATGAGCGGTCACTGTAGTCCTCTTTGCGGTATCCTGTGTTGCAGATAGTTGATCCGCTGAATGAGTTGTTCACCTCCAATAGGTAACCATAGTTGTTGATGAACTGGTGCCACCAGGTTTGTTCCAGTTTTATCACGTCGTTTTTATCGGCCGGATACCATACGAAGTTTGTGTCGGGTTGGACATATCCTTTGAATGTAGAGTACGAGTCACCAAGGATGGATACTTTCTTTTGTACTTGTGCCCATCCGCTTGCTAATGTGCAAGCAAGAAGAACCAATAGGATTAAATGCTTTTTCATGTCTTTATTTGCTTAATAATAGATGTATAATACCGCAAAAGTAGGTATTTTTTTTCTATTATATACAGGTTTGGATGTGATTTTCTTATTGCTTGTATGCTATTTTTGTTGTCATTAATACATTCCTATAGTTCTTGAAAGAAAAAAAACAGTTATATTTGCCACTCCAACTATTACCGTTATGAAGAAAGTATTGAGAATGCAGGTGGCAAGATTATGGATTACTCTTGCTCTTCTAATATTATGCAATGTGGATATCTATGCCCGCAAGGGAAAGTTGCCGTTGGTTGGTTTGACAGACTTGCGGATAGAGAACCTGACAAATCCGTTGGGTATTGATGTCGATAAACCACGATTCAGCTGGAAAATTACTTCCAATGAAAAGGGTGTGATGCAGCAGAACTATCACATTCTGGTGGCTTCTTCGCTGGAGAAGTTGGCAGAGGGGAAAGGTGATATGTGGGATTCGGGTATTGTGCAGGCGGATTGTTCCATTTGGGTACCTTATGGTGGAAAATCCTTAAAGGATAACCAACGGTATTATTGGAAAGTCCGGGTGCATACTACGGTTGGTGAAAGTGCTTGGAGCGAACCTGCTATGTGGAGTATGGGCTTATTGATTGAGAATCATTGGCGCGGGCGTTGGATAGGCTTGGATAAAGCTATGTCTTGGGAAAGTGAAACCCAATGGAGCCGTTTGGGCGCACGCTATTTACGTCATGAGTTTGTGACGGGAAAACCAGTGAAACAGGCAACCCTGCATATTTGCGGATTGGGTTTGTATGAAGCTTATATCAATGGTGCAAAGGTCGGTGATGGTGTGTTGACTCCTGCGCCTACGGATTATAGGAAGACGGTGTTCTACAATACGTATGATGTGACTGCTCTTTTGGCAGATTCGGCCAATGCTATCGGGGTTATTTTGGGTAATGGACGTTTTTATCATATGCGTCAAGATTATAAACCCTATAAGGCTCCCAATTTCGGCTATCCTAAAGTTAGGGCAAATCTTATTGTAGAGTATGAGGGAGGAGGACGCCTGGTGGTTGCAACTGATGACCGTACTTGGAAACTGACTGCTGACGGACCAATCCGTTCCAATAACGAATATGATGGTGAGGAGTATGATGCTCGCAAAGAATTAGGAGATTGGACCCGACCAGGATACGATGATAGCGCCTGGCAATCTGCACAACGGGTGTCAATTCCTGATGGAACTTTACGGGCACAAATGATGCCAGCCATGAAGGTGGTGAACAGGATTTCGCCATTGTCAATATCTGCCCATGGAGAAAGGATTATTTTGGATATGGGGCAAAACATGTCCGGTTGGTTGCGTATAGGGAATCTACGCGGATATCATGAAGGAGATACTATACGGTTGAGATTTGCTGAGCGTCTTCAAGAGGATGGAACACTTTATACGGAGAATCTGCGTGATGCCAAGGTAACGGACATATATGTATGTAACGGTGAAGAGAAGGGGAGTTCGTGGGCACCTGCTTTTGTAACACATGGATTCCGTTATGTAGAGCTGACGGGGATGAGAAATCCTGCAATCGGAGATTTTGTTGGTGAAGTCGTTTCTGATGAGATGACGGTGACGGGGTCTTTTGAATGCAGTGATACTATGGTGAACCGTATTTATCGTAATGCTTATTGGGGTATTTTGGGAAATTATAAGGGAATGCCTATTGATTGCCCTCAACGGAATGAAAGGCAACCCTGGTTGGGCGATCGTACCAGAGGGGCTTTGGGAGAAAGCTATGTTTTTGCGAATGAACGGCTGTACAACAAATGGATGGATGATATCCGTGAAGCTCAGCGAGAGGATGGTCTTGTTCCTGATGTGGCACCGGCATATTGGAATTATTATACGGGTGATGTTACCTGGCCGGCAGCTTTCCCTTTCATTTGTGACATGCTGTATGTGCAGTATGGAAACAGAGGACCTATAGAACGCCATTATCAGGCTATGGCGAAATGGACTCTTTTCTTGAAAAATGAGTATATGAAAAATGGGCTCATAATCAAGGATAAGTATGGTGACTGGTGTGTACCTCCTGAGAAATTGAACTTGGTACATAGTCAGAATCCGACTCGTAAGACCGATGGAGTGCTCATTGCTTCTGCTTATTATATCCGACAGTTGCAACTGATGGAGAAGTTTGCACGTATGCTTCAGTTGCCTGCAGAAGCTGAAGGATGGGGACAGATGGAAAAGGCAATGATACAGGCTTTCAACAAACGTTTTCTTGTAGTCAAACCCGGATCCTCTCCGCGTCCTGACCATATACTTTATCCTGATAGCATCTATTATGATAACAATACAATTACTGCAAACTTGCTCCCATTAGCTTTTGGTATTGTTCCCAAAGAGTATGAGAATGCAGTCTTTCGTCATGTGTTGGCCAAATTGCTTCCCGAACCTAATTGTATTCCAAGCATAGGTTGTGGGGTCATTGGTGTACAGTGGCTTATGACGGAGTTAAGTCGGCGTGGACGTGCCGATGTGGCTTTTGCTTTGGCCAAGACAAAACATTATCCCTCATGGGGCTATATGGTTGAGAATGGAGCTACGACCATTTGGGAATTGTGGAATGGAGACAAGGCTGATCCATCGATGAATAGCGGAAATCATGTGATGTTGTTGGGCGATCTTGTAACTTGGATGTATGAGTACATAGGTGGAATCAGTCCTGATACCAATAGAGGGGAGATGGCTTTCAAGCATATTACGCTTAAACCGGCATTTGATGTGCCCGAACTGAGTTATGCCAAGGTCTCATACGAAACGCCCTATGGTATGGTGGCCAGTTCATGGAAGAAGAATCTGGCAGAGTACACATGGGAAGTGACCATACCTTGTAACACGACAGCATCGGTACATTTGCCTGATGGAACAGTAGAACAAGTCGGATCGGGTGTGTATCATTTTAATGGGACTTTCGCAAAAAAACATCCAGCCGTGGTGGAAAGCCAGTTCCTTTATGAGGAAGCTTCTTTCCCTGAATGTCACAGTCCCAGTATCATACAACTGAGAAATGGAGACTTGCTGACCACATATTTCGGAGGAACCAAGGAACGTAATCCTGATGTCTGTATCTGGATTAGCAGGAAGGCGAAAGGAGAAACTGAGTGGCAAGTACCACAATTGGTTGCTGATGGAGTGTATTGTGAAGGTGTCCGTTCTGCTTTCAATGAAGAAGATATAAAGGGAGGACTTACACGCAAGGCATGTTGGAATCCGGTATTGTTTGAGACACCCGAAGGAGAACTGTTGTTGTTCTATAAGATAGGTTCCAATGTGGCAGATTGGACAGGGTGGCTTGTCCGTTCGAAAAACAATGGAAAGAGTTGGAGTAAGCCTGAAGCTTTACCCAAGGGCTTTCTTGGACCAATAAAAAACAAACCTGTCATTGTGGACAACAAAATAATCTGTCCATCCAGTACGGAAGCAGGCGGGTGGAAATTGCATTTTGAGATTTCCGATGATTGGGGAAGAACATGGCGTATGGTGGGACCTCTTCAGGCTGAAAAGGCCTTGAGAACACAGTATATTGCTCCTGATGGTCTTTGGGGGGATTCTACGAAATTGGAACCGTTGGTTACAATCCAACCAACTATTTTGCAACATTCAGATGGAAAGTTGCAAGCCTTGGCCAGAACACGTAATGGGTTTATGGCAACAACCTATAGTGAGGATAAAGGGGAAACATGGAGTAAAGTGACCCTGATTAGGAAGCTACCGCAGAATAATTCGGGTATTGATGCTGTAACAGCTGCGGATGGCAGGCATTACCTTATATATAATAATTTCTATACTATCCCCTCTACTCCCAAAGGGGTGCGTACGCCATTGGACATTGCTTGCTCTGCAGATGGGAAGGAGTGGAGACATGTCATTTGTTTGGAAGACAGTCCGGTGAAACAATATTCCTATCCGGCGATTATTCAAGGTGATGATGGCATGTTGCATGTTGTATATACTTGGCGACGTGAGCGCATCAAGTATGTAAAAATTGATTCGAATCAGTTGTGATTAGATTACTCTGTAATATTGGATGATTGAAGATTTTGGCTATATTTGGGGTAAATGAAATTCGACCGTTGTTTCAATTTAGGTTAAACAACGGTCGAATATTTTAACACCTATTCTTTGGCGTGTCTCCGCATTTAAAAGAGCAAATGAGTTATAGATTTTCTAATTGGCGAACAGTTGCCATGATTCCATCTACTTTTCCGAGTGCCAACATTCGGCCGTGGAAAGAATATCCGGCATTATAACCCTTATCTTCATCGCCCAGCATGGTAGGACCATGATCCACGCGCATAGGAAGATTGGGGTTTTCTCGTTCGAAGATACGGACCAATTCTATTACGTTTGCCCGGCCTCCCAAATGGTCTGCTTCTTGGAAATAACTGTTGTCGGGAGCAACTTCTGTACTGCGTAGATGGACAAAGTGTGTGCGTGAAGCAAATTCGCGTGCCAATGCAGGTACATCATTCTGCAAACCAGCACTGAGTGATCCGGCACAGAAGGTTAGCCCGTTGTGTGGATTGTCAACGGCATTAAGGAACCAACGGATGTCTTCCGCACAAGTGACGATACGTGGAAGACCAAGAATTTGCATAGGAGGATCATCAGGATGTACGCACATGTTGATGCCATATTCATCGCACACAGGCATGATGGCAGCGAGGAAATAGCGCATGTTCTCGCGTAGGGTATCTTTGTCTATTCCCTGATATAAGGCCAATAATTTGCGGAACAGTACTACGGGTTCGCGGTCATTTTCTGTGATATTGCCATTGACGAATCCTTGTGTCTTAACAATGATTGTGTCAATCAGCTTGGCATCATCTTCTGGTGTCATCTGTTTGGCCATTTCCTCTACGGCTGCCAATTCTGTTTCGGTATAGTCCTTTTCGGCTCCTTCGCGTTGCAGGATACGGCAATCAAAGTAGGCAAATGTCTTGCGGTCGAAATAGAGCGAAGTGGTGCCATTGGGGTAGGGATGTGCCAAATCTGTACGTGCCCAATCAAGCACAGGCATGAAATTGTAGCAAATGGTTTTCACTCCGGCTTTTCCCAAATTCGCCAAACTGACCTTATAGTTCTCAATCAGCTGTTCGCGTTCTGGACCGGCATATTTGATTGCTTCACAAACAGGCAAACTTTCAACAACAGACCAGCGAAGTCCGTATGACTCGATATATTGCTTTAAATCAAGAATGGCTTCTAAGGGCCATATTTCACCGTTGGGAATCTCGTGTAGAGCTGTGACTATACCCTCTACGCCTATTTGGCGTAGCATAGAAAGAGTGATTTTGTCCTTCTTTCCGAACCATCTCCAAGTTTTCTCCATAATTTTGTAGTTAATTTAGAATTCTGTATTTATTTATTCGAGAGCAAAGATAGTAGTTTTATTGTTCGTGAACAAGTCATTTTTTTGTTTTTTTTATGGATAAATTATCGTTTCTCATAGAATTACATGGTAAAAACTTGAAGTTCTTTGCTTATTTCTCTTTTTTTAGTTTTCTTTGTAGTCCAAAACTTTGAGAAGACTATGGGAAAGAAAACTGCTATAAGCATATTTTTAATGTTATTCACTATTGTTGGGCAAGCAAAAGACTATATGTTCAAACATATAGAGGCTCCTGAGGGTTTGTCGAACAGTCAGATAAATACAATATTCAAGGATTCGCGTGGGTTCATGTGGTTTGGTACCTCTTCGGGCTTGAACCGTTATGATGGATGCAGGATTAAGGTGTATCGTAGTGTGCAGCAAGAGGCGACCACATTACCAGACAGTTATGTTCGTTATATATGTGAGGATAGTAATGGGAAATTGTGGATTGAGACTTCTGTAGGTTATACACTGTATGATCCCGAAACAGATTGTTTTGAGCGTGATATTCGTTCGGTGGTTTTCAAATATGGGTTAGCTGATAAGCCGGATAAGGTCTTTGTGGACAGTCAAGGGGATTTATGGTTTTATGTAGCAGGAAAAGGATTTTATTGGTACAGTATGGCCCATAAAATTCTATATCCATTTGAATTTGGTGAGAAAACAGGCATGTTGCCACCAGGAGATATAACCTGTATAACGGAAAGTAAGGAAGGAACTTTGTTGGTTTATAATACGGGACTACTGGTTTGCTTGAGTGGGGATGCACGCAGGATTGTATGGATGAATGATTATATACCTGTTACGATAGGTGGAAAACGGAGTTATACCTATTCGGCGTTTGTTGACAAGAATGAGAATGTATGGGTGTATAATAATATTTCTGGGGTACGTGTTTTTAATAAGGCACAAAACAAATGGGTGACCTCTTTGGAGATGCTGATTGGGCAATGGGGAATCCCCTCTTTCCCAGAAGTCAATAATGGAGTTGTTGGTATAGGACAAGATGGACAAGGGGTAATATGGATTGCTACCCGTCATCATGGATTGATGATTGTTGATCCGGTTAAGAAAACCCTTGTTTGGGAAAAGGCTGATAAAAATGACAAGCGGGCTTTGAAGCATAACTCCATGAAGACCTTGTATGTATCGCCTGAAAAGGATGTGGTATGGATTGGTGCCGCAAAAAGCGGATTGGCATATTATGCAGAGAGTATGTTTAAGTTCCACACGGATGTCACGGTGGATGTGACAGCTGTCTCACCAAATGGAGCTGAAGAGTATTGGTTGGGAACTTCTATGCATGGAATTATGGGGTACAATCCTCGAACGGGCGAATCATATCCTTATAGTAAAGGTGGCGATACGGACTTGTCTGGCCATGAGATTTCCGCATTGTTGACAGCTCGTGATGGTTCGTTGTGGGCTGCAACAAATAAGGGGGTGTTGTTTCATCTTCAGGGAAATCAGTGTCAAAGATATCAGGTTACGTCAGAAGATGGAACATCGAGTAGAACGACATATGTTATTGCAGATTTGTTAGAAGATGTACATGGGCATATATGGATTGCAACATTGGGGGTAGGCGTACAGCGTCTGGACGTAAAGAGTGGAACCTTTGTCAGATATACCAAAGCGGACAATTATATGCCATCGGACAAAGTGAATTCCCTTTCGATTACACGTGATGGAAATTCGCTCCTGATGGGAACTGTAGATGGTGTGGCTCTTTTAGATTTTGACAAGAATACAATAACATCGTATAGTGGAACGCAAAGTGGAAATAATCTCTACACAAGTTCGTACGTAAATGATGTGGTTGAAGATAAGCGGGGCTTGTGGTGGATTGCTACCCGAGATGGAATAAATATTTATGATACGCAGAGGGATAGACTGGATGTTATAGGGGCAACCGAAGGACTTCACAATGCAGTAGTGTTAGGTGTTGTATGTAGCGGTGAAGAGTCGGTGTGGGCTACTACAGCAGGAGGTATCTGCAATGTTGTCGTGGATAAGGATGAAACGGGGATGAATTATTTGTATCGTGTATATACCTACGGCGAACAAGACGGGTTGCAAGGATATGAATTCAATCAACGCTCTATTATGGTGAGACCGAATGGAGAAGTTGCAATGGGGGGGACTCATGGAGTTAATGTTTTTCGTCCGGATGAGATTGAATATAATAAGAAGAGACCTAAAGTCCTGTTCTCCGGATTGTATATGAATGGTAGGGAAATGGAAGTTGGGGAAGAGGTTGATGGAGTAGTGGTCATGCCTAAAGCTCTTGGACATGGCAGGCAGATAGAACTCAAGAAAGACCATCCGGCTTTAACTGTCATGTTTGGTACAGATGATTATGGAATGCCTGAGAGAACCCGGTTCAGCTATAAACTTGAGGGGCTTCGGGATGAGTGGATTGATTGTCATCCTCTGCGTAGCGGTATAACCTTTACCAAACTCCCTCCAGGAAAATATCAACTGAAAGTGAAGGCTATAGGTGGTGATGGATATGGTAATAATGAGGTAGTAGGTTTGAGTATTGTTGTTAGAGAGCCTTTTTGGATTTCTTTTTGGGCGAAACTCCTGTATGTGCTTTTGGCTATAGTGTTAGTAGCTTTGGCAATAAAGGTCTGGTTGCAGCATGAACGTCGTCGAATCAGAAAAGAGTTAGAATTGGAAAAAGAGAGTTTGCAATCCGGCTGTCCTATAGTTGAGCAGGAGAATGCAACCAATGAATTGCCTGTATCTGTATCTACGGGTGAATTGCAAACTACTGATATGGAGGTGCTGCCACGAGTTGTTGTTGTAGATGAGAATCCTGAATATCGGCAATATATTTGTGATTGTCTTTCGGGGGTATATGAAACTGAGGCTATCGATGATGCAGATATGGCATGGGAGATTATTGGAGAGACGCGGCCGGATTTGGTGGTGTTGAGTGTGTCGTCCATCGATTCGGAGGTCTATTTCTTGAGCCATAGAATGAAAGCTGATAGTGAAAAGACTACTATCCCTCTCGTATTGCTGATTTCCAGTCAGATGAAAGATGAATTGGAGGCTGTTGATGCTGATGATGTATGTTTGGTAAAACCAATAACACGAGAGCTGTTGCAGAAACGGTTGCGTATGCTGTTGGCGGGAGAGGTATCTGATGAAATGGAAAAAGAGGAAGCTGTATCCGTTCCTTTGACTGCAGACCAACAACTGTTGGCTAATGCTACCAGCTATGTCGAGGAGAACATTTCGCGTCCGGATTTGTCGGTTGAAGAAATGGCACGCCATATAGGGATGAGTCGTGCACATTTGTACAAACGGTTAATGGCTGTAAGTGGTAGGACACCTGTAGAGTTCATTCGTGATATACGCCTTAAACGGGCTGCTGAATTGTTGAAGGATTCCCGATTCAATGTGTCTGAAGTGGCCTATCAGGTGGGCTTTAATCACCCTAAGTATTTCTCTAAGTATTTTTCTGAGGTCTATGGAGTACTTCCTTCTGTTTATCAAGGGAAAGGCAGAAAAGGATAGATTGGGCGGATTTCTGATTTGTTGGATACCAATAGTTAAAATTAGGGGAAAAATAAGAACATATGTTCAAATGGCCACGAACATATGTTCGTTGGCACTTGGACATATGTTCATTGGCACTTGAACATATGTTCATTTTTCAGGTCTGTTTTCTACATTTTTTTTATTGGTGTCTGGTAAAAACTTCAGAGATTTCTCTACCCCCCCTCCGCCTAAAGGCTCGTCCCCCTACTAAGGGGACAGTTGGATACTCTTGCTTGCATACATACCAATAAAAGTTTTGCTATCATTGACATATATGCAAGCAATAGTATTGAGAAGTGTGGTGGTAAAGGCATATAAATTAGGTGAACTTTTTAATTAATTAACAACTATTAACCTTATGGGGGGGGGTAATTTTGCATTTCTTAGTAAATTTGGCGCAAAATTTAGTTGCTTGATAAATCTTGAACGAGAAAGTTATTACGGAAACTTATAACAATCAATACTGATGAAAAGAATAATCGGCCATTATCTGAATCGGTTGCCTGTACCATCGGCACAAAATGGACAGAAGAATCCACAACTGGATTCTTCCATTGTCAAGGGAAGTCACCAGCGAAGGATGACTCAGCAGTGTGTGAAAGAAACCCTGGAAGCTTTGATAAGAGCCAACATATTGGCAGGCAGTTATGCCGATTTTGAGGAACTTTATGAGGCTGTGAGGAAGACAATATATTCCATACCGGGTATTGGTAACCTTGCAGTTTATGACATCTCTTTGCGCATCGGTCATCTGTTGGTTCCAGAAGTGCTTCCTGTCAAGTATGTCTATGTGGCCCGAGGAGCTTTGGATGGTGTACGGATTTTGTTTGGCAAGAATGTCGTCAAGCAAAATATGGATGCAGGCGTACGGCTTCCTGTTTCACTGTTTGGCAGCCTGTTCCCGAATGTGGCGTCAGAGCATATTGAGGCAATACTTTGTATCTATAAGGGCTATTTTAAGTTAGGTGGTGTTTCCAAAGGCATATCGTTTGCCAACAATGGGAATTGTGGAAAGAAGAAGTCTGTAAAAGTGAAATCGGGAAATGGCTCTTGTCCCCGCATGGGTAAAAAATTGACAATTTGTTAAATGCTTAAATACTAAAACTAAAAGATATGAAAAGACATCTATTGACATTTGTAGCCTTAGTATGCAGTCTCATGGTAAGTGCGTATGATTTTGAGAAAGATCTCATCTATTACAATATCACTTCTGAGACTGATTTGACGGTGGAGGTAACCAGCTCCAGGTCGTTCAGTGAAAATCTGATTTACTCCTGGCAAGGTGCAGCAGGCGGAGCAGCCGAGAAGGGTGGTGTTGCCACCGGGCATGGCGCTTGCGAAGGACGCGTGAACTACGCCAATGGCGATTACTACACACTCAGCGTCAGCGGCAAGAAGGCCAACATTGATACGGACTATATCCTCATCACCCTTGACCAGCCTCTTGAAGCTAATGACAAGTTGGAGATTACAGCTTATCGCAACAAGGATACTGATGCCAACGGTACGCTCTACATCCTCTTCGAGAACGGACAAGCCATTGACGAAGGTGGCGAGGTGGTATGGAACAACGTGGCACTTGGTCAGGAACCTAACACCAACAGCTACAATGTGGGTGAAGGTGCAGGAAGCAAGACAATCAAACTCGTCCGCTCGGCGACAAGCACAAACGTGTTCATCACGAAGTTTGTGATTACACGTAGTGCCAATACCAGTAACATCACCTTTGCCGACAGCATGGTGAAAGCAATCTGTGTGGCCAGATGGGACACCAATGGTGATGGTGAATTGTCGCCGTCAGAAGCAGCCAGAGTTACAACTATCGGAACTTTCGAAGGTAATGGAAAGATTACTTCGTTTGATGAATTTCAGTATTTTACATCGGTTGAAACTCTTTCTAAAAGTGCATTCCAAGGTTGTTCTTCTTTGACGAGCATCACGCTTCCTGCAAGTGTGACGAGTATAGGAGACTATGTTTTCTTTGGTTGTTCTTCATTGACGAGTATCACGCTTCCTGAAGGTGTGACGAGTATAGGAGAGTATGCTTTTAGAGATTGTTCTTCATTGACGAGCGTCACTCTTCCTGCCGGTTTGACGAGTATAGGAGAATGGGCTTTCTTTGGTTGTTCTTCATTGACGAGCGTCACTCTTCCTGCCGGATTGACGAGTATAGGGGAAGGGGCTTTCTATGATTGTTCTTCATTGACGAGCGTCACTCTTCCTGCCGGTTTGACGAGTATAGGACGTAGTGCTTTCTTTGGTTGTTCTTCATTGACGAGCGTCACTCTTCCTGCCGGTTTGACGAGTATAGGATTACGGGCTTTCTATGGTTGTAATAACCTTAAGACCGTCATCAACCTCTCAGCCCTTGATATTGTCAAGGGTGAGAATACTCACGGACATGTGGCTTATTATGCAGACAAAGTGTTGACTCCGGGAGTCTATCTGGACCATACGGAATTGACGATGCTGGAGGACGACAAGATTGTACTTGAAGCTACCGTTATTCCTGAAGGTTCTGTCACTTGGAGCAGTTCTAATAAAAGTGTTGCGACCGTGGACCAGGCTGGCCATGTGACAGCTGTAGGTCCGGGAACTGCAACCATTACAGCCCGAGCAGGCAACTATTCCGCCACTTGCATGGTGACAGTCGATCCCCGTTGGAGTTTTGATGCAGCTACCGGCCATTTGTATGTGGATAAGGATTATGATTATGGTTCTTCTTTGTCAAATTATCCTTGGGATTCATTCAGAGAGTCCATAAAATCCGTTGAACTCAGCTCAAATGTGACGAGTATAGGAGATTGGGCTTTCGCTTATTGTTCTTCTTTGACGAGCATCACTATTTCTGAAGGTGTGACGAGTATAGGAGAATCGGCTTTCATGGATTGTTCTTCTTTGACAAGCATCACGCTTCCTACCGGTGTGACGAGTATAGGAAATTATGCTTTCCATGGTTGTTCTTCTTTGAGAAGTATCACGCTTCCTACCGGTGTGACGAGTATAGGAAATTATGCTTTCCATGGTTGTTCTTCTTTGAGAAGTATCACGCTTCCTACCGGTGTGACGAGTATAGGAAATTATGCTTTCCAAGGTTGTTCTTCTTTGACGAGCGTCACTCTTCTTGCCGGTGTGACGAGTATAGGAGACGGTGCTTTCTATGGTTGTTCTTCTTTGACGAGCCTCACTCTTCCTGCCGGTTTGACGAGTATAGGAGAAGCTGCTTTCTGGGGTTGTTCTTCTTTGACGAGCCTCACTCTTCCTGCCGGTGTAACGAGTATAGGACGTTCTGTTTTCTATGATTGTTCTTCTTTGACGAGCGTCACCATTCCTGCCGGTGTGACGAGTATAGGAGATTATGCTTTCTCTGGTTGTTCTTCATTGACGAGTGTCACTATTCCTGAGAGTGTGACGAGTATAGGAGTAGAGGCTTTCGCTTATTGTTCTTCATTGACGAGCATCACTCTTCCTGAAGGTGTGACGAGTATAGGAGAAACTGCTTTCCTAGGTTGTTCTTCATTGACGAGCATCATGCTTCCTGCAAATGTGACGAGTATAGGAGAATATGCTTTCTATGGTTGTTCTTCATTGACGAGCCTCACTCTTCCTGCCAGTGTGACAAGTATAGGAGACCATGCTTTCTGGGATTGTGATAACCTTAAGACCGTCATAAACCTTTCTGCCCTTGATATTGTCAAGGGATCCGATACTCACGGATATGTGGCTTATTATGCCGACAAAGTGTTGACTCCGGGAGTCTATCTGGACCATACGGAATTGACGATGCAGGAGGACGACAAGATTGTACTTGAAGCTACCGTTATTCCTGAAGGTCCCGTGACATGGAGCAGTTCAGACGAAACCGTAGCCACCGTTAAAGATGGTGTAGTGACCACTCTGAAACCCGGTGAAGTGACCATCACTGCCAAGGCCGGTGAACAGACCGCCATTTGCGTAATCACTGTTAAGGCTAAAGAGGTAATTGTAAATCCCGAAGAAGCCTTCTACTCCTGGCAAGGTGCAGCAGGCGGAGCAACTGAAAAGGGTGGTGTTGCCACTGGGCATGGCGCTTGCGAAGGACGCGTGAACTACGCCAATGGCGATTACTACACACTGAGCGTCAGCGGCAAGAAGGCCAACATTGATACGGACTATATCCTCATCACCCTTGACCAGCCTCTTGAGGCTAATGACAAGTTGGAGATTACAGCTTATCGCAACAAGGATACTGATGCCAACGGTACGCTCTACATCCTCTTCGAGAACGGACAAGCCATTGACGAAGGTGGCGAGGTGGTATGGAACAACGTGGCACTTGGCCAGGAACCTAACACCAACAGCTACAACGTGGGTGGAGGTGCTGGAAGCAAGACCATCAAACTCTCCCGCTCGGCGACAAGCACAAATGTGTTCATCACGAAGTTTTTGATTACACGTAGTGCCAATGGTCTTGAAGAGGTGCTGGATATTGTTGTACCGACAGAAAACATTATATACAACCTGCAGGGACAGAAACTTAATACAAACTCTACCCAAGGACTGCCCAGAGGTCTCTACATCATCAATGGCAAGAAAGTTCTGGTGAAATAAACTGGTAATAGAACTAGAAATCTGCAAAGATTCATAAACGCTGAAGGCGGGAATCCTGTTGTGAAAGGCAGAGGTTCCCGCCTTTGTGTTGTGAGTGACGAGCGACTAGTGAGTAGCGACTAGTGATTAGTCTTTTCTTGATTTCAGTGGTTCTTCTGCAATTTAGTTGAAAAATATTCTTTGTTTTCAGCATTATAAGTTCATTGGCAAAGTATCTTAAGATACTTGCCCATTTATCTTAACTTCTCGGGGCATTTATCTTAAGATACTTATTCCCACCCTAATTTCAACCAAATCGCAGAAGATCCATTTCAATGGACGTTTTTCTGTTTCATTAGCTAAAAGAATTTATCGGACACCAATATAAAAATAAACACGAGGCATACAACAGCATCGTATGTCTCGTGTTTGAATATAGAGTAGGGGCAGATTAAAGGGCTGCTTTGATTGCAGCAATCATTTCTTGATATTCTTGGTCGGTAAGGTAAACCTTTCCAGGATTCATTTGGAACGTACCACCGTAATCGGGTCCATCCACATATTTAGGAGCCAAATGGAAATGAAGATGTGACAATTTGTCGCTATATGCTCCATAATTAATCTTTTCGGGATGGAAAACTTTGTCCATAGCACGGGTTACACGAGTTACATCAGCCATGAATGCGTTGCGTTCCTCATCGCTCAGTTCAAACAAATCGTTTACATGGTCCTTGTATGCTACGAGACAACGTCCGTGGTAAGTTTGTTCTTTGAATAAGAACACCCGTGAAACACTCAGTTCCGCAATTTCAATCATCAGATTGTGTAAAGTCTCATTGTTGGTACAGTAGAGACAGTCTTTAGGATCACTTTTCATTTTCTTTTAATATTGAGATTAATAATAGTTTATAAATCAACAGCTTTATGGGATTCCTTAATCTTTACTGATTCCTCTTAGCCATGCAATTTCTTCAGCCCATAAGGATTCATCGGGTGTTTCGAGAATAATGGGGATATTGTTGAATCTTGTATCTTTCATTAATTTTTCAAAGAATGATGGAGTTATGAAGCCCTTTCCTATGTTGTCGTGGCGGTCCACATGGCTGGCTAACGGCTTCTTGCTGTCATTCAGGTGAATAGCCTTCAGGTACTTCCATCCTACGACTTCATCCAATTCTTTCCATACTTGCTCATACTGCTCGTTCAAATCGTATCCCGCGGTAAATGTATGGCAGGTATCTATGCAAACTCCTACACGGTTTTTATCATCTACCCGGTCTATGATATGACGCAAGTGATAAAAACTAAAACCCATATTGCTTCCCTGTCCGGCAGTATTTTCAATGACGGCAGTAACTCCTTGGGTCTTGGATAATACGATGTTGATACTTTCTGCTATACGGTCCAAACATGCTTCTGGTGATATCCTGTTCAGATGACTTCCTGGGTGAAAGTTGAGAAACTTTAATCCTAATTGTTCGCAGCGTTGCATCTCATCAAGAAACGCACTGCGGGATTTTTCCAATCCTTCAGCATCAGGGTGTCCCAAGTTGATGAGGTAACTATCGTGAGGAAGTATATATTCTGGTTGAAAACCGTATTGTTGGCAACGTTCCTTAAAAAGTGTAATACTTCTTTCTGTTAATGGCGGACTAACCCATTGGCGCTGATTCTTAGTAAACAATGCGAAAGCATTGGCTCCAATCGCTTGGGCATTCAATGGAGCATTTTCTACTCCCCCTGATGCACTGACATGTGCTCCTATAAATTTCATAGTTGTAAGTTCTGTTTCTTTCTTTTCAGCCTGCAATATACGGACATTATTTGATATGACAAAAGGGTTGGAGTGAAAAAAAGTTAGCAGAATATCTTAGTCCGTGTCGGGAGACGTTATGGATTTCTTTACAAATTGTATGATACCGTCTTGATTGTCCGGATGAAACCAAGTGATGTCTGTGTCTCGTTTGAACCAAGTCATTTGTTTTCGTGAATATATGCGTGAGTTCTGCTTGATTTTCTCAACAGCAAAATCAAGCGTCCAAGTTCCGTCCAGAAACATGAATAGCTCTTTATAGCCCACGGTATTCAAGGAGTTGAGATGCCGATAAGGAAGAACATTCTTGACTTCATCCAATAGTCCCTCTTCTATCATTATATCTACTCTGCGGTTGATGCGCTCGTAAAGCTCTTCCCGGTCACGTTTCAAACCTATTTTGATAACGCGGAAAGGACGTTCTTTCTCTGTTTGGGTACGGAAAGAGGTGTAAGTTTGCCCTGTCATGTGGCAAATTTCTAATGCATGGATAACCCGCTTCGGATTCTTTAAGTCCACAATGCGGTAATATTCAGGGTCGAGCAGGCGTAATTCGGCGCAAAGAGCTTCCAATCCTTCTGATTCATATCTTTCCATCATGAAAGACCGTGTCTCTTCATCTACGGTGGGGATATCGTCTATGCCTTTGCATACAGCATCAATGTACATCATCGAACCGCCTGTCAATAAAATGCTTTCATTGGATTCAAAGAGTCGGGAGATACATTCTATGGCCTCTTCCTCATAACGGGCAGCACTATAATAATCCGTTAGAGAAAGATTTCCTACAAAATGATGCTTTACTCGTGACAGTTGTTCTTGAGTGGGGGAAGCGGTACCGATTTTTAACTCCGCATACATTTGGCGTGAATCAGCAGAAACGATATCGCAGCCCAACATTTCGGCGATGTTGAGACTGAGTTCTGTTTTTCCTACACCTGTGGGGCCAATCAGTACAAAGAGGGTTTTCAATGTGGTAAAACGTGTCAATGTGTTAATATGCCAATATGCTAATACCCCAATTCTATCTTTTAAATTATTGGCATATTAGCATATTGGCACATTCTGTATTATTCATAAGGGATATTCTCGTCGAGTGAAGCGGCATCTCCCATGCTGAAACCATCCGGGTCGAATTCATCCATGTCGAAATCTTCGTCACCATAGAAATTTTCGCCGAGATCCAAACTGGTTTCTTTGGCCATCAATTCGTCAAAGTCGATAACCTGCTGTGGGGCTTCTCCATGTTTTTTGCTACAGACTGCTTTATCTATATCCTGTCCATAAAGAATCTCGGACAGTTCAATGAAGAATACGCGGTCAGCCAATGGGTCAAAAACATAAAGCAAATGTTGCTTTTCATCTTCGAGCAGTTCGCTTAATTGAGTTTCGCGCATGATGTAGCTGTCCTCTTCAGAACTGCTTCCCATGTCTTCGAGAGTGATTTCCTGTTCTTTTTCCCAATTCTCGTCGCAGGTGAAGAATGAAGTCATCTGGTCATCGGTATATCCGCATGATTTCAGAATGGTTTCATGCAATTCATGAAAGGTAGCTTCCGAATCTATCTTGATTTCTCTGAGGAAATCATCTGTCTCATCAGAGATTATAGTGAATCTATATACCATAATAAGAATATGTATAGTATGTTTTATCGAATGATTCCTCGTGACGAACTCTCAATGAATGTCACGATGTACTCAATCTCCGGACTCATAGGAATCTCTGCTTTGATGCGCTCCAAAGCTTCGCTTACATTCAAGCCGCTGTTGTAGATGAGACGGTATGCGTTGTGGATGTTTTCAATCAATTCATTGCTGAATCCACGACGGCGCAAGCCTATAAGATTGATACCACTGTATGCCACAGGTTCGCGGGCAGCGATGATATACGGAGGGATATCTTTACTAAAGCGAGTACCTCCTTGAATCATGCCGTATCCTCCTACCCGGCAGAATTGGTGCATCAGGACATTGGCGCTGACGATTGAATTATCATCAATGACAGTTTCTCCTGCCATCTTTGTACCATTTCCTATGATGCAATTGTTGCCCACAGCAGCATCGTGTGCCACGTGTACGCCTTCCATCAGAAGGTTGTTGTTGCCCACTACTGTCTTGTTTTTAGCTGCAGTACCGCGGTTGATGGTCACGTTTTCACGGATGGTATTATTGTCGCCCACCTCGGCTGTTGTCTCTTCTCCACGGAACTTCAAGTCCTGAGGAACAGCACCGATGACTGCTCCAGGGAAAATACGGTTGCCATTTCCTATGCGGGCACCATAAAGGATATTCACATTGGCCATGATGACGTTGTTGTCGCCAATGACCACATTCTTGTCGATGAAGCAGAAAGGACCAATTTCTACATTGTTTCCTATTTTGGCTTCGGGATCGATATAAGCTAATGGACTAATCATATCTTTTAGTTTTTAGCTACAAGCTATGAGCTACGAGTAATAGCTCAAAACTTGTAACTTGATTATTCTTCATATTAACTTGTAGCTCGTAGCTTGTCACTCGTAGCTTATTTGTTCTTTATTATCTGTGCCATGAATTCAGCTTCGCAGACAACCTTTTCGCCAACGAAGACATATCCCTTCATCGTTGAAATGCCACGACGGAGAGGAGCAGTCATTTCAACTCGGAAAATCAAGGTATCACCAGGCACTACTTTCTGGCGGAATTTTACTCCGTCAATCTTCATGAAGTATGTGCTCCAACGATCAGGTTCTTCTACTGAATTCAGTACAAGCAATCCTCCAACCTGAGCCATGGCTTCTACTTGCAATACACCCGGCATAACAGGCTCTTGGGGGAAGTGTCCTTGGAAGAATGGCTCGTTGGCTGTTACATTCTTTACTCCCACGATGTAGTTGGCGCCAATCTCGATGACCTTGTCCACCAATTGGAAAGGATAGCGGTGGGGGAGAAGTTCGCGGATGCGGTTCACATCCATGATGGGAGCATCATTCGGGTTATAGATAGGAGCTTGCACGTCGTGCAATTTGATTTCTTTGCGGATAAGACGGGCAAACTTGTTATTCACCGTATGTCCGGGACGGGTTGCAATGATGCGTCCCTTGATGGGCTTACCGATAAGGGCAAGGTCGCCAATGATATCAAGCAGTTTGTGGCGGGCGGGCTCGTTTGAATGTACCAGAGGAATATGGTTGATATATCCCAATTTGGTTGCATCCATATGGGGAACTCCCATGATGTCAGCCAATTTGTCAAAGCGTTCCTGATCCATTTGGCGTTCATAGATGACGATGGCATTGTCCAAATCACCACCCTTTACCAGACCGGCATTGAGGAGGGGCTCGATTTCGCGTACGAATACGAATGTTCGGCTTGACGCAATCTCTTCAGCAAAGTTTTCCATATTGTCCAGTGTGGCAAACTGGTTGAACAAAACTTGCGAATCGTATGAAATCAAGGCATTGACACTGAAGTGCTCATCGGGGAGAATCATGATGGAGGAGCCAGTCTCCTCATCTCTGTATTCAATCTTAGATTTGATGATATAGTAGTCCTTGACTGCTGTCTGCTCTTCAATACCAACTCGTTGGATATTTTCAACGTAAAACTTGGCACTACCGTCCAATATAGGGAATTCTGGGCCGTTAACCTGAATCAGACAGTTGTCTATACCCGCAGCATACAATGCAGCCATGGCATGTTCGATGGTGCTGACCTTGATGTCGCCTTTGCAAAGGACAGTCCCGCGAGTGGTATTTCCAACATTTTCTGCGACTGCATCAATGATAGGCAGTCCTTCCAAGTCGATACGCTGGATTTTATATCCATGATTGTCCGGTGCTGGATTGAATGTTACGGTCAGGTTAAGTCCCGTGTGAAGGCCTTTTCCGCAAAGTGAAAAGCTACCTTTTAGCGTCTTTTGTTTCAGCATATTATGTTATTTGTTCAATTGTTTTTTGAGTTCTTCGATTTCTTTCTGTAATGTGTTAAGAGTAGCATACATGTCTGGCAATCTCTTGGTGACTACCGATGCGCGTGCAAACAACTTGGCGTCAATTGCAGGAGAACCCATGACGGTCTGTCCTCCCTTCATGTTGCCAGGAATGCCGGTTTGTGCGCCTACAAACAGACGGTCTCCAATGGTTGAATGACCGGCAACTCCAACTTGTCCGCCGAACATACACCATTCACCGATTTTAGTGCTTCCGGCGATACCGCATTGGGACGCCATTACCGTGTTGGCACCCACCTCTACATTGTGGGCAACTTGGATAAGGTTGTCCAGTTTGACACCCTTACGGATGATGGTGGCTCCCATGGTGGCGCGGTCGATACAGGTGTTGGCTCCAACCTCTACATTGTCTTCGATGACAACGTTGCCTATTTGGGGAATTTTCTCGTAACCATCGGCTGCAGGGGCATGTCCGAAACCATCGGCGCCAATGACACTTCCTGCATGCAAGATGACGTTGTTGCCAATGCGGCATTCATGATAGATGGTGACGTTAGGATAGACGATACAGCCCGCTCCCACTTTGGCGTAGTCCCCAACATAGGCATGAGCATGAATTTGTGTGTTATCGCCAATAACCGCATTCTCGCCAATGACGGCAAATGGAGCTATATACACGTTGTTGCCGATTTGTGCAGAATCTGAAATAGATGCTAAAGGACTGATACCAGTCTTTTTTGGCTTGCTCATTTCATAGAGCGTCAATAATTTGGCTATGCATTCATAAGCATTGTCCACCTTGATAAGTGTTGTCTTGACTTCCTTTTCAGGAACGAAGTCCTTGTTCACCAGGACTATGCTTGACTGTGTCTCATAAAGATAATGGGCATATTTGGGGTTAGCCAGAAATGATATGGCTCCAGGCATACCCTCTTCTATTTTTGCAAATGTTTGAACAGTAGCATTCTCGTCACCCACGACAATGCCTTGAATATATTCGGCAATCTGTTTGGCGGAAAATTCCATTTCTTCTTAATTTCTTATGGTTACTTACACATCATATCGGGTATAATAAAGCTCAGTTTGTGCTTTCTCCCCTTTATTAATGTGCAAATTACGCATTTTTTTTTCAAATCTCACTACAATTAGCCAAATATTTATTATCATTTTCACACTTTTATTATTCTAAACGTAATGTGCAAATGTAATATTTCCTGACTTTCTTGGATAGAGTAGATATATTCAGCATGTCAGAAGCATAGGCGATATCGTGTGTCTCGCCATCTTTGAACATGATGTCGATGCTATCATCCTCTTTACTGTACATGTCTTTTCCAATGGAATTGGTGCATAAGAAATACTCCGAATCCTTCAGGCTGATATTCAGGTGTGTACTTATGCCTTTAAGTAGCTTTGCTTTATATTCTTTACTGATTGGTTTGTCAGAGACTTCGACTCTGAAAAGCTTCCGATTGATAATTCCTTTACTTAATGTGGATAGGATTACGTCCGGATGGTCACACCAGATTTTTAAGGAAGTCCAGATGTCGTTATCGTCTAATTTTGTATAATTATCTAAACAAATCGGATCTTTTTTGAAATCTTCCGAAGTTATATTATTGTATAGAAAGAAATGAAGTGCAGGTGAGGCGAATAGCTCAACACCCTTTTCGGCCAGCTCCTTAGCACGTAATAGAGCGCTTACCAACATTTTTTCTGCGGCTACGGATGTTTTGTGCAGATATACTTGCCAATACATCAGCCGTCGTGCCATCAGGTAATTTTCTATAGAATAAATCCCTTTGGAGTCAACTACCAGATGGTCATCTTTTACATTCAGCATCTTGATGATACGTGCCGAGCCGATGTTGCCCTCTGTCACTCCCGTATAGAAACTGTCACGTCGCAAGTAATCCAGACGATCCATGTCCAACTGGCTGCTGATGAGCTGGTGCAGAAACTTCTTCGGATATTCATCTTTGAATATCTGTATGGCCAGATTCAGTTGCCCTTTCATCTCGTTGTTCATACGCTCCATCAGCATCAGTGAAATTTCCTCGTGGCTGATACCTTTCACTAATGTATGTTCAAGTACATGTGAGAAAGGCCCATGGCCGATGTCGTGCATCAGGATGGCGGCTTGTACGGCCTCGGCTTCGCTATCGAAGATAAAGTTTCCCTTCATCCTCAACGTATTGATAGCCTCTGTGGTCAGGTAAAAAGCTCCTAATGAGTGCTGGAAACGCGTGTGTTGTGCCCCAGGATATACGATGGATGAGAGCCCCAGTTGCTTGATGCGTGTCAGACGTTGTAGGATAGGGTGGGTCACGATGTCGTAGAGCAACCCTTTGGGTATGTTGATGAATCCGAAGACAGGGTCGTTGATTATCTTGCGATCTTGCATGCTTTATAGTTATTAGCTACGAGCTACAAGTTACGAGTGGAGGCAATAAACTATTTTTCTTATGTTTATTACTCACCCGTAGCTTGTAGCTCGTAACTCATTACTTATTCAATTGTTCAGCCATCTGCTCCTGTACCTTCTTGGCTTCTATGCCAGCCACTTCGGCAAAGCGCTCGGTCTTGTCAGCATAGATGATGGCACGGCTTGAGTTCACGATGAGGCCACAATCTTTGGTCATACCGTATTTGCAAACCTCCTCGAGGCTGCCACCTTGTGCTCCGACACCAGGCACCAGCAAGAAGTGGTTGGGCACAATCTTACGGATGTCCTCAAACATGCGTCCTTGGGTGGCACCTACCACATACATCATGTTTTCATCGTTGGCCCACTCTTGGCTCTTGCGGAGCACTTTCTCAAACAGACGTTCACCTTCAGTGTCGGTAGTCAGCTGGAAATCGTGTGAACCTTTGTTGGATGTCAATGCCAACAAGATAACCCACTTGCCTTCGTAAGTGAGGAAGGGAGTCACTGAATCCTCTCCCATGTAAGGAGCTACGGTCACCGAGTCAATATCCATCTCTTCGAAGAAGGTGCGTGCATACATTTGCGATGTGTTACCGATGTCGCCACGCTTGGCATCGGCGATGATGAATTGTTCGGGGTAATTCTTCTTGATGTACTCCACCGTCTTTTCGAATGCAATCCATCCCTTCACACCCATGCTCTCGTAGAAAGCCAAATTGGGCTTGTAGGCGATACAATAGGGAGCGGTGGCATCGATGATAGCCTTGTTGAAGGCAAAGATAGGATCTTCCTCTTTCAAGAGGTGCTCAGGTATCTTCTTGATATCCGTGTCAAGTCCTACACAGAGGAATGACTTCTTCAATTTGATTTGTTCAATCAGTTGTTGTTTGTTCATGATTTACAGTTATTAGCTACAAGCTACGAGCTACAAGTGAGCAGTGCTTGTATTGTTATTAGTTCTTAAAGAATTTATTAGTCCACAGAGCATCTTGATGACTTCATTTAGCGCATGATTAGCTTCTTCGTATTGTTCAGAGTTTATGTATTGAAGTCTTGTCGAGATTATGAGAAACGTTTCCAGTTCAGTTGCTGAACCTAAAGCTATGTGTAAAAACTGTATTAATTCGCTTTTGTTTTTCCGACCAGAACCTTCTGCAATATTGGCAGGAATGGAAGTTACACACCTTCTTATTTGATTGGTTAGAGCATATAACTCTTCTTTGGGATATTGTTTGGTTAAAGAGTAAATCAATATCACCAAATCCATGCTTTTTTGCCAAACTAATAAATCCTTATGTGTCTTAATATCTCCCACCATTATTCGTTATTGTCTGTTTTTACTTGTAGCCCATTACTCGTAGCTCGTAGCTCATCACTCGTAGCTCATCTACAATTCACTCTCCTTCATCCGTTCGGCATTCTCCGCCACGGTCAGCTGGTCGATACAATCCTGGATGTCGCCATCCATGAAGGCGGCCAGGTTGTAGATGGTGTAGTTGATGCGGTGGTCGGTGATGCGTCCTTGCGGATAGTTGTAGGTACGGATCTTGGCCGAGCGGTCGCCCGTAGATACCATCGTCTTGCGCTTGGCGGCAATGTCGTCGATGTACTTTTGGTGCTCCTTATCATATATAAAGGTACGCAGGCGCGAGAGGGCACGCTCCTTGTTCTTCGGTTGGTCGCGTGTTTCGGTGCATTCGATGAGGATTTCCTGCACCTCGCCCGTGTTGGGGTTCCGCCAGTTGTAGCGCAAGCGTACACCTGACTCCACCTTGTTCACATTCTGTCCACCCGCACCGCTTGAGCGGAAAGTGTCCCACTTGATTTCCCCTTCATTGATTTCCACATCGAAGGCTTCCGCTTCGGGGAGTACGGCCACGGATGCCGCCGAAGTGTGCACACGTCCCTGTGTCTCTGTAGCCGGCACACGTTGTACGCGGTGAACGCCCGATTCATATTTCAGTGTGCCATATACCTTTTCGCCCGTCACCGAGCAGATAATTTCCTTATATCCACCGGCCGCTCCTTCGCTGGCACTCGATACCTCCATGCGCCAACCTTTTGTCTCGCAATATTTGGCATACATGCGGAACAGGTCGCCGGCAAAGATGGCCGCTTCGTCTCCACCCGTACCACCACGTATTTCCAAGATGGCATTGCGGTCGTCTTGCGGGTCGGCAGGTACAAGGAGCAATTTGATTTCTTCCTCCAGTTGGGGGATACGGGCTTCGCAGAGGTTGGCCTCTTCGCGAGCCATCTCCTTCATCTCAGGGTCACTTTCGGTGAGGAGCAATTGCTTTGCCTCTTCGTAACCGTTGAGTGCATCCACGTACTCCTTCCTTACCCGCATGATTTCGCTCAAATCCTTGTACTCCTTGGTCAACTTCACGTAGCGTGCCTGGTCGGCAATCACGTTCGGATCGGTGATGAGGGTAGAAACCTCCTCAAAACGTGCTATCAGCCCTTCGAGTTTTTCTAATATGGTGTTGTCTGTTGCCATTTAAAAAGTATTCAGCTACAAGTTACGAGCAACAAGTAAACCTGGTGCGGCATAGACTTGTCACTCGTAGCTTGTAGCTAGTCACTATTTAATATTTGAATTCTCCGAATTCGCTCTTGATGGTCAATTCCTTCTGTCCGTCGCTCTCCTCGATGCGTCCGATGATTTGTGCGTCGATGCCGAAGCTCTTGCTGATGGCGATGACCTCTTCTGCATATTCGGGTGCAAGATATACTTCCAGACGGTGACCCATGTTGAACACCTTGTACATCTCTGCCCAATCGGTGTTGCTCTGCTCCTTGATGGTTCTGAAGAGAGGAGGCACGGGGAAGAGGTTGTCCTTGATGACGCGGCAATTGTCGCCCACGAAGTGCAGCACCTTCGTTTGTGCACCTCCCGAGCAGTGTACCATACCGTGGATATTTTTTCTCAGGTTATCCAAAAGTTTTTTCACAACGGGGGCGTAAGTTCGCGTAGGTGAAAGCACCAGTTTGCCCGCATCAATGGGGCTGCCCTCTACGGCATCGGTCAACTTCAGTCCACCGCTATATACCAACTCCTCGGGTACGCCTGCGTCGTAACTTTCGGGATACTTCTCGGCCAGATACTTGGCAAATACATCATGGCGGGCGCTGGTCAGTCCGTTGCTTCCCATACCACCGTTGTACTCCTTCTCGTAGGTGGCCTGTCCGTAAGAGGCAAGACCCACAATCACGTCACCTGGCTGGATGTTCGCATTGTCAATCACGTCGCTACGCTTCATGCGACAAGTCACTGTGCTATCTACAATGATGGTGCGCACTAGGTCACCCACGTCGGCTGTCTCGCCACCCGTAGCATACACGCCTACACCCATTTCACGAAGTTCGGCCAGCAACTCGTCCGTGCCATTGATGATGGCGCTGATTATCTCACCCGGCACAAGCAGTTTGTTACGTCCGATGGTCGAGCTCACTAGGATGTTGTCCACTGCACCTACGCAAAGCAGGTCGTCGATGTTCATGATGAGTGCATCCTGTGCAATGCCCTTCCACACACTCAGGTCGCCTGTCTCCTTCCAGTAGAGGTAAGCCAATGACGACTTGGTGCCTGCACCGTCGGCATGCATGATGTTGCAATACTCCGGGTCGCCGCCCAAGATGTCAGGGATGATTTTACAGAAAGCTTTCGGGTAGAGACCCTTATCAATGTTCTTGATGGCATTGTGCACATCTTCTTTCGAGGCCGATACGCCACGCATCATGTACCGTTGGTTACTCATGTCTTGATGTATATTTAGTTTGTTTTATACCAGTTTACACACTATAGGGCGCAAAGTTACTTATTTTTTTTCAGAAATAAGGTCTGTTTCTCGAATTATGCTTTTCTTTGTGCCATTTGATGCATGAAAGTAGTCCCGAGAATGTGGCATCTGCCATCGCTTCCCCCATTAATGCCTGGGCGTGACTCTGCACTTATGTTTGTCGTTCAAGACAAGAGCACTTGCTCTGCTACGGGATATACTCCGTTGGCAAAGCAAGTGCTCTTGAACTTTTTAAGTGATTTCGTAATTGTCGTTATTCTAACGTTGTACAGACCTGCATGGATTCTTAATCGTCCCAAAAACAAGAACAATCGAACCATGTGGTCAAGTCTCCGTCGTTATCAAACGAGGCTCGGTCACCAAAGTCTGTCACAAAACTTCATCTGCTGATGACTTAGAATAAAAAAGCCAATTGCTTGACAAAACATGTAAGCAATTGGCTTTAATTCCAGATGAATCGATAACTCCTTTAACTTCTGAAAATAGAGTCTTTAAAGTTATTATTTTTTTGATGGCGTGAATGTTTTAGAAGAGCCACCCGACAGGGTTCCTCCTGTGGTAAATGTGCCATCAAAAAGAGTGGCAGATGGAGAAGATACAGAGGTGACATTGTACATCAGTGTATGGTTGCTTTGAGTCAACTCGGGGGCACTGACCAATATGGTAGCTCCGCTTACCGTGTTCGGACAACGATATGAACATATCACATCACCGTTGCTATTCTTTATCGCCAAGTATTTGCCACTCGAAACGGAGACAGAAGAGAGCTTTCCGTAGTATTGCGATGCTGATGTGGGCGAACTGGTTGCTCCTCCTGTGCCGATGAGTGTGCCTCCTGCAATGATGAAAGTGTTGTTGTCACAATCGAATCCCTCTTCTGGTGCAGAAGTGCCGGATGATAGTACTACTCCACCGTAAATGGCCAGTGTCCCATTAGAATCTATGCCATCATTGTTTGTGGCATGGCTATATATGGCTCCTCCGTTGATGGTCAGACTGGTTGCGGCATTGATGCCGTCATCGTAGGTGGCACATTCTATCGTACCTCCGTTGATGGTCATTCTTGCTTTACTCTCCAGTCCTTCTCCGCCATCTGCTTGAGTCTTAACATAAATGCTGCCGCTATTTATCACCACATCTGCAGCTCCCTTGATGGCTTTAGGCGCAGCATTGAATCCACTTTCGCCGCCCATGCCTCCAGGCCAGCCGCCTCCACCTCCAGGCCATCCTCCACCTCCAGGCCGATTGTTGTTGCCTTGACTGGTAGAGCCTGCAGAGAGTGCAGAACCGCTGGTTGTGGCTGTTATTATGGGATAAGCGGCATTGCCGTCGGTTGTGCCTATTGTGAGCAATCCGTCAGATACAATACATTTGCCGCCATTGCCTGTGGATTTGCAGTCAATAGTGCCGCCAAGCAGGTTCATGGCTCCATCGCTTTTCAGTGCTTTTACGGAATAATAGTCGGTCGTTCCCGAAGTGGTTGTGTATGATGAACCTGTGCCGGCTATCGTTATGGTTGCATATCCATCGGTTATGTTGAGTGTGCTGTCTGCAGATATCCCTTGTCCGCCTGTTCCGTAAGCGTTCAGGGTAAGTGTACCACCGTGTTGACGGTAGTGGCCGTTGCTTTTGATAGCCGTTGCATACGAAAGATCCCCACTGTCATCATAAGCGGCATTTCCTCTCATTGTGATGTCAGTCTTTCCACCTGCTATCAGGATGTTGGTGTCGCTTTTTATACCTTTGGCTGCATCTGTCTCGGATTGTATCTCCACATGGCCGTCGTGTATGGCAATGAGACCTTCACAATCTATCACATCGTCGTTAGCGGTCAGAGTGAGATTTCCACCATATATGACAATAGAGTCATTGGCGTGCAGGGCATCACCGGTTGCGCTACTTACGTTGATATTGCCGCTGCGCACTGCTATGTAGTCGTCGCTACAGATGGCGTGCTTGTAGTTTCCGGTGACACCGAGTGTCCCCTCTCCGAGAAATACCAATTGGCCTTCGCTGAAGATTGTCCCTTTTTGGTCTTCTCCTGCGACAGATGTGTATGTCGGGTTGTCCGACAACAAGTTGTTGCAGCCTTCGGTAAGGTATATTTGTCCTCGTTTCTTGCATTGTATGTTTATTGCAGCCCCCTGATTGTTGCTTAATGTCAGATTGTCGAGGTGCAATTCATATTTCTTCTCTCCGTACAGCTTGAATGTTCCGGCGTCACTCACACCAGTGAGGTGATAAGCGATTTCTGTGGTCATGGCTGATGTGACGGTGACTTTGGCGCCGTCAATTCCTACCTCTACACCATCAAAGGCATAAGGATTCAATACAGTAGCTTGCTCTTGGTCGTATGTCACATATACGTCTGTGGGCAATGTTGCATATTGTATGCTGTCAAGCTCCGCAATCGGAAGACTTTCCGTCCTTGCTTGTAAGACCAATAAGAGAAGATCGTTTTCAGTATCAAAGGTAATGCTGTCTATGCGGCTCACAGCAATGCTTTTCACTTCACCGGTGTTCATGTAAAATCGGATGTCGCGCTCGGCATGTATGGTCAAAACTGCGATTATGGCCGTTAAAGTTAAGATTGCGTGTTTCATGGTTTCATTATTTTGAAGGTCTCACTTCCAATACGTACAACATATATCCCTTTTGGCAATGTTTGCATATTGTATGTCCATATTTCATTGATAATCCCGTCAGTAATCAGTTGTCCATAAATGTCCCACAGACCTACGTGGCATCCTGCGCGTCCTTGTAAACTCAATATACCATTAGCGAAGTTTACAATATTGCCCGCTATATGTCCGACCGCATTTTGTTGGGCCGGAGAAGCTTGTATAAAATCCAAAGAGTTCACCTCGTTGATGTTCCATATCAAGTGCGAACCGTCGTGTAGGTTCAGTACCATGTTGTCTGTAGTTCTAAATTTGATGCTCCGCACCTCGTTTATGGCATATACGGCTTCACCCATTGCACCCGCTATGTGCAGACTCCTTGTATTGTCGTTAGCAATAGCTGTACTTGTGGCAAGTAGCAGGGATATCCCTATCAAATGGCTTCTCATGTGTGTTTAAGTTAAATTTTAAATTGTTGTTATTGTAATATGACAGGATTTGTATGAATAAAGTTCGCTTTGTAGTCTCTTTTTTTTCTGAAGAGGTTTTCTTCTTGAGATTGAGGAGGTTCTATAAATTAGTCCCAACGGTAATTCCCCTAAAGACGTGCCAAAGGTAGGAAAAAGCATTCAACCGAGCAAGAAACTTTCCTGTTTTTTTGATTTCATCATCTGTCGGGTGCAAAAGTAGGGGTAAAAGCAATGCCAGTCAAGTTCACATTGGTTCATTTGCCAATATGCAGATAGATGGAAATCTCTGAGCTATGATTGGGTAATAAAAACTCCGCCGACCTTTCCGTTTGAATGGATGAGGCCAGCGGAGACGCTTATGAAACTTGAATTATTTTATTATCACTTTTCTGCCTTTGATGAGGTAGATGCCTTTTTCTAAATCATTTGTCGATGTGGCATTCTTCTTGACCATACGACCGGTGATGTCGTAGATGTCGGCTGGCCAGGTGTCATCTTCTGCTTCGCTGTTTTCAATGCCATCCGCTTTTTTCACCGTCACTGTGCATGTGGCAGTCTTGTCTCCAGCTTTAGCCGTGATGGTGGTGACTCCTTCTTTGATAGCTATGAAGATGTTCTGATAAAGGTTTATGACAATCTCTTCATCTGCAATCTCCCATACGACATCTTCGTTTGTGGCATTTTCAGGATAGATGGTGGCTGTCAGCATGAACTCGTCTTCGTCTGTCACTTCAATCTCGTTCTTGTCCAGTACAATACTGCTGATGGCTATTTCTTTTGCTTTTACTGTCACGGTGCATGTGGCAGTGTAGTTTCCTGTTTTAGCCGTGATGGTAGCCTTTCCTGCAGCTATGGCAGTTACCACTCCATCTTTCACTGTGGCAACGGTTTCGTCAGAACTTGTCCATGTAACCGTCTTGTCCGTAGCATTGTCTGGCGATACGGTAGCCGTAAGAGTCACAGTTTCTCCTTCGGTAAGTTCTGCCGATACTTTGTCAAGTGAGATGTTTGTCGCATGTATGATTTTTGCTTTTACCGTTACTCCGCATGCAGCAATGTAATTTCCAGCTTTAGCCGTGATGGTAGCCTTTCCTGCAGCTATGGCAGTCACCACTCCATCTTTCACTGTGGCAACGGTTTCGTCAGAACTTGTCCATGTCACCGTTTTGTCCGTAGCATTGTCAGGCGATACGGTAGCCGTAAGAGTCACGGTTTCTCCTTCGGTAAGTTCTGCCGATACATGGTCAAGTATAATACCAGTCACGTTAACAACTTTCTTGTTTACTCTAATTGTACAAGTAGCTGTATGCTCACCAGCTTTCGCCGTGATGGTAGTTGTTCCTGCAGATACAGCCCTTACCACCCCATTTGCGACTGTTGCTACAGCAGTATTTGCACTTGTCCATGTCACAGTCTTGTCTGTAGCATCTTCTGGATATACGTAGGCCGTGAGGGTAACGGTTTCTCCTACGGTAAGTTCAGTCGAATATCTGTCAAGCATAACACTTGTCACTTCCACTGGTTCCTCATAATATGTTAGTGTAAAGTTATTGAAAAGCATCCAGTTATCACTTACATGTGAAGGTTTGTTGACTATCAGAGTCAATTTGCCGTCATTACCTACATAGGTATAGAGTTCGTTCATGTATTTCCCTTCATTGAATGCAGCAACAGCTTGGCCTGTCCGATTCGGATAGTTGGTTCCACTTTTTTCGCTGTACCACGATTTCAGATTGACTTCTTCACCGTTGGCCTTCAAGGTTGCAGTTGTAATTTCATATCCCTTTTCCCCGAGAGCGTTGCATTGTACGTAACCACCTGAACGCTCAAATCCCTGCATTGTCACTTTGTAGATACCTTTGGGAAGTCCGTTGATGGTCTGCGTATAGCTTCCTGTGGCTTGCCAGAGTTCACAGAAATCTGTACCATATGCCGGTTGTGCATCTTGTGCACGTACTTCATTGTAAATCCAATTGCCTACATTTCCAGTGAATCGTGCTGTACCTATGTATGAATTCATGTCCGTGGCTATACATGTGGAGAGGTATCCTACGAATTTATCACTTGTGGAGTTTATCCCAGCAGTTGCAATAACGTGCTCATAGTTTTCGATTGTATATCCAGTCACAATAGCATCGTGTTCAGTCTTACTCTTCAACACCCACACTGTAGCTTCATTTATATCAGAAGTGGTAGTCAAAGTTTTCAGTCCATGTGAACCTTCCGCTAAAGTCAGGTATGTAGTGGTTTTTAATGATTCCAGACAATAGCCTCCATCTTTTTCTACGAATTGGAATCCTGTAGAGCTTTCGGAATCAGTATAGATGTGAGTAGGGTCTGCTTCATAAAAATACAGATTGCTGTCTAAGAATTTGATGCTTCCTTTGCCCGAATCCCAATAGAAAGGAATACCATATTTGTCCACACAGGCACAGGCACCCCAGTATTCACCTCGAGTAAGGAAACTCTGAGTTTGTGCATTGTACAAGTAGTATTCACCTGATGGCAAAGCAATTTCATCTGGTGTTACAGTTATTACACATGTTGCAGTAAATCCGTTAGCCATAGCTGTAATAGTTGTAGTTCCAATAGAAACAGCCCTCACCACTCCATTATCAACAGTGGCAACACGACTATCACTAGTGCTCCATGTTACAGTTTTATCAGTAGCATTTGTAGGAGAAACGGTCGCAGTCAAAGTTGTAGTTTCTCCCTTTGCTAACGAAATCGAAGTTTTATCAATGGTAATACCTGACACTGCTACGGTTGCAGATTTTACTTTCACTACGCATCTGTCATTATAGTTCCCCGCGTAAGCTCTTATATAAGCAACTCCTTCAGATATTGCTGTCACCACTCCGTTATCAACCGTGGCAATACAGCTATCACTTGTGCTCCATGTCACATCCTTTTCTGTAGCATCTTCGGGGGTAACGGTTGCAGTCAAAGTTATAGTTTCACCTTCGACTAGCGAAACACTGGGTTCATTAATGGTAATGCCTGTTACATCAATATATGTAGGTATCACTGTCACTATACATTCTGCAGTGTAATTTCCAGCTTTAGCAGTGATAGTCGCTTTTCCTGTTGAATGTGGTGTCACTATTCCATTATCAACAGTAGCAACCCAGCTATCGCTTGTACTCCATATTACAGTCTTATCCGTGGCATTTTCGGGGGAAACAGCGGCACGCAATACAAAACTGGCCCCTCCTTTTATCAGCAACATTGAAGTTCGACTGAGTGTAATGCCAGTTACATCAATAATTTTTTTAACAGTAACAGAACAAGTGGCTGAATATTTTCCCACTTTTGCAGTGATAGTAGCTGTTCCTGCTGATACGGCAGTTACGGTTCCATATTTCACCGTCGCAATAGCTTCATTGGAACTTGTCCATGTCACAGTATTATCTGTGGTATTATCTGGCAACACAATGGCTGTAAGGATTGTGGTTTCTCCTTCGGTCAGTTCCACTGAGACTTTATCAATAATGATTTTAGCCTTTACTGTCACCGTGCAAATTGCTGTAAAATCCTCTGCTTTTGCTGTGATAGTAACGGTTCCAGATGAAACAGCTGTCACTAATCCATTTTCTACGGTCGCTATCGCAGGATTACTACTCGCCCATGTCACAGTTTTATCTGTCGCTTCTTCTGGCAAAACGGTTGCAGTCAGTTTTATGGTTTCCCCTTCTATAATAGATGCAGTATTCTTATCAAGAGTGATACCTGTTACTGCAATATTGTTTACCGTAACTGTACATATCGCCGTGAATTCCCCTGCTTTTGCTGTAATTGTAACTGTTCCAGATGAAACAGCTGTCACTAATCCATTTTCTACGGTCGCTATCGCAGGATTGCTACTTGTCCATGTTACAGTTGGAAAAGTCGCATTCGTTGGAGATATGGTAGCTGTCAATGTCGTAGTCTCTCCTATCGTCAATGTCGCAGTGTTTTTGTCAAGGGAAACCCCCGTTATTTCTCTGATTCCTTGCAGATTCCAGAATACTTTCCAATTATCCGCAGATTGATATGCTTTTAACGCTTGAGTTGGAACATTTACATTTGCGGAAAAATAATGAGATTGAGTAAAAGCATCACTTGCAAGAGTTGGAGGAATAATGGGAAGTGCAGTAAGAGTAGTTAGGCTTGTGCAGCCATCAAATGCAAGGTTTTCAATATTGGTCAATTTTTCACCTAAGGTAATTTCCTTTAATGTTGTTATACCTTTGAACGCTATCCCAAATCCATCGCGCCCTATATAAATTTCTTCTAATGGACAATTTGCAAAATCTGTAGAAGATAAAATTAATGGTATATGGCTATCATTGATATTCAAACTTTTAAGACTTTTGCATCCCTCAAATGTGTGTTCTCCTACCTCAATGACAGAACCAGGAATGCTTACACTTGTCAAACTAGAACAACCACTAAATGCATAGTTCCCTATTGTCGTTATACTGTTTGGTATTGTGATAGATTTCAAATCGTCACAATCTTGGAATGCTTGTTTCCCTATACTTGTTACGCTATTAGGTATAGTAGCGGAATGTAAACTAAAACATTTATAAAATACATTTTCACCTATTTTTGTTACACCTGCTGGAATCGTAATGCTCGTTAAATGCCAACAACCACTGAAAGCAGAATTACCTATACTTGTCACACTTTCAGGAATCGTGATGCTCGTCAAATCGTTACAATCTGAGAATGCTTCTGCTCCAATGCTCGTTACGGAATTGGGGATAGAAATATCTGTAAGACCTGCATATCCTGAGAATGTCCCATCTACAATGTTTGTAATTTTGCCGTTAAGGATAAATTTGGACACTTTCGCACCAATGTGTGAATGTAAGTTTCCTCCTTCCATAACTGTTGGTGATTCAATGGTTACGGTGGTTAAAGAACAACCACTGAAAATTGCATTTCCTATACTCGTCACACTTTCAGGAATCGTGATATTCGTCAAAGAAGAGCAATTTTGGAATGCATAATCTCCAATACTTGTCACGGAATTTGGGATGGTTACAGATTTTAGATTTATACAATCACTAAAAGCTTTTATTCCGATTTCGTAAGTTTTTCCATGATAATTATCAGGAAGAATTATATTGCTATCATTCCATTTATGGCCAACTAAATAATGATTAGAATCCTTTGTTCGGAAATAGTAATCCCCCAATTCATCATCTGCAGTTATTATTTTCTTAGCATTATAGCCAATTCCCCCATAAGGATAGCCATAATCCATATGAGAATAAGGACGAATATCGAAATCAGAAAAATTTATGATTACATCAGCCCCACTATTAAACGCATGATAACCGATAGAGACGAGAGACTTCCCGATAGTTACACTATCAAATCTACAATCAGAAAAGGCATTACTCTCTATATTTATAACGCTATGTGGTATTACTATTGTTTTTAAAGTTTCACAATAACCAAATGCACCTTTTCCTATACTTGTTATTCCATTTGGAATAATAGCACTTCTAATCTTTTCGCGTTTTTCTAAATCATCACCATCCTGAAACGCCTCATCCCCAATCCTTATAACTGATAGTGTTCTATTCTGATATTTGACGGTTGCAGGAATTTTTACATCCACAATATACCCTCGATCGTATCCTGCAACTTCACAAGTAAATTCCGATGCAGAGATAATATTATAATAATATCCATCGACTTCAAAGTCATAAGCTGAAGCACGTGTCCCTACTAACCCAAGCAGGATACACAAAATAAATAAATGTCTTTTCATATAAATAATAGTTTTTATTGTTCTTTTAAATATTTTTCTCAAGAAGTTCAAGTATATTTCCACCCCATCCTATACCGTCTGAGGCTCGCCATACCGGCCATGGATCTTTTACTTCTTCGTCAGGACGTTGTATCAAATAGATCAGGTATTTTCTGAAGTCAATGACTCCATTGTCTATACTGCAGAGTTCTTCTTTCCATGAATGAATCAATATGTTGGCAATCAATTCTCTTTCAGGTATATCGGGAATTTCTGTAATATTATCAATGATAACGACAGCACTGTCAGCTATGTGTGCAGGTTCAAAAATTCCTTCTTGATAACCGCTTCCAAACAGATTCTTGATGAAATTTGCCGCCATGCTGCGTGTACGTACTGTTCTACAGTCAATGTAGCAAAGGGTTTTACCTTGTGATGTACATTCCTCTTTCATCCTTTGCAGGAAATCCATCTGTGAAGGAACTATGTAACACATTTTGGGAAGCCAATCGCTATTTCCCACTTTGGGAAGACAAATATCCAATTCCTCTTTTTTGAATTGATTCCACACTTTATCAAAGGTTATAAAGTTCTCAATATGGTCGTATATAGCTGCCCATGCAATTACACGAGGAGGGGTTATTTCGTTAAAATATTCTTTTTTTGTCAAAAGGTAAGAGTGACTTTTATTATGCGCCTTACCAATGTGCCACAAAAAATAGTCTAACAGTACGAACTTTTGCCATCCGGATGAATTCCAAAGTGTAGGGTCGTCAGTCTGTAAAGCATCTACAATACGTTTCAATCCATCAATATATGCTTCAATATTGAACGTCTTTGAAGATTGGTTGATGAGGTGTTCGGCGGTGAGCGGAATACCTATAAATCGTTGTAATTTCCGTAAAAGGCCGCGCACAATGCTGTCGTAAATGGGGAATCCCCAATCGTCCATAGGGCAAACGATAGATACAAAGTAGAAGTATTTGGAAAGAAGCGATGGGGCTATTGCCTGCTTGCTTGGAGTAATATAACCATAGGGTTTGTAGAATGCAGATTTTATCTGCGGATTGAATGGAAGTGTAGCGGTCAGTTTTCCACTTAAGCAACCAAGTGTAGGAGTAGAAGTACTTGAGGTGCGACACAAATCCAAAATCTCATCACGCATTTCTTCAAGACCAAATTGGCGCATTCGATGTACATTAGTCGAATAGAAAGTGTCTATCAAAGCTAACTGCCGATAGATTGAATCTTTTGTGATTGCATTTTCGCAATGCTTGCCTCCACAGGTGAACGCACCTTTTATCGCACGATGATTCGTTACAAAAGGTGTTTCTATTTTTTGTTGCTGTTGAAGCATTTCTCTTATGCTCTTATTGATATAAGCAATATTGGCTGTATTCATGATTTATATGATTGAAGTTAATAAATATCTTCTTCACACCACCTCTAAAAAAGAGGTGGGATTCTGCTTTCATCACTACGAGGCCCCGGACTGCCGCCGACCTTCCCGTTTGAATGGAGGAGGCCGGCGGAGACGCTTATGAAACTTGAATTATTTTATTATCACTTTTCTGCCTTTGATGAGGTAGATGCCTTTTTCTAAATCATCTGTCGATGTGGCATTCTTCTTGAGCATACGACCGGTGATGTCGTAGATGTCGGCTGGCCAGGTGTCATCTTCTGCTTTGCAGTTTTCGATGCCGTCTGCCTCTATCACCGTCACAGTGCATGTGGCAGTGTGGTTTCCTGCCCTTGCCGTGATGGTTGCAGTCCCTGCAGATATAGCAATCACCACTCCATCTTGTACTACAGCAACGGCTTGATCTGAACTTGTCCACGTTAGAGTTTTGTCCGTTGCGTTTTCGGGTGATACTGTAGCTGTCAGGATGACAGATTCCCATTCTGTTAGTTTTACTTTTGTTTTGTCGAGAGTTATCCCTGTCACTTTTACTTCCTCCTCATAAAGAGTGAGGGTAAAATTGTTGAACAGCACCCAGTTGTCACCTACGTGCGAAGGTTTGTTGACAGTCAGTGTCAATTTGCCATCATCACCCACATAGGTATAGAGTTCGTTCATATATTCACCTGCCTCAAATTTGGCAACAGCCTCAGTGGTATTGTTCGGATTGCTGACATCACTCTTTCCACTATACCACGATTTCAGATTGACTTCTTCACCGTTGGCCTTCAAGGTTGCAGTTGTAATTTCATACCCACTTTCACCAAGGGCGTTGCATCGTGTGTAACCACCTGAACGCTCAAATCCCTGCATAGTCACTTTGTAGATACCCTTGGGAAGTCCGGTGATGGTCTGTGTATAGCTTCCTGTAGCTTGCCAAAGTTCGCAGAAGTCTGTACCATAAGCAGGCTGCCACTCTTGTGCACGCACTTCATTGTAGGTCCAATTGCCGACATTTCCTGCGAATCGTGCTGTACCTATATATAAAGTCATATCCGTGGTTTTACATGTGGAGAGGTATTCTATGAATTTGTCGCTTGTGGAGTTTATTCCGGCAGCAGCAATAACGTGTTCATAGTTTTTGGTTGTATATCCGGAAACAATAGCATCGTGTCCTTCCTTACTACTCAACAGCCACACTGTAGCTGCATTTATATCAGAGGTGGTAGTCAACGTTATTAGTCCATGTGAGCCTTCCGCTAAAGTCAGGTACGTAAGGGTTATCAATGATTCCAGACAATAGCCTCCATCTTTTTCTACGAACCGGAATCCTGTAGAGCTTTCAGAATCAGTATAGATGTAAGTGGGGTCTGCTTCATAGAGATACAAATCATTGTCCAAGAATCTGATGGAACCCTTATTTGAATCCCAATAGAATGGAATACCATATTTGTCCACACAGGCACAGGTACCAAAATATTCGCCACGAGAAAGGAAACTTTGAGTTTGTGAATACAAGTAGTATTCACCTGATGGCAATACAGTTTCATCTGACGTTACACTTATTACACATGTTGCAGTAAAGCCGTTAGCCATAGCTGTAATAGTTGCAGTTCCAAAAGAAACAGCCCTCACCACTCCATTATTTACAGTGGCGACATTTGTGTTGCTACTTGTCCATGTCACCATATTGCCTGTGGCATCTTCAGATGATATGTTGGCAACCAGTGTGACCATTTCTCCTTTATTGAGAGTTACAGCATTCCTGTCAAGGGTTATGCCTGTAACTGTATTTTTTATTTGGTAATGCGTCAATGTCAGGTTGTTAAACAGGACCCAATTGTCACCCACATGTGAAGGTTTGTTGACTGTCAGAGTCAATTTGCCGTCATCACCCACATAAGTGTAGAGTTCGTTCATGTAATACCCATAGAGAAAACGATCTACAGCCTCAACGGTATTGTTCGGATAGTTGGTTCCATCTTTCCCACTGTACCACGATTGCAAGTTCACCTGCTCGTTGTTTGCTTTCAGGTAAGCAGTTGTGATTTCATACCCCTTTTCCCCAAGGGCATTGCATTGAGCATAACCACCTGAACGTTCAAATCCCTGCATTGTCACTTTGTAGATGCCTTTGGGAAGTCCGGTGAAGGTCTGTGTGTAACTTCCTGTAGCTTGCCAGAGTTCGCAGAAATCTATACCATAAACAGGTTGTGCAACTTGTGCACGCGTTTCATTGTAGGTCCAATCGCCCACGCTTCCTGTGAATCGTGCTGTACCTATGCATGAAGTCACATCCGTGGCTTTACATTCGGAAAGGTATTTTATGAATTTGCCACTCGTAGTGCTTATTCCAGCAGCTGCAATAACGTGCTCATAGTTTTCAATTGTATATCCAGTCACAATAGCATCGTGTTCAGTCTTACTCTTCAACACCCACACTGTCGCCGCATCTATATCAGAGGTGGTAGTCAAGGTTCTCAGTCCATGTGAACCTTCTGCTAAAGTCAGGTATGTAGAGGTTTTTAATGATTCCAGGCAATAGCCTCCATCTTTCTTTACGAATTGGAATCCTGTAGAGTTTTCGGAATCAGTATAGATGTAAGTGGGGTCTGCTTCATAGAGAAATAAATTATTGTCCAAGAATCTGATGGAACCCTTGTCTGAATCCCAATAGAATGGAATACCATATTTGTCCACACAGGCACAGGTACCAAAATATTCACCGCGAGTAAGGAAACCCTGAGTTTGTGTATTGTACAGGTAGTATTCACCACTTGCGATTGTAGCTGTTGCTTGATAATATACTGATATTTCGCATCTGGCAGTATATCCATTGGCGGTTTCTGCTGTAATGAAGGTAGAACCTTCAGATATAGCAGTTACAACACCATCATCAGAAACGGTAGCTATGCTTTCATCGTTACTTTTCCATATCACGGTTTTGTCCGCTGCATTTTCGGGATATATTGTAGCAACGAGAGTGATGGCATCTCCCTTTTTTGATAACGATGCGGTAGTATAATTCAGCGTAATACCTGTTACTTCAACCTTTACTACAGTACCCACAGTGACTGTACATTTCGCAGTATGCTTGCCTGCTTTTGCTGTGATAATGGCAGTTCCTGCAGATTCAGCTGTTACAACTCCAGCTCTTAATCCTCCGTTTCCAACAGTGGCGACACGATTGTTATTGGAGGACCATTTTATTGTTTTGTCAGTACCTTCGTTGGGAAATATCGTTGCAGTCAGTCTAATGGAGCTTCCTTCCTCAAGATAAAGGGTTTCTTTATCAAGAGTTATGCCTTCCACGAAGGCGCTTCCTGCTTGCATATAATTGAAACTATTCCAAACAGCATCGGATCTGTATATTTCTAGAGCGCCGGCAGGTACTAGTACATCTACAGACTCATAATGGTTCTGCATAAACACAGATTCATCAATTATAGGAGGAGTTGTTGAAAGAACAATGAGTTCTGTTAATTTCGCACAATTATCGAATGCTCCCACTCCAATGCTTGCCACAGAATTTCCTATGGAAACTCTTGTAAGGCTATTGCATCCGTAAAACGCTAAAGGGGCGATATCAGTCACAGAATTTGGAATAGATATGCTCGTAAGGCTATAACAATTATAAAATGCTTCCAGACTAATACTTGTCACAGAATTAGGTATATATACGTTCGTAAGGCTATAGCAGTTCTTGAAGACGTATCTTCCAATACTTGTTACTGATTCGGGAATGTTAAAATTTACAAGGCTGGAACAAGCAACAAATGCATGTTCTCCAATATTTGTTATTGATTCGGGTAAGACTACAGTCTTAAGGTTGGAACAGCCTGAAAAAAGCCTATCTTCGATACTTGTCACAGATTTAGGAATAGTGATATTTGTAAGTCCTGTACAACCATCGAATGCTCCACTTCCTATACTTGTCACAGATTCTGGTATAGTAATACTCGTAAGCCCTGTACAATAACCAAATGCTCCACTTCCTATACTTGTCACAGATTCTGGTATAGTAATACTCGTAAGCCCTGTACAGTCAATGAATGCACTTCCACTTATTCTTACTACAGAAACTGTCCGGTTGTTGTAACTGACAGTAGCCGGAATTTCAATATCTCCAGCATACTTTACATCTCCACTTGTCACTTCACAGGTAAATTCCGTTACAGAAACAATGTTGTAGTAAATTCCATCGAGTTTAAAATCATAAGCTGATGCACGTGTCCCTACTAATCCAAGTAGGATACACAGAATAAGTAAATGTCTTTTCATAATAAAATGGTTTATGTTTTCTATGTTTAATTAGTTTTTCAGTTTCTTCTCCCCACCGCACAAAAAAAGACGTGGAATTTTGCTCAATCACCATTACGAGGCTCTGGACTGCCCTGACTATGTGATATGCAAAACCCACGTCGTGAAGATATATAGTTCCCCTAATGGGGAGTATATACCATTAGACGTGGGCGTTTCTTGCTGATTATCCATAGTCATAGTGGAATTGTCCAGATTCCGTAAGTGGGATAATATTGCGTAAACGCCCTTTTCCAACGATGTCTGTCTTGTAGGGAATATTCCTTAAAGACGTGCCAAAGGTAGGAAAAAGCATTCAACCGAGCAAGAAACTTTCCTGTTTTTTTGATTTCATCATCTGTCGGGTGCAAAAGTAGGGGTAAAAACAATGCCAGTCAAGTTCACATTGGTTCATTTGCAGGTTCTCTTCCGTCGGACTTTAGCATCGTTGGCATTTTTCTTTACCTGTCCGTTTGTTGGCGGATAGGAATTTGACCGTTCGTATGCTTCGAAGAGTGTAAAGTAGAGTGCGGCACTACGCAAAAGTGCAGTGCCGCACTGTACAAAAGTGTAATGCCGCATTGCAAAAAAGTGTAGTGCCGCACTACACTTTACACTCTCTTCGATTTTCCGGCATATCTTCTTCGGTAGGTGAACGGATGAATAGCACTTCTCCGCCCGTCGTGTAGGTGCATTGTAGGGGAAAAGTAGGCATAGAAATTCTGAAATGTTTGTACATGGGGAGAATTTGGGTTGTTCTTGATACCAAAATCCAAGATAGGCTTCACCTCATCATAAAAAACAAAATTTGTTTTGTTCTCCGCTCGGTTTGCACTATCTTTGTCGGCAAATAGAGAGCATACGGTATGGAAACATTCGAATATAAGGCGGAGATTCAGGAACTGAAGTCATTGGTAGAGAAGAGGTTCGGGCATAGGCTATGTACGACGAACGATTTTGAGCGTTTGTCGGCCCTGTTGCTGACAGAGATAAAAACTCCCGTTTCGACTTCTACCCTGAAGCGCATCTGGCAATATGTCAATGACGAACATGCCCCTCGCATGAGTACGTTGGATATACTTGCACGCTACGTCGGACATGCCGATTTCGTGGCATTCTGCCGATGGCGGAAAGAGGGTGCGGGGCAGAGTTCCGCATTCTTTTCGGCTGAACGCATTGTGGCCGCTGACCTCTCTATCGGTGATGAGGTGGAGATTGGATGGGCTCCTAACCGCCTTGTCCGTCTGTGTCACAAAGGAGAAGGCATATTTGAAGTGGTCAGCGTACACGAATCCAAACTGATGGTGGGCGACCGTCTTCCGGTGGTGTCGTTCATTCTTGGCGAACCGCTCTCTGTACCTTATATAATACGTAATGGCGAAAACACCTTGCCTTTCGTGGCAGGGAAGAATGGTGGGTTGACAATCTTATCCCTTGTAGGCAAATGAAACAATCGAACAGTACGGATACTTCCGGATTCTTGAATGGTGGGAATGGGGAGGAAGGCACTTCTGCCGCCTCTTTGCTCCCTATCGACCACTCTTTTACGGGGTGGGAGGAGGTATATGCTTCTGCCGAAGGGTTTACGCGGCTTTTCCGTTGCCGCCGGTATGGCCGGTTGCATATCGTGAAGGTGTTGAAGGAGGAGTATCGGGGAGTCACGCTCTATGAGCAGGCGCTCCGTAAGGAGTTCGACATTGCCTATTCGTTGGATCATCCGCACATTTGTCGTATCATGGCTATGGAGGCTCTTCCTGATTGGGGAAATGCCATTGTCATGGAGTATGTGGATGGCATGACGTTGGGAGATTGGATGGATTCACCCTATTGTACGGAAAGTGAAGCTTATAAGGTGGCCTGTGAATTGTGCGACACCTTGGAATACCTGCACCGCCGCCAGCTTGTACACCGCGACTTGAAACCCGCCAATATCCTCATTACCCATCAGGGACAACATGTCAAACTGATAGACTTCGGCTTGGCCGATGGCGATGAGTACGAGGTACTCAAGGGACCGGCAGGCACACTCCGCTACATGGCTCCTGAGGCTATGCGGAATGACGGGCATCCTGACCTGCGTGCCGACCTTTATTCTTTAGGAGTCATCCTTGGCGAACTTGCCGGCCGGATAGGTGACAGACGGATGCATGACGTGGCAAGGCGATGTATGGCCCACAAGCCGGAGGAACGTTATGCCTCGGCTACGGGAGTGATGGCGGCTCTCCGCCAGGCTTCAGAAAAGAAACCTTTTCACTTTTCGTGGATGGCAACTCTATTCGGAATCTTATTGCTCCTGGTAGCAATGGGGACAATCTTTTACTTATGGAAGAATGGGGGAGAAGGAACGGCCGAAGATGTTGACAATGTGCTTCATTTGGTGATGCCGGATACGGCATCGGTGGATTCTGCCAATAGACTATCTTCCGGCACTCCGATGGAGGGAAATCCTTTGCAAAGTGGTGAACGGACGGAAAGACTGAAGTTGCGTACGGCCGATTGGCGGGCCGTGACCCAAAGTCACCCTTTCTATGCCGAAGCACAGAAATTGCTTGCCGGAAACTTGAAGGAGGAGGATGCGGCCAACCGCCGTTTGATATTGGACTATGTGGAGCATCTGCGCACGGCCTATACGACCAAGGATATAGATTTTTTGGAGCAGGTGTTCAGCGAAAAGGCTCTGATTATTGTTGGGACAGTAGTAAAAACGGTTGCCGACTCGGAAAATCATTTTCTCTCTCCGGCCCAAGTGACCTACAATGTCCGCACCAAGCATGAGTACATGGGCCGTTTGCGACGTTTGTTTGCAAGCAATAGTCACATCGACCTGGAATTCAGTGACTTTAAAGTGATGCGGCATCCTACACGAAAGGGCATCTATGGCGTTACTCTCCGCCAGGCATACCGTTCCGACCGCTATGCCGACGATGGCTATCTGTTCCTCTTGTGGGATTTCCGCGACCCGATGGCTCCGATGATTCATGTGCGTACCTGGCAACCTTATTGGGTGGAGGAGGGACAACCGCTTCCTGTTGATGAGGTGTATGACCTTGGTAGTTTTAATTTGGAGTAGGGCATGGTGAACTTGGAGATAAAGGGAGATATAGGGAGATATCGCTTCGCTTTGGTGGAGATAAAGGCCAATAGTGTAGTAACGTACCTTCGTCACCTTCTGCTTGCTTTTTGTTTTCTGAATATATCACAGACGGTTAAGGCGCAGCAGTTCGAAGTGGCAAGTTTCCAACAGCTTCCTCACGACCTGAGTGCATCGGTTTCTCCGGCATACGACCTGAACGATGAGGCTTGTGCCTTGGTGAAAGTGGTGTGTCCGTCGGATTTTGTCTTTTCCACTCCTTTGGGGGTTGTGAAGCGGGTTGAGAAGGTGGGTGAAGTGTGGCTCTACTTGCCCCGTGGGTCACGGCGCATTACCTTGAAGCATCCCCGATGGGGAGTGTTAAGGGATTATCCCTTCTTCAAGCCCTTGGCCTCTAAGCAGACGTATGAACTGAGGGTGCAGGTGCCGCTTGAGGCTTCTAAACTTCCTCTTTTGGGAAAACCTGTCGGCATCCGTGTGGAGTCTCGCCTCGAATCGCGCATTGACTGCCCTTATGAAATGAATCTTCCGGAGATACGAATACCTTGGAAACTTTTTGCCATGCTGGCGTGTGGGGTGACAGATTGGAAACAGCCCTCGTTCGGTTTGCGGGCAGGAGTGGTGCGCAAGCACGGTTTCTTCCTGTCGGTGCAGAGCGACCTTCATGCCATTCCCTCTACCGATGGCGATTGTAACCGCTATGGCATCCCGCCGGGGCAGGTGCTTGGCTCATACGACACGGGGCGCATACGCGAAGGCCGGTTCATGCTGATGGGGGGAGCCATGCATCCCGTCCTTCCCCGTCTCTATATCTACGAAGCGTTGGGATATGGATGCCACACCGTGGCTTGGGAAAAGGTGGATGGCTCGTGGTTGCGCAATACCTACTACTCTGCCAATGGGTGGTGTGCCGAGGCCGGAGTGCTTTACCGGTTTTCTGGAAGATTCCTCCTGTCAGCAGGTGTACAGACCATTGCGGCTTCTCATTGGGAAGGTACTGTAGGCTTCGGGTATCAGTTCTGAATATTATCCTTATTTGTCTTAAAAGAACTCTACTCAAATTTCATCTCTACAATGTGTGTGAATTCTTTCCAATGCTCCGCTTCACGATAGGCTGCAGTGGCTCCTATGGGGACGTAGAGGATGCAGCTGTCCTTGATTTCAGAGATGCCTCCACCGTTGTTTTCTGTCAGGTCGGGCGGAGTGGATTGGGGAACATAGACTTGGTGTAGTGTCTCAGGGAAGTGGAAGTTGGTAATACTAATACGAGTTGCACCTTTTCCCCAATAAAGCGTTTTTAGATTTGGAAATAATCCAGAATTGAATCTCCATGAAATATAACTGATGGAGTCAGGCATACTCAAGTATTCCAACTTTTCCATGATGACGTTTGATTGGTCTTTCAGTGTGCGTATCCCCTTGGGCAACTCCAGGTATTTGAGTTGTGAATCCATGAAAGCCATTCCGGAGGTGACGCTTACGCCTGGCATGAACGATTCGGCGTGTGCCGTATCGCGACAGGGAGGATACCAGACAAGTTTGTTTTCGGCCCTATTGTAGAGAGCCCCGTTGTAGGTGCAGAAATAGGGCGCATCGTCGGGGATGTCAAAACTCTCAATGTTGATGGTCCCTTGTCGGACGGTCAGGGGGTAATAGTAATACTCCTCCATGTCACGCGGGAAGGTGATATGCCGAAGATTGGTGCACCAGTCAATGGATTGAAAAGAGAAATACTTGAGCGTGGCTGGTAATTTTAACACCTCCAACCATCGGCTATGATAGAAAAGGCGACCGTCAATACAGTCGTCTTGAACAAGCCAACTGTTAGGGTACACCCCACCCATACGGATGTCAGTTTCTGTCAGGTCAAGATAGGCCAGATTGCCAAAATCGTCAGTTCCGTTTTCGCTTCCTGTCATCATGTGTAGCACGTAGGTGTCGCTCCCGTTGATAGACCCTTTCAGGGTGAGACTCGGGATGGAGTCCTGCTCTTCGGTGGTCAGCTGGTCGGCTAATGTGCCTGCTTCGGTCAGGGTCAGCGAGTCGTTGACGGTGAAAGCGAAGGGCTGGCTGGTTGCTTCACCGGCTTTGTTGATGGCGTATGCTTGTGCCTGATAGGGGCAATCTTTCTTTAAAAGGCGTATGATGTCCTGTATCTCCGTAGGGGAATCTGTTTGCGGTGATGAGAGTTTTTGTCTCTTCTTCTCATCCTCCCGGCCTTCCGGCCAATAATAGAAGCCCGTTTCGGTGATAGGCAGTCCGCCATCGTCGTTGATGAGGCTTTGCAGTGCTATGCGGTAAGGCCCGCGGCCGGCAATGCGGAGAGGGGAGAGTATGGGGGGAATCCCCGGAGTCGTAGTGAAGCGCAGGGTGTCACTGGTGATGGTGCTGTATTCGTTGCCCGTCTCCAACACACAGCGGTAGGTCGTCTCCGTTTGCAGCCCTGTCAAGCGGGCGGTGATGGTCTGCTCTGTGGGCTTGAAGGATAGTTCGTGCTCCAGTGAGTCCGTCACCCCATAGCGTAGGCTGATGAAGCAGATGTGTCCGCTCCCGACAGGAGTGACACTTCCGCTCACCGTTGCCTCGTGGCGGGTGATGTCGTAAGCTCCGGTCAACTCTACCTGCGGAGGCAGGTTGGTAGGAATGACGCTCTCCTCCTCTTTGCAGGAGAATGTGGCTAAAAGAAGTGCAGCAAAAAGAACTGCTGGTAATATGGCCTTTCTTCGTAAGGTGCTGTTTTGTATGTGTTTGCCGTTCATTATGGATTAAACAGTTTCGGTTTGTGCGGGCAAAGGTATCTAATTTTTGTAGAAGATGCAAGCAACGGGTGATATTTGGATAGTGAAGAATCCAAAAGTTTATCCCCCCTTAACACACACTAACGCAAAATATTATAGTTGTTTACCGGAAAGCAATAGAATAAAATAGGGCGAAATTGAGGGTTGAATGGGCTTTTCTTCCTATTTTTGCACCGATAATCAAATGGAATGACAATTATGAAGATATGGTTGGCAATAGTCGCTATACTGTGGCTGACATCGTGCTGTACAGGATGCGGTAAGGACGGACTTCGTCATAAGGAGACGGTCTGCCCTGTTGTGGCCGATGGATCTATTACCATTGTGTATGAGAACGATGTACACTGTGCAGTGGATGGCTATGCGCGGCTTGTTGCGGTGCGGGATTCGGTGAAGCGGGAGACTCCCTACGTGAGCACCGTGTCGTGTGGCGACTTTGTGCAGGGAGGTCTGCTGGGCAGTGTGTCGCAGGGGGAGTATATTGTGGACATTATGAACCGTGTGGGCTACGACGTGGTGGCATTGGGCAATCATGAGTTCGACTACGGCATGGAGCAATTGTACGGCCTGACCGGTCGGCTCAGTGCCACGGTGGTGTGTGCCAATTTGCGGGACTTGCGGATGGAGCGGCCTGTGTTTGCTCCTTATCATATTGTCCGCTATGGACAGACTGATGTGGCTTTCGTGGGGCTGCTCACCACTTCGACTCCCACCAGCACATCGCCCCTTACTTATCAGGACAGTACGGGCCGTGTGGTCTATACCTTCATGAAAGAGCAGTTCTACACCGAGGCCCAGCGGCAGATTGATGCGGCACGGGCCGAGGGGGCGGACTATGTGGTGGTGCTTGCCCACCTGGGGGATATTCCCGAAGACGACCATCCGACATCGCTCACGCTGATTGCCGGAACAACGGGGGTGGACGTCGTGCTCGACGGACACAGTCACAGCACGATACCTGACACGGTGGTCTATGACAAGGAGGGGCGGCCCGTCCACCTCTCGTCCACAGGTACGGAGCTGCAACACATCGGCCTGCTGACCATCGGGACGGACGGGACCATTGCCACCCGACTGCAGCCATCCGGAGGGCGACAGGGTGATGTGCAGATGCAAGCCTACGTGGATGACCTGAAGGAGAAGGCATCCGAGAGCGGCCTGCACGTGGTGGCACGGAACACCGTGACACTCATTGCCGCCGACGAGGAGGGCAACCGCCTGGTGCGCCGCAAGGAGATGCCGCTGGGCAACCTCTGTGCCGATGCCTTCTGCCATGTGCTGGGCACTGACGTGGCTCTGATCAATGGGGGCGGCATACGCTCCGACATGCCCCTGGGCGAGGTGACGTATAACGACCTGCTGGCCATCTTCCCCTTCGGAAACACGGCCTGTACGGCCACCCTCAGCGGACAGCAGCTGGCCGATGCGCTGGAGTGTTCGGTCAGATCGCTGCCCGTGGAGAACGGCAGCTTCATGCAGGTGGGCGGCATGCGCTTCAGGGTCGACCCACAAGTGCCCTCGCCTGTGGTCCTTGGTGAGGACGGCCTCTTCTCCCACGTAATGCCCGCCGCGCCCCGCCGCGTGAGCCATATATATATAAGGAATAGGGAGAGCGGCGAATACCTGCCACTCGACCCCAAGCGCATATACACACTGGCCAGCTTCGACTACGTGCTGAAGGAGCTGGGCAGCGACGGCATGTTGCGCCATGCCACCATCATGCAGGACAACCTGGGACTGGATGCAGAAATCCTTGCCACCTACGTAGGGCAATACCTGGGGGGCATCATCGGTGAGCCATACGACAAGAAGGAGGGGAGAATTAGTACCCAAATGTAAGGTATATTTACCATTGTTTTAAAGTCGCAAAAAAGCCCCTATATGAGGGCTGAAGATACCCCACGCGTGGGTGGCAGTTGTACCCCACGCGTGGGGTATCTTGATAGGGCACGCGTGGGGTACCATCACACCCCACGCGTGGGGTATAATGCCCCCTTTTTTGTTCTTGCAACACGCTCATACACAGATCGTTGCAAAACGCTACTTTAAGCACTGAAATCTCCCTTCCATGACGTTGGAAGGGGGTGATTTTACATTTCCATTTGTAAATATCCGTGACCATGCTTCAAGGGTCACTGTGACTTTTCATCAAGGGTCATAATGACTTTTCATCAAGGGTCATAATGACTCTTCATCATGGGTCATAATGACTCTTCATCATGGGTCATAATGACTCGTCGTCAAGGGTCATAATGACCCTTGGAGGGTACTTCTGGTGGGTTTGCCGATTGTATATAATTTTCGTAACGCTATCACTCCTCAGAACTCAGCCGTCAGCCCTATGGAGGGGACAAGGGTGTTGCTGTCCTGCCCCACGCGCTTCATGCGGTAGCGACGGTCGGCAAGGGGCGCTGTAGGGTTCATCACCTCGCCTGTACTCATAAAGACATCCTGCTGCTGGATGCGCACATTCTGCAGGTTGAGGAACAGCCCCATGCGCCACCGGCGGAAGTACCACTCCTTGTCGATGCGCACGTCGTACTGTGTGTAGAGGGGGCTGCGGCCGTCATTGTAGCGTGTGTAGTCGGGCAGGGAACGGCCGTTGGCATCCCAATAGGCAACGTAGGACGAGGCCACCTCGTCGTAGGGCGTATAAGGCGTGCCGCCCAGCATACTCACCTTGGCCCCGAGGCTCCAATGGTGGGGCAGTTCATACGTGCCGCACAGATTGATGATGAAGCGGTTGTCCCATGGAGAATTGATGTAGGGCGCCTCGTCAGAAGCCTGGTAGGCACTGCGGAACCACGTAAGGGAGCCGGTGAGGTTCAGCCTGTCGGGCTTGAGCCAGCGGAAGAGCAGCTCCAGTCCGTAGGCACGGCCCGTGGCCGTGGAGGCCAGCCGCTCGTTGCCCACTATCCCGTAGTCGGCCCCCTTGCAGGTCAGTGGGATGCCATCGGTGACGGAGAGGGGGATGTGGTAGTAGTGCTTGTAGAAGCCCTCGAGCGTGAGGGCAATGTCGTCCGTCGCCCGCCACTCGCCACCTATGGCGCTCTGCCACACACTCATGTAGCGCAAGTCGTGGTTGGCGAGGCGGCCCTGCTCCTTGAAGGCCAAGGCCGTGTAAGGGGGCAACTGGTGGTAGAGACCCGACGAGGCCGACACTGCCCAGTCCGGCGTGAGGGCATAACGCACTGAGGCGCGGGGAGACAGTTGTTTCCACACCTCCTGCATCTGCCTGGAGTAAGTGTTGCCATCGGTGCGTAGTCCCATGGAGAGTTTCAGTCGGTCGTCGTGCCCCGTATAGCCCGCCGTCAGCGAGGCTCCATAGCTGAAGAACCCCAACTGTGTGCGGTAGTTGTCCCATCGGCCCACAAGGTTCTGTTTCCGGCTGGAAGCCAGCATGTTGTGGTAGGCCAGCTCGGCATTCTCCTTCAGTGTCCAGCGGTCGTTCACCGTGGTGCGGTTCTCCACCCGCAGGGTACTCTTCTGCTCGCGTCCCCGCAGGTCGAACATCAGCCCTTCCTCCTCCGATTCGTCATTGTTGCGATATTTCACATTGCGGTTGTTCAGGTAGTTGTGGCTCAGTGTGAGCGAAGTGGTGTGCGGTCCTGCATAGTGGCGCATGACGGCTCCCACTGTAAAAGTCTCCTGCGTCACCTTGGGCAGGTAGCTGAGGATGTAGGCCGCGTTTTCATCGTCCTCCACACCAGTGTTCAGCTTCATGCGGTCAATGCCGCCAAGGGCTATCAGTGTCAGCGTGTTGTAGCGCGACAGTTTCGTCTCCACCTTGAAGAGTCCGTCAGTATAATTGGGCAGGAAGGGGAGGTCAAGCATCTTGAAAACCATCTGCAGGTACGACTGGCGGAGCGAGAAGAGGTAGGTAGTACGTTCACCGAAGTGCCCCCTCCCGCTGAGCGAAGCCTCAGCTGTTCCCAGGGTGGCTTTGAAGGTCTGCCGCTCGGCGTCACCATCCCACAGGCTGAAGTCAAGCACCGAACTCATGGCCCCTGACCGGTCGGCAGGGAAAGCACCCGTATAGAACTGAATCTCCCGTATGAGGTCGGCATTGATGAGGCTCACCGGTCCGCCCGTGGCCCCTTGCGTGGCAAAATGGTTGATGTGCGGTATCTCGATGCCGTCCATGTAGAAACGGTTTTCCGACGGGCCTCCCCCACGCACTATCAGGTCGTTGCGGTATCCCGCCGGCGAGAACGATACGCCTGGCATCATCCTTACGATGCGCGACACATCGCGTCCGCCACCCGGCGTCTTCTCTATCTCGCGCACCCCGATGATGTGCATGCTCAGCGGACTCTCCACCGTCTTGCGGAAAGGTGAGGGACGGACCGCCACCTCGCTCAACTCCGCCGTCCATTCCTCCAACTCTACGTTTACACCGGGCGTCGTTGCCGCCACCTGAAACGATGGCGTCTGTGCTCCCCGATACCCCGTTGCCGTCACCCATAGCGACACGATACCTGCCGGAACCCCTTCTATGCGGAAGCGCCCAAGTGTATCCGTCGCCGTCTGCAACTCATAGTGGCCCACCACCATGATGGCAGCCCCTACCACGGGTTCGCGCCCTTTCTTGTCAATCACCGTGCCATGTACGGCATAACTCTGTTGAGAAAAAAGCTCCCCTGCCAGGCAGAGGAGCATACATCCTAAAAACAATCTCCTTATCTTCATTCTATCATCGTGTTATCCGATGATGAGAACAAGATAAGGAGACTTTTGGTTCAATATTCGCTAGCTACTATTGATTAGCGACTTGTTACGAGCTACAAGTTACGAGTTGATAGTATATCGCCTTGTCCGCATGGTCAATAGCCACCAGTCACTATTCACTATTCACTAATTACGGCTCTTCAGACGATTTTCGAACAGGGCATGTCTTCTTTGGATTTGTCCTGCACGAGTTGCCTTGGCCTGGTATTCGTTTTCGTTGGGAGAAAATTCTCCTTGCTCTTCAATTGTACCGTACGTAAAGTCGTCGCTATTTGCGCGTCGGATTGTTCCGTCCTCATTGAATTCGTAGGTGTATGAGTAATTATAATTATAATTATCTGTATATTCTTCGTCTTCCCATTCTTCTACACAAACAAGATTCATCTTTACGGGCAAATAATCAGGTCCTGCTCCGAAAAGTCCGATATAGGCACATATACTGGCCGCATCTCCGAGGAGGTAATCCACAAATGTAGCATATTGTTTATGCCTGTTTTCATACACCCTGTCTCCATAATCAAAAGTGGCAGATTCTCTATATGTCCAACCGTCATCGTCGGAACCTGCATATTCATACTTGGTCAAAAGCCCATTGTCCCATGTCAGGTTGATGGTCAGTGTTCCTTCTGTTCGCTCTGTTTCGCCGTCGTAGGTGTATTCTTCAAAGTTTTTACCTGTAATCCTTGTCAGATGTCCTTCGCCGTCATAGGTCAAATCTGAAGTTGAGCTGTAAGTGTCTTTCTCATTCTCATCTTCGTAGCTGCCAGATTCCTGCATTTTGGAAATGAACCCATTCCCATTGAAAGAGAAGGATATAGTCTCGATATCTTCTTCCCCATAATGACTGATTACTTGGTTTGAAGAGAATTCATGATACGAAGACCACTCAGTGGCATATTTTATTTTTCCGTCCGAAGTATAGTAGAATTTATATTCTCCTACAGAAAGAAGTTTCTTTCCGCTTCCCTGAACTATTTCTCCCACGTTTGTACTGAGTGTGCCGGTACTTCCTCCACTTCCATTATCGTCATCATCGTCATCATCGCTACAAGCCTGTATAGAACACATTGAAAAGCCGACAAAAAGGGCAATGAAGAATCTTTGTAAATATTTGATGTTTGTCATAATGATAAATTTTTAATTTTAAAATAGAAGTTTGTAATAGCAATGAGTCCGCCAATCCAAAAGTACAGACAATAAAAAAACGTGGACTCAAACTTCGTCTATGCTTATCGAGGTATCGCCAAACACCATTGCACCATATACGAGTAAAAGACCCAAGCCAAAAGGCATGAGCATCAACTTTTATCTTGGTGCTTATTTCAATAGGCGATTCTCAATAAGCAAGAATAAAGCTAACGCTTTCTTATTTTAAGTCTTTTGTCCGTTGTGTTACATAGGCATTATATCTTTAATTTGTCGCAAAAGTAATTATAATCTTTCGGACTACAAAAAAGAATCAGAAAATTATGGGGATGCACCTTCTCTCTGAAACATTTGCTCAGAAAAAACGCTAAAGATAATGACACAGATGGATAAACCTAAATGTCCAAAGCGCAATCAAATTGTATAAAAGTGCCGAACAATAGTTTATCCCAAGGTTTGGTTTAGTTATCCCAAGGCTTGGGATAACTATCTCTAAGCTTGGTTTAAGTATCCCAAATCCTGGGATAAAGAATATATCGGCACATTTGATTTTTTAAGAGGCAGTTTTTGTTTTTCTTTATGGCTATGTCAGTAAGAATCTTTAGCTAAAGATGTATGTGAAAGTGAAAGAAACAGTTTTCTTCCCGTCCGCCTGACATTCTCACGTGCCACATCGGGGCGCATGGCGAGATGGAGGGGAAGTTCCTCTTCGTTGATGGAGAGGATGGAGGAAAAGCCGCTTTGCTCCAATTCGGGACTTTGCTCAATGGAACCGCCAATGGCAATGACGGGGATGTCCTGATGGGTGGCGGCTTTCAAAACTCCCATGGGGGCTTTGCCCATCAGTGTCTGACGGTCGATGCGGCCTTCGCCCGTTACTACAAGGTCGCAACCTGCGAGAAGTTCTTCGAAATGGAGGGCATCGAGCACCAGCTCTACTCCCCGACAAAGACGGGCGCCCAACAAGGCGCTGAAGGCTCCGCCCAAACCTCCGGCAGCACCTGCACCAGAGATGTTGGTCACATCTACCTTGTTATATTCTCTGATGACTTCGGCAAAATGATGCATCCCTCTGTCGAGTTGTTCGACCATCTGCCTGTCGGCACCTTTTTGGGAAGCAAAAATATAAGCAGCTCCTTGAGGGCCACAGAAGGGATTGGTGACATCGCAGGCCACTCGGATGTCAACAGTTTTTAGTTCGGGAAGAATATGGGAAGAATCAATCGTGGCAATCCGTTCAAGAGATTCGCCGCATCCGGCAAGAGATATTCCTTCAGCATCAAGGAAGCGGAAGCCAAGGGCGCTGAGCATCCCTGTGCCGGCATCGTTCGTGGCACTTCCGCCAATGCCTATGAGCAACTTCCGACACCCTCTTTTCAGCGCATCGGCTATCAGTTGGCCGGTGCCATAGGTGGAGGTCTTCAGAGGGTTGCGCTCTTCTTCAGCCAAAAGGGTGAGACCGCTGGCCGAAGCCATTTCAATGATGGCCGTACGTCCATCGTCAACCACTCCATAGCGGGTACGGATGGGGCGCATCAGTGGGTCCGAAACTTCCACCTCTATCCATTTGCCACCAAGGGTGCCGACCAGCGCCTCGGCGGTACCTTCGCCACCATCGGCCAGGCACACTTTCTTTACCACGCAATCGGGAAGTACGCTCCGCACTCCCTCCTCGAAAGCATCGGCCACTTCGCGCGAAGTGAGCGAACCTTTGAATGAATCGAAAGCTAAAAGAATGGTGTTCATCCCATCGCGTCCTCCAACTCCATCGAAACGGCTTCCCACTCTTCGACTACAGAATCAAGTTGCTTCTTCAGGTTGGTATGCTTCTCGTAAAGCGTCATATCTGCTGCACCTTCGGGCGTAGCCATCTGTTCTTCGAGGGCGGCAATGTCGGTCTCCAATTTCTCGATGCGGGCTTCGCAATCGGCCACAGATTTTTCCAAACGGCGGATGAGTTTCTGTTGTTCTTTCTGTTGCTCGTAGGAGAGTTTGGATGCTGAAATTTCTGCCGTGTCTGAAAGTTTTTTTTCTCCTGTAGGGGAAAAAGAATTTGCAGGTATGGAAAGTTTGTCGAGTGAGTCAATGCGTTTTTTTTGAAGAAAGTCATAAATGCCGCCCAAGTGTTCGCGCACCTGTCCGCCACCGAATTCATACACCTTGGTGACAAGGCCGTCAAGAAACTCACGGTCGTGGCTGACAACGATGACTGTTCCATCGAATTCGCGGATGGCTTCCTTCAGCACATCCTTTGAACGCATGTCGAGGTGGTTGGTCGGCTCGTCGAGGATAAGCAGGTTGACAGGCTCGAGCAGAAGACGAATCATGGCCAAACGGCTACGTTCGCCACCGGAAAGCACCTTCACCTTCTTCTCTATTGCTTCGCCCCCAAACATGAAGGCGCCCAAAATGTCCTTGATGCGCGTGCGGATGTCGCCCACGGCCACGCGGTCAATCGTATCGAAGACGGTCAGGTTCTCATCCAATAATTGTGCCTGGTTTTGTGCAAAATAGCCAATCTGTATGTTGTGCCCAATCTTCAAGTTGCCGTCAAAAGGTATTTCTCCCATGATACACTTGACGAGGGTGGATTTTCCCTCACCGTTCTTTCCTACGAAAGCCACCTTTTCGCCACGCTTGATGGTAAGGTTGACGTGGGAGAAAACGGTATGTTTGCCATACACTTTCTCTACCTCTTCGCAAATGACCGGATAGTCACCGCTACGTTGGGCAGGAGGAAACTTCAGGCGGAGGGCAGAGTTATCGACCTCGTCCACCTCGATGGGAATAATCTTTTCCAATTGCTTGATGCGGCTCTGCACCTGCACGGCCTTGGTGGGCTTGTAGCGGAAGCGTTCGATGAAGTCTTTCGTCTCCTGAATCTCCTTTTGTTGGTTCTCGTACGCATGGAGTTGCTGCTCGCGCCGCTCGGCACGGAGTTGCATGAACTCGTCGTACTTCACGCGGTAGTCGTAGATGCGTCCGCAAGAAATCTCAATGGTGCGGGTGGTGACATTGTTAATGAAGGCACGGTCGTGGCTCACCAGCACCACGGCATTACACCGTGTAGCCAAGAAGTTCTCCAGCCACTGGATACTCTCAATGTCGAGGTGGTTGGTCGGCTCATCAAGCAGAAGCACATCGGGGCGGCGCAAGAGCAACTTGGCCAACTCGATACGCATACGCCATCCGCCTGAGAACTCCGACGTAGGCCGGTCGAAATCTGTCCGTACAAATCCTAATCCTTGCAGGGTGCGCTCTATCTCGGCATGATAATTGTTGCCACCCATCATCTGATAGTGCTCGTTGGCATGGGTGAACTTCTCTATCAGGGCCTGATACTCCTCGCTCTCGTAGTCGGTACGCTCGGCCAGTTGGTTGTTCATCTGTTCGATGCTTGCCTGCAATTCGCTGATATGCTCAAAAGCCTGTTCGGCCTCCTCCATCACCGTACGCGAATCGCTGAGCACCATCACCTGCGGCAGATAGCCCACCGAAATGTCCTTAGGAATGGCAACGTTGCCCTCGGTGGGCGATTGCAAACCGGCCAATATCTTCAATAGGGTACTCTTGCCCGCCCCGTTTTTGCCCACTAAAGCGATACGGTCTTTCTTGTTGACCACAAACGTCACGTCCGCAAACAACGGCTTGGCGGCAAATTCCACCTGTAACTGTTCTACTGAAATCAAAACGCTGTCTTCTTTAATATAATTATGTGTATAACGCGGCAAAGGTACACCTTTTCGAGCAGATAAACAAACAAATTGAGGTGGATGTAAACGCACACAACGAACTTGCATATTTATTCAAAAAGAAAGCAAAAGGATACTGTTTATTTAAAAAGTGTTATAAAATTGTTCTTTTCTGTGTCATTTCTTGCGTATGTTATCGAACACGATTATCTTTGCATCGTGTTTTTCATAGTATTAGATTTAAGGTTACAAAAGGTTGGGTCAAGGCGTTGACCCTTTTTTTTATGTCCTATCTGTGAAGTGCTGACTCTCCGGCATACATAATCAGAAACATTTGCCTTTCAGGCTCACTTCTTCTCCAACTTATACAATTTGTCGCTGGGGCGTACCTTTGATGGCACTTTGATGGAAATGTGTTCGCCCTTATGAGCCGTCTGTACAGGTTTGAGGTCGTAGCGAATCTCGTCGAGGTCGATAAAGATAGCACCAGTGGTGGGGCCGGTGATGAGCAACTTGTCGCCCACAGAGATTTCCGATGCTTCGATAAGGAATTCGGCCACACCAATGTTGCTGAAGTATTTGATTCCTTTGCCTACATATACTTTACGTTCGGTGGCTTCCGAGCCGTAGGTCTTGCTCCATTCGCCAAGGCGTTGGCCCAAGTAGTAGCCATCCCAGAAGCCACGGTTGAATACGGTTTTCAGTCGTTCGTCCCAAGCATCCTTTTTCTCTTCGGTCAGTGTGCCGTCCAGATAGCTTTGGATGGCCTCTTTATAGCAACTCACTACGGTGTGTACATATTCAGGTCCTCGGGCGCGTCCCTCAATCTTGAACACACGCACACCGGCTTCTATCATTTTGTCCATGAAACGGATGGTCTTCAGGTCCTTGGGCGACATGATGTACTTGTTATCGACTTCGAGTTCGATATCGCTCTCCTTGTCGTGCACAATGTACGAGCGGCGACATACCTGCATGCAAGTTCCACGGTTGGCCGAATGCCCCAGGTTGTCAAGGCTGAGGTAGCATTTGCCACTGACGGCCATGCAGAGGGCACCGTGGCAAAACATTTCGATGCGTACTTGTTCGCCCCGAGGGCCACAGATGTTCTCGCGTTGGATGGTGCGGTAAATCTCGGCCACCTGGTCGAGGTTCAGTTCGCGTGCCAGTACCACCACGTCGGCAAAGCGGGCGTAGAACTTCAGGGCCTCGCTGTTACTGATGTTGAGTTGGGTGCTTAAATGAACTTCCTGTCCTACCTGATTGCAATACGCCATTACGGCTACGTCGGCGGCAATTACGGCCGAGATGCCTGCCTCTTTGGCGGCATTGACAATCTTCTGCATCAGACAGATGTCCTCGTCGTAAATAATGGTGTTCACCGTCAGGTAGCTCTTTACATCGTGTTCGGTACAGATGGCGGCAATCTCGCGTAAATCATGAATGGTGAACGTGCTGGCCGATCGGGCGCGCATGTTCAAGTTTTCGATACCAAAATAAATGGAGTCGGCACCGGCATGTATTGCCGCCATCAATGATTCGCGACTCCCTGCCGGAGCCATTATTTCAAAATCTTTCAGCATATTCATGTTTTTATTTGAACTTAGAGTGTCTCTGTGTTCCATAAAAAGTTAATTATGACACTCCCTCTAAAGAAGGGCTTCATCCGTTACTAATACCTTGCAAAAGTAGTACAAGCTGGGATAATGGCAAAACAAATTCATTACTTTCTTGTCATTTTGAGTAAAAAAGCCTACCTTTGCGCGTCAAAAAGAACGAAAATATGGTAAATCACTTTACAAGAATAGCTGTAAAGATAGGTAGCAACGTGCTTACGCGCACAGATGGCACACTGGATGTCACCCGTATGTCGGCTTTGGTGGATCAGGTGGCCGAACTTCGTCGCGAATGCATTGAGGTCATCCTCATCTCTTCCGGTGCCGTAGCATCGGGACGTAGCGAGTTGCATATAGACAAGAAGATGGATAGTGTGGAGCAACGCCAGCTCTACTCGGCCGTTGGACAGGCCAAACTCATCAACCGCTACTACGAGCTTTTCCGCGAACATCATATACCCGTGGGGCAGGTGCTTACCATGAAGGAGAACTTCGGCACACGCCGCCATTATTTGAACCAACGTGGTTGTATGACCGTGATGTTAGAGAATGGCGTCATCCCCATTGTCAATGAGAATGACACTATCTCCGTGACCGAACTGATGTTTACTGACAACGATGAGCTGAGCGGCCTCATTGCCTCCATGATGGATGCACAGGCATTGGTCATCCTCAGCAATATTGATGGCATTTTCACGGGGTCACCCGCCGACCCGGCAAGCCGCCTCATCCCTGTGGTGGAGTTGGGTAAGGATCTGACGGAATATATCCAAACTGAAAAATCGGGCTTTGGTCGTGGCGGTATGATTACCAAGACCAATATCGCCCGCAAGGTGGCCGACGAAGGCATCACCGTGTTCATTGCCAACGGCAAGCGTGACAATATTCTGGTGGACCTTATGCACGACCCTGAGGGGACACGTTGTACCCGTTTTGAGCCCAACCGCGAGGCCATGGGCAGTGTGAAGAAATGGATTGCCCACTCCGAAGGTTTTGCTAAGGGAGAGATTCATTTGAATGAACGTGCAGTCGAAGTGCTCACGGGCGATCGGGCCGTCAGCTTGCTTCCTGTGGGTGTCACTCGCGTTGAGGGCGATTTTGAGAAGGACGACATCGTCAGCCTGATGGATGCGCATGGCATCCGCATCGGTGTCGGCCGCGTGGCCTGCGATGCATCCGAGGCCCGTAGTGTGGCGGGCAAGCACGGACAACGCCCCCTGATTCATTACGACTATCTTTATTTGGAATAATATTTATTATGGCAAGAAGATTCTATTTCAGCCTCTGTCTGGCCGTCGTTTTTAGCCTCTCTCTCATGGCAGGCCGCCCTGCCCGTGTGATTATTACCGCCGGGCAATCCAACACCGATGGCCGGTGTCCCAATACCGAATTGCCTGCTTATATCAAGGCTTTGGCCAAAGATACCATTACCTTCCAGCGTGGTGCCTACAACTTTTGCCGCATATCCCAAAATCGTACGGATGGACAGTTTGAGCGCTTTTGGCCCCAAGCCACCAAGCAGGGTGTAGAGAATTCGTGGGCTTATGATGCTGTCACCTATCTGTGGCTCGACCAGATGGTGCGCGACCCTCTGTACATCATCAAATGGGCCGTTGGGGGAACTTCCATCGCTATTAATAAGAATTCAGAGAGCAGTGCCCATTGGAGTTCCGACAAGGGTTGGTTGAAACGTACCCGTAGCACCGCTGAGGGTGGGCGCTCACTCCTTCTGTCACTCACCCGGCAGATAGATGCTTGCATAGACAGTACCCTCTCTGCATTGAAAGATGGCTATCAGGTCGATGCCCTCCTTTGGCATCAGGGCGAGAGCGACTACAAACAAGGAAAAGCCTATTACAAGAATTTGAAGGGCGTCTTTGCCCACATCCGCCGCCATCTGACCGAGAAGACAGGCAAGGACTATTCCCGTTTGCCCATCATCATGGGCACCGTAGCCCGTAGCAACAAGTGTTATAGTGCAGAGGTGGAAAAGGCCATGAAGCGGTTGGCCGACGAAGACCCCGACATCTACCTGATAGACATGAGCAAGGCAGGTCTTCAGCGCGATCGCCTGCATTTCGATGCTCAAGCCGCTGAGTACTTGGGCATACAGGTGTATGACCGCCTGCTGAAGGTGGCTTATGCCCCCGAGGGAGTGCAGACAACAGAAGAGGGACCTTTGGCCGGCAAACGCATTGCATTCCTTGGAGACAGCTATGTGCGCAACCATCGGGAACCCGCCATGCTCACCTGGCAATACAAATTCGCCCGCAAGCATGGCATGACCTACTTCAACTATGGACGCAACGGTAGCAATGTGGCCTACAATAGCCAACAATGGGGACCTGCCATGTATGTGCGCTACAAGGATTTGCCCGCCCAATTGGACTATATCGTAGTGGTGGGCGGACACAACGACAGTTGCAACCCCAATATCGCAGAAGAGATGGAGACGTACAAAACACGTCTGGCCGAACTCTGTGAAGGACTTATAGCCCGCTATCCTACCGCACAGATTTTCTTCTTTACCCGTTGGGTGACGGCTGACTTTGCCGGAAGCAATTTTGAAAAAGTGGTGGATGCCACGTTGGAAGTGTGTGGCAACTATAGCATCCCGGTGTTCGACAGTGCCCGTCGGGGAGGTATCTATATAGGTAATGAGACTTTCCGCAAGACATTCCTCCAGCCCAAGAAGGGAAACACCGATACGGCCCACCTCAATGCACGCGGACATGACCGTTTCCTGCCCGTGGCCGAAGCATTCCTATTGCAATACATGCCGCGCCAGTGACTAGTGACTAGCTACTAGTGACTAGTGAGCAGATACGAGTGGGGCCATGTGGTATTGAACTTGTAGCTCGTAGCTGATAACCCGTAGCTCAGACATTCGGTTTTAACTCCTTATAATAAAAGATAATTTGTAAAATGAAAAAGATTTTTGAACAAGTGCAGGCGGCCAGCCGCGAACTGATGATGTTGGAGGGTGACCGCATCAACGAAATCCTGTTGGCCGTGGCCGATGAGGCCGTGGCACAAACCGACTATATCCTGGCAGAGAATGCCAAGGACTTGGCCCGTATGGACGAGGCCGACCCGAAGTATGACCGATTGAAGCTTACCGCCGAACGCATCGGGGGCATAGCCTCCGATATGCGCAAAGTGGCCCAGTTGCCCAGTCCCCTCGGGCGTGTGTTGAAGCATCATGTCCTGCCCAACGGACTTGAACTGACCCGTGTGAGCGTGCCTTTCGGTGTGATAGGTATCATCTACGAAGCCCGCCCGAATGTGAGTTTCGACGTCTTCTCGCTCTGCCTCAAGAGTGGCAATGCCTGTGTGCTGAAAGGCGGTAGCGATGCCGATAGCTCCAATCGCGCCATTGTAGGTGTCATCCATAGTGTGCTCAGCCGCTTCGGTGTGAATCCCCATGTGGTAGAACTTCTTCCTGCCACCCGCGAGGCCACGGCCGAGATGCTTCATGCCAACGGCTACATAGACCTCATCATCCCACGCGGAAGCAGCAATCTTATCAACTTCGTCCGTGCCAATGCCACCATCCCTGTCATCGAGACAGGAGCCGGCATCTGTCATGCCTATTTCGACCGTGCGGCCGATTTGGAGAAGGGACGTGCCATTGTCAACAATGCCAAGACCCGTCGCGTGAGTGTATGCAATGCCCTCGACTGCCTTGTTCTTCACGAGGAGCGTCTGTCCGACCTTCCAGTCTTGTGTGCTCCGTTGGCCGATAGCCGTGTGCTCATTTATGCCGACGAACCAGCCTATGCGGCATTGCAAGGGGCTTATCCGGCAGAGTTGCTGAAACCCGCCACCCCGGATAGTTTCGGCACCGAGTTCCTTTCTTACACCATGGCTATCAAGACTGTGCCCACGTTGGACGCCGCCCTTGAACATATACGCCGCAACAGCTCCAAGCATAGCGAATGCATCATCACCGAAGATGAGGCTACGGCCGACCGCTTCCTACGCCTCGTGGATGCCGCCTGTGTCTATGCCAACGCGCCCACCTCGTTCACCGATGGAGCCCAATTCGGACTTGGTGCCGAGATTGGTATCAGTACCCAGAAACTCCATGCCCGCGGCCCCATGGCCTTGGAGGAAATCACCTCCTACAAGTGGATTATCAAGGGAAATGGGCAGGTGAGAGGATAGACTCTCCCCCTGCGGACTCTCCCCCTGAGGGTGTGTCATAATTAACTTTTTAGACGCAGATGACGCGGATGACGCGGATTTTCTTGATTATTATACCCGATAGGTTATAATTTATCTGCGAAGTTTCCTTGAGCAAAGCGAAAAATCCGCGTCATCCGCGTCTAAAGAATGAAAAGAAAGCATTTTGACACATTCCCGTGAAATGATTTGTAAAGAGATGAAGGAAATAATTAATAAATATAATAATAAGTAAAGACTATCCACTCCCCTCCCTTGTGGAGGGGCAAGGGGGAGGGTCTTCCGTTTAGATTATGAAGAACTTTACCTGTGTGCAGGACATCGGCCCGTTGGACGCCGCCCTGCAAGAAGCTTTTGAGATTAAGAAAGACCGTTTCAAATACGTAGAATTGGGACGCAACAAGACGTTGATGATGATTTTCTTCAACAGTAGTCTCCGCACCCGACTCAGCACCCAGAAGGCAGCCCTCAATCTGGGCATGAATGTCATTGTCCTCGACATCAATCAGGGAGCTTGGAAGTTGGAGACCGAACGTGGTGTCATCATGGATGGCGACAAGCCCGAACACCTGCTGGAAGCTATCCCCGTGATGGGATGCTATTGCGATGTCATCGGTGTGCGCTCTTTTGCCCGTTTCGAGAATCGCGACTACGACTACGAAGAGGTTATCCTCAACCAGTTCATCAAGTACAGCGGCCGTCCCGTCTTCTCCATGGAGGCAGCCACACGCCACCCCCTGCAGAGCTTTGCCGACCTCATCACCATCGAGGAGTACAAGCAGACCGCCCGTCCGAAGGTAGTCCTCACATGGGCACCACATCCCCGTCCGCTTCCGCAAGCCGTCCCCAACTCTTTTGCCGAGTGGATGAATGCGGCCGACTATGATTTTGTCATCACCCACCCCGAAGGCTACGAGCTCGACCCCAAGTTTGTGGGAAATGCCCGCGTGGAGTACGACCAGATGAAAGCCTTCGAAGGAGCCGACTTCATCTATGCCAAGAACTGGGCCGCCTATACGGGCGACAACTACGGACAGATACTCTGCAAAGACCGTGCATGGACGGTGAGCGACCGCCAGATGGCCGTCACCAACAATGCCTACTTCATGCACTGCCTGCCCGTGCGCCGCAATATGATTGTGACCGACGAAGTCATCGAGAGTCCCCGCTCCATCGTCATCCCCGAAGCGGCCAATCGCGAGATTTCGGCCACCGTCGTACTGAAACGGTTGATTGAAGGAATAGGTTGATTGAAGGAATAGGTTGATTTCCTGACTGTTATAGGTGTAAAATAAGACATCCCGGCGTCACGAGAATTGACGTCGGGATGTCTTGTATAATGAGACCTCGGTGTCATGCATAGTGACGTCGGGGATGTCATTTTGGTCCCTAATTTTGGGTGATTTACCAAATGGTCACGCGCTCAGCCTTGGGCACGAACATGCTGTCCTGCCGGATGGAGGACAGTTTCTGGGGGTTGTGTATGCAGAAGATGTGATAGACGGCAATGTCGAGTGCCATCATCAGCACCAGCGGGTGGCGCTCTTCGCCGCGGGCGCCGAACACGGCCTCCACGTCATAGACCGGGGCCAGATAGCTTTTCATCTCGCTGATGGCACGCTCTTCGCAGATGTCGATGATGGCGGCATCCTGGCGGGTCAGTGCGTCGAGGATTTCGCGATGCACGGTGGCATCATAGTCGGTGGGGTTGATGAATTGCGACATGATTTTGATTTATGAGTTTTTTATTATATCCTTCATTTGTTTATTCGGAAAAATGTTTGTACTTTTGCGGTGTCGTGATGAAAGAGTCCTGGCATTGCTGGGGTTGTTTTTTAAGCGACACCCCCGAAGATTCTACTCTTCGGGTTTTTTTATTTCTATGAAATCAAAGCCTTCCTTACCTTTATTTACTACGCAAATAACCTTTTTGATGCTGACGGGAATTTTCTTTCCTCGGGTATATTCAAGCCAGCTGCCCAGTTGGGCATATTTGTCAGCCACTTGTTCTTGGTCAAAGACATTTGCATCGTGAAAATAAAGAACTGCCGTTTCAACCCGTTGTTTGTTCGCGCGATTGAGTGCATACAGTGGATTTCCTTCAATACCCTTTATATCCATCAGGCTGCCGTTGATATAACCATCGGGTTGTGGAACTCCCTGAGTACGGTCATCCTCTTTTATCAATTCAACCACATATCCCTTTTTATATAAGGCATCGGCCGTAATTTTCTCATACTCTCCACGAGGAATGCCGTATTTGCCGACTGTCTCTTCAAAACTGTGCCCCACATGCGTGGCCTTCACTCCTCCGCTCTTAGGGTCAAACTTCACATCGGTATAGTCGGGGTCGGCCTTGAGGCGTTCATAGGTCTGGCGGGCTGCGGTGAGCTGTTCTTGCTCGTCCATTTCCCTCATCAGCGCATCCACGGCCTTTCGGGCGGCTTGTGCGGCTCCGCGGTAGGCATCCTTGTTGTAGGGGTGCGAGGGGCTGAAGAGCTGTGCTTCGCGGTCGGGGCGAGTGTCCAGTCCGGGAGCGGGTCGGTCTTGGGGCTTGTCGTCGGAGGCGGCGGGTGGTGCGGTGGGCTCGTCGTCGGTCTGCTCGAGCGAGCACTTGCAGTTCCATCGGTCGCCCGGGCGGTGGCTGTCCCAGAATGGGTGGCCCACGGGGAGCACCGTGCCCCAGAACTGCCGGTGGTCGGCCCCGGGCTGTGCGCTGGTGCTGGGCATCCAGCGCAGGCAGGGCAGTGCGTCGGCCTCTTGCCGGAAGCGTTGCCATTCGGCAGCCTCGTGGGCACGGCGCACGGCGGTGTTGTACTCGGTGCGCAGCCAGTGGCGGCACTGGTGGTCGGCTATCGTCCGAACGTCGTTCGACCACTGTTCGAAGGGTTTTTTAGGGTCAGTCCGAAAAACAGGTTGCAATTCCCTTTTCTTCTATTCTTAGATTACCGTTTGAACAAACTTCGAATCATAATTGAAATGTAAAAGAATATTACCAAAATATCCAATTTTGTAACTTGTTGATTGATAAGGCGGTATAGAAGAGGTAGGGAAAAGGTACACTTTAGCCTACATTAGGTACGACTTGAGGTAGGCTAAAGTGTACCTTTTCCCTACCTCTTCTTGGGGTGTTTTTTGACATGTCATAATATTTCAGCAAAATGAATGACATTGCAATCGACTTCTCAGACAGCCCCGTTTTTTAAGTACAAAAAAATACCGCCCGGCGGAGCACCCGCGAGCGGTTTGACGAAATAAGGAGGAGACTGGCGGATAGTGAATAGCTACAAGGGCCATGCGGCGTGAAATAGCCAGACTATCAAACCTGTCTGCCGACAGGCAGGTCGTAAACAAACAGTGTAAATAGCCAAATCGTAAATAGAGCGAATCACCGGCGGCGGAAAGCCCTGTCCAGCAATACCACCAGCCACAGGGGGACGACAATCACCGCCACACGGGCCAACGTCAGGAGGGGACGGGCACACAGCTCCGACCACAGCGGCACCAACACACCGCCCCACAGCGAATCCGCCACCAGACGGACACCCCCGCCACCCGTCAGCACCACCGCCACGGCCACGGCCAACAAACCGAACACCACCACGGCAGCACCCACATTCACCCCATCGCCACGAAGACGGGAACCGGAAGATTTCATAAGCCACATACAAGGTAAAAAGTTGAACATGCGGCAAAAATAAAAAAAAATATCCGAAACGACAAAAAAGAAACAGCGGAATATGAGTAACGAAGTGAACATCGTACTGAAACTGAAAGAGAACGTAGCCGACGGACTGGAACGGGTACAGTCAGCCTTTAGTGTAACTGTGTTGTATAAATGAAAATTCTCCCCTTGCCAGCAAATATGAGGCAAGGGGAGAATATCTTTTCGATAAAGTCTTCTGTCTGATTGGAAATATTTGCCAATCAGATTGATTTGCATTATCAGTGACTCTTACCAAATGGTCACGCGTTCAGCCTTGGGCACGAACATGCTGTCCTGTTCGGTGATGCCGAAGGCCTCGTACCAGGCATCGATGTGGGGCAGGGCACCGTTTACGCGCCATTCGCCCAATGAGTGGGGGTCGCTCTTGGTGCGGCGGTGCATCTCGGCTTCGCGGATGTTGCCGGCCCACAGGTTGGCGTATGCCAAGAAGAAGCGCTGCTCGGGGGTGAAACCGTCCTTGTCGGTCAAGGGAGCATTGGCCGTTGCATTCTTCAGAGCCTGAAAGGCAACCATCAGACCTCCGTGGTCGGCCAGGTTCTCACCAAGGGTGAGTTTGCCGTTACCCATGAGGCCGGGCAGAATCTCGATGTTGCTAAAGAAGTCGTCCATCACCTGTGCACGCTCTTGGAAACGGGTAGCATCCTCGGCTGTCCACCAGTCGCGCAGATTGCCGTCCTTGTCGAAACGACGGCCGGAGTCATCGAATCCGTGTGTCATCTCGTGGCCAATCACTACACCGATACCACCGTAGTTGAACGCGTCATCGGCAGCCATGTCGAAGAAGGGCGGTTGCAGAATGGCGGCGGGGAAACAGATTTCGTTGGTGGTGGGGTTGTAATAGGCATTCACTGTCTGGGGAGTGATGAACCATTCGTCGCGGTCAACGGGCTTGTTGTAGTTGCGGGCTACCATGTCGCGCATCTCCCATTCGCTGATGCGGCGTACGTTGGCCAAGTAAGAGTCGTCAGCGATATCCAATGAGGAGTAGTCCTTCCATTTGTCGGGATAACCGACCTTCACGTAGAAGGTGTTCAACTTCTCGATAGCAGCGGCTTTGGTGCTGTCGCTCATCCAATCCTGAGCCATGATGCGCTCGCCTAATGCCACTTGTAGGTTCTTCACCAAGTTTACCATGCGCTCCTTGGCTTCGGCAGGGAAATATTTCTTCACATACATTTCGCCCACAGCTTCGCCCAACGAGCCGTTCACCACACCGATGGCACGCTTCCAACGGGGTTGCTGCTCCTTACGTCCGGAGAGTTCCTTGCCGAAGAAGTCGAACTGTGCATCGCGTACCTCATCGCTCAGGTAGCTGGCGGCAGAGTTGATGGTCTTCCATTCGAGGAGTGACTTCAACTTCTCTACGGGCACGGTGGCGAGGACGTCATTAATCTCCTTCAACTGGTCGGGGTGTCCGAAGTCGAGTTGCTTCAGGTCAGTAATGCCCATAGCGGCAAAGAACTTGTCCCAATTGATATCGGGGCAGAGGGCCTTCACCTCGTCGAGGGTCATCTTCTTGTAGTTGGCCTCGGGGTCGCGCATCTCTGTGGCGCTCTTGAACTTTGTGGCCAAGCGTGTCTCTATCTCTATCACATCGTTCATCTTGCGCTGTGCTTCTGCCTCGGTGTTACCGAAAAGCTTGAACATGCGTACCAGATGCTGTTGGAACTTGGTGCGGATATCCACGGTCTTTTCATCGCTATCGATGTAGTAGTCGCGCTGACCCAATGAGAGTCCGCCCTGACCGATGCTCACCAGGTTGTTCTTGCTGTCCTTGGCATCGGCTCCTACGTAGAAACTGAACATGCGGCCCATGCCTTTGAGGTGCATGTCGAAGAGCAAGTTCTGCAATTCTTCGCGTGTCTGTACGGCAGCTACACGGTCGAGGTCAGCCTTCAGTGGCTCGATGCCCTGTGTGTTCTGCTTGGTGCTGTCCATCACCACGTTGTAGAGGGTACCAATCTTCTGTCCTACACTACCGGCCTCGTGGGGCTGTGCGGCCAATTCGTTCAGCAGGCTCTTCACTTGCTCTACACTCAGTTCGTCAAGGGCTTCGAAACTGCCGAAGCGTGCATACTCGTCGCGCAAGGTGTGTGTGTCCATCCATCCGCCACAGGCGTAGCGGTAGAAGTCGGTACCTGGTGCCACGGTGGTGTCCATGTTGGCCAAATCGATGCCCGAAGTCATACTCTTTTCTCCTTTCTGATTACAGCCCGTAGCCAGCATACTTATGGCGGCAAGGGCCCAAATTAACTTTTTCATTTTTCTATAAATAAATGGGTAATTAGCTGAATTCGGGCGCGAAATTACTCATTTTTATTGGATTGACCACAATCTTTGTCGGATTGTTTCAGACATATTGTTTATTGCAAGTGTAGAGTGAAGGGAAGAGTGAATTTCACTTTTACCTTTTTGCCCTTCTGTTCTCCCGGTATCCAGCGGGACATGGATTTGACGAAGAGCAAGGCTGCTCTGTCGGAGTGAGCTTCAGAACTCCTTACGATGACCGCATCGGTAATCTGCCCGTTTTCGTGAACAGTGAATGTGACAATACTTCGTTTTAGTCCTTTTGCATCCGGCCACCAATAAGGGTTATTCTTGTCATCGGGGAAATGTTTCTTTCTGTACTTCAGAGCAAAGAACTGCGCATCCCGAACTAATTGCTCTATCCCTCCCGGATACTCCGGCATCTTTTCCACCACCTTATATACAGTGGTGTCGGTGGATTGCTGTTCTTCCCTTTCCAACAGGCGCAAGTAGTAGGGATGGACAAGCAGGGGCACGGTGAACTTCACGCTCCAAGGTTTTCCATCAAAAGCACCGGGCTTGAAGCGGGGCAATTGGCGGACATAGCGGAGGGCTTCATTGTCAAGTACCGGATGGAGACCTCGGAAGAGAGAGGCCATTTGGACTTCTCCCTTTTTGTCGATGGTGAATTGTACAATGATTCTCCGCTTTGTCTCGTCGGTGGCCAAGCTGTCGGGGTGTGCTTCGGGGAAGAGTTCCTTCAGCCTCGTCTCCATGTAGGTATCCCTATCCTTTTTCCATTGCCTTTCCCCACCGGGGTATTCGGGCTTTTTTTCGTAATGGACAAATATGCCCTCTTGTGCCATGGTCATGTTGCACAAGCCTATCAAGAGGAAGAATGTAGTGATGAACTGTTTCATAGTCGGATATATTAAAACATGACAGGTAGGGTAAATCTCACTTTCACTTTCTTTCCTTTATGCTCTCCCGGTATCCAGCGGGGCATGGACTTGATGATGCGGATGGCCTCTTTGTCAAGGTCTTTATCTACACGTCTCAGCACCTCGGGATCGGTCACTTGCCCGTTTTCGTTGATGGTAAAGATAACAACAACTCTACGATAAATGGATTCCACATATATAAATTGGTGCTTAACTTTGGGGTCAACTTTATCCCAATATTTTTCAGTGGATGTCCGTATGTATTTCATAAGTTTATCTATCCCTCCCGGATATTCCGGCATTTTCTCCACTACTCTATAGACGGTGGTGTCGGTGGGAGTCTCTTGCGCCATGGCCTTCAGTGCGAAGAGTGGCAATGCCATCAAGGCAAAGGTGAACAACATCTTTTTCATAAGCATGAATATTAATTAGTTTTGCAATTGTCTGGTGCAAATGTAGGATGATAGAAAAGACAGGGCAAACAAAAAGGGAATAATTTGTAAGCGAAAGGCGCACACCTGTTGGGCATATCCTCTTTTGATATGTTTGTAATTTGTTGTTAATCAAAGATTAGAAGGGCGAAAACTCCTTTTTGATGAAAACCGAACAGTTTGATGAGTATGTGAGGATGAATCTACTTTTTATCCAAAACGCTTGGTGGGAGGGAGAAGAATCCTTACCTTTGTACACATTGTGGAAAATGATATAGAGCGTATGCGAAAAGGAATAAAATACGTATCTCTGTTTGGATGGATGTTGGCCATGTGTCTGCTGGTTGCTTGTCGGCAATCGTCGGCTCCGGCTATAGGCGACGTGTATGCTGAATTCCAACGTGTGCCCGACTCTACACGCACCAAAGTCTGGTGGTTTCATGGTGAAACGGCCACCACACGCGAAGGTATTACGGCCGACTTGGAGGCTTTCCGCCAAGCCGGTGTTGGTGGGGTGGTGTACTACGACCAAGTGCATGGCAAGGCCGAAGGGGCCGACACGGTGTTCTCCACCGCCTGGTGGGAAGCCTTAAAGTTTGCCGCATCCGAGGCCCGTCGGTTAGGGCTGACGTTTGAAATCAGCCTCTCCAACGGATATGTGGCTGGTGGTCCTTGGATAACCAAAGCGCAGAGCATGAAGCGCCTTTGCCAGAGCGAAGTGGTGGTGGAGGGAGGAGGTCGGTTCGATGACCTGTTGCCTGCACCTTCGTCCGATGAGTTTTGGGATGTCAGGACATTGGCTTTCCCCGTCCCCCAAGAGGTAGAGTGGCAGAGGCATACGCTGATTGACAAAAAAGTGAAGTTCGATATCCCTACACGTCTTGTCTATGACTTGAAGGTGCCTTTCACCGCCCGTTCGTTTACCTATAGCGAATACAATCCGGCCAAGCATCCCACCTTGTGCATGAACTGGCCGGGCACACCCAGTGACACCTTCTATGGCGATGGATATGCTGAATATCCGCCCGTGGGAGAATTGGAAGCTTCGGACGATGGCGTGCACTATCGCAAGGTGTGCGATCTGCCTACGCTTTACCGCATGCACCATCGGGTAAAAACCCTCTCTTTCCCACCCGTTACGGCACGTTATTTCCGCTTGAACCTGCATGATTGGGATTTGCCCGACAAACACCGCCAGTTGGAGTTGCGTAGTGCCATCCTTTCGGCACAGGCAATGACGGAAGCATGGGAAAGCCGCGCGGGAGTGGTGAGTGAATACATCACAGAGAATCATACCCCTGACTATACCCTTCAAGAGGTGATTGACCCCAAACGGATTATTGACCTGACGGAGAAACTGCAACCTGACGGAAGACTCACCTGGACGGCACCTGACGATGCAGATAAGTGGGTCGTCCTGCGTGTGGCACAGACCTCTACCCGTGGGCGCACCAAACACGGTCGGCCGGGGCAGATGGGGCTTGAGTGCGACAAATTGTCGGCCGGGGCGGCTTGCCTGCAATGGAAGAACTTTGCCCAAGTAATCATCGACACCTTGGCGAAGTATGACCTGAAGCCCATGGGTGTGGTGATGGACAGTCACGAGGTGGGTAGCCAGAATTGGACACACGGCTACGAGCAGGAGTTCGTCCATTTGCAGGGCTATGAGCTTACTACCTACTTGCCCGCTTTGTTGGGATATGTGGTCGGCTCGAAGGAGAAGAGCGAAGAGGTGTTGTTGCACCATCGTCAGACGTTGGCCCACTTGGTAAACCTCCGCTACTTTGCCACCCTCGACTCGTTGGCCATGGAGGCAGGGGTGAACCTCACCGCCCAAGCCATGGGCAATGCCCAACACATGGTATGCGACAACATTGCGGCCAAGGGTAGCGTGCGTCGTCCGCAAGGTGAGTTTTGGGCGAAGCACAATCATGGGAGCTATGACATCAAAGAGGTCTCTTCGGCTGCTCATCTCTACGGTCGTCAGGTGGCTTCAGCCGAAGCCTATACCGATGCCAAGTACAGCCAGTCGCTGGCCTATCTGAAGTCGTTGGCCGATTATGCCTATGCCTTCCAGCTGAATGAGTTTATGGTGTGCGCCAGTGCCTATCAGCCTTGGTTGGACAAGCAACCGGGCAACACGGCCAACGGACGCGAGTATTGCCTCAATCGCAACAACACCCAATGGCCATTGAGTCGTGGCTTTTGGGATTATCAGGCACGTTGCGCCTACCTGATGCGGCAAGGCACTCCCGTGGTGGATTTGTGTATCTATGCAGGCTGTGAACTGCCCGTCAAATTGTTGTCGCACCGTCTGCCCCACATCCCCGAAGGGTATGATTGGGACCTCTGTACCGACGATGCCTTGTTGCACATCCTCTCGGCGGACAATGGCCGGTTGAAGGCGCGGGGAGGCGTGGAGTATCAGGCATTGGTGGTAGAGCGGCTGGCCCGCTTGACCGATGAGGCTGAAGCCAAGATTGCCTGGCTGAAAAAGCAGGGCGTGCCGGTGTACGATGCCCGCATGGCCGGTGACGATGGATTGAAAGTCTTCTTGGATAAGAAAGGCATTGCACCGGATGTGGCGCTGGAAAGTGGCAATGCTCCGGACAACCGGGTGCTCTTTGCCCATCGCAAATGTGGGGAGGCCGACATCTATTTCTTCTACAATCATAGCGAAAGCCCCTTCAAACAGTCTGTTACCCTCCGTCAATCCCAAGGGCAGGTGCCTGAGTATTGGAATCCGGATAATGGCCGAAGGTATTCGTTGGAGCATCGCATCCTTCCGGATGGTAACTTGGAGGTGTGGCTTGCGTTGGCCCCCTACGAAGCGGGCTTTGTGGTGACGCATCTGGCAGAGGCTATGGACGAGCCTGCCCTTTTCCGTACATGGGGAGGGGAGGAACTGGTTATCCCGATGAACCATGATTGGCTGGTCGATTTCATCCTGCCCGATGACACTATACAGATAACGATGCCCACCTTGACAGATTGGTGCATGGTGGACACGTTGCCAGTCAATGACCTGTCGTTGGCTGTGAAGGAAAAGATAAAGCACCATTCGGGTGTGGCCCGCTATAGCCGATTGTTTGTGAAACCATCTGTTGCAGATTCGGTTAAGCGCGTCTATTTGCGTATCAACGGATTGCATACGGTGGCCCGAGTGTGGGTGAACGGTAAGGAGACCGGACACTTGTGGGCCTCTCCTTGGGAAGTGGATGTGACCGATTGCTTGCAAGCAGGGGAAAACAAAGTGTGTATAGAAGTGGCCAACCAACTGACCAACCGCATGATTGGCGACACGGCCTTGCCCGAAGAGCAACGCACTACCTTTGCCACCACCCCTATAGTGAGAAGTGATGACCCGTTGCTTCCCGCCGGCATTACCGGAGGGGTAGAGTGGGTGATAAGATGAAAGAATGAATATAAAACTGACAAATAACAGATGTCTATGAAAAACTTAATGAAAGAATTGGCATTGGCCGTCCTGTTGCTTGCAGGAGCAGGCAGTGCCATTGCTCAAGGTACAGTGGAGGACTATAAGCGTGCATATTCGTTGTATGGAAAGTTCTCAAATGACAAAGTGTTTTATTCGGGTGTATCCCCCCGATGGATTGGTGACACGCACACTTTCTGGTATGTGCGCCATACACTCGAAGGCGACCGTTACGTAAAGGTGGATGCCGATAAGCTGATGCGCACCGACTTGTTCAATCACGGCAAGTTGGCTGCCTCTTTGGCCAAAAGTACCGGTCGTGAGGTGGATGGGAAGAAATTGAACTTGCAACGTGTGGAGGTGAACGAACGGATGGATACCCTACGGTTTCAGTACGATGGCAAGAACTTTATCTATGCCATAAAGAAGAACCGGTTGGAGGATAAGGGTCTCATCCATTATCCCCAACGTGGCCGCCAGCGTCATTGGATGGAGGTGGATGATGAGAAAGGTGGCCGTCCTGTGACCTCGCCCGATGGCAAGCACGAGGCCTTCATCAAGAACGACAATATATATATATAAGGAATAGAGCGGATGGTCGCGAACGTGCATTGAGCATCGACGGCACCTTGGGTAACTACTATTCGTCGTACATCCAATGGTCGCCTGACTCACGTTATATCTTCTCAGCCCGCATCCGCCCGGTGGAGAAACGCTATGTCTATTACGTAGAGTCGTCTCCCAAAGACCAATTGCAACCCAAACTTCATAAGCAGGAATATGCCAAGCCGGGCGATGAACTGCGTTCGAAAGTGCCTTGTATCTACGAAGTGGAGACGGGACGTGCCATTATCCCCTCTACCGAACTGTTTGACAAGCAATATGAACTCTTCTGGTTCCGTTGGAATGAGCAGGGCACAGGTGTCACCTTCGAGTACAACGAGCGTGGGCATCAGGTGTATCGTCTGCTTGAACTCTCAGTCGAGACGGGTCAGGTGCGCACCGTGGTGGAAGAGAAAAGCAACACTTTTGTGAATCACCAGCGTATGTACCGCCGTTTCCTTCGTGGAGGCAAGGAACTCATCTGGATGAGCGAACGCGACAATTGGAACCACCTTTATCTCTATGACTATGAGACGGGCAAGGTGAAGAACCAGATAACCAAGGGACCGTGGTATGTGCGCGAAGTATTGCACGTAGATGAAGATGCCCGACAAATCTATTTTACGGCAAACGGGATGGAGAAAGAGGAAGATCCATACCTCATCCGCTATTACCGCATCAACTTCGATGGAGACGGCCTTACTTGCCTGACTCCCGATGAAGGACACCATACGGCAACCTTCTCGCGCGACCGCAAATATCTGGTGGATGTGCATTCGTTGGTGGACCGTGCGCCTGAAGCTGCCGTGCGCCGCGTGAGTGACGGTTCCTTGGTGATGCCGTTGGAGAAAGCTGACATTACGAAACTGGTTGAATCCGGATGGCAGGCACCGGAGCCGTTTGTGGCTAAGGGACGCGATGGAAAGACTGATATATGGGGCATCATTGTGCGACCTACCAACTTCGACCCCAACAAGAAATATCCGGTCATTGAGTACATCTATGCCGGTCCTGGTAGTCATTATGTGCCCAAGAACTTCTCTACCTATAATTACAACATGACGGCGTTGGCCGAATTGGGCTTCATCGTGGTGCAACTCGATGGTATGGGTACCTCTTTTCGCTCAAAGGAGTTTGAGGATGTCTGCTATAAGAACCTGAAAGATGCCGGTTTCCCTGATCGTATGGCATGGATACGTGCCGCTGCCGAGAAGTATCCTTATATGGACATCGACCGCGTGGGTATTTTTGGCGCTTCAGCCGGAGGTCAGGAGAGTACGACAGCCGTCCTGCTTCATCCCGAGTTTTATAAGGCTGCCTATTCTGCCTGTGGATGTCATGATAATCGCATGGATAAGATCTGGTGGAATGAGCAATGGCTCGGCTATCCCTTGGGCGACCAGTACAAAGAAGGCTCCAACGTGGAGAATGCCCACCTGCTAAGCCGTCCGTTGATGCTGGTAGTGGGCGAGTTGGACGATAATGTTGACCCTGCATCGACCATGCAGATGGTGAATGCTCTCATCAAGGCCAATAAAGATTTTGAGTTGGTGGTTCTTCCTGGTGTAGGGCATACCATGGGTGAAAGTTATGGCGAACACAAGCGCTTCGACTTCTTCGTCCGCCATCTGATGGGAGTCAATCCTCCGAAATGGAATGAAATAAAGTAGGAGTCTGCTATGAGTGATGAGCTACGAACTGCAATTTGCGGGTGACGAACTTCGGGAGTCACCTTTTTATCGTTGCCATCATTCATTCTTTAGACGCAGGTGACGTGGATAACATGGATTAATACCTATGGGTAATAAATTATCCGTGTTATCCGCGTCATCCGCGTCTAAAATGCTTTGTACCGCATGGCCACTAGTAGCTAGTAGCTAGTCACTCTTTCGCCTGCCACTTGCAACGCACGGGTGAAAAGATTTTCTCCTCCTTCTTCAGCGTTGCCATAGCTTTATCTACTTCCTTCTTGTCAAGTCCAGTTTCCTTTGCCAATGTGGTGGCATTCACGGGAGCACCCAGCTCCTTCATCTTTGCCAATACAAGTTCTACAGTATCCATGTCTAATTCTATTTTATTGGGTTGATAAATACAAATGCAAAAGTATATATTCTCAAGGAGAAATGCAATGAATCAGGACGTTTTCTTTCTTTAAATTCTGTTTGAAAAGAATAAATATCTACCTTTGCAGTCAAGTAAAATAACAAGAGTAAAACCATGAAAATAAAGAAAACAATTATATGCAGCATCTTATTGTTGTCAATGGCCATGACGGCTGGTGCCCAACGCATGATGGAGAACTTGAGTCGGGGGCTGGTGGCGGTGAAAACCACCGAGGGTGTTTATCTCAGCTGGCGTCTGTTGGGACAAGAGTGGTACGATGTCACCTACAATGTCTATCGCGATGGCGTGCGAGTGAATAGCGAGCCGTTGGAAACTTCCAATTATCAGGATGCAGGGGGGACAGAGTCTTCTACCTATTCCGTCAAGGCCGTAGTGCGTGGGGTGGAGCAGGAGGGCTCGGAAACGGTCACTCCCTGGAAAGGACAATACTTGGACATACCGATGCAACCCGTATTGGATGCATCAGGAGCGGATATTACAGACAAATATTCGCTCAACGATGCCAGTGCCGCTGACCTTGATGGTGATGGGGACTATGAACTCATCGTGAAGCGCATGAATTCCGACTTCTCGAAGGCGAATACGGCTTACACGCTGTTTCAAGCCTACAAACTGGACGGGACATTGATGTGGACGATTGATGTGGGGCCCAATATCATGAACTCAAGACATGTGGAGACCAATTGCATGGCTTATGATTTCAATCAGGATGGAAAGGCAGAGGTGGTTATCCGTTTGGCCGATGGAAGTGTCTTGCCCGACGGCACGGTTGTGGGTAATCCTTTGGCCAATTATCGGCCAGCAGGTGAATACGACGGGTTGACCATCTATCAGACGCAGTATGACGAATGGCTATACGTGCTCAACGGTGAGACGGGGGCTATGATAGATAATGTGAAATTCGATGAGACAACCAATAACTTGGCTATCCGCAACGCTGCATTCTGGTGGGAGGGAAACAGCAAAGCTTATGGACACCGGGCCAACAAGTTCCATTTTGGTGCTCCCTATCTGGACGGTCGCAATCCCAGCATTTATGTGGGGCGAGGATGTTATACGAATATCCACATGGCCACTTTTGATCTGGTGGACAATAAACTGGTGCTCCGGTGGACCTATGCCAATGACAATCCGGCCAGCAAGTTTTACGGACAGGGTTATCACAACTTTTCCATCGTGGATGTGGATGAAGACGGTCGTGATGAAATATGTCATGGCAATATGGTCATTGATGAATATGGCAAAGAACTCAGTTCGACAGGATTGGGGCACGGTGATGCACAACATTATGGCGATCTCGACCCCTACCGCAAAGGGCTTGAAGGTTTCCGTTGTTTGGAGGATAATCCGGGGGCTGTATTGGTCGATGCAACCACCAATGAAATACTTTTCCGTTGGCTTCGTGCCAATGACAATGGGCGATGTCTGGCCGGAAACTTTACGGACAAGTGGCCGGGAGCAGAATTGTGGACAACTGATGGAAAACTATGGAGCGCCACACTCAGCCGAGGAGCTGATGAAACGGTTGCATCATCGGCACCGGGAGTGACGATGAATTTCCGCATCTATTGGGATGGCGATATACTGGAAGAATCGTTTGACTATGCCAGTCGCAATGATAATGGAGACGGCATTGAAGGGGCTGTGTATAAGTATGGTAACAGTTCGCCCATCTTTGTCAGCAATGGATGCATGACCAACAACAACACGAAGGGCAATCCCTGCATCCAGGCCGACCTCTTCGGAGATTGGCGCGAAGAGATAGTGCTCCGCACCAATGATGACAGGAAACTGCGTATCTACACCACCATCATTCCTACGGCTCACCGGAATTATACCCTGATGCACGACAAGCAATACCGGCAAGCCATTTACTGGCAGATGACGGCTTATAACCAACCGCCACATGTAAGTTACTTTTTGGGAAATGCCGAAGGTATCACTGTGCCGCCTCCACCTGTGATGACAAACGGACGTACGTTGGTGGATACGGAGATTACCTCCATGCACAACGACAAGCACATCCTGTTGACTGATGCAGAGGGAGGTGTCGTCAATGTCGCCGAGGGAGCTTCGCCCCATATTCTCACGGTGAATAGTTTGAAGAACAATTGGACATTGGAGGGCGTCCCATTCACAGGAGATATGCGTCTTGTCAAACAGGGACAAGGAGCACTTACGTTCAGTGGCAATCAAGTTTATACAGGAAAGACTGAACTGTGGGAGGGTATTACCCATTTTGAAGGCTCTATGCAGAGTCCTGTATGGCTGAACCGTTTTGCCGAACTCAATACGGGAGCTATATATAATAAAGGTATAGAGATGGAGTATGGAGCCATCCTGCGTGTGGGAGGGGCAGACCATAAGGGTACAGTCACGGCCTCTTCATTTAACGTAAAGAGAGGCGCGGTCGTGGAGATGGATATCTATTCAGACGATTTGACGGCAGACAAATTGATGGCAGACGGAACCTTGGTGATTGCCGATGAGGCAGTCTTCCGCTTTGTATCACATAATCGGGTAGGAGAAGAGAAGCCTGTGGCCGGGGAATATCTGATAGCCGAAGCTACAGAATGGAATGCCAATGTAGAAAAGATTCATGTTGAAGGCTTGCAGGGCGTAGCTTGTGAACTGAAGATTGCAGAAGGTAAAATGTACCTTGTCATATATGACATGCGTACGGCTACAGATGTGGTATGGAGTGGCGTCAATGGTAATGTATGGGACCTTTTCCATACAGAGAACTTCACGGTGGACGGTGTACCTACCACCTTTGTGACTGGTGACCGTGTGGCGTTTGACGAAACGGCCTCCACCAAAACGGTGACGATAAATGAAGAGGTGGTGCCTGAGACCGTATCTGTCAAAGGAAGTGCCGGATATACGTTCAATGGTGATGGTGGTATCGGAGGAGATGCCAGTTTCACAAAAGACGGTAACGGTATATTGACTATCAACAACATCAACCCCTATACGGGAAAGACCATTATTGCAGGCGGAACCGTCAAGCCTGCCTCTTTGGCTACGGCACAAAGCGCTGGTTCGTTGGGCGCTCTCAGCAACGATGCCGCCAATTTCGTGATACAGAACGGTGCGCAAATGATTATCAGTGGTGAGGCTTTCCAAGAAAGTCCGATGACTTTGGGCGAAGGGGGCGGCATACTGAACGTGAGCGGCGCACTCCATCTGAAGGGACAAATCAAAGGTACGACATTGACCAAGAATGGTGGTGGCACACTCCATATCTATGCCACACCCAATACCTATAAGAAGACCGTCTTGAATGGGGGAACCCTGAAAATTGCAGAAGAGTATAACGGTACGGTGAATGGCATGTTGGGTGATACCGTTGTGTTGAATGGAGGTATGTTGCAATGCAAAGAGGGTAATTCATCCTATAGCAAAGCTTCGTGGCATCTTGTCGTACCTACAGGGAAAACGGCTACCATCCGTATGGACGGACGATGCAATTATACAGGCTCATTGACTGGGGCAGGGACATTGAATGTCTATATTCCTTATGTGCGTTCTTATCTGCAAGGAGATTGGTCGAAGTTTGAGGGGACAGTCAGCTGTTCGCAGGGCACTAACGGTGATTTCACTTTTGACAACAACTATGGTATGCCATTGGCTACACTGAATGTAGAAAGTGGATGTGTCGTCCGCAATAACAAAGGAAGCAATATGCGGATAGGCGCCGCCACGGGAATCGGTACATTAGGCGGAACTCATGGATGGACAATCGGTAAGGATGATGTCGGGACGAATACGTTTGATGGTGTGATAGAAGGGTCACTTACCAAAGTCGGAAGCAATACATTGCGCCTGGAGGGAGCCAATGTCTTCACGGGTGCAACGGCGGTGAAGGGTGGCACTTTGCTTGTGGCGAATACAGGGAAGAGTGTCAGTGCTACAGGTACAGGCAATCTGACGGTATATGACGGAGCGGTATTGACCGGTTGGGGGTATATCGGCAACAAGAAGGTGACCATTGCTGATGGCGGAACCTTTCGGCCAGGACTGAATTATATTGGTCGATTGACCGTTGCTTCTGATGTGGAACTTCAAAAAAGTGGCGCCATTGAATGGCGCTTGAACAGTAAGACCAGTGTGGCTACTGTCACTGGAGTAGGTGAAATGGTGCTCAATGGAACTGTACGTGTTATATTGAAGGATGGTTTTGTCCCGGAATTGGGTCATAGCTTTGAATTGTGGAATTGTGAAGAGGTCGATGCAACCAGTGCCCCCCTGTTGGATTTGCCGGAACTTTCTGAAGGCTTGGCTTGGGATACGACAGACTTGTTCACCTCTACGGGCACTTTGCGTGTGACAGATGCTGCGGGCATCCGTTTGGAAAGTTGGGATGAAGAGGTTCGTGTGACCGTTGTAACATTGGATGGTGTACAGGTCGGGGCTTTCAGATGTGTCTATAATCAAATGCAAGAAACGCTGGATGCAACTTCTTTGCCGCAAGGGATTTATCTCATGAAGATAGAAGGGAAGAATGGTTGTACTATTCAGAAGGTTTGGAGATGAAGAGAGGACGGAAAAAACGAAAACTTTGTGGAATAAGAAATAATAGTCCAAATACCTGTTTCGCCGCTTTTTATTAGAGATTTTTTGTTATGAATTCTCTGACCTTTTCGGTATATTCTTTCGGGAAATTGTGATAAGAGCGGGCATGACCTTCGCTGGGTACGAGCCACAATTCTTTGGGTTGTGGCTTTGCTTCATATAGGGGATAAACCATGTTGGTAGGGACGAATGTGTCGTTTTCTCCGTGAATGAAAAGCATGGGCCGTTTGCATTTGGTGACTTGTTTTAGGGCACTGGCCTCGGTAAAGCTCCATCCGTGGCGGAGTTTGCATATCAAATTGGAGATATGAAGGAGGGGGAAAGCCGGGAGGTTGAATTGCTCTTTTAATTCATTCTTGAATTCGTCCCAAACACTGGTGTAACCACAATCTTCTACAAAACATTTTATATACTCGGGTTGCGGGTCGCCCGCAAGCATCATGGTGGTGGCGGCCCCCATAGAAATACCGTGTACAACGACCTCTATCGAATCTCCAAAAAGGGTGGGGAGGAGATTAATCCATTGTGCTACATCTTTACGGTCGAACCATCCCATTTGCAGGTGATTGCCTTCGCTTAGCCCTGAATAACGGAGGTCAGGAAGGAGAATGTTGAACCCTAAATCCTGGTTGTACATATACCCTATCATCATCATGCGGATAGCATTGTCGGTATAACCATGTACAATGACGGCTGTTTGCTGGGTGGGTACGGAAGCCTTTACGTAAAAGCCGTGGAGACGTATGCCGTCAATAGTGGTGATAAAGGTGTCTCGTAAGGCTTTTGTTTGTTGGAGGCTATCCATGTAGGGGCGTAAATGAGGGTATTCTTTATACATGTACTCATAAGATCCCTCGATGTCTTTTCCTCGGTTGGGAGGAGTTAAAGCATAGTCAACCATGTAATATCCGCCTACACTCAAAAGAATGAGTAGGACGAGAAAAGCGAACAGAAACGTTTTCAGCGATTTCTTCATCATAGGATGCCAACCTTGTTGTTTGTTTGCGGAGAATCGTTACTCACCAGTCACTATTCACTATTCACTAAAATTATCCATTCCATATATCCCATGCAGCCATGGCTTGTAGGAGTAACATCTCAAGACCATTCTTCACCGTTGCGCCTTGTGCCGCTCCTTTACGCATAAATAGGGTGGTGTCAGGATTGTAAAGAAGATCGTATAACAGATGTTGCGAGTTCAGGCACTCATACGGGATGTCAGGACATTTGTTTGTATTAGGATACATGCCCAACGGAGTGGTATTGACAATAACGGTGTACTCCTCCATGATTTGCGGGGTCAATTGCTTGTAGCAGATGGCCACTTCTGTTTCTGTGCGTGAAACCAATTGATGCTCCAACCCCAGCATTTCCAATCCGTGACACACGGCTTTCGAGGCGCCTCCTGTGCCTAACACCAGTGCTTTTGTATGGTGTGGTTTCAACAGGCCTTCTAAAGATTGGGTAAATCCTAATACATCTGTGTTGTGACCGATGAGCTTGTAATCTTTGCCATCCTTTGAGCGGACAATCTTGATGACATTTACGGCTTTGATGGCCATGGCGTTGGGAGTCAGTTCGTCCAGATAATCCAGCACCTTTTCTTTGTAGGGGATGGTTACATTTAATCCGCGCAACTCAGGATTCTCCTCCACCACGTCAGGCAGATCGTGGATGGTCGGTATCTCAAAGTTGATGTACTCAGCGTCAATACCTTCGTTTTTGAATCGGTCGTTGAAAAAACCTTTGGAGAAAGAGTGTCCCAAAGGATACCCGATAAGTCCGTATTTGTCCATGTTTTTTTTAGTTATTAGTTACGAGCTACGAGCTACAAGTAACTGTGTGTATTAAACCTGCCACTCATAGCTCGTAGCTTGTAGCTCATCACTTACTCAAATATTCCGTCACATTCTTCTCGATGCGGGCGGCGATGTCATCAGTTGCTTCCTTTACGAATTTCTCGCCAGTGATGTGCTCGTAAAGTTCAATGTAGCGTTCGCTGATGCTGTTCACGATTTCGTCAGTCATTTCAGGCACTTGCTGACCTTCCTTGCCTTGGAAACCGTTGTCCATCAACCATTCGCGCACGAACTCTTTAGAGAGTTGCTTCTGGGGTTCGCCCTTTTCGAAGCGCTCCTCGTAGCCTTCGCTATAGAAGTAGCGACTTGAGTCGGGAGTGTGGATTTCGTCCATCAGATAGATTTTGCCATCGTGTTTGCCGAACTCATACTTGGTGTCCACCAGGATGAGGCCACGCTCGGCGGCAATCTCCGTACCACGCTTGAAGAGGGCCAGTGTATATTGCTCCAACAGAGCGTATTCTTCGGGAGTGGCAAGTCCTTGGGCGAGGATTTCTTCCTTGCTGATGTCTGCATCGTGTTCACCAATCTCGGCCTTAGTTGTCGGAGTGATGATAGGTTCGGGGAAACGCTCATTTTCGCGCATACCCTCGGGTAACTTCACACCGCAAATTTCGCGTACGCCGCTCTTGTAGGCACGCCAAGCCGAGCCGCACAGGTATCCGCGTACGATCATCTCTACGGGGAAACCTTCGCACATTACGCCCACGGTCACCATGGGGTCAGGAGTCGCCAGCTTCCAGTTGGGGCAGATGTCAGTGGTGGCATCCAAGAATTTGGCCGCTATCTGGTTCAGCATCTGTCCTTTGAAAGGGATTCCTTTGGGTAATACTACGTCAAAGGCCGAGATGCGGTCAGTAGCTACCATCACCAGTTTGTCGCCCATGTTATACACGTCACGTACTTTTCCGTGATACACTCCCACTTGTCCGGGGAAGTTGTACTCTGTTGCTGTTAATGCTTTCATATCTTTATTGTTATGTGGTTGAATTCCTTATTTTAATTAAAACACAGAGACACGGAGACATAGAGTTTTCTTTTTCTCGTTATTTCCCCTCCGTGTCTCTGTGTCTCTGTGTTCTTTCCTCTTTATTGAGTTCCTTCTGCTCCTTATCGAAACGTTCATATGCCTCCACAATTTTCGTCACCAGTTTGTGGCGAACGATGTCCTTCTTGTTCAGCTCTACGAAACTGATGCCTTTCACCCCTTTCAGGATTTTCAGGGCTTGTACGAGGCCCGATGTCTGAGAGTGTGGGAGGTCAATCTGCGTCATGTCGCCCGTCACAATCATTTTTGTGTTCATACCCATGCGGGTGAGGAACATCTTGATTTGTGCCGACGTAGTGTTTTGCGCCTCATCGAGGATGACTACGGCATCGTTCAGCGTTCGTCCGCGCATAAAGGCCAATGGGGCTATCTGTATGACGTTCAGCTCCATGTATTCCTTCAACTTGGCCGCCGGTATCATGTCTTGCAGGGCATCGTAGAGGGGTTGCAGATAGGGGTCAATCTTCTCCTTCATGTCGCCTGGCAGGAAACCTAACTTTTCGCCTGCTTCCACGGCCGGGCGTGAGAGGATGATTTTCTTTATTTCCTTGTTCTTCAGTGCCCGCACCGCTAAAGCGATGGCCGTGTAGGTCTTTCCCGAGCCGGCAGGGCCGATGGCGAACACCATATCGTTCTTCTCGTACTCCTTCACCAACTTCAGTTGGTTGTCGCTTCGCGGAGTGATGGCCTTGCCGGTGACGCTATAGACGATGACGTCGCCCGTCTTCTCCACCTGCGGTTTGTTGCCCTTGATGATGTCGAGGATGACCTCCTCCTTCAGCGAGTTGTATTTGGCGCAATGCTTTTCCAAAGCCATGATGTGTTCTTCGAAGGCACACATCTGCTCTTCGTCACCCATAACCTTGATGACGTTGTCTCTGGCCACAATACGGAGTTTGGGGTACAGTGCCTTTATCATTTGCATATTGGCATTGTTTACCCCATAGAAAACCACCGGGTCAACATCCTCCAGTACGATATGTTTTTCTATCATGCTTCTGTTTTTCGCGAATTAAGTAGCAAAAATAGTGCAAATTGTCCTCTTGGCAAAAGGAAATGTTGCTTTTTTCGTAAAAAAGGTATGTTTTTTCTCTTTTGCCTGAAAAATATTTCTCCCCTACCTGGAAAAAATATTTCTCAGGTAGGGGAGAAAATAGATGTCATTAAGCCTTAACCTTGGGATAATGTAGCTTTTCTTATATCTATATTGTATTCCAAACCTTCACAAGCAGGAGAAGGGTTACGTAAACCGCTATGATGATAAGGACAATATTGTTGTTTGTCAAGAAACTTGATTTCTTCGGCTCCTCTTTTTCATCTCTTTTTCCTTCTACGCTCTCTTCAAACTTCTTTTCATAGCGCTCGCGATAGGTGGTGCGGGGGTCTTGGTGAGCACCCAGTGCTTTGGCAAAATAATAGGCACACACACCTAAAAAGTTGAAAGCCAGAATGACAATCAACCACAGAAGTTGGTGAGTTCGCTCCATTGGGTGGGTGAATATGTCCTTTATTGCAAATGCCATCATCAATAATACGGCAAGAGGGAGTAAGAGAATAATCAGTTCTATCATTCGATCTGTTTGATTTAATGGTTTGTATTTTTTTTACAAAGATAAAGAATCTCTACATACCAGTATTACGTATCAATAATAGTTGCGCACTTTTTGTAAAAGATTAACACACGGGTCGTTCTTTTACTCGCAATACCCTACGGTTTGTCCGAGTACTACAATCATGGAGTCCTTCAGTTTCAGTGTCTCCACCACCTTCTGCTGATTCCATCCGCCACGTGCCCGGCTTCCAATGCCTGCACTGGCGCAATAGAGATAGACGTTTTGTGACACATAACCTACGTTGACGTACGACACCGTGTTAGCATCGCCCGGTTTGTGGCCTGGGCCTGTCTTGTCCGTGTCGGCTATGAAGAGCAGGTTCAAGTAAGCCTTCTGTGCATCAGCACGTCCGGTGATGGCGCGATGGTCACCTTCGGCCACCAACTCTAAAGTGTGGTTCTTGTAGTTGTAATAGTAAGCACCGTGTTTGAAGAAGGCATACAATTCAATCTCTTGTCTGTTCGACCCTGTAGGAGCTGTGCGCTTGCCATCGGGACGGTTGATGCCCAAGGCTGCCCACATCAGGTTGGAGATGTCTTGCAGGGAAATTTCCTTCTCGGTAAATCCCTTAGATGACTGACGGTTCTTCAATGCTTCCATGAGTTTCATTCCTTCGTTGAATGTTGGAGTGTTCAATTTGATTACCTTCGGGGCTTCCTGTCCCATTACGCAAGTCAATGTGATTAGCATGAAAGCTAATGTAGAAATAAGTTTTTTCATACGATGTTTTTTATTAAAGTGAATAAATTGAAATAAAGGTCAATGTTTCGTTCTCTCCCCCTTGGGGGAGTTGGAAAGGGCTTCAATCGCTCAACTCTATCACCTCCATGTCTTCAAACTTGGCACCGTTGACGGTAAAGCGGACGAGGGTGCGTACTTTATGAAAGCCGTAATTGCCGGCCGCGCCGGGATTGATGTGGAGCATGTCGAGGGTCTTGTCGTATTTCACCTTCAGTATGTGTGAATGCCCACTGATGAAAAGCTTGGGTGGGCGCACCATCAGGCTTCCTACAATTGAAGGGTCGTATTTCCCCGGATAACCGCCAATATGTTTCATCACCACCTCTGCCTTTTCTACAGTGAAGCGTAATGTCTGCGGATAAAGGCGACGGATTTCTTGTCCGTCGATGTTGCCATACACCGCCCGTAGGGGACGGAAGGCGGCTAACCGCTCGGCCACCTCCAGTGAACCGATATCGCCTGCATGCCATATCTCATCGCAACTTTCGAAGTATTTCAGGTATTTTTCATCCCAAAAAGCATGTGTATCCGATAATAATCCAATTCTTTTCATCTTTTTCTTGGGTTTGTGGTGCAAATGTACTACTTTTGACGAGAAAAAGAAAAGTTCGCAAAAAATATTTTGAGAACATAGAGGCACGGAGACACAGAGTCTCTGCGTGCTAATAAATATTAAGCCATGAAAGATAAGAAGAATACGGCCCCTGTTTTCCGTTATTTCAACAGAGATATGAGTTGGCTCTCGTTCAACTACCGTGTGTTGTTGGAAGCCGCCGATGAGCAGTTGCCCCTCTATGAGCGTATCAATTTCATTGCTATCTATACCTCTAACCTCGAGGAATTCTACAAAGTGCGTGTAGCCGAGCATCGCGCCGTGGCTTGCGGGTTGAAGGTGACCGAAGAAACCGACCGTAATGAAGCAATAGCCTTGCTCGAACAGATTACTGCCGAGACGAGCCGCCAGTTAGCCGAACGTACACGTATCTTTGAGCAAATGATTGTACCTACTTTGCGGCTCAACCGTATTATCTTCTATCAAGACCCGTCGGAGGTGGAAGATGCCCATCGCTTTTATTTGCAACACTATTTTACGGATGAAATATTTCCCTATCTGCAACCTGTGCCTATTCGTCGGGGAGTAGTCAGCACCTTTTTGCGTGACAATCGTCTGTATATGGCTATGCGTTTGCGCCGTAGAGGAAAATTCGAATACTTCCTCTTGAAACTTCCTTATAGTAAAGTGCCCCGCTTTATCGAACTTCCCCGTTTGGGAGAGTGCGACTACATTATATATATGGAGGATATCATCCAGATGTACGCCGTACAGATGTTTCCCGGCTATGAGTGGGATAGCTGTTATTGCTTCAAGATTTCGCGCGATGCTGATATCTTGGTGGACAATATAGCAACCAATGAATTGCTACAACAACTGAAAACCAAAGTGAAACGGCGTAAGAATGGAGCTATCAGCCGTTTTCTCTACGACCGGCAGATGCCCGATGACTTTTTGGCTTACCTGACACATGCTTTTGGCATTACTCAAGACGAACTGGTGGTAGGCGACCGCCATCTGAATCTTGAAGATTTGCGTCATCTGCCTTGCCCTAACCCCATGCTGAAGCAGGAAGAAGAGCGCCCGACAACCATGCCTCACAAGGCACTTGAAGAAATGAAGGGGTCAGTCTATCGCTATGTGGCAAAGCGTGATCTGATGCTTTTCTATCCTTATCATTCCTTCAACAATTTCATAAACTTCCTTTACGAAGCGGTGCACGATCCCCTATGTACCGACATCATGATAACCCAATACCGTGTGGCCGAAAATTCGGCCGTCATCAGTTCGCTGATTGCCGCAGCACAAAATGGTAAGCGGGTGACGGTTTTCGTAGAGCTGAAAGCGCGCTTTGATGAAGAAAACAACCTTGAAACGGCCGAACTGATGCGTGCGGCAGGTATCAATATTATATTCAGTATCAAGGGACTTAAAGTTCATGCAAAGGTGGCACTTGTCCTTCGGCGCAATCGGCAAGGTGGCCTGATTCGGAGCTATGCTTACGTCAGCACGGGCAATTTCAACGAAAAGACTGCCCGCCAATATGCCGATATAGGCCTCTTTACCAGTAATCGGACCATCGTGGCTGACCTTCAGAAACTTTTTGCCTATTTGCGTAAGGAAGCGGACGATGCCACGTTCAAACACCTGTTGGTGGCCAAATTCAATTTGGTGCCCCGATTAAAACAACTGATTGAGAATGAAAAGCGTCTGGCACGCAAGGGCAAGGGAGGGCACATCATCCTTAAGATGAATGCCCTTCAAGATCCCGTTATGATAGACGAACTCTATAAAGCAAGTATGGAAGGGGTACAGATAGACCTTATTGTGCGTGGCATCTGTTGTCTTATCCCTGGCGAAGAGTTCAGTCGCAATATCCGTGTGACCCGTATAGTGGATAGTTTCCTCGAACATGCTCGTGTCTGGTGCTTTGCGGGTGATGGAAATCCGAAACTTTTCTTGGGCTCACCGGATTGGATGCGTCGCAATCTGTATCGCCGTATCGAGGTGGTAGCGCCTGTCCTTGACCCTTCATTAAAACGTCAGCTTACCGACATGCTCCACATCCAACTTACCGATAATAGAAAAGCTTGTCGTGTGGACAATCGTTTGCGGAATGTCTTCAAAATGCCATCAGATGAAGGTAATATCCGTTCGCAATACGCCTTTTATGACTATCTTTGCGGATTGTGATATGCTTTATTGACTGCTGATAAATAGATAATTGAATATTGTACTTCATACACAAAGAAATCTTGCTCTTATTGTGTCTGTTACACTAAGTGATTGGAGGTGTTATCCTTCTTATTGTGTATTGTATGATAACATGAGCTGTAAAGCTCTGATAAAAGGCGATTGCAACATTTTGTGTATATGATTTTCTGAAAATAATCATCAAAATATTTATATTGAATAATCAATTCTTGTACCTTTGCATTGTCAGAGTTCGGTTATGAGGTCTTTCAAAAGCCGAAGAAACGGACGAAGACTACTTAGGTTATATGTTTTGAAGATTCTGTTTTTAAAGTTTTGATGGTAAGGCTACGGCTCGTTTCTTCGGAAATGAGCTGTAGTTTTTTTAGCCATGAGAACAGGGAAACGGAAAAAAGGACAAAAAATCTTTGGTTGTATTATTTGTAAGTACTATCTTTGCACCGTTTTGTTCCGACAAGCCTTTGCGGCCGTGTAGGATGAAAAGGGAATCGGGTGAAAGTCCCGAACAGTCCCGCTGCTGTAAGCTCCAATTCTTTCAGGACGTTTGCTTAAGCATGAAAGCCACTGTTCCTTTATATATAATAAGGTATGGGAAGGCCAAGCAAGCGACGGAGTAAGTCAGAAGACCTGCAAAACAGAGTCAAAAATCCCTGTGCTTCGAGGAAAGGTGCAGAGAATGTAAAAGTTTTACAAGCGAAGAATACTTTGTAGGCAATGCTATGAGAGGGCGTAATGTACTCTGTCAGTTTGCTTTTTGCACAATGTGGATAGGTGGATTTTCTCCTGTACACCTGTATGCTCAGTCGGTGGATTCGATTGTGGCAGATTCACATCTCATAGAGGAAGTGAATGTGAGAGCGTATCGGCCTTCGGTTACCATATCGTCAGTACATCCTTTGCAAACCATGAAGCGTGAGCAACTTGAGGATTTGGGTATGCAGAGTGTCGCTGATGCTGTGAAACGTTTTGCAGGTGTCACCGTACGCGATTATGGAGGCGTTGGCGGATTAAAAACTGTGTCTGTGCGTAGTCTTGGTGCGGCACATACGGCCGTAAGTTATGATGGAGTGACGGTAAGCAATACGCAAGCAGGACAAATTGACATCGCCCGTTTTTCGTTGGACAATGTGGAAGAACTCTCGTTGGCCGTAGGGCAGGGAAATGATCTGCTTCAATCGGCTCGTTCCTATGCTTCAGCTGGAATTTTGAGTATTCGCACGTTACAACCTGCTTTTCCTGAAGGAAGAAAAGATTTTTGGCACGCCTGTTTGAGTGGGGGGGCTTTTGGCTATATGGCTCCTTCGCTACGTTATGCCCGTAAGTTCTCTTCTCGCACATCTGTGATGTTGGAGGGTGATTACATGCGTGCTGATGGTATTTATCCTTTCACCTTAAAGAATGGACGGACGGAGACCACTGAGCGTCGTCGTAACTCTGATGTGGAGAGTTGGCATGTGGAAGGTAATCTGTATCATTCCTTCCGGGATGAAAGCCGTCTGTCAGGAAAGGGCTATTTCTATAAGTCGGAACGTGGATTGCCAGGCGGAGTTATCCTGTATAATCCAACAGCGCGCGAACGTCTGTGGGATGAGAATTTCTTTACCCAGTTTGCTTACGACAAGAAATTTTCTGCGCAATGGCAACTGCTTGCATTGGCCAAATATAACCATTCATGGAATCGTTACGAAGATACTAACGTGAAGTATGAGGGTGGCCGTCAGGTAGATGTACACCGGCAAGATGAGTATTACGTTTCGGCAATAGCCAAGTGGAGTCCGATAGCTGTGCTTTCCTTTTCTTTGGCACAAGATGGTTTTGTCAATACTTTACGCAACAACATTGATGATAGTCCTAACCCTGTACGGTTGACATCTTTGACAGCTCTGAACGCAGACCTCCGGTGGAATGGTTGGCATGTTTTTGCTAATCTTACTGGTACTTATACGACAGACGAGGTTCGTTCGGGAATGAAACCTGATGACCGTCGCCACCTTTCCCCATCGCTTTCTTTGTCATGGCGTCCGTGGAGTGCAGAGGCTTTTTATGTGCGTATGTTATACAAGAATACCTTCCGTGTGCCAACTTTCAATGACCTCTATTATCGTCGTTCGGGTAACACGGCTTTACGCCCCGAGGATGCTACGGAGTACAATGTGGGCTTGACATGGAGCACTCATCCTACCGCTTCGTGGCTCAACAACCTTTCATTGACGGTGGATGCCTATTATAATAAGGTACAGGATAAGATTGTGGCATTTCCTTCGGTATATGTGTGGCGAATGGCTAACTATGGTGAAGTGGAGATTCATGGATTGGATGCTACGTTGACAGCTTCTTTCTTCCTTTCTCGTGGATGGGAAATGGATGTGACGGGAAACTACACCTTCCAACAGGCGCTTGATTTGACCAATCCGAAAGCTAAGAATTATAAAGACCAACTCCCTTACACACCGCGTCATAGTGGAAATGCTTCGCTTTTGTTCAAAACTCCGTGGATGCATGTGGGATATACACTAATGGCCGTAGGAAAACGATATTTCATGGATCAGAACATACGGGCCAATGAAATTGACGGTTATATGGAGCATGGGCTTACAGTTTCAAGAAACTTTCCGTTCAAAAGGGTTGGAGAATTGCGCTTACAGGCCGATGTGGTGAATCTTACGGATAAACAATACGAGGTCATCAAGTACTATCCTATGCCCGGACGTTCATGGCGGATTAGTGCAACGGTGAGGTATTGAGGAGTTTTGAATTCTAACTACAAATGTTAGTGCCTTTCAAAAACGAAAATAGAATAACCGGTTATAAAATAGCATAGATTAAGTTAAACCAAGAAAAAGACGAATTATGAAATTTAGAAGTTTATTTTTGAGCGCCTTCTGTTTAGTGACAATGGGGGCTTTGTTTACAGCTTGCGAAGAAGATGATGAGGAGGAGATGGACAATGAAGGTCCTGTAGAACTTCCTGGTGGTGATGCGGAGAATGGAATGGGAAGAACTCCGCGTGCTTTCATTCTGAACGAAGGAATCTATGGTATGAACAATGCCAATGTTTCTTTTTATAATCCTGCTACAGGGGAAGTGATAGCCAATATTTATGCCCGGCAAAATAATGGACGTAGTTTGGGCGACACTGGGCAGGATATGATTGCTTATGAGAGCAATATCTATGTGGTGTTGAATGGATCCAGTTACATCTGCCGTTTGGATACTACAGGTGTGGAACAAGCCCGCTATACCTTTACTGAAGAGCAGGGACAGCCTCGTTATGTTGTAGCCGATGATGGTAAGGTCTATGTCACTTTGTATAGTGGTAATGTGGCCCGATTGGATGCCAAGACATTGGCTTTCGAGAAGATGGTGGCCGTGGGTAATAATCCTGAGCAATTGGTGGAAGAGGATGACAAACTTTATGTGATCAATAGCGGATGGGGATATGATAACCGCCTTTCCATCATTGATTTGAATTCTTTTGCAGAGGCCGAGCATGTGGAGATTATGACCAACCCGCAACGGATTATAGAGGTGGACGATCATATATTCATCCAAGGTTATGGAGCAGCCTATCCCGAACCTTATACTTATCCGGTACAATTGTATGACCGTGAGACAAAAACGGTCACAACCATTGGAAAGGGCACTCACATGGCTGCGTATGGCGACAAACTCTATGTGGCCTATTGCAGTACTGCCGATTGGGTGAACTATACGACCACTTTTTACACTTATGATACCCGTACAGGGCAGAAGAGTGAAGCCTCATTCTTGAAGGATGCACCTGCTGAAGTCGTCTGTGGCAATGTCTATATGCTGGAGGTGAATCCTGAGAATGGAGACATCTACGTGGGTATTACCCACTATGCGGCAGGTGAGGGTGACATCTATCGCTTTGCGGCCGACGGAACTTTCCTCTCTTCTTTCGAGAGCGGCGGACAAGGACCTAATAATATGGTGTTCTTTTAATTTTGAATAAGGAGTTGTCGGTTCTTTAACTCCTTCAATAATATGCGAAGTCTTGTTTTTTATACTATAGCTGTTTGTGTGTTCATGTTCCTCTCCTCGTCGTGTGGCGGGGGGAGGACTGCCGGCACTTTCTCCGGGCAAGGGGATACATTGGACATCCGCCATGCATCGTACTTGCAGGTGGTGGAGTATCCGGGATATACCGTTGTGAATTTGCGTAATCCGTGGGACACACTCAAGGTGCTTCACACATACATACTTATGCCGCGCGAAAAGGTGTATGATTCTGATTCTCTGCCCGTAGGTACCGTTGTGCGTGTACCTTTACAACGTTCGGTGGTTTACACTTCAGTGCATTGTGCCCTGTTGGAGGAGTTGGGGGCTTTATCATCCATTGTCGGAGTGTGCGATAGCCAATATATCTATCGTCCGGCAGTGCGCGAACAACTTCGTTTGGGGGGTATCCGACATGTGGGCAGTGGTATTTTTCCCGATGTGGAACGCATCATAGAGTTGCAGCCCGAGGCTCTCTTGCTTTCTCCTTTTGAAAATAGTGGAGGGTATGGCACAGTTGGCCGTTTGGAAGTACCCATTGTGGAGTGTGCCGACTACATGGAGACTTCGGCCTTAGGGCGTGCCGAGTGGATGCGTTTTTATGGTCGCCTGTATGGTTGTGCCTCGCGTGCTGATTCACTTTTTGCAGCCGTGGAGCACGATTATTTGATGTGGAAACACCGGGCACAGGGATGTTCCGAACGTCCTACGGTGTTTACCGACCTTCCCGCAGGCAGTTCTGCTTGGTATGTTCCCGGTGGCAATAGCACTATTGGCGGCATGTATGCCGATGCCGGTGCCCGATACCTTTTTGCTGACAATGCCAATAGCGGGTCAGTGCCTTTGTCTTTTGAAACGGTTTATGCCGAAGCGAAGGATGCCGATTTCTGGCTTATCCGTTATCATGCACCCGTGGATCGTACCTATGCTTCATTGGCCATGGAGCATCAGGCTTATACCCATTTCTCGGCCTATCGGACACGTAGTATGTATGGTTGCAATACGGCCAATTCCACTTTCTATGAGGAAATTCCTTTTCATCCCGAACGTCTCTTGGCCGAGTTTGCCTATATCTTCCATCCTGAACTTCGTGATGATACTGTTTTGTGTTACTATAAGGCGTTGGAGTGAGGTAATGCTTACATTTTGTCAATCAATTAATTTCTGTTATGGAACAAAATAGTGTATAAATATGCGCTTTTGGGTGTGTTTATGCATAAATAAGCCCTAATCACCCCTTCTTTCCCCTTGCGTTTAGAGTAATATAGCTCATTCTACGTCTCAAAATCGGCTTGATTGGGGGATTCGAATATTCTGGAAGGGCCATTTCTCAATCTGCGGCTTGCAAAAATTGAAATGCGGCTTAGGTTTTGCCAAATGCAAGTCACTTTATGTCATACTGCAAGCCGCAGATTCTTTTTTGCGCCTTGCTTTTTCGCTAATTGCAGTCAGATAAAATCCTTTTCCTCCTATTTTTATCAGGAAGTAATAGCTGAAATATTCTATTATGAGCAATGCTGTTCTTGTCTATGTTACAGTGAATCAATGCTGTAAACCTTTTTTTGAGTCCTAAAAATCGCATAAAACCTTCCAATGTCTCTTATTAATGAATATGCGCGATTCTCGCAACGTAAATATACAGTTTGACATTTTGTCAGAAATCAAGATGAAATTTGAACAGAGATAAAGGGGGTTGATTCCTATTTGGATTTAGAAGCACTTAGGATTGTAAAAAAAATCCTCGTTGGCCCCCCGGTAAGCAACGTGGGAAGCCTGTTAGAGTAAAGTTTACACTTCCTGTTCAATTTCGCCTTGAGTAGAAAGGGGATAATTATTTAAGTAGTGGTGAGAAGGCATTCCTTAAAGATATTTAAATAACAGACATTATGCCCCTCTTCAGGCAGGTTTGCATTAACTTTGTCGCTTCAGTTTGTTAATACAACATATGGAAGCGAGTAAAGGCAACAAGGTCAGAATCTGGAAAAGGGTGGCAAGATGGGTGGCATGGATAATGGCCGTCCCCTTCCTGCTACTCTTTTCCGTTATGTTGCTCCTTTACTTGCCGCCTGTCCAGTCGTGGCTTACTCCGCAGGTGATGCGCTCGGTTTCGGAAGCTACGGGGATGGATGTCCGCATTGGGCATATAACGCTTGCTCTACCATTTGACTTATGTTTGACAGAAGTTGTTGTGTGTGACACGTTGCAGGGTGATACGTTGGCTGCAGCCGATGAACTTCGTGTAGGTGTTTCACTGCTACCCTTGCTTGGCGGACGTGTGCAAGGTGGACTTGGAGTTAGTGGACTGCAGCTGCATACCGGTGAGTTGATGAAAACGGTTGAGGCCGACGGATGGATAGGAAGCCTTCGTGTGGAGAACGTGGAAGCCGACTTGGGACAAGGGAGATTGGATATAGGAAACCTGTGTTTGCAGGATGCTGATGTCCAAGTGAATCTTTTCCCCACTGATGAACCTGTTGATACGGTCTCCTCGCCTATAGGGTGGAGTTTCTTTTTGAATGAGATAGAAATCAATCGGACAGGCTTTGTGCTGGCTATGCCTTCACGGCAGATTCAGGTGTTTGCCGGATGGGACCGTTTGCAGGTGGTAGAGGTTGCATTGAATCCTGATGCTTTAACGTATGGTTTGGTGCATTTCCTGCTCGATGGGGGCAATGTATCGTATCATTCTGGTGAAGTATCTTCCGATACAGTGGGGCTCGACCCTTCTCACATTGTGGCCGAAGGGGTGAATGTCGTGCTTGACAGCCTCTTCTATGAAGGTGGGACAGCAGGGGAGGTCATAGTCCGCCAGTTAGCCTTTCGCGAGCGGTCAGGTTTGTGCATAAAACAAACAAAGGGATGTTTACAGATGGACAGCACGGGTGTCACTCTTCCCATGCTGCAACTTTCGACCCCCCATTCCGACATAAAGACGAAGGGTCGCTTGGATTGGAGAGCCTTGACCAAAGGGGGGAAAGGGGATATGGACTTTCATGCCTCTATGAATATAGGGAAACCGGATCTCCTTGCTCTGCTTGCTTCGTCATTATCGGAAGATATGAAAACCTTTCTTCCCGATAAACCTGTAGCATTTCGTCTTGAAGCAGAAGGGAATGTGGACAGCTTCCTGTTAAAAACTCTTGATTTGGCGATGGATAGTGTGGTGGCAATCCGGGCAGAGGGACATGGCGAGAATCTGTTGGACAGTGCCGGTCGCCGAGGGAATGTCCGCCTGCAATTGGATGCTTATGATATGAGTTTCCTGACTTTGGCCTCTGATTCGCTTGGCCGGTCCGCTTTTGTCATTCCTCAAGGCATGAACCTCGAAGGAGAGGTCAGTGTGGATTCCCAATGCTATAGTGCCAATTTTGACTTGTATGATGGAAAGGAGAAAGGACACCTTGCGGCTATGGGGCATTACAAGATACCTGTGCAGGAATATGCCTTGAAGGTGCATGCCGACAGCTTGGATTTGCATCGTTTCTTGCCCGAAGATTCATTATCTCTTTTGGTGGCTCATGCCGAGGTTCATGGCCAGGGTACGGACTTATACGATGCTGCTACTGCCTTGTCGGCCAGTGTTGGTATAGACCGGTTGCAATATGGTAGTCGGAACTTGGACAGCCTTTCATTGGATGCCTCTCTGAGAAGTCATAAAGCGCATGTCACCGTAGGAAGTGATAATCCTTCTCTGAAGATGCAGACTGATGTACATGCATTGCTGTATCGCGACTCTTTTCAGGGTCATGCAGAGATGGATATTACGGAAGCCGACCTCTATGCCTTACGTCTGACCGATGCCCCTCTGACGTTTTCTGTCCGTACCCGACTGTCGGGGGAAACGGATTGGCATAACTCGCATGCTTTGAGAGGCCGTATTTATGATATGAGCCTGCTCACCCAACAAGGGGACTTTGCTCCTAAAGATTTGGATATTGATGCTTTTTCCAGACCCGACTCCGTGTGGGCATGTATAAAGGCCGGTGACCTTGATTTCTCTCTGAAAGGAGGTGATAATGTGCCTGCTATCCTATCGGGAATCAATCATGTTGCCCGTCAGGTTTGGACACAATTGGGACAACGCTCTGTGAACCTGGCAGAAATAAAAGGATTGTTGCCCAATGTATCTTTGAGTTTGAAGGCTGGCGATGATAATCCGATTACCAATTTCTTGCATTATGCCAGTGGTGTGGAAATGGAGGCAGTTGACATTTCCCTTTCCACTTCATCTTATACAGGAGTGTATGCCGATGCTTTTGTTAACAAATTCCGTATGGATAGTTTGGAACTGGATACCATCCGTTTGTATGTCAGCCAGGACACGGCTACTATCCGTCTCCTGACTTCCGTTTCAAATTCACAAGGGAAGCAGAAACCTGCATTCAGAGCGCTGCTCGATGGAACAGTTTCCGAGAGTGGAGGTGATGCGTTGATTCACTTCTTCAACGGCAAGAATGAATTGGGACTTGAACTTGGCGCACGGGCTATGATAGAAAATGATGGGTTGCGTGTATCTTTCTTTCCTGAACGGCCAACAGTCGGATTCCGTCCCTTCAAACTGAATGAAGAGAATTATATAGTGTTTAGCGATTCGGGACGTGTCACAGCCGATGTAGCATTGGTGGATGAAGCTGGTACCGGATTGCGTATTTATTCTTCGCAGGGTGAAGAGACGGCACAAGACTTGACAATCGATATCTCACACCTGCATATTGATGAAATCCAACGGATGCTGCCATACGTGCCGGAATTGGCGGGAATGCTCGATGCGGAACTTCACTATATGCAGGATTTTAATGGAAACAATACTTTTTCTGTTGCCCTGCAGGCTCATGATTTCATGTACGAGAAGCAGCTTTTGGGAACGTTAGGGGCAGAAGCCGTCTATCTGCCGGTATCATCGGGTAAGCACTTTGTCAGTATGCAGCTTTTGAGAAATGGCGAAGAAATAGCTTTGGCTGAGGCTGACTATAAGGTGCAGGAAAAAGAAGGTATGATAGACGGGCGGTTGGAGTTGCAGCATTTCCCTTTGGAATTGGCCAATGCTTTTATGGCGGCCGAGCTGATAAGAGTGGACGGATGGCTTCAAGGAGGGCTGGAGGTAAAAGGAAATGTTTCTAATCCCCGTTTTGACGGACAGGTGATATTTGACTCTGTGACGGCTCATTCTCCATTATATGCTTTGGACTTCAAATTAGCGAAGACTCCTTTGAAGGCAAAAAACAATTGTCTTTATTTCGAGGGATTTGACATCTATGCTCAAGGGAAGAATCCTTTTGTTCTGACGGGGACGGTTGATTTTGACAACCTCTCGATGCCGATGGCCGATTTGCGTATGCAGGCTGTGGAATATGAATTGCTGAATGCCAAGGAGAATAAGAACTCGCTGCTTTATGGTAAGGTTTTTGTCTCCTTGTTCTCTACCATTAAAGGAAATCTGGCCGCTCCTGTTGTGCGTGGAACGATGAATGTGTTGGGCAATACGGATGTCACGTACGTGCTGAAGGAATCTCCGCTGACCGTGGAGGACCGTTTGGGAAGTATGGTAACCTTTGTCAATTTCAGTGATACGGCAGCAATCGGACAGATGCTTCCCCGGCAGGTTTCACTCGGAGGATTGGACCTGTTGCTGAATGTACAGATTGATCCGGGGGCAGAATTTCAGGCCGATATGGGGAATGACAGTTATGTGGAGGTGCAGGGAGGCGGTAACCTTTCATTGCAATACACTCCGCAATCCGACTTCTCGCTGACGGGCAGGTATGTGTTGAATAGTGGGGAAATGAAATACTCGTTGCCTATTATTCCGCTGAAGACATTCAGTATAGCCACAGGCAGTTATGTGGAGTTTATGGGTGATCCAACCAATCCATACTTGAACATTACGGCAACTGAGCGGGTGCGTACAGCTGTGACAGAAGAGAACAACTCGCGTTATGTCAATTTTGATGTCGGTATTTCTATTTCTAACAGTTTGGACAATATGGGGCTTTCCTTTTTGCTTGATGCTCCTGAGGATGTATCAGTCCAGAATCAATTGGTGGCTATGTCGGCTGAAGAACGGGGTAAATTGGCCGTGACCATGTTGGTAACGGGTATGTATATGGGAGGGCAAGGCAATTCTTCGGGAGGCTTCAGTACAAACAATGCGTTGAATTCATTCTTGCAGAGTGAAATCTCCAATATAGCAGGCAATGCTTTGAAGACTGTAGATGTCAGTATTGGAGTTGAAGATAAAAACTCTGCAGACGGGACCTCGCAAGGAGGCACAGATTATTCGTTTCGTTTTGCCAAACGTTTTTGGAACAATCGTTTGAGTGTTATTATTGGCGGGCGTATATCGACAGGCGATGAAGTGGCTGCAGAAAAGGAGGGAAACTCATTTATTGATGATGTTTCTTTGGAATGGCGTTTGGATGATACGGGTACACGCTATATAAAACTCTTCCATACAAAAAATTATGAGAGTATTCTTGAAGGAGAGATAATCGAGACAGGAGTAGGTTTGGTGCTGCGCCGTAAGGTAAACAGGTTGGGCGAACTCTTTATCTTCAAGAAACAGCCTGTAGTGATGCCCGGTAAGGCAAGAAAGGAGGAAGAGCATGATGAAGAATAAGTATAAGATGGTTATAGGGGATTGTGGACGAAGAGAATATGTGGGACATAGGGGCATTTTTGTTTGTTTGTCGTGTATAATCTGTGTCTTTATGTTCTCGTGCAGTACCACCCGAAACCTGCCAGAGGGCGAAATCCTTTATACGGGTATTGAACATATTGACTATGTGAATGACAGTGCTTTATCATTGGCGGATAATGCTCTTGATGAGGTTGAGGCTGCATTGTCTTATCCGCCCAATAATGCAATTTTGGGGAGTTCGGTCTATCGTTTTCCATTGCCTGCAGGTCTTTGGATTTATAATGCTTTTGTGAATAAGCAAAAAGGAATAGGGAAATGGATTTTCAATACTTTTTCCAGTGAACCGGTATTTCTTTCAAAGGTCAATCCTGAAGTGCGTAGCCGGGTTGCCACTAATTTATTGCGCGATTATGGCTTTTTCCGTGGTCGGGTAAGTAGTGAAATAGTTCACCAGAGGAATCCGCGTAAAGCAAAAGTTACTTATCGAGTGAATGCTGGTCATCTTTTTACGCTTGACTCCATCCGGTATTGTGATTTTCCTTTTGTGGCCGATACATTGGTACGTTCCACTTGGGATGAACGCCTGTTGCATGTGGCTTCTCCTTTCAGTGTGGTGCAGTTAGAAAGCGAACGGAACCGTTTGGCTTCCCTTTTTCGTGACAATGGATATTACTATTACCGTAGCAATTACATTACATTTTTGGCCGATACCATTCAGACACTTGGTAAAGTATGGTTGCAGGTACAGCCAGAATCAGGATTGCCTCCGCAGGTGAACCGGCAGTGGTATATTGGACGTATGACGATAAACTTAAGAAAAGACAACTATTTCCGGATGGAGGATTCTTTGCAGATAAGACATTTGAGAATAAACTATACGGGCAAGAAACCGCCTCTAAGGCCAAGTGTGTTGTTTCATAACTTCCGGTTCCGGCATGGTGAGCTCTATTCGCAGGAGAAACAGCGGCAAAGCCAAGAGAATATGGCACGTATGGGGGTGTTCAGTTCTGTGAATATGCAGTTCGTGCCGAGGGACACTTCGGATTTTTGTGATACTTTGGACGTAGTTGTCAGTGCTACTTTTGACAAGCCTTTGGATGTGGAACTGGAGGTGAATGCCACCAGTAAGAGTAATGACCAAGTAGGCCCGGGATTGTCGTTTGGTGTTTCAAAGAAGAATGTTTTTCGTGGTGGAGAGACTTTCTCGGTCAAGCTTGATGCCTCTTACGAATGGCAGACGGGAGGGACGGCTACAGGAAAGAGTGCAGAAATCAATTCGTGGGAATTGGGACTTTCCACGTCGCTTTCCTATCCGCGCCTGATGTTTCCGGGGTTGAATACCCGACGTTTCCGTTTTCCCTCACAGACTGAATTCAAACTTTATGCCAACCAGTTGAACCGTGCCGGGTTCTTCCGCCTTCTCTCTTTTGGAGGTAGTGCTGCCTATACGTTTCAGCCAACAAGGACTTCGAAACATATTCTTACCCCTTTCCGTCTTACCTTTAATATGTTGCAGGACCATACGGCCAAGTTTGACTCTGTGATGAGTCAGAATCGTGCTTTGGCTGTCAGTTTCCGCAATCAGTTCATACCTTCCATGAGTTATACCTATACGTTCGATGATGCTTCCATCACTTCGCGCCGTCATCATACGTGGTGGAGCAGTACAGTGACTTCAGCTGGCAATGTCATGTCGGCTATTTATGGCATTCTCGGTGAGCCGTTTGACAGGTTGGATAAAGATTTCTTGGGTAATCCTTTTGCACAGTTCCTTAAAGTCACTACCGAGTTGCGCAACCTCTTCAAGGTAAGGGGACGTACCCATGTGGCTACCCGTTTGTTTGCAGGAGTGGTTGTTCCTTATGGGAACTCCCAGTATGTGCCTTATAGCGAACAATTCTATATTGGGGGTGCCAATAGTATCCGTGCCTTTACGGCTCGTTCCATAGGACCTGGCAGTTATCATCCAGAGGCGGGACTTTATTCTTATCTTGACCAAACGGGTGATGTGAAGTTGGAGGCAAACGTTGAACTTCGTTTCCCCATTATCGGTAATCTGTATGGAGCAACCTTTCTTGATGCGGGAAATGTATGGTTGCTCCGTCAGCAAACGGACCGCCCAGGAGGAGAACTGGCGTTAAAGGATTTTGGAAATGATGTAGCTGTGGGTACAGGATTGGGATTACGTTATGATTTGGAGTTCCTGGTACTTCGTCTTGACCTTGGTATGGCTCTTCATCTTCCTTACGATACGGGTAAAGGTGGATGGTACAATGTGCCCCGCTTCAAGGACGGATTGGGACTCCATTTGGCTGTAGGATATCCGTTCTGATTGTTTGAAGTCTGTTTGAACGGTGTTCGAAAGCCTGCAGAATGGTTGGCGTGAATCTGTGCATCCCTCTTCTTCTCAGTCTTTCCATCTGATTTCCATTGATTCGAGCACTGTTGCGCTGGCACCGGTTGATCCAGTGTGCTGTATGCAGATGCCTCCATGGTGGTTCGCTTGTATGGGGGCACTCAGGTTCACTTCACTTGTCAAACCTGGGCGATGTGGTGCTGGTAGGGGGAGTTCGTTGTGTACATTCGCTATCAGTTTATTGCCTTCTGTTTTCAGATGAATAATGCATCCGGTACGGTAACAGATGCTGGATATTGCTTCGCTGATGGGAGATGCTGTACCGTCCTTATACTCCATCAGTTGGAAATCTACCGCTTTGTCATGTTTGGTGGTGCGGATTATACGTAGGGCATATCCTGTCATGGTATGGGTGTCCATTTTGATTCCTATGTCCATATATTGTCCTGTGGCACTCCCGAATCCTTGTCCGGCAGTTTTGCAAGGTGCAACATGCAAAAGAATTTCCATATCTCCATATTCTCCAGACAGGGGAGTATAGCGTAAACGGGCTCCTCGAACGTTCTGTATCAGTCCCTTCCGATGTATGGCTCCATCCACACCATTCCCATATGTCCAAGAGGGGCGGATGGTGTCGGCCTTCCATTCGTGTTCGTGTGTGTCGTCCGGTTTATGAGCATCGCTTGTCCAATGTCCGGCAATGAGTCGTGGTTGACGCTCGGTGGGAAAGTCTGAAAAATCTGTTTTGTATTGATTGATTCTTTTTCCTTTGATACGTGTTTTCTTCTTGGAAATGGTGTTGAAAGGCTTTCCGTAAGGGCTTCGTGGGTGTTTGGGAGTTATTGTGGCTTGGATGTATTTGTCTTTGTCGGCAGCTGTCAGTACATATTTGTTTCTTTGATGAATAGGTTTGTCCGGGCGGTTTACGGCTACCGGTATGGCCTCTTCTCCTTTATGGGAAATGCAGCGATACCAACTGATTATGGATTCGTCTGCTCGTCCATTCAAATCAAGGGCATAGTTTACGGTCAGTGTATCTCCCTTACGGCTGATGGTTGGCGATGTGGTAAAATTAGGAGCAGGAAGTTGCTGTGGTCTTACCGTAAGCACACAGGCTGTTTCCAATCCTGTGGAATCGACACAGAGAATGTTTATAGTTTCTGTATTCTCTCCCATGTTCTGCCCTGTTACGATAAGGCTCCCATCTGCTTGAGGCTCTAATTTTACGCACGTGGTATTTTTTTCTGCCACGTACCAGCGTAATTTTTTCCAGGTTTGGGAAAAATCCGGCCGCTCCATGAAGGTGAGCAGGCTGGCCTTAAGGTGTAGGGTGTCTTTGCCAGTTTCTACAGTAGCACGCCGGTGGTTCAGAACTAATCCCACATGTTTCTTGGTGTACTCCTTCATTATTTCCACAGATTGTTTGGCCGGATTCCATCCGTCCAGGTTTCCCGTCAGGTTCAGTAGGTTATAGACAATGGTGTCTCCTGTACTTCCTGCGTGGAAAAGTTTTTTCGGGAGTTGTAATCTGTAGGCTTCGAGTAAGGTTTTGTTTTCCATATCAACGGTGAGATGTGGACGTTGTTGGTCTATATAGAGAGGCAAGTTGTTTTGTGTCAGATTGTACTGATAGCTCCGCAGGTCATCTGTAGGGTCTTGTGTCCAATTGATGACGAGGTTCTTATTCTCGCATTTCCAACGGCAATCAACCATCGTCACAGGACTTCCTGCTTTTACAAGGTATTGTTGTCCGTTAGTCAACGTGTGCAGGTCACAATTCAAGAATATGGCTCCAGTGCCTTGTGTACTATAGAATGGTTTCCCACTGAACAGTTTGAATTGGCATCGGTGGTGTATGCCTGTGCCACACAAGGCATCGTCTGTACACTCAAAGTAGCAATCCTCGAAATAGGTACGTTTTGCTCCTACCAGAGGGCAACTGTTCAGTCGGCTGATGAAGTGGCAGTTGTATGCAGCTATACGGTCTCCGTGACAAATAGCCAATTGTGCCTGCACGATAGCGTCGGCTCTGCGTTTCCTGTTTAGCGAGGAGTTGGGGCTGTATTCCAAATCAATATTGCAATAATTTCCCAATGTCAGATTCTCGAGGCTGATGTCTTCACCTTCCAGATGTAGCATAGTGAAATTGCCGACCGCTCCTTGAGTCTGCCCTCGATTGCAGGCCAGAATAGTGTATTCAGGATTGTCGCTGAGACCAATGAGGCGTATGTGGCTGACCTTCACTTTTAGTCCATAAGGTATGCCTTCGCCTTTCAAAGGTCGTCTTACGGTTGGGTCATCTGGATTGTCCATCCAATAAACCCATGGAGCGATGTATATTCGGAGGGGGTGCTCCCCAGTGAAGGTATCTGTTGGGATTGTTCGTTGTAGGCTGTCGGCAGCAATCAGAGCCTCCCGTACAGAACAAAACACCCGGCTACTTCCGGTTTCGTCTTTTGGGGCTTGTGGCTTCACTAACCAAGTGTGCAAGTTTGTTTCCAATAGCCTTGTCCCATGTTGGAAAGTGATTTGTGCTGTGGCGTTTATAACTACAGTCAAAATCAATATAAAAGTGTATAGCCTTTTCATCGTTAATAATCTGTGTGGGTTTATATAACCCGATTCTTTAATAAACATTGCGACAAAGGTAGTAAATATTTTGAAAAAACATCCTGTCTCTTATGACTATAGCTTTTATCTTTCTTCTTTTCCTGTAATATTGTAACAAACTTTTCTCTCCAACGTTGTTTTTTTGGGGGGGGGCACCCTGTTCTTTACTCGGTGGCCAGTATGGCATTTCCTGCAACATGGTGGCTTTTGAAAGTTGAGGTGTAATTTTGTTTACAAGCAAGATGAAGTTCGTTTAAAAAAGCTGAAAATATTTCTTTTTCATCCGATAGAGGGCGGAATGAAACAAATACAAAAGTATGCGACACATGAGTAAATATTTGTGTCGCTATTTCTTTATATATTTGCCAACGAAAAATATTTCTGAGTAGAAATTATTAACATAAAAATAGAAAGCAAATATGAAAAATGCAAGGAACATTGCTTTGATGGCTCTGATTATGGTGGGCACTACCACATTGTGGCCACAAGGGCTGAAGGACGCCTATAAGGATTATTTCATGATAGGTGTTGCCGTGAACCAACGAAACGTGACTAATGCGGAACAATCGGCTTTGGTAAAGCAAGAGTTTAATAGTATGACGGCTGAAAACGACATGAAGCCTGAACCTACGGAGCCTAATGAAGGCCAGTTCAATTGGGAGGCTGCTGACCGTATCGCAAACTTCGCCCGCCAAAACGGAATCAAGTTGCGTGGCCATTGCTTGGTATGGCATAGTCAGATAGGTGCCTGGATGTATAATGACAATCCTACAAAGGAGGTCTTCTTCCAACGTATGCGTAATCATATTCATGCCATTGTGAATCGTTACAAAGATGTTATCTATTGTTGGGATGTGGTGAACGAAGCTATGACCGATGACCGTAATGCCACCGACCCTTACCGTCAATCTCCTCTATACAAGATTGCAGGCGATGAATTTATTGCCAAGGCTTTTGAATATGCTCACGAGGCCGATCCCAATGCATTGCTCTTTTACAATGACTACAATGAGTGTGATCCGGTTAAGAGTCGTCGTATCTATGAAATGGTGAAGAAGATGAAAGATGCCGGAGTTCCTATTCACGGTATAGGTATGCAGGGACACTATAATATTTATGGCCCGACAGAAAAGGAAGTTGATGATGCTATCAAGCTTTACAAGCAGATTGTAGATCATATTCATGTAACCGAATTGGATATTCGCGTGAATGAGGAGATGGGTGGTCAGCTCCGCTTTAGCCGTGAAGGTGTGGCAGTCAGTGACTCTATCAAGCAACATTTGGCCGACCAGTATGCTCGTGTCTTCCGTGTTTTCCGTAATCACAAGGATGTTGTAAAATGTGTTACTTTTTGGAATTTGAGCGACCGTGACTCTTGGTTGGGAGCACGTAATTACCCTCTTCCCTTCGATACCGAATATAAGCCTAAATTGGCCTATGAATATATAAAGGATATGAAGGAACCCAAATGGGAAATTCCTAAGAAACCCAAGCACCAACCTCGTGCACGTCGTGGAGGTGGACAGAATCAGCGTCCGGCTTTCAATCCAGATTTGGCTTTTCCCGAGAATCCGAATATCAAAGAAGATTTTAAGCCTTCTGTCAAAAATCAGCCCGGACAAGAGTATCCTCAAGTAAATTCACAAGGCTATGTCCGTCTTCGTGTAGAATTTCCTGAGGCCAAATCGGTAGTAGCCAGTTTGGGAGGTCGTGGCGGAACTCCTTTGCGTAAGACATATGATGGTTCGTGGGTAGGAACAACAGCAGGCCCCGAGGACGAAGGTTTCCATTATTACCATTTGACCGTAGATGGTGGAACTGTAAACGACCCAGGTGCAATGAATTATTTTGGTGGAACCCGTTGGGAAAGCGGTATTGAAGTTCCTGCTCATGATCAGGACTTTTATGCCGTGAAGAATGTACCTCATGGTAATGTGCAACAGGTATTATTCTGGAGTGAAAGTACCCAGCAGACACGTCGTGCTTTTGTTTATACACCACCTATGTATGGTAAGAATAAAAAAGAAAAATATCCCGTACTCTATCTGCAACATGGTTGGGGAGAAAACGAAACTTCTTGGCCCAATCAGGGACATGCCAATCTCATTATGGACAATTTGATTGCAGAAGGCAAAATCAAACCGTTTATCATCGTTATGACTTATGGCATGACTAACGAAGTGCGATTTGGAGGATTGGGACAATTTACGGCTGAGGACTTTGAAAAGGTCTTGGTAGATGAATTGGTACCTTATATCGATGCCAATTTCCAGACACGTGCAGACAAGAATCATCGCGCCATGGCTGGTTTGTCAATGGGAGGTTTTGAAACAAAACTTATCACTTTGCGTCGTCCGGAAGTGTTTGGATACTATGGTCTGATGAGTGGGGGACAATATGCTCCGACCGACATTAAGGATGCCAAGCAGGTAAAACTCATTTTCCAAAGTTGTGGTAGCAAGGAGAATCCCGATGCCATCAAGAAGTCTGTTGCTGACTTGAAAGCCGCCGGTCACAATGCCGTAGGGTATATTTCGGAAGGTACGGCGCACGAATTCCAGACCTGGCGGCGTAGCCTTAAGGAGTTGGCAATGTTGCTGTTTAAATAATAATGTGTAAATTGTTGATTGATGAAAAAACTGCTTTTATCCATTATATCAGTTTTGTGTTTGGGATTTTCCGTTCAAGCACAGGATGCCACGTTGCGTATTGATGGACAGACAAAATATCAGCATATAACGGGGTTTGGAGGTTTTGTATGTAGCCCTCAATTTGGGTACAATCATATGAGCCAGACGGAAATAAAGAAAGTCTGGGGCAATGGAAGTACCGTAGGGTGTAATATCATGCGTCTTTACATTCCTATTGGACGGAATAGTTGGGGACAATCTCTGCAAACCGCCAAATGGGCCAAGCAGATGGGACTTATTGTTTTTGCTTCTCCTTGGGGACAACCGGCAGAATGGAAAACCAATGGTACCATTAATGCCAAGAATGAAGATGGCACTACAGGTAAATTGAAACGTGAGAATTGGGCCGATTATGCCCAATATCTTGAGGATTATGTGCAATACCTGCGCGAGAATGGGGTAGAGTTGGACGCCATTTCTATCCAGAATGAACCTGATTGGGCCGCCTCTTATGCCGGTTGCCTTTGGTCAGCCAGTGAAATCGCTGAATTTGTGAAAACATACGGGCGTACTATCAGTTGTAAAATTATGGCACCTGAAACATTGGCCGTGAATGATTCATACGTTAACGAATTGAACAAGACTGATGTGTTGCCATGCTTTGATATTTACGGAGGTCATCAATATGGTGGTATTCAAGAAGGTTACAAGAAACTGGGTGCGCAAGGTAAGGAACTTTGGATGACCGAATATCTTATCAATTGGAATGAAAATAGCAGTACATCGCGCAATTTTGATTATTCTAAGGATATTTTTAATTTCTTCCGTAGTATCAATACATGTATGTTGGGCGGTTTCAATGCTTGGATTCACTATGCGGCCAAACGTTATTACGGAATGTTGGGCGATGGCCAATGTGGCACGACCAATGGTTCAGTCACTAAGCGTGGATACGTCATGGCCCATTTCTCACGTTTTGTTACGGGTATGACTCGTGTCGGAGGGACTTTTGTGGATGATGCTTCAACTCCTTTGGAAGGGTCTGTTTATTTGTCACAGACGGGTGATACCGTAGTGGCTGTGATAGCCAATCCTTCGGATGTGGAGCGTACTTTGACCGTTGATTTACCCTTCTACACAGAGAAAGGTCGGATGCAATCAACCACGCGTACACAGAATTTTGCGTACAAGAATTTGTCTCCGGAAAGCGAAACATGTCGCCCCGAAGTACAAGTTCCCGCATCCAGTGTAAGTACCATCTTGTTTGAACGTTCGCGTGATCGTCAAGTTTCTGATATGAAGGCTACAACCAAACGGTTTGACCGTATAGATGACTTGACTCGTTCCAAAACGTCATTTGGAACAGCTTATAAGATGTCTGGGAATAGCAAGAAGTTGGATCATTCGAATCCGTTGATTTCTACTAACACCTCAGCCTCTAATGGTTATCTTCAATTGGCAGACCGTTATAGCCAATTGGTATTGCAAGTGAAAAAACTCTCTTCAACCATGAATTATACGTCGGCCATTACTACCTTATATTATATAAATGGTAAGGGCACGTTGTCATCGCACAATTATGGTGATTTGGAGTTTGGGCAACGTGAGAATTTCAATCTTGTATTTGACTTGTCACCTAATACATTGAAGGATGGATGTAAAGGTATTATCTCTATAACCAACAACAATTGGTCATCGATTCTGACTTTTACTTTTGGCGATGTATATTTGACTCATGCCAATGGTTTGTATTCAGCTACGATGAGTGGCGCTTTTGTTGCCGATGACGGTTATCTGCTTGATTACACCGCAGATGCTACTTGTACAAGTTTGGACATGACGTCCGTTACCGGATTGCCGGAGGCATTGCCTTGGGCAGAGACAAACCGGGTTGTATATTTGGCAGAAGGCTCGACAACTACAGGCAATAACCTGGTGATTGGCAATGAGTGCCGGCAACTGCTTCTTTCGTCCGAAGGTGGAGACTTCCGTCCGATTAAAGCTTTTCAGGCTACGCAAGCCTCATTCACCTGTACGGTGGATGGCTATCGTATGCTGATGCTTCCTTTTGCCGCTCAGGTTCCCGAGGGAGCAAACGTTTATAAAGTATCAGGAGATATGAAAGTGACCGAGTTGGAGTCCATAGTTGCTCATCAGCCGATTCTTGTCGCCGCTCAGGGCGAAGTTACTTTTGTTGGCTCGGGTGATGTCTCTTATGCTACATCAGCCTTGACGGATGTATTTCGCGGTACTTATATTCATCGGAATTTGTATGCCGGCGATTATCTCTTGGGTCAACAGAATGGCCAGTGGGGCTTTATCCGGCAGACGGCAACATCCGTCCTTACTCCGTTTGATGTGTATGCTACCCCAACCGCTACATCAACCTTCTTGCCGCTCGATTTCAGTGCTACGGCTATTGATGTAGTTGAACTTGATCTTGTGCAACGCGACCAACCTGTCTATAATACGATGGGACAACGTGTCGGAGCCGACTATAAGGGGCTTGTCATTGTTGGTGGTAAGAAAGTGTGGAGGAAGTAATCAAATCGTGTATCTCTTGTTGATACATTCATCTGTAAGTAATGACAATAAATAAAAATAAAGAATTCAGAATGAGAAAAAGAATTTTGCAATTGTTGCTTTTGCTTGTGGCAACCTCTGTGAATGCACAGAATCCCTATTTGCCTTTGTGGGAACATCTTCCAGATGGTGAACCTCGTGTGTTTGAAGATCCCGATAATCCGGGCAAGTATCGTGCTTATATTATTGGTTCGCATGATATAACTTATTCCGCTTATTGTGGTAGCGACATCCGTATGTGGTCAGCCCCTGTTGAAGATCTCAGTCAGTGGCGTGATGAAGGTCCTATTTTCACACATTTTGTAGATGGTCAGTGGGATACCATGTTTGCTCCTGACCTTGTGGAGGTGAAAGATCGTCAGACGGGTAAGAAGACCTATTATCTCTATCCCCATTCACGCGGATGGCGTCGTGTGCCTATGGTGTGCAAAGGCGATCGTCCCGATGGTCCTTTTACTCCGATAAATCTTACACCTGATGGTCGTCAGTGCTTGCCTGGTTCCATCATTGATTTTGACCCTTCGGTATTTGTTGAGAATATCACAGACAAAAAAGATCCGGATTATGACAAGGGCTTCCGTGCGTATGTGTTCTATGGCTTCCAGCACTCAACAGCTTTTGAGCTGGATCAGAATACCATGTACTCCATGCGTCCCGGTACCGAGTTGCACGACTATTTCATCCCGGCCAGTAGCCGTTATGGGGTAGTGCGCGATCCCGAGGGAACTCAGTATCCGGCTCTTTATAAAGGACAGAATCCTGGGGACTTCAATTTCTTCGAAGCCTCTTCTATCCGTCAGGTGGGTAATAAGTATGTGATGGTCTTCTCCGGTTATTCCGGCCCCGATTATGGATTGGGCTCTACCAATTCAGCCCTGCGTTATGCGTTTGGCGACTCACCGCTTGGCCCGTGGCGTTCGGGAGGTGTCCTGGTTGACTCTCGTGGCGTGGTTCCCAATCAGGATGGCACTCATCTGACCACAACTAATTTTGCTCACAATACTCACGGCTCTATTGAAGAAATCAATGGCCAATGGTATGTGTTCTATCATCGTCCTCCCCGTGGATTTGGCAATGCCCGTCAGGCGATGGTTGCTCCGGTGAAGATCACTTGGGACAAGAAGAAAGTGGCTGATGGCGGTGTAGTCAGAATCACAGGTTACGACCCCTATATAAAGGGTAATGAGTGGACAGCTAAAGCTTCTGATGGTACCGAATATACAGGTGCAGAAGTTACCAGTGAAGGTTTCCAGATATTTGGTTTGCCTCCATACAATTATTATTCTGCCGGATATGCTTGCTACGTGACGGGAAATAATTGGATGCAGGACAATCATGATGTATGGGATAATAATATGGATTTGGCAGGCATCACCAATAGAGGTGTTGTCGGGTTCAAGTACTTTGGATTTGGTGGTTTGGAAAAGGACACCAAAGGCGTGAAGGCTTTTGAGGGCGCAAAGAAAGGTGATGGGGCCATGCTGAATCTGAATCTTACTCCGGGCGGACATGGCGCTTTCAAGATTCATGTAATGTTGGACGGACCTTATGCCAACGAAACATGGAAGGGCAAGGAGATTGCGGTCGTAGAAGTGCCGGCCGATGCTCCGCGTGTGGCCAAGAATTATCAGGTAGCCGTCCCGGCGGTAGAAGGTCTGAAGGGCAAACACGCCATCTATCTGGTGGTTGAAGGCCCCGAGGTACAACAGCCCCAGGCCAATAATCGTCAAGGCTTCGGAGGCCGCCAGCAACAACCTCAACGTCCCGTAGGGTTGTTTGACCTTCATGGGATTGGCTTCTCCAAAAATGGCAAAGTATGCGAACGTCCGATTGTTCCTCAGGTGACAATTACGGCTGATGGCAAGAAACTCAATCTTCCGACCACTCCTATCCGTTGCACCAATGCCAACGGTCTGACCGATGCCATTCGTTATCAGGTTTATGGCCCGTTGGAGGAAGGTACAATTCTCAATGCAACGGCTACGGATCCTTCTGTGATTTTCGAGATCAGTCCTATTGTGGAGGGACGTGCTACCGTTAAGTGTACCTACCATGGTTTACAGAAGATTTATTTGATAAATTGATAGCGGATAAATTCTGAATGGCAAGTTGCAGACCGTGAGTGATAGACTTATATTTACTTCCGATTTGCAACTTGTCGTTGTTTATAATACTTCAGGCTTGGCTCTTTATGATAGAGGGGGATTCTTTGTCAACATTTCTTTCGGGGGATGATTGGTGATTATTTTACCTTGTGTATCTTGATTTCGCTTAAAAGGTTCTATATTTGCAGCCGAGAATTTACTAACATATCATAGATTTATATCATGAATAAAAAACAACTGCTTTTTGTTGGCATTGCTTGCTTGTTTGCAGGTATGCCTCTGGTGGGTTCGGCTCAAAAGGCTGGCAGGTCCCCTTATGAGAGCTATCTTTTTGCTTTTTTCTCGGACAATTCACCTTATGGTGAACAGATTCGTTATGCGGTGAGTGATGATGGATATAATTATCGTTCGTTGAACGATGGACGACCTGTCGTATCCTCAGATTCCATTGCTCGCAAGCGTGGTGTACGTGATCCGCATATTATCCGTGGTGTCGATGGCAAGACATTTTATATGGTACTTACAGACATGCGTTCGAGCCAAGGGTGGCAGAGTAATGACGGTTTGGTGCTGATGAAAAGTACTGATATGTTGCATTGGCAGCATACAGCCATCCATTTCCCTGAGCGTTTTCCCAATTTGGAAGGTTTTGATGAGAAGAATCTGCATGCAGTGTGGGCTCCCCAGACTATTTGGGACGAAAAAGAGCAGAAGTATATGATATATTACTCTATCGGGCGTCATGATTGGGAGTATCCGACTGATGATCCGCGTTTCAATCAACCATACTTCAAGATATTCTACTCTTATGCCAATGAAGACTTTACAGATCTCACAGAGCCTCGTTTGCTCTTTGATTTCGGTACGGCAGCTATTGATGGTGATATCGTGTATGATGAGAAGAATCAGGAATACGTACTGTTCTTCAAAGACGAAGGACGTTCGGTGATGAATAAGGACTTCCGTACCCGTCAAGGGGTTATGCGTGCCACTTCAAAGAGTCTTACCGGTCCATATACTGTAGAGTATCGTCATCTGCAGAAGCCCGGACAATATCCGGTAGAGGGTTCCAGCGTATTTCCGCTTATCGGAAGCGATGAGTATGTGCTGATGTACGATTGTTATGCGAATGGTCATTATCAGTTCTGCAAGAGTTCAGATCTGAAGAACTTTGAATTTGTGCAGAATACTCCAACTCGTGGCAATTTCACTCCCCGTCATGGATCGGTGATGCATATTACGCAGGCTGAGTGTGAATATTTGGAGGCTTGGGATGGATTGCTGGAGACACTTGATGAATTGAGAAGAATCCCCGTGCCTGCTTTTACATTGGAGCAACTCGAGTTGCGCAAGGACATGATGGACGAAGCTAAGGATGTGTTGGCTGCGCCTTCTACAAAGAAAGATTATATTAAAACCACGAAGAAACTCCGCAAGTTCATAGGGAAGTTCTGATAGCGAAATTCTGTATATATTTATATAATGTATATGAAAAAGGGGGTGCATTGAATGCATCCCCTTTATTTTCTTATTTGCGTCTAAAAGATGAATTATACACATCTTTTCTTCTGCATAATTCTTATTCTTTACAAGGCACCTGCTTCAGAGTTTCCAACAGGAAGTCGTAGAACTTCTGTACTGAAGGGATGAACACGCGCTCGTCGGGAGAATGAGGTGAACGCAAGGTCGGGCCGAAGGAAATCATGTCGAGTCCCGGATGGGTGGCACCGATGATACCGCATTCGAGTCCTGCATGGATCACTTTCACTTCGGGTTGTTTGCCGAACTGGATGTTATAGCTCTCCTTCATGGCTTTCAGGATGGGCGAGTTCACGTTGGGTTGCCAGCCTGAGTAGCTTCCGCTCAGCTCCACCTTCATACCTGCCATATTGAAGCAGCACTCCAGTGATGTGGCCACATATTCCTTCATCGATTCGCTACTGCTACGTGCCAGGATGTTGAACTCCGCGTGTCCGTCACCTATGCGGATAATGGCCAGGTTGGATGAGGTTTCCACTGTGTCGGGGATGGTGGGGATGTAGCGCACCACACCGTCATGGCAAGCAAAGATAGCGTCCACGAGGTTGTCCTGAATCTCTTCGGGGACTTCGCCCTTCGGAAGCTCTACGCGTTCGGCCTTCAACGTGATAGGGGTCTCTACGGCGCTGTACTCTTCGTTGAACAGTTCTTCGCAATACTTCACCAGCCCCATCAGTTCCTCCTCGTTTTCAGTGGGGATGGTCAATACGGTTTCACATTCGCGGGGGATAGCGTTGCGCATGTTTCCTCCGCTCCAGCTGGCCAGGCGTGCTTCATAGTCGGCAATGGCTTCGCGCACCAGACGCACCATCAATTTGTTGGCGTTGGCACGACCTTCGCAGATTTCGAGTCCTGAGTGTCCGCCGCGCAACCCTTTGAGGGTAATCTTCACTGCCACGTCCGTTGGGTCAGTCTCCACCTCCTTGTATTCGAGTGATGCCGTCACGTCGATACCGCCGGCACATCCGATGTAGAGTTCGCCCTCTTCTTCCGAATCGAGGTTGAGCAACATTTTTCCCTTCAGCGTACCCTCTTTCAATCCGAAAGCACCGTACATGCCCGTCTCCTCATCGGCCGTGATGAGAGCTTCCAACGGACCGTGTACCAGTGTATTGTCCTCCATGATGGCCATGATGGCGGCCACGCCCATACCGTTGTCGGCACCGAGTGTCGTACCCTTGGCACGTACCCATTCACCGTCGATGTAAGTTTGTATGGGATCTTTTACAAAGTCGTGTATTGTGTCGTTATTCTTCTGTGGCACCATGTCCATGTGGGCCTGCAGGACAACCGTTTCGCGATTTTCCATACCTGCCGTAGCCGGTTTGCGGTAGATGATGTTCCCAGCTTCGTCCATGCAGGTCTCCACACCGACCTGTTTGCCAAAGTCGAGCAGGAATTGTTGGATAGCTTCGAGGTGTCCCGATGGACGGGGTACTTGTGTCAGCGAGTAGAAATGTTTCCACACTGCCTGTGGAGCCAATGATTGGATAGTTTCCATATTTCAGTTTTTATTTATAGGTTAATAGTTCTTGTTCTATTTTTGAGGATAGGCCACGGATGACACTGATGATAGGGATTTACACAGATTTTTTTCTTTGTTTGTCAGTGTTCTTCTGTTTCATCGTTTCATCTGTGGTCTATTGTTTCAGTAGTACTTTTGTCCTCCCCAATGCCACCATGCTCCATACCCCCAACAGGATGAGAGCGGCCGTCTGGGTGCCGTGTACGATGAGGGCAAACACTCCTGCGTCAGTTTCGCTCACTCCGTAGAGCATTGTCAGCATCGAGATGACCACATAATGCCACGGGCCTGCCCCGTTGGGTGTGGGCACAAGCACGGCGAAACTTGTGGTGATGAACACCGCAAGGCCTGCTCTGAAGCCCAAGTCGGCCGTGAACGGAAAGCAATAGAACGTCAGGTAGAACTGCATGATATAGCTTCCCCAAATGGCAGCGCTATAGAAAAGGAAGAGCGGTAAGTTCTTGACCTTTCGTACCGAACAGATTCCTTCCCAAAATCCGCGCAAGGTGCCCTTTACTTTTTCAGCAAATGAGAATCGCCGAAGCACGTAGTAAGCGCCCACGCAGAGCGCTATCAATACACCTGCCCACAGGTAGAGACTTCCTGATGTAAGGAGCGAACGTAACGAGTCGAAGTTTGTCCCCTTCTCAACAAAGAAGGTGCGTAACACATCAAACTGGAGCATCACCACCAGCAGGGCTATGAGCATGACACACACCATATCCACCACACGTTCCGTCACCACCGTACCTAACGATTTGGTGAACGACACCCCATCGTATCGCTTCAGCACACCGCATCGTGCCACCTCGCCCGAGCGGGGAATCACCAGGCTGGCCGCGTAGGATAGGAAAATCGAGTTGATGCACGTCCCCGTGCGCGGCCGTTCGCCCAATGGCTCCAACGTCTGTTTCCAACGGAGACCACGGAACACATGGCTCAGCACCTCGAATACCAGCGACAATGCCAGCCACCACAGGTTCATCTCGTACAGAAACGTGTGGCTCACGGCCGAGAAGTCGAAGTCGCGATATGTCCAATAGAGTATCCCTCCACCCAATGCGAGGGGAAACAATATCTTTATGAGGCTTTTCAGGTGTTTTCTCATATCTGCTCGTTATTCCTTGCAAAGGAACAACTTTTATTTGAGTTGGCAAAACCAAAATCTATAAAAAGAGTGAAGACGATGCTACAAGGAACATGCAGGATTGCAACGAAAGATTGGCCGTAAATCCTAACTCAAAACTCAGAACTCAGAACCCCAAAAATCAGTACTCTTCGAGGTAATTCCCGTTCCCTTTAACGGTAACTTTTGTATCCTAACGTTTCCACTTTTTTATTTCACCGTAGAAAAATTAAGGAAACTGTAGTTTGTTGATTTTCAGATTGGTATATGCTTTTCTTTGAGAATCCCCTATTTTGAAGGTAAAGAATGCAAAAAGATGGAAATGTAAAGCAAAAAGGGTCTGTGATGTGAGCGAAGGGGGAATCTTACCTTGCTCCGAGATAAAGGAATATCATACCTAAGAGGACGAGGAGGAGGTCGATGGCTTTGCTCTTCAGGTTTCTTTCGCGGAAGAACATGGCGCCACAGAGGAAGGAGACGATGACACTGCTACGGCGCACCATGGAGACGACGGAGATGAGTGCTCCATCGAGGCTGAGCGAATAGAAATAGACGAAGTCGGCGGCAGAGAGGAACAGGGAGATGAGCGGTATGCACCAGTGCCAATGGAAAGGGGTGGTGGTCTTGCGTTTGGGATACCATAGGAACATGAGTACGGTTCCCATCATGATGAGTTGGTAGATGTTGTACCACGATTGTACCACCATGCGGTCGAGCCCGAGGCCGCCATCGGTGACGGGGGCCATCAGGTATTTGTCATACAATCCGCTGACAGCTCCCAGCATGGAGGCCAGCACTACGAAGTATATCCATTTGTCGTGCTTGAAGTCTATGCCTTCCTTTTTCCCGCTCCGGCTCAGCATGAAGAAGGAGATGATGGCCAGCAATACACCAATCCACTGATAGAGGTTGAGGCGTTCGCCAAAGACGAGCAGGGCGCCGACCAGTACCATGACGGGGCGTGTGGCATTGATGGGGCCTACGATGGTGAGCGGCAGGTGTTTCATGCCAAAGTAGCCGAATACCCATGAGGAGAGTACGATGAGCGATTTCAGTACCACATACTTGTGTACCTCCCAACCGGCCGTAGGGACATGGAAGATGGTGCCTTCCAACGCATTCCCCTTTTCCAGAGAGAGGAGGATGAACGGGAGAAATATAAGACTTGAAAACAGGGTGTTGAGAAACAATACGGGAATCACCGCATTTTCCTTCAACGATTGTTTCTTGAACACATCATAGAATCCCAGCAATGTGGCTGAGAGAAAAGCTAATCCTAACCAGAGCACTTTTGATTTATGATTTATGAATTATGATTTCTTTTTTGAACACTGAGACGCAGAGTTTTTTTGAGTTCTGAGTTTTGAGTTCTGAGTTTTGAGTGAGTAGTGCCGCATGGCCAATTTCAATCCGCGTCATCTGCGTCATCTGCGGATGAAAAATTTTCCGCGCCGCATGGCCACTCAGCACTCATAACTCAGCACTCAGCACTCAAAAGGAGGAGCGCCGCATGGCCTACTCGTCACTCGTAGCTCGTCACTCGTAGCTCGTAGCCCGTCACTCGTAGCTAATTAATATCCTACATCTTCCAGAAAGAGGGCGTGTCCGGGGGCAGAGGTGCCTGCTTTGCCACGGTCTTTCTCTTCGATGACTTTCCGGAAACCTTCGATGGAAAGTTTGCCACGACCCACTTCGAAGAGGGTGCCTACGATGGCGCGCACCATGTTGCGCAGGAAACGGTCGGCTTGGATGGTGAAGACCCACTCCGTCTCGCTTGTCTGCTCCCAGCGGGCTTGCATGATGCGGCAATTGTTGGTCTTTACATCGGTATGCAACTTGCTGAAGCTGGTAAAGTCGGTGTAGTCGAAGAGTGTTTCGGCTGCACGGTTCATGGCCTCGAAGTCGAGCGGTTTTCCGATAATCCGGCACATGAATTGGCGGTTGAAGGGTGTCTTGCGGGTGGTCACATAGTAGCGGTAGGTGCGACTTGTGGCATCGAAGCGGGCATGAGCATCGGGCTTTACCTCACAGACCTTATATATACAGATGTCTGGCGGAAGGATGCGGTTCAACTTTTCGGCTACGGCTTCGGTGTCCAACGGCTCTTCCCAGTCGAAGTGTGCCACCATCAGGCGGGCATGTACTCCGGCATCCGTCCGTCCGGCACCTGTCACCTCCACTTTCTTTCTGAGGAAAGTCTCCAGTGCCTCCATCAGAGTCTGTTGCACACTCCTGCCGTTCGGTTGGATTTGCCATCCGTGGTAGTTGGTGCCATCGTATCCTAAATAGATGAAATACCTGTTCATGTACAATTTACGATTTACAAAGTACATGCCTTTATCTTGCCGTGATGTGGAAGCATCCTTGCTTCAGTTCGTACTTCACGTAGCAATCGCCCTGCTTCTTCAGGTCGCGCAATACCTCGGCAAGCACTATCTTCAGGGTGTCTTCCCTTACCGGTTGCAGGGGATATCCGTCGGGGTCGGCCACTTGGTCGAAGCGCTTGTAGCTGATGTCAAACGTGGTGCCATGGCGATGGGCCGACTTGTCCGAAGCGTTCACATTTCTTTTACGCAACTTTTTCACATCTGCATCGGTGCGCAATACGGAAGTGACGATGACTTTATAGGGATTCAGCCCTTTGTTTTCCAGCGAGTCGAGGAAGTTTTTGCCCACATTGTCCAGCAGGTCGTTTGCTTTGGGCACCAGAAAGGGGATGGAGTGGGTGAGTGGGTCGAGCGTGTAATAGTCGCATGTCTCCACCAGATCCAGTTTGCGTGTCATCTGTTCGGCCGCTTCCCGGTCGGCAATGGGCCTGATGCCTATAGCTTGTGCCGCTTTCAGGTGTGTGTCGTTCAGGTCGTTGAATGCCCGCTTGTAGCTCACCACACCACGTATGTTTCGTGGATTGTTCATCTTCATGGGCTTTTCCCCTTGGCAGGCATCGAATGTGCTTATGCCCAATAGGGCCAGTGTCCCGATGAATACATATTTGAGTAGTCTTTTCATATCGTTTGTAAGATTTTGCGGAGCAAAGATACTGAATTTATGCATAACTATGCATTCCCCCGAGGAAAAAGTTCACACCGAAATAGGTAATCAGCACCGCAAGGAAGGCAAAGATGAGGTAGATGTGGAAAAACTTGGGGCGCTTGAACCACGGGAGGGAAGCCGCGTGCAAGGGGAGGGCATAGATGAGCATGGTGATGAGTGCCCACACCTCTTTGGGGTCCCATCCCCAATATCTGCTCCACGAAACATTGGCCCACACGGCACCGATGAAAATGCCTGCCGTCAGAAGGAATACGGCCGGATAGAGCAGCAGGCGGCTATAGGTCATCAATTGCTCCGCCTCGCGAGGCAGACAGAGTGCCCACACACCATTCAGCAGGATAAAGGCAAACAGGGCATACGCCATCATGATGACCGACACGTGGAGGCTCAACCATGGGGAAACCAGCACGGGCATCAGTGGGGTGATCTGTGGATTCATCTGTCCCAAATAGGCTACCAATAATGTAAATCCCGAAAGCAGGAAACCGAAGCCCAATGCCGGACGGAAACGACGGGACATGAAGAGGGCAAATGCCATGATACAGAGGGCCAGGAATTGCATCGTCTCATACCCGTTGCTCAAAGGGATGCGCCCGCCTATGTACCACCTGAGCAGGTAGCCGGTGAGGTGGAAGGTCAGAGCTACGAGTAATGAGCTACGAGCTGCGAGTGAGAGGTACGACTTGCTTGTAGCTCGTAACTTGTAGCTCGCAGCCAGTATAAGTATCCCCATCGTCAGGTTGAACATGAAGAGTATCTTCGTGAAGGGGATACGGTTGTATAGGAGTTCGGCTTGTAGTTTCTCTTTGCTCAGCGGCTCCACACTTCCGTCCGTGGGAAGTGGGCGGATGAGGGTGCCGTTTTGAAGCATCATCACCAAGGCCACTTTCTCGTCCGTCTCGATAGCCGCTTTCTGGAGGGGCGATGGCTTTATGTCCGTTGGTGCGGAGAAGTCCCGGATATATGGCTTCAATCTGTAGGTCGTCATCTTGTCAAATTCAAACAAGTCCACCATGCGGGCATATTTCCCTTCTATGCCCAATGCCGCCCGTAGTCCGGCACTCTTTATCTTGATGGCCGGCACGTATGCCCACTCTTCGGGATGGCGTTGCCAACTGAGGAGAATCTGCTCGGGCGTGAGGCCGCTGAACGATTCCTTGCCATAGAGTTTCTTCACAAAATCGCGCGCCAACGTGTTCAGGGGCACTACGCGGTCGTGGTAGATCACCTGCATCCCGACTTTCTCCTCGGCCTCCTCGAGGGGGACGATGGGGAGCTTCTTTGTACCTTGGGCAAAGGTGCCGCTTACAAAGGCGAATGCCATAACGGCCATGAGTAATGGCACACCGATGAAGCGGAATAAGCGGAAAGACACTGGTTCTTTTTCATTCCTCAGTTCATCATTACCCTTTGAGAATCCTTCCGTGTCTGTCTGTTCTTTCCGTTTCATCCGTGTGCCATTCTCCGTATCGCATTTACTCGTAGCTTTCTTCAATAGTCTTCTGAATCCGCCACGCGGATGCACCATCATCCCTATCATAGCTATGAGCAGCAGGAGGTATCCTGTATAGGTGAGGCCTGTCCCCCACGGGTCGTAGTTCACACTCAGCCATGTGCCCCGTCCGTCCTCGTCGTAGGAGGATTGATAGAAACGATATCCCTTGTGCGTGAGGATGTTGTTCATGGAGATGGTATATCTAAGTGGAGAGTGAAGGGTGAAGAGTGAAGAATCTTGTTCTGCATGGCCACTCGTAGCTCGTAGCTCATCACTCGTAGCTATGCTCACATAATCCGCCGGAGCCTTTGTGCCCGGATAGTAGTCGATATAAAATGTGTCGAGTGTCAATGTGAAGGGCAAGTCGCGCATCAGCCGTGTCCCTTCCTCCATGTATTGGAAAGAGTGTTCTCCTTGGCGCAGGTGCATGATACCTTTGCTGCTTGTCAAGTAGGTGGTCAGTGCTCCCGCCAAGATGAGGAGGAAGGAAAAGTGCAGAAGAACTTTCGGCCACACCTGAAAGGCTCCCTTGGCGAAAAAGGAAAAAATCATCAGCACACTGAGAATACCCCACAACACCATGAAGGGCACCGAGTGATAGATATGCTCCGTCGCGAAGGCAGTGCCTTGCGCGTGCTCCACCAGCGTGGCCGTGGCCAACACCACGGTGAGCAGGACGTAGAAGGCGAGGGTTGTTGTTTTGAGTATAGAACTTGCCATTTTTTGGTTATAGTGCCGCAATTCCTTCATTTTCCATCCGTTTCACCGCCATGCACTCCATTTCGATGAGCCAGCCGGGTCGGCAGACGGGGGCAAGGAGGAAGACGGTTGGGTGCGTGGGGAAACGCTCTTCGAACATCTGTCGCACCACGGCATAGTCGGCCGTATCGCGCAGATAGACAATGAGATGGGCTGCATCATCAAACGTGCAACCGGCTTCGTCCAGCAGTGTCTCCACATTCTCCCACATGCGCAGGGTTTGTCGGCGTATGTCGCCCGTGTGCACCACTTCGCCACGGTTATTGATGCTGGCCGTACCCGAGATGAAGACATGTCGGCGGTCGCCATAATCCACATAAGTGCCGCGCTCGAAGCTCACCCCATATTCAGAGGTGCGGTTCAGGTGGGTCGGTGCATAGAGGTGGTGTATCTGTTCGGGCTTCACCCCATCGATGGCATAGGTGTCCATGGTCACCATCACCTTCGGGTCGCCATGCCGGCCGGCAATGCCTGTGCTGGCTATGAAGTGGGTCTTGTCCGTCAGGTTCTGAGTGGCAAAGACATCATTTCTGCCCTTCACCACACCGGCATAATTCACATCCACATTCTGTACGAAGAACCATGTGCGGATGCAGTGGTCGGCCAACCGGCATCCCTGTTCGCCCAGTTGGAGGATGTAGTCACCCAGCAGGAGGCGTGTCTGATACTCCGATGTGGCGGCGCGGTTCATGGCCGTGCCTCCCCACAAGTGGCGGTAAGCCCCATGCGCAACCTCGTACAATCCGCCAGGCAAGGCGCGTGTCCGGACATCCGTCATCAGGTACGCCCACAAGGCAATCTTTGTCCCATCCAAAGGCGGTTGCTCCACCAGTGAGAGGGCACATCCCGCGTGCTCCATCTCCTGTGTCATCAGGTAGTCCGCCTGATTGGCCGCATCGCTCAGGAAGTAGCGTTTGAATACCGCTACGGCCCCCTTTGCTTCGCCTTTCAGGAAGTTGTCGTAGGCTCCCAGTACAGCCTCCACCTGCTCGTGGTAGGTCAGTGTCGGGTCGGTCACGTGAATCATGGCGTGCAGCTCCGTCACCCCACCTGCGGCATCAAATTTGAAGAATTCTATTTTTGTTTTGCTCAGTATCTTGTCCATGCCACTCTTTTTAAAACACAAAGGTACGACAAAACTTTCAGTTATACAACTTTGAACTTTAAACTTTAAACCTTCTCAAAGGAACAGTGCCGCATGGCCCACTAGTCACTAGTAGCTCGTAGCTCACACTCATAACTTGTAGCTAGTCACTAGTAGCTAGTCACTATCTCACTTTTTCCTCTCCAACTCCTGCAGGTTCTCCATCTTCTTGGTTTCGAGGAATTCGTAGATGCCGCAGAGGTGTTCGCGTACGCGCTGGTTTCCGAACTCATAGACTTTGGTGACGAGGCCGTCGAGGAAGTCGCGGTCGTGGCTGACGACGATGAGCGTGCCGTCGAAATCGATGAGGGCCTGCTTGAGGATGTCCTTGGTCTTGATGTCGAGGTGGTTGGTAGGCTCGTCGAGGATGAGGAGGTTAACGGGCTCGAGGAGGAGCTTGAGCAATGCCAGTCGGGTGCGCTCGCCTCCGGAGAGTACCTTCACCTTCTTCATGGATTCCTCAGGGCCTCCGAACATGAAGGCACCGAGCAGGTCGCGAATCTTGTTGCGCACATCGCCCTTGGCCACATCGTCGATGGTTTGGAAGACGGTGAGGTTCTCGTCGAGCAGGGATGCCTGATTCTGGGCAAAGTAGCCTATCTGCACGTTGTGTCCGAGGGTGAGGGTACCGTCGTGAGGGATTTCACCCATGATGCTCTTGACCATCGTACTCTTTCCTTCTCCGTTACGTCCGACAAAAGCAATCTTGTCACCACGCTCAACCATGAAGGTGGCATCTTTAAAGATGAGGCGGTCGTAACTCTTTCCTACACGATCGGCTATGACCGGATAGTTTCCGCTACGGGGCGAAGGGGGGAACTTGAGGCGCAAGCGTGAGGTGTCTTCCTCATCGACTTCGATGATTTCGAGTTTCTCGAGCATCTTCACACGGCTCTGCACTTGGAGGGTCTTACTGTACGTGCCCTTGAAGCGCTCGATGAAGTCCTTGGTCTCCTGAATCATCTTCTGTTGCTCCTCGTACTGCTTCTGTTGCTGTTCGCGGCGCTCCTTGCGAAGCTCGAGGTAGTGGCTATAGGTGGCCTTGTAGTCGTAGATGCGCCCCATGGTGACCTCGATGGTGCGGGTGGTGATGGAATCTACGAACTTACGGTCGTGGCTGATGACGATGACGGCCTTGGCACTGTTGATGAGGAACTCTTCGAGCCACTGGATACTCTCGATGTCGAGGTGGTTCGTAGGCTCGTCGAGCAGGAGTACGTCGGGGTTCTGGAGGAGCAGCTTGGCCAACTCGATGCGCATGCGCCATCCGCCACTGAAGGAGGAGGTTGGCTTGTCGAAGTCGGTGCGCTCGAAACCAAGGCCGAGCAGGGCTTTCTCCACATCTTCCTCGAAGTGGGTGAGGTCGATGGCATAGAACTTCTCGCTCATGGCCGCCACCTTCTCGATAAGCTCCATGTAAGAGTCGCTCTCGTAGTCGGTGCGCTCGGCCAGTTCCTTGTTCATGGCTTCAATCTCGGCCTCCATGGCATGGAGGTGGGCAAAAGCCTGGCTGGCCTCTTCGAAGACGGTGCGCCCGTCCTCGGTCATCAGGTGCTGGGGCAGGTAGGCAATGACGCAATCCTTCGGTGCAGAGACCTTTCCGCGGGTAGGTTGGCGCACACCGGCCAGAATTTTCAACAAAGTGCTCTTGCCGGCACCGTTCTTTCCCATGAGGGCGATGCGGTCCTTCTCATTGATTTGAAACGAAATGTCGCTAAAGAGGGTAGTGCCTCCGAACTCTACGGTGAGGCCGTCAACTGAAATCATGAATTTTATTATGAATTACGAATTAGGAGTTAGAGGAAATTTTTAGGAGTTAAAGGAGTTATCATTCGCTTCGCGCATTAGGAGTTAAAGGAGTTAAAGCCGATAGTTCTGCTTACATAATTGCGAAACATTTGGCTAGCAAGCTTTGCTTGCGATAACTCCTAGACCCGAAGGGCCGATAACTCCTTTTAACTCCTTTAACTCCTAATGAGAAAAATTATCCAAAGAATCCGATGTTGCCCAACAGGATCAACATGCCATAGCCCAAAATCAAGCCGATGATACCCATGATGAGTCCGGCCTTGGCCATGTGTTTCTGTTCAATCATGCCTGTACCGTGTGCCAATGCATTCGGCGGGGTAGAGATGGGCAAGCACATAGCCACAGATGCGGCGATGGCGATACCGATCAGCAAGCAGGCTACACCACCCAGAGGAGCCAGCTCGGCGGTCATACTCTTACCAACTACGGCAAGGATGGGCACCAAGAGGGCGGCAGTAGCGGTGTTGGAGATGAAGTTTGAAAGTGTGTAGCAGATGATTCCACCACCAATCAATACCAGCAATGCAGGCCATGTGTTGAACGGAATGGCGTTGATAAGGTTGTTGGCCAATCCAGTCTCGTTCAGGGCTACACCGAGGGCGAAACCACCGGCAACCATCCAGAGTACGGCCCAGTTGATTTCTTCCAAGTCGCGACGGGTCAAGACTCCGATACCGGCAAACACGGCGATGGGGAGCAAAGCTACAACGTTAGAGTTTACACCTGTTACTTTATCGGTAATCCACAACAGGATGGTGATGCAGAATGTGATGTAAACGATGATTGAACGCCAGTCTTTCTTGGCCTCACCTTCAATCTTCAACTCGATATTCTTCTGCTTGAAGGGGAACATCTTCAACAAGAGCACCCAACCGATGATGAGAATCAGGATGGTGAAAGGCAACATGAACATCATCCATTCTCCGAATCCGAGGTTCAGGTTAAGACCTTCGGGGTCGTTCAAGTACTTCAAGGCGATGGCGTTGGGAGGTGTACCGATAGGAGTACCAAGACCACCCACGTTGGCACCGATAGGAATAGCCATGGCCAAGGCAATCTTACCCTTACCGTCGGCAGGGAGAGCCTTCAACACGGGAGCAAGGAAGGTGAGCATCATGGCGGCAGTAGCGGTATTGCTCAAGAACATGGAGAAGATACCTGTCACCAACACGAAGCCGAGCAACACGAAACGTGACTGGGTGCCGAAGGGCTTCAGCATCACCTTGGCCAGGAATGAATCCAAACCTGTCTTGGTGGCGGCAATAGCCAGTACGAAACCACCCAAGAAGAGCATGATGATAGGGTCAGCAAAACAGTAAACGATAGATTTGTACTTGATGAGTGTGCCCAACTGCTCGGCATTGTAGCCCTCGCGGAAGAGCCAAAGGGCACTGTCCGAAGCGGTGAAGAGCAATACCACCATTACGATAACTGAAGTTACCCAAGCGGGTACGGCTTCGAAAATCCACATCAGGGTGGCAAATGCGAACACGGCGATAACGCGTTGCTCAACATAAGTCAAACCCGGGATGCCGAAAGATTCGGTGGGGAGTAACCACAAAAGCAGGGATACACCTACTGCTACAAGAATTTTGATAGTCTTTGAAAGGGTCTGGTCATCAGACAGACGTCTCTCTTTTCGTTTCTTCTGGTATTCTTCTACCAAATGGAAACCGGGGAAAATTTTAAACATAACTGGTTAGATGTTAATTATTTGTTATTTGGTTAATTGATTGTTTCCCTTTTTTATTTAGTTGTCTTTAAGGTCTTTAGGGTCTTTAAAGACTTTAGGGACTTATCCGCAAAGCACCAATATGATCACTTGTGCCGTCAGGATGCGGAGGAACATGGCCAAGGGATATACCGTGGTGTAGCCTACGGCCGGTGCATCGTTGCCTGCCGTCTGGTTGGCGTATGCCAAGGCGGGAGGGTCGGTGGTCGAGCCGGCAATGAGTCCCATCAGGGTGAAGTAGTTGAGCTTGTATTTCAAACGGGCAACCAATCCCATGATGAGGATGGGGAGGGTGGTGATGAGGAATCCGCAACCGACGTAAAGCAAGCCGTCGCCTTCGACAACCGTGTTTACAAAGTTGGCACCCGCCTTGATGCCTACGCTGGCAAGGAAAAGGGCAAGGCCTATTTCGCGCAACATCAGGTTGGCACTCATGGTGGTATAGGTCACCAGCTTCAGCTTGTATCCGAAGCGGGCAATGAGGATGGCAACGATGAGCGGGCCTCCGGCCAATCCGAGCTTTATGGGTGTGGGCATACCTGGGATGGCTATGGGCAGGCTACCGAACAGGATGCCGAGGAAGACTCCTACAAAGATGGTGACAATGTTAGGATGGTCGAGCCGCTTGAGCGAATTGCCCATCTTGTGTGCCACACGCTCTACGGCATCTTGCGGACCTACTACCATCAGACGGTCGCCGACCTGAAGCTTCAGGTGGGGGTTGGCAAAGAGGTCCATACCTGAACGGTTGATGCGGGTCACATTGACTCCATAGATACTGCTGAAATGCAATTGCCCGAGGCTTTTTCCGTTTACCTTTGATTGTGTCACTAAAATGCGGCGCGAAATGAGGGGTGAGCTGATATCCTGCTGTTCCCAATCCACCTCGATTCTTTTCCCAATGAAGGCGATGATGGCCTCGGCATCATCTTCGGCACAGACAATGAAGAGCTGGTCGCCCACGTGAAAAATGGTATCGCGGGTGGGGATGCTGACGTGTCCGTTTTGCAGGATGCGCGAGCAGACGAAATCGCGGTTCAGGAACTCGCGTACGGCCATCAGGGACTTCCCGTTCAGAGCTTCGTTGTGTACCTCCACATGCATCAGGTGTGGTTTGATGTGGGGGTTGGCCTCCTCCTCTTGTTTCAGTTCTTCTTCCTCTTTCTTCAAATTCACGCGGCAAAGATGGCGTAGCAGGATTGTTGCTCCGATGATGCCTACCACTCCGAGGGGATAGGCACAAGCATATCCGTTGGCAATGTCGGGGCCAGTGTATCCCGTTTGGCTCAGCGCCTCGCTGGCGGCACCAAGTCCGGGTGTGTTGGTCACGGCTCCACAAAGTACACCTACCAGCATGGGAAGGTCTTCGGGATTGAACAGGGTCAGCCACAAAACGAGCATCACCACGATGTTGAGCAATACCACACCTGTGGCAATGAGGTTCATTGTCACGCCTCCCTTCTTGAACGAAGAGAAGAACGAGGGGCCTACTTGAAGTCCGATGCAGAAAACAAAGAGTATGAGCCCGAAATCTTGGATGAAGTTCATGATTTCGCGGTTACCAGTGAAACCGAAATGTCCCAATAGGATGCCGACGAAAAGTACGAAGGTGACACCTAAAGAGACTCCGAAAATCTTCATTTTACCAAGCAATACACCGCTTGCTATGACAAACGAGTAGAGTAGCACGATGTGTGCTATCGAATTTGTGTTGAACAATAAGTTTTCTAACCAGTACATAAAATCTTTCTGTAAAAAACGCTGCAAAATTATGTAAAATGAAAATGTCGGCAAATCTTTCATCGTTTTATTTTTATTGGGTTTTTATGCAAGGGAATTTTCTGCGCGCGTGAAAATATAAATAGGTGCAGTTTGTAATGTCGGGTTGGCAATTTGAGCAAAAGACAGGGTTTTACTTGTAATTGGCATGAAAAAAATTTTTTTTCTCTCCTCCAAAACTTTTTTTCAGGTAGGGGAGAAAAAATGCGCGAATAATACCGTCATTCTTCATTTATTTCTTTACCTTTGCACGGTATTATGTAAGAATCAGAATAGAAAAAATACACAAACAGTATAAACATTAGTAATTTTAAACAAGACTATGGCAAATAGTAAAGAAAAACTTTTCGCTGACTTTGCGCCGGTCTCTACCCAAGAGTGGTTGGACAAGATCAATGTTGACTTGAAGGGCGCGGACTTTGAAAAGAAATTGGTTTGGAAGACCAATGAGGGTTTTAAAGTGAAGCCCTTCTATCGCAAGGAGGACCTGGAGAACCTGAAGACTACCGAGGCTTTGCCCGGCGAGTTCCCCTACTTGCGTGGTACAAAAAAGAATGATAACACTTGGTTTGTGCGTCAGGACATCAAGGTGAATTGTCCGAAAGAGGCCAATGCCAAGGCTCTGGACATTTTGAACAAGGGGGTGGACTCTATCGGATTCAATATCAACAAGAAGGATCTTTGCCCCGAATACATTGAGACCTTGCTTGAAGGCATTTGTGCCGAATGCGTGGAGTTGAACTTCTCCACCTGCCAGGGTGCCACCGTCATGTTGGCCGGATTGCTCGTGGAGTATTTCACCAAGAAAGGTTACGATTTCGATAAGTTGCAAGGTTCTATCAACTACGACCCCATGGGCAAGATGCTCACCAAGGGTAAGGATGTGAGCAACTATATCATGGCTGCCAAGACGTTGGTGGAAATCATGAAGGCATTGCCGAAGTATCGTTGCATCACGGTGAACGCCATCGAACTGAACAATGCCGGCTCGTATATCAGCCAGGAGTTGGGCTACGCCCTCGCTTGGGGTAACGAATATTTGAACGCCCTCGTAGAAGCCGGTGTGGATGCTACCGAAGCGGCCAAGAAAATCAAGTTCAACTTCGGTATCAGTTCGAACTACTTCCTCGAGATTGCCAAATTTCGTGCCGCACGCATGCTTTGGGCGAACATCGTGAAGGAATATGAGCCCAAGTGCGATTGCGCTTGCAAGATGAAGGCTCACGCCGAGACTTCAACGTTCAACCTCACCTTGTTCGATGCACACGTAAACATGCTCCGTACTCAGACAGAGGCCATGAGTGCTGCCCTTGCCGGTGTGGACTCAATCACCGTGTCTCCCTTCGACAAGGTTTATCAGGTGGCCGATGACTTCTCTGAGCGCATTGCCCGCAACCAGCAACTCCTCCTCAAGGAAGAGTGTCACTTCGACAAGGTGGTTGACCCTGCCGCAGGTTCTTATTATATAGAAAACCTGACCGCAAGCATTGCCCAACAGGCTTGGACAATTTTCCTCGGTGTGGAAGAGGAGGGCGGTATGATGGCCGCCATCAAGGCCGGCAAGGTGCAAGAGGCAGTGAATGCCAGCAATCAGGCACGCCACGAGGCCGTGTCAAAGCGTCGCGAAATCCTCCTCGGCACCAACCAATATCCTAACTTTACCGAACTTTCTGAAGGCAAGGCCCCGATGGGATGTCAGTGCTGTTGTGGTGGCGAACACAAACATGAATGTGAAAAGCCGTTCGCCACATTGGACAAGAGTCGTGCCGCCAGTGAGTTCGAGGCTCTCCGTTTAGAGACTGAGAACTCAGGCAAACGTCCGAAAGCATTCATGCTGACCATCGGTAACCTGGCCATGCGTCAGGCACGTGCCCAATTCTCATGCAACTTCTTGGCTTGTGCCGGATATGAAGTGATTGACAACCTTGGCTTCCCCACCGTGGAAGAAGGTGTAGAAGCTGCCATGAAGGCCGGTGCCGACATCGTGGTGCTCTGCTCAAGCGATGACGAGTATGCCGAATATGCTATCCCCGCCTACCAGGCGCTCAACGGACGTGCCATGTTCATCGTAGCTGGCGCTCCCGCTTGCATGGACGACCTGAAGGCCGCCGGCATCGAGAACTTCATCCACGTGCGTTGCAACGTATTGGAAACCCTGCGTGGGTATAATGCGAAACTATTAAAATAAGTTTGTTTGAACACAGAGACACGGAGACACAGAGTTCTTTATGTTTAACTTTACGCGAGAAACATATAATTATTTGAGCCAATATATCATAGGTGCGGCGATTGAAGTTCACAAGGAACTCGGCCCAGGTTTATTGGAATCGGTTTATGAGACTTGCATGGTTGAAGAATTACAGAACCGAGGACTTCGTGTTGAGAGTCAAGTAATTCTCCCGTTATATTATAAAGGAGTTAAATTGGATAAGGAATTCAAAATAGATTTGTTAGTAGAGGACGAAATTGTAGTGGAACTTAAATCTGTTGAAGAACTAAAGACCGTACATGAAGTCCAATTGTTGACTTATCTGAAATTGGCCAATAAAAAATTGGGATTACTGATAAATTTCAATGTCCCTGTATTGACGCAAGGAGTAAAGAGACGGATAAATGGAGAACTTTAAATAAAAAACTCTGTGTCTCCGTGTCTCTGTGTTCTAAAAATAAATAAGAATATGCGTAAGAATTTTAAAGATATAGACGTGTTTGCCGGATTCAAAGCTCAAAATGGAGCTGAATGGCAACAAGCCAATGGCATTGAAGCCAATTGGAAGACACCGGAGCAGATTGATGTGAAGCCGGTATATACGAAGGAAGACCTCGAAGGGATGGAGCACCTCGACTATGTGGCAGGTATTCCTCCTTACCTCCGTGGCCCTTATTCAATGATGTACACTTTCCGTCCGTGGACAATCCGTCAGTATGCCGGATTCTCTACCGCCGAGGAGAGTAACGCATTCTATCGTCGTAACTTGGCCAGTGGTCAGAAGGGACTTTCCGTAGCCTTCGACCTCCCCACACACCGTGGATACGACCCCGACCACGAACGTGTGGTAGGTGACGTAGGTAAGGCTGGTGTGTCCATCTGCTCATTGGAGAACATGAAGGTGCTGTTCGACGGTATTCCTTTGAACAAGATGTCCGTGTCAATGACCATGAACGGTGCCGTACTTCCCGTCCTCGCCTTTTACATCAATGCAGGATTGGAGCAGGGTGCCAAGTTGGAAGAGATGGCAGGTACCATCCAGAATGACATCTTGAAGGAATTCATGGTGCGTAATACCTACATCTATCCGCCCGCATTCTCTATGAAGATTATCTCTGACATCTTCGAATATACTTCACAGAAGATGCCTAAGTTCAATAGCATCTCCATCTCTGGTTACCACATGCAGGAAGCCGGTGCTACGGCCGACATCGAGTTGGCTTACACCCTTGCCGATGGTCTTGAATACCTCCGTGCCGGTGTGGCCGCAGGTATCGACATTGACGCCTTTGCACCGCGTCTCTCATTCTTCTGGGCCATTGGTATGAACCACTTTATGGAGATTGCCAAGATGCGTGCCGCCCGTATGTTGTGGGCCAAGATTGTGAAGCAGTTCAACCCGAAGAATCCGAAGTCATTGGCTCTTCGTACCCACTCACAGACTTCAGGCTGGAGTCTCACCGAGCAGGATCCGTTCAACAATGTAGGACGTACCTGTATCGAAGCGATGGCCGCAGCCCTTGGTCATACTCAGTCACTCCATACCAACGCATTGGACGAAGCCATTGCATTGCCTACTGACTTCTCGGCGCGTATTGCCCGTAACACTCAGATTTACATTCAGGAAGAGACCAACGTGTGCAAGAACGTTGACCCATGGGGCGGTTCTTACTACGTAGAGGCTTTGACCAACGAGTTGGCTCACCGTGCATGGGAGCACATCCAGGAAATCGAAAGCCTCGGAGGTATGGCCAAGGCTATCGAAACAGGTATTCCCAAGATGCGTATCGAAGAGGCCGCAGCCCGCACTCAGGCACGTATCGACGGTGGCACACAGACTATCGTGGGTACTAACAAGTACCGTCTGGAGAAGGAAGACCCCATCGACATCCTGGAAGTTGATAACACCGCCGTGCGTCTCGAGCAGATTGAGAACCTCAAGCGTCTGAAGGAAGGTCGCAACGAGGCCGAAGTGCAGAAGGCTCTCGAAGCCATCACCCGTTGTGTGGAGACCAAGGAAGGCAACCTGTTGGAACTGGCCGTAGAGGCCGCTCGCGTGCGTGCAACATTGGGCGAAATCTCCGATGCTTGCGAAAAGGTTGTCGGACGTTACAAAGCAATAATTAGAACTATATCAGGCGTGTATTCATCAGAAAACAAGAAGGATGCAGATTTCGTACGTGCGTGCGAACTGACCGAAGAATTTGCGAAGAAAGAGGGACGTCGTCCGCGTATCATGATTGCCAAGATGGGTCAGGACGGACACGACCGTGGTGCAAAAGTTGTAGCTACAGGTTATGCCGATTGTGGCTTCGATGTGGATATGGGACCGCTCTTCCAGACTCCTGCCGAGGCTGCTCGCGATGCCGTAGAGAACGACGTACATATCGTAGGTGTATCTTCACTCGCCGCCGGACACAAGACTCTCGTGCCGCAGATTATCGATGAGTTGAAGAAACTTGGTCGTGAAGACATCATGGTGATTGCCGGTGGTGTTATTCCCGCTCAGGATTACGACTTCCTCTATCAGGCAGGCGTAGCCGCCATCTTCGGCCCTGGTACATCCGTATCAAAAGCCGCATGCCAGATACTTGAAATGTTGCTTGAGGAGTAATAAGGATAGTGTTAAAACGCAATTTGAAACAAAATTTATTATAATATTAACATTAACTTTTAGTAAAGTAAAAAGAAGATTATGACAAAAAGTGCATTGCAGATTGCTCGTGCAGCTTATCAGCCCAAGCTTCCCAAAGCATTGAAGGGCGCAGTAAAAGTAGAAGAGGGTGCTCCCACCCAGTCGGTTGCTGACCAAGAGGCTATCAAGGCTCTGTTTCCCAACACATACGGAATGCCCTTGATTAAGTTTGTAGAAGGTGGGGCTATGGATTATCCTGCCATCAACGTAGGTGTTATCCTTTCCGGTGGTCAGGCCCCTGGTGGACATAATGTGATTTCTGGCCTTTTCGATGGTATCAAGGCTCTCAACAAGAAAAGCCGCCTTTTTGGCTTTATCCTTGGTCCTGGTGGTTTGGTTGACCACAACTACAAGGAGTTGACCGCCGACATTATCGATGAGTATCGCAATACTGGTGGTTTTGATATCATAGGTTCAGGACGTACCAAGTTGGAGAAGGAGGATCAGTTCGAGAAGGGCTTGGAGATTATCAAAGAACTTGGTATCAATGCATTGGTAATTATCGGTGGTGATGACTCTAACACCAATGCTTGTGTGTTGGCCGAGTATTATGCTGCCAAGAAGTGTGGTGTACAGGTAATTGGTTGTCCCAAGACTATTGATGGAGACTTGAAGAACGAGATGATTGAGACTTCATTCGGTTTCGATACTGCATGTAAGGTTTACTCTGAGGTTATCGGTAACATCCAGCGCGACTGTAACTCTTCACGCAAATACTGGCACTTCATCAAGTTGATGGGTCGTTCAGCTTCTCATATTGCCCTTGAGTGCGCTCTCCAGACTCAGCCTAATATTTGCATCGTTTCTGAGGAAGTAGAGGCAAACAATATGTCTTTGGATGATGTCGTTACCTATATTGCCCAAGCTGTAGCCAATCGTGCGGCTCAAGGTAACAACTTCGGTACAGTGTTGATTCCCGAAGGCTTGATTGAGTTCATTCCTGCCATGAAGAAATTGATTGCAGAGTTGAATGACTTGTTGGCCGCTAATAAGGAGTTTGCTATGATCAAGAAGAGCGCTCAGCGCGAATGGGTTATCTCTAAACTCTCAGAAGAGAATGCCGCTATCTATGCATCTTTGCCCGAGGGTGTTGCCCGCCAGTTGACTCTTGATCGTGACCCTCACGGAAATGTTCAGGTATCATTGATTGAAACAGAAAAACTCCTTTCTGACATGGTGGCAGTGAAGTTGGCTCAGTGGAAAGAAGAGGGTAAGTACGTAGGTAAGTTTGCTGCCCAACACCACTTCTTCGGTTACGAAGGACGTTGCGCTGCTCCCTCTAACTACGATGCTGATTATTGCTATGCTTTGGGTTACACAGCTTCTATGCTGATTGCTAACGGAAAGACAGGTTACATGTCAAGCGTACGCAACACTACAGCTCCTGCTGAAGAGTGGATTGCCGGTGGTGTGCCCATCACTATGATGATGAACATGGAGCGTCGTCATGGCGAGATGAAACCTGTTATCCAGAAGGCGCTTGTGAAACTTGATGGTGCTCCCTTCAAGGCTTTTGCGGCCAAACGTGATGAATGGGCCCTTGAGACTGCTTACGTTTATCCCGGTCCTATCCAATACTTCGGACCTACTGAAGTGTGCGATCAGCCGACTAAGACGTTGGCTCTCGAGCAGAGCAAGTAACTTTATTTACAAGGTACAATTTACAAGGTACAATTCTATTCCATTTTACTTCGGGAAAGAAGGGTGCCAGATAAATTGTACCTTGTATTTATAACAAGTGCTTTGTGAATTGTACTTTGTAAATGGTAAATTGTATATTGTAAATTTTAATATGGTTCTGCAACCACGAAAAACACCTTCCAAGAGGAAAAAAGGGCGAGCTGGAAAGAAAGCCATGGATATGAGTCCGTGGCAGAGGCTTATGCAGCGCCTTTGTGCACCCTTTTTGCGCGATGGCGAATTGGCGCCGTGGGCCATTTGGGGAGGAGCATCATTGATAGGTGTGGGTTATATCGTGGTTGTCTATTTCTTCTTCTTCCGTCCGTACCTGATGCGCGAGGAGGTACAGGACATTTATTTTCTCCGCCCTTATGTTCATGGAGTGGACATCTCTCATCATCAGGGGGATATTGATTGGAGTAAGGTCAGTCAGGCCACCGTCCGTGAACGCCCTATCAATTTTGTTTTCATGAAAGCTACCGAGGGAGGAGATTTTGTGGACGACAGTTTCCGTCACAATTTTTCTCAAGCCCGCGAATCTGGTCTTGTACGTGGGGCCTATCATTTTTTCCTTCCTGATGTACCAGCCGAAGTGCAGGCTCGCAATTTTATCAGTCAGGTAAAACTGCAACCTGGCGATCTGCCTCCAGTCCTCGACATTGAGGTTGTAGGAAAGGGTGGGGTAGAGCAACTTCAGCAACGGGCCGCCACTTGGCTTTCCCTTGTGGAACGTCACTATGGTGTGGCTCCCATCATCTATGCTTCTTACAAGTTCAAGACCACTTACCTCAATAATCCTCCTTTCACCCGCTATCCCTACTGGATAGCCCACTATTATGTGAAAGATTTGGAGTACACCGGTCCTTGGAAGTTTTGGCAACACACCGATCGTGGCCGTCTTGATGGTATCAGTACCCATGTCGATCTCAATATCTTCAATGGCAATCTGGAAGAATTGATGCAGTTGGCCATCAAGTGATAATTCTCCTATTGTAAAGATTTAGTCATTTGCAATGTAAAGAAAATGGAAAAATGAGCGCTTTACAGATGTCATTATAGAACTAACCCTACCATAGATTGAAACTGATAATACTTTGTCTATATATTGAAAATCAGTTGTTTATGGGTTGAATTAAATTTTGTGTTTTTTTCTCCGAAAGAAATTCTTGTTCAATAATACGCGATTCTTACGCGGTTAATCCTGTATAATTATGCATTCAAGAGCGGTGTGGGAGCAATTGCAACCTCCGTCCGTTGGTGCTTTTCGGGACGACCTATCCTAAACGTCCGAAGAATCGCTCCTAAACTTCTGTTGAAGTTCTCCTACGCACAATCCGAATCTCTGGTGCGCATGGACGGAACTTCTCCTACGCTTCCTCGGATGTTTAGGAGAGGAAGAGCGGAACCCCTCGTTTGTAATCAGTTTCTCAAACTTTTCTCCCTTTGCCCTTATGTATATTTATTCAGAAATGCGTCCGTTACGAAGCGTTTCGTTTCAATGAAATAGAGAGAAAATGACTATGCAGGATTTGTTACTGATGAGTGTAAAGAATAATAAATCTTATACCTTCTCCGCCACAACCATGGCCCAACGATTGTTTTCGTGGTGCTCCACGAAGGTAAGTCCATTGGTAGTAAGGCTTTGTCGGATGACGGGGATGTCGTCCACATAGAATCCGCTGAGGAAGATACGGCTGCCAGACTTCATGCACAGGGCATATGCGTCCATGTCGGTAGTGAGTATGTTGCGGTTGATGTTGGCAATGATGAGGTCGAAAGTGGGGCGTTCGGTACGGAGTACGTCAGCATTGCCCAAGCGGACGGTGATGCAATCGATATGGTTCAGGCGGATGTTGTCGGCCGAGTTGCTGACGCACCAATCGTCAATATCGATGGCGGTAATGGGTGAGGCACCACGCTTGGCTGCGAGGATGGCAAGGATGGAGGTGCCGCATCCCATGTCGAGCACACTTTTATCCTTCAGCTCTGTCTCCAACAGGCGGCTGACAATGAGGTTGGTGGTTTCGTGATGTCCTGTGCCGAACGACATTTGCGGATTGATGAGTATGTCATATTCCATTTTGGGGATATCCTTATGGAAGGTACTGTGGATAACGCATTTGTCACCAATGATGATGGGTTGGAAGAAGTTCTTTTCCCACTCTTCGTTCCAATCTTTGTCTTCCTGCTCCTGAGCCGTGTAGGCAATAGCTACGTCGGGTAGGGGGAAGTCGGCAATGACGGCATTGATAGCCTCTTCATCGTATAGCTTTTGTTGGATATAAGCTTTCAGCAGATTCTCTTCTTCTACAAAACTTTCAAAACCGATGTCACCAGTCAGGGCGGTAAGTACATCTTGAGCTGTTTCGCTCCAAGGGGTAAGGGTGAAGGCTACTTCTATATAGACCATGTTGTAATTATGAGTTGTGAGTTATGTTATGAACAGTGGCTATGCCTTAATAAAACATTCACGAGAGGTTTTGATGAGCGATAGCAGACTGATTCCGAATTAATGATGCGCGAAAGTACTGCTTTTTGCTTATAATCCATCTTTAAATTCCTTAAAATCTGAAAAGAAGGCGAAAAAGAGGCAGGGAAATGTGAAATATAGGGAAAAACAATGTAAAAAAAAGAGCAATTTGCTATAAAAATCAATAGAGTTGTTTATTTTTGCAGTAAAGATTTGCGGATTATGAGTGAGAAAAGATAGAAGGAGATGGGATAATCCGTGCAGAAAGGAAGTATGAACAATAAAATAGATGAGGTATGAAAAAGTTAGCATTATTATCGTTACTGGTTGTGGTATTGCCACATATCAGTATGGCACAGAGTGTGGACGATGACCTCTATTTTGTTCCTAAGAGCAAGAAAGAGAAGAAAGAGACTACGGTGACCCGCACGGAAAGGGTGACTACCGTTACTTCGACAAAGACGAGTAAGACTACCTTGGACGATACTCCCCAAGAGGTTCGTTTTACATCATCGGGACGTTTCGCTTCGGCTGATGTTGTGCTTGACGCCGCAGGTGTGGAGCGCGATGTGGATGCTTATAACCGACGCTATTCTTTCAGTCTGGATACAGCCACGACAACCCGCTATGTGGTTGAAACGGAGGAAGTCGTAGAGAAAGAAAGTGAATGGACGGACAATTTTACCTCTTCGGAGGGCGACTATCAATATGCTACGCGCTTGGTACGTTTCCGCAGTCCGCGAGTAGCTGTTCCCGTGAGCAGCCCGCTTTATTGGGATTTGGCCTATACATGGTCGCCATACGATTGGGATGTGGTCTATACTGATGGCTATTATGCTTATGTGGCGCCTGTCTGGAGTAACCCATATTGGTGGGATTGGCATTACGACCCATGGCGTTGGCACAGAGGTTGGAGTTGGCATGTGGGATGGGGCACAGGTGGCTGGCACTTCGGCTTTGGCTGGGGATGGCATGACCCATGGTATCATCATCATCACTATCCTTATCATCCTCCTTATTGGGGACATCATCATCATCCCCATCACGGCCCGCATTTCGGTGGAGGACATGTAGGTGGATGGCGTAACGGCTTTTATTATGACAATCGTCGTCGGATAGGAACTCGTCCGGCTGTACGTGCCCAACGACAAGAAGTGGCACCTGTACGTGCAAGTAGGGGAAATGATCGTGGTACTGCCGTTGCTTCCCGTACGTCATCTGGACGTACGGCGACAGGGCGTGCATCCGATAGTGCCGTACGCTCAAGCTCAACCCGTGGCTCACAGACAGGAAATGTGGCGACCACTACAAATAGTGGACGCAATAGTCGGAGTACGGTGGGAAGGAATAGTAACCAGACTTCAACATCGACCCGTCAGAGTCAGGCTACGACAAACAGGAATTCGGAGAGCAATGTCCGTAGCAATAGTGGGCGCAGTAGTCGCAGTTCTTCAAGCTATTCAACAGAAAACAGCTCACGCAGCTCTTCGCGCAGTTCTTCAGGAAACTACAGCCGTAGCAGCAGCTCTACGCGTAGTTCTTCAGGCAGTTATTCGTCAGGGCGTAGCAGCTCTTCACGTAGTTCTTCAGGTAGTTATTCGTCAGGACGTAGCAGCTCCTCACGTAGCTCCGGTATGGGTGGAAGCACTCGTTCAACTGGTGGCGGACGGTCGGGTGGACGCCGGTGAATAACATTCCTTTCTGAAGAAGAATTAATAATGAAAGAATGAAGTAATGAAACTCAAAAAGATTATAAGTGTAATAGTAATCGCACTCATTTCGGGAAGTGCCGTGTGGGCTCAGACTCAATACGATGCGGAGCGCTTCATCAGTACCGATTTGAATGGGACAGCCCGTTTTGTCGGAATGGGAGGCGCCATGAGTGCTCTTGGTGGTGACATCTCCACGATGGGGACTAATCCTGCCGGTATCGGACTCTTCCGTCGTAACGATGTGTCGGGTACATTCAGTTTGAACAATACGCGGGTTGAAGCAAATTTTGGAGGTGTGACAGGTAAGGATGACCGTTCGCGCCTTTCGTTCGATCAGTTGGGAGTTGTGTTCAGTACCAGAATGGGTGATGAACTTCGTTTCGTGAATTTCGGTATCAACTACCGTAAGCAACGCAACTTCAACAAGCGGATGACTATGTATGGTGACTTGATGGGGCTTTCGCTTACTGACCAGATAGCCTGGATGGGAAACTGTTATAATCCAATCCCTTTGGAAGATTACTATCAGATGTATGATGACCTGAATGCAGATTATTATACCAGTCCTGATTGGGAAGATGTATCGTGGTTGACAATATTGGGAATACAAGGTGGACTTATTGGACCCGACCAAGGAACGGATGGCAATACAGAATGGGGAGATGTTCCTTCAGAAGAAGGAAAAGGTCGAAATGGTAATCCTATAATAAATAAAAAAGGTAATCCTATAACAAATGAAAATGGAGAGCCGCTTTACGATTATCTCCATTATATAGGAATGCCAGGTTACGATGCGCAGTATAAGAGTCGTGAAACAGGTGGAGTGAATGTGGTTGACCTTAATATGTCTTTCAATGTCAATGACCGTTTTTATTTCGGATTGACGGTTGGGGTGTATGATGTCAATTATGAACGCACATCGTCCTATACAGAATGGGGAGAGTTTGACCATTTACCAACAGATTTTACTTTGACCAATTCATATCGTACGGAAGGAACAGGTGCCGACCTTAAGTTGGGTGCCATATTCCGTCCTATTGAAGAGTCTGCTTTCCGCTTTGGCTTGGCTATTCATACCCCTACCTACTACAAACTGTCCGATCGGCATTCGGCCGAGCTTTTCTCTACGGTTTCCAATATGGCCTATACCGGAGGAACCTCTGTTGCTACCCGTGATTACGAATTGCTTACTCCCTGGAAGTTCAATTTCAGTCTTGGACATACTATCGGGACCTCTGTTGCAATAGGGGCAGAGTATGAATATGCAGACTATTCCTCGGCCAAGCTTCGTTGGGACGAGTTTGAAGACATGTATGAGGAAACGTCATGGATAGAGGAGGACTTGAAAGGTGTGCATACATTCCGTTTGGGTGTGGAGGCCAAACTGATACCCGAGTTCAGCCTGCGTGCCGGATACAATTACAGTTCGGCGGCTTTTGACAAGAGTGCCTATAAGTTCCTGTATTCAAATGATCCCCGTACGGATGCAGAATATGAAAATACCTTGGCACGAAACATCTTTACGGTAGGTATGGGTTATCGTTTCGGACAGTTCTATCTGGATGCCGCTTACCAGTATGCATGCCAAAAAGGTGAATTTTATCCATTTGATAGTTGGTATAGCTGGGATGCAGGGGTTGATTTCCCCAATACTGCTGATGGACTCCTGCCTGCCACCAAGACAAAGACTGAACGCGACCAGGTGATGTTTACTTTTGGTTATCGTTTCTGAAGGATAGAAAATAAAAGCCTTGAGCGCAACAACCAAACTGTTCTTCTGTTTGTTAGTAAGGTGTAGGGATTTAAAACCCTGCATGAATGAAAAAACGAAGAAAGGGATTTGTTTATGGAAAGAAAGTTTTGGGTAGGTTTGGGAGTGTTGTTGCTCATTGTCCTCTTGCTTTGGTGGCTTTATGTAGCCATGTTGGTCAATGAGGACGAGAGTTTGGCCATGATGCATAATATGTTGTTGCAAAAAATGAATGTATGAAAAAAGGTTCAATTGATATGGCTTATTCCCTGCTTCGTGGGGTAACAGCTTTGTTGATAGGCGTCTTGTTGGTCTTTTGGCCTCAGAGTGCTGTGTTGTATCTGATAATGGTGCTCGGATGTCTTTTCCTTATCCCCGGTTTGTTTTCCCTGTTGGCATATTACCGGCATAAGTCGGCGGATGGTGCATCTCATCGTTTCGGGTGGTCTCAAGTGTTGAGTGTAGGTAGCATCCTGTTTGGCTTGTGTCTTATTGTCCGTCCGATGTTTTTCGAAGCGATCCTGATGTATGCGTTGGGTATAATCCTCACTTATGCCGGATTGAGTGAAATTATCCATCTTGTTTCTGCCCGCCAATGGGTGCGTGTGCCTGGAGGTTTCTATGTCACTCCTGTATTGGTCATGCTGGTAGGCATTTTCATCCTATTCAATCCTATCGAGTCGGCCAACGTACCTTTTATTATATTAGGTATAGGATGCATGGTGTACGGCCTTTCCGACATGGTGAATGTCATCAAGTTCCGCCGTCGCAACAGCGATGTGGAAGAGGTGCAGGTGGTGATTGATGAACCGAAGGAAGAGGAAATTTTGGTAGATGGATAATACTCTGATTAGTAAATGAATACGAATGGCTGATTCTTCTTTGAAGAAAGGCCGGAGAAACTCACACGTAAGTTTTCCTGAACTTACGTGTGAGTTTTTTTTGATTTGCGTGCGAGTTCAAGCATTCTTTCTCGTGAGTGTGAAGCGGCTTGTGTCTTGGAAAATCCTTGCTTCCCTTCTTGTGTTAAAAAAAACATTGTTAACATAGTTTAACAATGGGGGGGGGTGGTATAGTATATTATAGTTAATTTTGCGGACTGTTTATCCCTGCTAGTATATAAGCGTATCACACACAGCCTATAAGCCGATGGTGTAGAGTAACAAAAATGAATCTTGAAAGTGAAACGGACGGTAAAAATAGTTGCATTATTGGTATTGCTGCTTTCTATGGCCGCAGGGGGCTTTGCACAGTCGTCTGTCAAGCATGGATATCAGAAGAGTCTGTTGGGCATCGAGGTTCATTTCCGGTTTGACAAGTCATTGCTCGACCTTCATTATATGGGCAATGCTCAGGCACTGGAGCGTTTTGCTTACGTGATTGACTCCATCGGTCTGTCCAAGATTGATTCTGTGGTCATCGTTTCACAATCTTCTCCTGAAGGTGTGTATGAACACAACCTGAAACTTTCACGCCTTCGTGCAGCCACCATGCATCGTACGATTGGGCAACGTCATCCCGAATTGAATGACCGTCTCTATGTGCATCCCGACGGTGAGTCGTGGGAGCGCTTGCGTGAATATGTGACCAGCGACAAGAAGATGAAGCAGACAACCATCGACAAGGTTGTCAGCATTATCGACTCTGATGTCAACGTCGGTACCAAGAAGTGGCGTTTGCAGCAATTGCCCATCTACCGGTATTTGGTTCAAACTTACTATCCGCGTCTTCGTAATTCAGTGTTCTGCATCGTTTACTACGAAACTGCTGCTGTCGAGAAGATTCCGGTGGAGGTGGCCGGGAAAGAAGAAATAGTTGAGGTGTCCGAAGAGACGGAGGTGGTTCCTGCCGACACCGTGTCTGTTTCTGAACCTGAGCCGGCACCTGCCCCTTCCCCTTCACGCAAAATCGTGTGGGCACTCAAGAGTAACTTGCTCTACGACCTGGCCCTTGTTCCTAACTTGGGTGCAGAACTGAGCCTTGGTAAGGGATGGAGCATTGCCGGTTCGTGGGAATATGCCCGATGGAACACCGACAGTTGGTGTTGGCGCATCTATGGAGGCGAGTTGGCACTGCGTAAATGGTTGGGCCGTACTGCCAAGGAGCGTCCCCTTAGCGGGCATCATGTAGGAGTGTATGCCCAAGCCTTTACTTACGATTTTATGGCTTTTGGCCATAAGGGGTATATGTCCGGCGAGCCGGGAGATAACCTGTTCAAGCATCCTTCGTATGTCATGGGTGTGGAGTATGGTTATTCACTTCCCATTGCCCGCTGTTTGAATCTCGACTTTGTGTTGGGTGTGGGCTATCAGGGCGGTAAGTACAATGAATACCGCATTGTCGACGATTGCTACGTATGGCAAGCCCGCAAGAATCGCAGTTTTGTCGGTCCTACAAAGGCTGAGGTCTCACTTGTGTGGCTCTTTGGCCAGAAAGGAGGTGTCCGATGAAGCAGCTTCGTCTCCTGATATGGGTGCTTGTAATTTTTGCGGTGGTCTCATGTGAGCAGAAGGATCTCTGCTACGACCACGAGCCTCATGCTCACCGTACACAATTCCAATTGCGTCTGTCCTTTGACTGCGAGTGGGAATACAACATCGAGAACCACATCGACTGGGAACAGCAGTGGAAACCCGAGTATGGTATCGCCTACGAAGACATTGCTCCCAAGGAGCCCGAAGGCGTGCGCGTACATATATATAATGAGGACGACCAGACGGAGACTGTGCGCAACCTCACCCGTCAGCACAATACTATCAGCTTCAACGAGGAGGGACATTACGACATGATTTTCTACAACAACGATACCGAGTATATCTTGTTCGAGGGGCTCGACTCTTTCCACACTGCCAAGGCCACCACGCGTGGCGGTCATGTGCGCAATGCTGTGATGAATACCCCCGACATGCTTTTTGGCGCGTTTGTCGACTCTATCTTCGTAGAGCGTCAGGCTGTGCCCGATACACTCGACGTCGTTCTTCGTCCTTTGGTATATACCTACCTGCTCCGTTTCGAGGTGACCAAGGGTGCCGGGCTCATCAAACATGCCGATGGTGTGCTCAGTGGCATGGCCACAGGCGTGCACCTCAGTAAGGGGCATACGACCACCTCTACGGGACTGCTCACCTTTGAGTGTACCATGCAGGGCGACTATGGTGTACAGGCGTTGGTGCGCTCATTCGGTATTCCCGGTTATCCCACTCCACACTATTCGCGTGGCTATGAGGAGACCTATCCCCATGAACTGTACCTCAACGTATCGCTCACCAATGGTAAGACACAATCCTTCAAGTACGACATCACCGAGCAGATGCGCAAACAACCGCATGGTGGTGTCATATTGATACAGGATATGGAGATTGAGGAGAACTCCACCGGTGGAGGGGCATTCAATGTTGGTGTTGATGGATGGGGTGAAATAGTACATGTGCCGCTCAACTAATTTGGTGAGAGAGACAATAAATTATCAAAATAGAAAACAAACAGAAAAATAACATATAATATTAACTATTTAAAATTTTCAACATATTAACTATTTAAAATTTTCAGCATTATGAAAAAGCAATTTTTATTACTTGGTCTGGCTGTAGCAGCCATGACAAGTTGTACCAGCGATGAGGTACTTGAACAAGTGCAGCCTACAAAGCAAGCTATCGGGTTTGAATCGTTCGTAAACAAAACAACAAGAGCTATCACAACCACCGATGCACCTGGACAGACAGGAACTGATGGTGCAATTAGTGCTATATCAGGTTTGAGTAAGTTCTTTGTTCATGGCTTCTATGGAAATGACGCAGTAGTCTTTAATGGTATTCCTGTAACCAGAGCCATTACAGATGGTAAAGCCCCATGGAGCTATGATTTGGACACAAATACCAATGAAGATGACCTTGCTTACTGGACTAGAAACATCTATCAGTTTGGAGCATACGCTAATGGTAATAACACCGATCCCATCGCTGGCGTGGAATTTGTTATGGGGCCGTCTACAGTAGACTTGACCATTCCATCATACACAGTAACTGACAACAACGACTTGGTTGCAGACATTGTAACTGTAGATAACAGCGGTCTGACCAATCCTAAGGTTGATCTTTCCTTTGAGCACATGCTTACAAAGGTTCGGTTCACCGTTATCAACAATGACGCAAAATACAAAATGAGAATTGTGGAAGCATTGGTTATTAATGGTGCAAAAAACGAAGGTGAATGTGTTATTTCCAAGAATCCTAATACAGACTCGAATGTTCAGGCATTGCTTACAAGCTGGACACCAGCCGTCGGTGCAAATGCTATTGAATATAAGCCCAACTTCTTGTCAACTTTAAATGTAGGCGAAGATCATGTAAACTCTAGCATTAATAATCTGGGAACTTCAGTGGCAGGCCAATACATAGCTATAAGTGAAAGAATCATATCTGAAGAGTTCCTTGTGATGCCTCAGGACCTCACAAATGTTGTAGAATTTAGCATCAAGGCTGAATTCTATGATGATAACAATCAAGTTGTAGCAGAAAAAGAACTAAATTTGCCTGTTCTCGGAACAGAAGAGAATAGTAAGCAGATGTGGAAAGCAAATACCGTATATAATTACACTATCGGCTTGCCCACTTCCGCAGCACCTATCCAATTCGGTACAATCGGTGTTTCTACATGGGGAGCCACTGAGATTATCGAGCTGAACACAGAGGATTATTAAAATAATTAGGCACACCCCAACAGATGAATCTCTCGCACGAGAGATTCATCTGTTCCCCACAAAGACAGGAAAAAGACAGAAAACCAAGACATACATTTTTGTATGAAGTACCTACTGAAAATACTTTTACTGACATCGCTGTGCATAGCTTGTCATTCCGATTTGGAGGACGAGAAGATTCCTCATGGTATGACAAAAGCATCCATCGGATTCAAGGCCGCAGTGGACAATACCCGTGCCATAGTTGAAAACGACACTCCTATCAAAAACAATGGATTCAGCGTATGGGGCGGATACGAAGGCAATGCCCCAGTATTTGATGGTAGAAAAGTAACCTTTAACTCAACAAACAACGAATGGGAATATACAGAAGAAGAGTACTGGACTTATAACACCTATAACTTCCATGCTGTATATCCATCACCAGAGGTTGGTGCTTATACTTCAGCAACAATAAGCAATGGCATATTCACTATTGAGGGGTTTGATGCAACAAAAGAGTACGATTTGTTATACGCCAACCAGTTTGGCATTGATGGCAGCAATCCTCCCAGTAGTGTAGACTTCCAATTCAAGCATCTGCTTACTAAAGTGTCACTCTCCCTAACCCTACACGAAGACAATAAGAATGATGTCATTACGGTAACAGGAGCCTATTTGTCGGGATTATACACTAAAGGTTCGTATACGAATGGCCCAAACACAACTGAAAGTTGGGTGAATCTGGATAATTCGAGCTATGTGGGAAAAGAGACAAACACTCGACTAACCTACGGAACTGATCAGCCATTCATTGAAAATCATTTGATGATACCGCAGACGTTCTCCGGTGAGCATACTGTCTATTTGGTGGTGCAGTACACCTTTACGCAACAAGGGAGTAGTACTACTTCAAACAAATCATTAGTAGTGCCTCTGCCTTATAGCACCCAATGGACTATAAATACCAGCATTGCATACAAAGCGACAGTACATGTCGATCACAATATAGAGTTTGCCATCCCTTCTGTGGAGGAATGGGGTTCGGAACAGGCAGGTGGAGCCATTATCATCAAATAATGTGATATGAGACGCATATATTCCTACATAATAGCACTCTCACTATTCATGCTCTTTACAGGGTGTGAGGAATCCCTTATAACTTCCCCCGAGGCGGAGATTGAGATTCCGACCGGCAATTACATCCATTTCAATACCCAGGTGAGCACAAGGGGTACATTAATTACTGACATGAAACGCAACTTTGCTGTCACAGCGTTCGATTACGACAAAGACTGGAGTACAGCAGTAGCGACTGCACTGCCAACGTTTATGCACAACCAGTTGGTAACATGGAATGGTTCGTTGCACACATATGACACCAATACTTCAGAATCTGGTAATCAATTAAAGGAATGGGAAGAAGGCAAGAAATACACCTTCTTCGCCCACCAGCCAACTGATCTGACTATAAGTTCCAGCACCACGTATGGTACTCCTTACCTTACCTATACCCTTCCTGCTGATGTTGCAAATATGGTCGATATCATGACCGCATCCGTATTTGATACCGACAATACGCTAGGCAACACTGTAGGGCTCACTTTCAAGCATCGTTTGACTGCCTTAGGCATACAGATCAGAAACCTGAATAAAGACAACTCTATAGAATTAGACAAACTGAACATATCGTTCATCAACAATACACTGAAATATAATAAAGCGACAATACCATTGGACGCATCAATGGAAATGACACGAACTGTAAGTGGTAGTGTTTCCCAAGGACCTTATTCTTTTATTTCATCAGGTGCGATTTCTATACCAGCATTAGAGACTGTGAGCTTGGATAATGCAATGATATTCATCCCACAGGAAGGGACAAGTACAGATGATTTCTTGCAGGGCAACATCACTTATAGTTATTCTGATAAGAATTCCGATGAGGAACCTCAGACTTTTAATGTTGGCCGAGATATGAAGGCGGGCCGCAAGTATTACCTGCAGATGACTTTCTCGGCTGGTGCCATTACCATTGCCATTATTGAATCAGGTGAATGGACAGACAAAGATGTAGATATAGAATTTGAATGATTATGAACAGATTATTGGCAACTATCAGATATACTTTGATGGCAGTAATGTGCCTCTGCTTCTGCACATGTGCAGTGGACGAAGAGATGTTTCAAAAGGGCAACGACTCGCTCATACAAGTTGTTGGCCGTGTCACCACGTATGATGAATGCAATGTTACTTCCCGTGGTATCAAGACGAGCGATGAATCGCACATCAGCAGCATGTGCCTGTTTATCTTTGACAATGCCGGGCAATGTATCAACATCCAATATCTGGAGGGAGCCAATCCTACCTTCATCGTTGACCGTGAACTCCTTGCTGAAGCTACCACAAATGAATTGACAGCATGCCAACTGTACATTGTTGCCAATGTCGATGACAACGTCATATACAACACCTGGGGATTTTCCCATAGCAACAACAAACCTGAGACAAACTTTTCTTTGACCGACTTCCTCTCAAAAAGCTGTGCCACTAGCGCTACCCAAATGCTTACCAAAGGGTTTCCCATGATAGGAAGTTTGGTGCAGAGTCTGGATACTGAAGCCGAGTTGAGCGGTGCTGTATTGGAGATTCCGCTCGATAACCTCTATGCCAAGATTGTATTCAATATTCAAGTCAACCTTCATCAGGATGCAGCAGAGGGTGTGACTCCTTCATTCCAACTATCACAATGGGAAGTGCATAATCTGCCTACAGGAGTGAGCCTACAGGGTGCTTCTAATGGAGAGACTTCGTTCTATAATACTGTACATGCTACCCATTACACCTCACGTGCCGTAACAGGCAGCAACCCTGTCAGTGGTTCCAATGTGTTGAGCTTTACCTTCTATATGCCTGAGCACATGATGGACGCAGGAACCGGATACAGCTATCCTGATGGAATCAAAGATGCAGATAAGCAACGCTACAAACCTCTATTCGCAACAAATGGAAAGCCCACCTACGTAAAGATAAAGGGCAACCTCATCGACCATCAGGGACACAATGCCGGAATGGAGTACGATGTATATCTGGGCTCAAACAACACTGACAACTTCCAGGTGGAGCGTAATTGCCAATACAATAACAACATCACGATTACTGGTGGAACCAACCATAAAGAAGCTCAAGACGGAACAATCTCAGTGGACCATCGGGTGACCATGGGTAATAGCGGCTATTACATCGCCATTGAGCAGGAGGCCACGCTTGATGCTCACTGGAATGTGGTCCCCATGGACCTATATATTGACGATGGGCAAACCGTTACGGTAACTATTGACAATAAGCCTGACACAGGCAGCCCTTATTCATGGATTCGAATGGAGCGGATACCATCTGCTAATATGAAAGACGGTACATTACCCGATGGTCTTACAGAGACCACCAATACAATTACGGGGAATGACTACACTGCCTATCATGGCATCCGCAATTACTTCACCACAGATTTGGTGACTGAAACTTTGTTTGATAATACTAGTTACACATGCAGCAACCGCGACCGCATCTATTTCTATATCGACGAGAATATCAGTCTCTCAGAGCGAACAGCTACGGTCAGTTTGTCATTCAGTGGAGATGCATCAAAAAGCCGCAAACTGACGTTTACACAGATAGGATTGACAAAAGTTGTTGTATACAATAGAGATCAAGGAGGTAATTTGACTACAGAAAAACAGACCATCTATATAGAAGATAAAGAAGAATACCTCTATCATTATGATCCGCTGAACACATACAACACAACCCAAGTCTATAACGGACTTCCATGGGGACATGCAGGTACTAATGTTGGTGGTGGTACTTATGGCGACCCTTTTTATGAAGGACTCAACTATACCAATACAATTGTGGGGAATAATACGGGATATAAAATTAATGATATTCCAGAAACTGCGGCAGAATATTGCTGCAACAAGAACAAAAAAGATCCTGCTACAAATAAAACACCCACATTGTCAGAGAACGGTGGAGGATGGTATCTGCCTGCTATTCGCGAGATGGAAGCTATTATGAGAACACATTTCGATAAGTACGAGGAGTTTCAGAATAACTTCTATTGGTCAAGTGCATCGGCAAAGAAACCCCGATATATATTTGGAATTGCTGTTGGAACTGTTGAAGATACCGACAGAGCCCGTGCGACCCGAGTGAAGGTCACCTTTAATAATGGTGAGAAAGTGTTTAACTACTACGAAAGTGGCTCAACGGATGACAAAGACAATTATAATACCAATGTAGATTATGACTATTTCGTGCCTAATGGCACATATAGTAATTATTCTGAAATACAGGGTGGATATAAGGATAGCAAATTCCGTGGTGGTCGTGCACTACGATCAGAATCATTCCGCATTCGGGCAGCTTACAGACCTGCAAGTGGAAAAAACGTACCTCAGACTGCAGAATAAAGTAAACAGGGACTAATGGTTGTGTTGAGTCCGCTTCCCAATAGAAGCTACTATTGCTTGAGAGAGTAAAAAAACAGGTTCATCACTTGACTTGTCGGATGAACCTGTTTTTTTTGTTTCCATCGTGAAAACAAGTTTCCAAATCCGTTCTTTAACTTCTCAACGCTTTAACGCTTCAGTGCCTCAACGAATAAACAACAATTCGCGATACTTCGGCAATGGCCACATCTGGTTGTCCACGATGAGCTCCAGTTCGTCTATGTGATAACGGATGCTTTCCAGCATAGGGGTGACGGTGTCGTGGTATGCTATGGCTTTTTCACGCTCATTTTCGATACGGTTGGCTACTTTTCGTGCCTGTATCATGCAGGCTACATTCTCTTCGATAAAGTTGTTGTGTTCTGCAATCTGTTCGATGAGACCAATGTTTTTTGCCGTGAGCCATGAGGCTTTTTCTGCAGGAAAGAGTTTGGTCGTGCGGTAGGCATTGTCAATGAGCTCGCTTTGATATTTGGTAGCCACGGGGATAATGTGGTTCATGGCCAAGTCACCCAATACGCGGGCTTCAATCTGTATCTTCTTGGTGTATGTTTCCCATTTTACTTCGTTGCGTGCTTCTAACTCTTTGCGTGTCATTACCCCTGTCTGTTCAAACATGGCAACGGTTTCGGGTTTCAAATAGTTGTCGAAGATAAGCGGACAGCTCGTCTCGCAATCCAATCCCCGACGGGCGGCTTCTGTTTTCCATTCATCGGAATATCCGTTACCATCAAAACGGATAGGTTTGCTTTCTTTTATAAGTCGGCGCAATACGCTGAGAATGGCAGGGATTTTTTCTTCACCGCTGTTGATAAGTGCATCTACTTCTGTCTTGAAGTCGGCCAGTTGCTCGGCTACGGCCGAGTTGAGGGCTATCATGGCGCTGGCACAATTACCTTCTGACCCTGGTGCGCGAAACTCGAATCGGTTTCCTGTGAATGCAAAAGGCGAAGTGCGGTTTCGGTCGGTGTTGTCAATGAGCAGTTCTGGGATTTGAGGAATGTCGAGTTTCATACCCCGTTTGCCTTCGATGTTTACCAATTCATCGTTGCTGCTCATTTCCAATCTGTCCAGCACCTCGCTGAGTTGCTTGCCCAAGAAACTGGAAATGATTGCTGGAGGTGCTTCGTTTGCTCCCAATCGGTGGGCGTTGTTGGCACTCATGATACTGGCTTTCAACAGACCGTTGTGACGATATACGGCCATCAGCGTGTTTACCACGAAGGTGACAAACCGCAGGTTGTCTTCAGGTGTTTTTCCTGGTGCATGGAGTTGGAGACCAGTGTCTGTACCGAGTGACCAGTTGTTGTGCTTGCCGCTTCCGTTTACTCCCTTGAAAGGCTTTTCGTGGAGCAAAACGCGGAAACCGTGATTGCGTGCCACGTTGCGCATGAGCGACATGAGTTGCATGTTGTGATCTACGGCCAGGTTGCACTCTTCATAAATAGGGGCCAGCTCGAATTGGTTGGGTGCCACCTCGTTATGACGTGTCTTGACGGGGATACCTAATTCAAGCGATTTGATTTCAAGGTCTTTCATGAATGCCACAACCCGTGGGGGAATGGCACCGAAATAATGGTCCTCGAGTTGTTGGTTCTTTGAAGATTCATGTCCCATCAGGGTGCGGCCTGTCAAAAGAAGGTCGGGGCGTGCGGCATAAAGCCCTTCATCTACGAGAAAGTATTCTTGTTCCCAACCTAAATAGGTAAAAACTTTTTTAACTTCAGGGTTGAAATAGTGGCATACGTCCAAGGCGGCCTGATTGACGGCACGAAGTGATTTCAGTAGGGGGGTCTTGTAATCAAGTGCTTCGCCTGTATAGGCTATGAATACAGTAGGAATACACAGTGTGTCATCAACAATGAAGACCGGTGAGGAGGGATCCCATGCCGAATAGCCACGGGCTTCAAACGTGTTGCGGATTCCGCCGTTAGGGAAAGAGGAGGCGTCAGGTTCTTGTTGTACTAACAATTTACCGCTGAATTCTTCAATCATTCCTCCATTTCCATCGTGCTCGACAAAAGCATCGTGCTTCTCGGCTGTGCCTTCGGTCAAGGGTTGGAACCAATGGCTATAGTGGGTGACTCCCAAACTGATAGCCCAACTCTTTATGCCTGATGCCACTTCGTCAGCCATGTCGCGGTCAAGGGGAGCTCCGTTGTCAATGACGTCAATCAGTTTGTTATAAATATCAGGTGCCAGATATTGTTGCATTTTGGCACGGTTGAATACGTATTTGGCAAAATATTCGGTAGGTCTTTGCGAGGGTTGCTTTACCTCTACGGCCTTTTTCCCGAATGCGGCTTCTATAACTCTGAATCTTAATTTCGGCATAATATTGTCGTAATATGTTGGTTCATTTTTCTTCCCTGTCTTTCCGATATTTTTTTCAGACAGGGTAGAAATTGGGTGCAAAAGTAGTCGTATTTGTGGAAATTTCATTATGATTTGCCAATTAAATTTATCCTCTGTGACAATAAATTCATAAAACGTGCATAGGTACGGGATAAAATTACTACTTTTGCAATAAATTTGCAAGATGTACGTTCTTTACAATAGAACCGGATGGCGTGGATGGCATGCGTTGCATGTGGCGCGAAGGGTGTACGCAACAAAGAAATGATAGAAAATTGGAATGAAATAACATCGCAAGATGCGATGAATGCTTTTGAGAGAGGAATAAAGAGAGGGGCAGACATTGTTTGTTCAATGTTGGCATTGATTCTTTTATCTCCTGTTTTTCTGCTTATTTATATAATCCTGAAATTGGATGGGTGCAAGAAACCGTTGCTTCGGCAGGAGCGCATCGGATACGGAGGCAGGCCTTTCATCTTGTACAAGTATCGCACTATGGTGACCGAGGCCGAAGCGGACGGTGTGCCACAGTTGGCTGTAAAGGATGATGCCCGGTTGACTAAGACGGGAAAGTTTCTGCGTGAGTATCATTTGGATGAATTGCCACAATTCTGGAATGTGTTGAAGGGTGACATGTCCTTGGTCGGACCCCGTCCGGAGCGGAAGTATTTTATAGATAAAATCTTGGAGGTAAACCAAGATTATCCTTATGTTTACGCCATGCGTCCGGGATTGACCTCGCGTGCCACGATAGAGAATGGCTATACGGATACGATGGAAAAAATGATCCGGCGCCTGGAAATGGATATTGAATATTTGAAGACACGTTCATTGTGGGGCGATTGCGTCATTATCGGACGTACATTGGCATCGTTTTTGAGTGGAAAGAAATTTTGAACAAGAATATAACTGATAATATGAGAGAATTTATGCGTAGATACGCTTTAGCTTTGTTGGTGTTCGTGGCGGGTTCGGCAACCGTGTTGGCGCAAACCATGTCGGATGAGCAGGTGATAGAATATATTCTTCAAGAACAAGACAAGGGAACTTCCCAGTCACAGATAATCAAGCAATTGGTGAGTCGCGGTGTGACCATGGAGCAGGTGAACCGCTTGAAGGCAAAGTATGGCCAGCAGGCTAAGGGGGTAGTGGGAGGTACCGAACTGCTCAAGAAAGTGCGTACACGTCAAAAGTTGGAATTGACGACACCTCAGCAAAAACAACGTGACTACATGATAAAGTCTGCTGACGATAAGTCAAAGCAGACGGGGAAACTCTCTCAAGAACAAATGATGCTTGAGGGGTTGGACTTCATCATGCCTGATACATTGGACCTTTATAACGAAATGTATGCGAAAGAATCTTCAAAGAAAATTTTTGGTCATGACATTTTCAGCAATAAAAACCTTTCTTTCGAACCCAATCTCAATATTGCTACTCCACAGAATTATCGTTTGGGGCCTGGTGACGAAGTGATCGTTGATGTTTGGGGTGCTTCGCAAAACACCATTCAAGAAACGATCTCTCCCGATGGCGCTATACAGGTCGATGGTGTTGGTCCTGTTTATTTGAGTGGTATGACGGTAAAAGAGGCCAATGAGTATTTGAAGTCTGAACTTGAAACGATTTATTCCGATCCGGATACCCAACTCAAACTGACCGTCGGTCAGATACGAGGCATTCAGGTCAATGTGATGGGTGAAGTGGAAAATCCTGGAACTTATACACTTTCTTCTTTTGCGACAGTGTTTCATGCACTTTATCAAGCAGGTGGCATGAACGAGATTGGTACACTCCGTTCGGTGAAAGTTTATCGAAACAACCAGTTGCTGGCCACTTTGGATATTTATGATTACATCTTGAATGGCAAAATGGCCGATGATGTACGTCTGATGGATGATGATGTTATAGTTGTCGGAACCTACGAATGTTTGGTTAATGTGGCAGGTAAGGTGAAACGTCCGATGTTTTATGAGATGAAGCGCAACGAGAGTGTCGGAACTCTGCTTGATTATGCCGGTGGATTTACAGGCGATGCTTATACAAAGAATGTCCGCCTTATCCGGAAGAGCGGGCGCGAGTATCAGATATATAATGTAGATGAATTGGACTTCAATACATTCCAATTGATGGACGGTGATTCGCTGAATATTGATTCCGTATTGCCCCGATTCTCAAACATGGTGGAACTGAAGGGGGCTGTATATCGTCCGGGCATGTATCAGATAGGCGGGCGCATCACTACAGTACGCCAATTGATTGAAGCTGCCGAAGGAACAATGGGCGATGCTTTCTTGAACCGTGCCGTACTTCATCGCAAACGCGAGGACTTCTCCCTTGAAGTTATTTCTGTTAATGTCAAAGGTGTTATGGACGGAACTGTTGCCGACATAGCCTTGCAGAATGAAGATGTCCTGATGATTCCCAGTATTCATGATATTCGGGAAGAGCGTGTTCTTGCTATTCATGGTGAGGTGTTATTCCCTGGGACGTATGTTTATGCGGCCAATACCACGTTGGAAGACCTCATCCTGCAAGCAGGTGGATTGAAGGAATCTGCTTCAACAGTGCGTGTTGATGTGGCTCGTCGAATCAAGGACGCTACAGCTACAAAAGACCGTAATGAAACGGCCGAGACCTACAACTTCTCATTGCGTGATGGTTTTGTCGTTGATGGAGAAGCGGGCTTTATATTAGAACCGTATGACGAAGTATATGTACGTCGGAGTCCCGGATATCAGGAACAGCAAAATCTTAAAGTAGAGGGTGAGGTCCTTTTTCCCGGTACTTATGTGCTGGCCAAAAAGAATTATCGGTTGAGTGAATTGATAGAGGCCGTAGGCGGACTTACCAACGAGGCATACGTGAAGGGTGCCCGTTTGGAGCGTCAGATGACCATGGAAGAACAAGTACGTATGAAAGCAGCTCTCCGTGCCTCCAAGTTAGGAGGAAAAGACTCTATTGATATTGACAAACTTGATTTGTCAACAACCTATAGTGTCGGAATCGAGTTGGACAAAGCGTTGGAAGATCCCGGTAGTGAGCAGGATGTAGTGCTTCGTGAGGGAGACCGTCTTGTAGTGCCCCAATACATCAATACCGTCAAAATCAACGGTGAAGTCATGTATCCGAATACTGTATCCTATCTCAAAGGCAAGAAGTTGAAACATTATATTGAGCAGTCTGGAGGATATTCATCCAATGCCAAAAAAAGTCAGACCTATATCGTTTATATGAACGGTACGATAGCTCGTGCCAAAGGTGGGGGTAAAAACTTGATACAGCCCGGTTGCGAAATCATAGTACCGACAAAACCTGACCGAAAAGGTCTTTCTTTGCCAGAAATTTTGAGTATCGGTACATCTACTGCCTCTTTGGCCACTATGATTGCTACTATTGCTAACCTGATAAGTAAATAAGAGGTATGGAAGAGAAAGAGAAGAAGCAGATTAGTCGAGAAATAGATATAATTGCAGCGATTACAAAAGTCCTGAAAGAGTGGAAACTCTTATTTAAGGTTTGTTTCGTTGCTGGAATTATTGGAGTGATAGTCGCTCTGAATACTCAACGTCGTTATACTACAACAGTTTTAATGGCACCAGAGGCATCAAATACATCTTCTTCTTTAGGAAGTTTAGGTTCTATGGGAGCCATGTTGGGACTGAATCTTGGTTCTATGATGACATCAGATGCAATATATCCAGAAATATATCCCGATGTTTTAGCCACTACAGATTTTGTTGTAGATTTGTTTGATGTGCCCGTTATTCCTTTGGATTCAGTAAATAGTAAACCTTATTACAAGCATTTGATAGAAAGTAATAGAACTCCTTTTTGGGACTATCCGAAAGCTTTGATGGTGAAACTGATAGAACTTATAAAGAATGATACGACTAACGTATTAGGGACAAAGAAGATAGATCCTTTCCGATTGACAAAAAAGGAGGCTGGTATGATAACGTGGATTGGTTCCAATATTTCTGCTATCGTTGATAAAAAGACAAGTGTTATAACCTTGAGCGTTACAGATGTCGATCCGCAAGTATCAGCTCTTATGGCGGATACTGTGATGCAACGTTTACAAGATTATATCACGCTGTATCGTACCAAGAAGGCACGTCATGATTTGGAATATATAAAAGAACTTTATGGGCAGGCCCGACAGGAATACATGGAAGCCCAGAAGAAATATGTTCAGGCATCAGATGCAAACCGCAATGTTTTTTTAGAATCCCTAAATTCACACATCAAGAATTTGGAGAACGAGATGCAGTTAAGACTTACGGTCTATACAGAGACTGCTCAGCAGCTGCAATTGGCAAAGGCAAAGGTACAGGAGCAGACACCGGCTTTCACCGTTCTTCAATCAGCCAGCATACCCGTACGTCCGTCAAGTATGCCTAAGATGGTTGTCGCATTTGTATTTGTGGTTTTGGGCGGTCTTTTAGATGCTGCTTGGGTTCTATTCTTACGGGATTTTTATCATAATTATAAGAAGAAGAAAAGTAAAGAAACAGTATGATTTATTCCATACCATATGTGATACTTGTACTTATCTACGGCTTGTTGGCAGACTATTACAGAAGTACCGACGAGGCAGGTAAGTCAAGAATCAATATGGTATGTATTGCTATATTTCTTTTCTTTTTTGGATTCAGAGGATTTGTTTCTCATGATTGGGTTATTTATTATCCTGCATTTGAACATGTTTATTCAACCAATCTCAATGAATTATTTAATTCATTTGATGAAACTGTCTTTGAACCAGGATTTGTATTGTTAATGTTCTGTTGTAAGATCGTTTTTGACAGTTATCATTTTATGGTATTTGTTGTGGTCTTGATTAATGCTTTTCTTTTGTTTCGTTTCATCTTCAAGAATCTTTCAAACCCTCCGTTAGCCTTGATTGTCTTCTTATGTATGGGAGGACTTCTGATGGAATTGAATCTGTTGCGCAACTCCATCAGCATACTTATCTTTTTGAATACATTGGATTACATAAGAGAACGAAAGCCGTTACCCTTTTTCTTATGGAATTTATTGGGCATGACTTTTCATTTGTCATCCATTCTTTATCTTCCTTTGTATTTTTTCCTAAATAAACGTTGTCCGAGGTGGTTGTTTTTATCTTTGTTGATAGGTAGTAATTTAGTCTTCTTATCAGGAATAAAGTTTGTAACCCCTATATTGATAGCTGTGGCTAGTAATTTGGGTGATGCTTATGTCGAATTGGTAGAGGCATATACGGAAGGCAAATACGGAGATATACAACGAACATTATCAATTGGCTATATCGAACGAGTGTTGTCCGGTGCATTGATTTTTTGTTATTATAATAAATTGATTGAGATGCGTAAGGATAATATTATGTATATCAATGCCTTCCTTATGTTTTATACTATATTCTTTATCTTTGCAGAATTTGCTGTGGTAGGGGGACGATTGGCAAATCTTTTCACATTTTGTTATTGGGTTCTTTGGATTGATCTTCTCAAATGTATTTCGTTGCCAAATAATAAGAGACTATTTGTAGGGTATTTAATTATATATTGTTTGTTGAAGATTGTAAGTTCGACTGATGAAGAACTATTTTATTATGATAACTTGTTAACTGGGAGTAAATCCTATGAGGAAAGGTTGTATATTTTCACAAGAGTTTTTGAGGAAGCTGAGTAAAGAAAAAATAATTTGTGATTGTTTTTAACATGGATGTGCAGTGTAAAAATGATATAAAAAGTAAGAAAGATGTGGCTAAAGTGACAATTATCACTGTAGTTTATAATGATGTAATGTCTCTCAGAAAAACTATAGATAGTGTGTTGGGACAATCATGGGAAAATATCGAATATATCATTATAGATGGTGGAAGTACAGATGGTACGATTGATATTATTAAAGAAGTCGCTGATAATCTGTCATATTGGTGCTCAGAACCTGATAATGGGGTTTATGATGCCATGAATAAGGGAATTAGGCATTCTACTGGCGATTGGATTTGTTTCTTGAATTCTGGAGATGTATTTTGTGATACAAATTCAGTAGAAAAAATGATGAATACAGAACATAGTACAGCAGATATCTTGTATGCAAATAGTATAGAGGTCTCAGATGTAATGAATCGCAAGATAGAAGCACAAGCTGATATAAGCAAGATGCAATATTATCCAATATATAGGCATGGTTCTTCGCTAGTAAAAGCAGATGTACAGCGCCGTTTCTTGTTTGATTTATCGAAATCAAAAGACTTAGGTTATGCGTTGGATTGGGACATGATATATAGAATGTTCCTTGCAGGGTGTAGATTTAAGAAGGTGGATATTTATCTTGAATCCTATCAAAAAGAGGGACTATCCGATCATCCTTACCGAAATCGATGGTATAACTATTTGATTACTTCTGCAGGAAGATTCAATTTCTTGAAGTTTATATATTTTATTTATAGTTGTATCGTTTTTTTCTTTTGGCGCTCATACCTCTATAAATGGGTAAAGGCTTTCTTCATGGAATTACTGGTAAATGATTGTTTGCCTTTGATTCCGTTTTGGGCAGTGAGGCGTGCTTATTTGCGATTAGTAAGGGCTAAGATAGGAAAAGGGAGTTTTTTGATGAAAAATGTATATATTCAAAATCCCAATCGTTTGCGTATAGGAAAGAACTCCCATATAAATCGTGGATGTTTGCTTGATGCGAGAGGAGGTATTGAAATAGGTAATAGTGTGTCCATTTCTCATAATGTGAATATTGTGACAGGAGGGCATGATTATAAATCCCCAACTTTTGCAGGTATTTTTGCTCCAATCTGTATTGGTGATTATGTTTGGGTCGGAGTAGGATGTACAATATTGCAAGGGGTTAAGATTGGTAAAGGTGCAGTTATTTGCAGTGGCGCTGTTGTTACTCGTGATGTTCTTGAATATGAAGTTGTTGCAGGAATTCCTGCAAAAAAGATAGCAATACGACCAAGCGATTTAAATTATTTGTGTCATTGGGATGTACCTTTTACCTAATTGTCATGTTAAGTCGTGTAGTAAAGTGCTATTCTTCAAGTGTTCGTATTGATAGTTCTGTTTGATTATGTACTAAATCTGTAGACTTGACGTTGTATATATAGTAAGAATCGAGAGTCTTTTTTAATTTTATGAAAATAGTTATTATTTCAACATACTTACCATATCCTCTTAGTTCAGGAGGCGCACAAGCGCAGTATAATATTATAGATAAGTTACAAAGTAAACATCAAATTACGTTTGTTTTTCCTGTAAATGGTTGTAATAAGATAAGTGCAATGAGACATTTGCAGACTGTTTGGAAAAATGTAAAATTCAAGCCTTATGGTTATTTTAAACAACTATCAAACTTATCCTTTTTTTTGAGTAAAGCAGAACGAGCAATAAAAATCCTATGTTGTAATAATAGTGAGCGTTTTTATGTCGAACGTGCATTAAAGCCTTATGGATTTCCTACGGACAGGAAGTTCGCTTCATTTGTAAATAATTGTATTGAAGAGGCTGAAGCAGATGTTGTTCAAATAGATATGTACCCATTTCTAACGTTGGTTGATTCTTTGCCAGCAAATATTCGTAAGGTATTTGTACATCATGAATTGCGTTGGGTACGTAATGAACGTTTATTCCGAAATATAGAACTGACAAAAAAAGAACGATTATTGTTTGATGTAGAGAAGAAAAAAGAGTTAGAGTATTTGAATAAATTTGATCAAATAATAACCTTGACAGATGTTGATAAAAAGTTGTTGAAAGAAGCGGGTGTAGTTGTGCCTATTGCGGTTTCACCCGCTTCCGTGAATGCGATTCCAATGGATTATTCGCCTTGGAATGGTTCCATAACTTTTTTAGGTGGATATGCGCACATTCCCAATTCAGAAGGAGTAAATTGGTTGATTAATAAAGTTTTTCCATTAATTGATTGGACTAAATACCCTCAAGCGAATTTTAATATTATAGGTGCAGGTTGGCCTAATCAGATTAAAAGTCCTGATAATATTTTGAAAGTAAGAAGTCTGGGATTTGTTGAAAATATAGCTGATACTATATCTGGAAGTATTATGTGTGTGCCAATACTGACAGGTAGTGGAATGAGAATGAAAATATTGGAGGCTGCGGTAATGAATGTTCCTTTTATTACAACAACAGTAGGTGTTGAGGGGCTTGACTTTAAGAATGAGAAAGCTTGTTTGATAGCTGATACCCCAGAATCTTTTGCTAATGCATTAGAAACGCTAATGACAGATTGTGAAAAATGCCGTTTGTTGACAATGAATGCCTCAAATGTCTTTTCAGAGTTGTATTCAGTTGAAGCTGTAGCAATGCGTCGTGAGAGTATCTTACAAGGATAGGAAGTAAATATTTCATTTTTTCATCGAAAATAGAAATAGGATTTTTATTAAGAATAAAGCATTGTAGATTGGCTGTTCATATGAAGGTGAAACTAAAGAAATATGCTGTATAGTATGAAAAATAAAACAATATTATTTTGTGATAACACTCTATGGGGATTAGTCAATTTTAGGGGTGTTGTTATTGAGTATTTCATAAAGAAAGGCTATAAAGTGATATTGGTTGCTCCCCAACGAGCGGATAGCGATATGAAGGCGGAAGTTCCAATTGGGGTTCGATATATACCGGTAGAATTAGGACGCTCTTCTCAGAATCCAATAAATGATATGAAATATTTCTTTTCTTTATATTCGATTTATAAAAGGGAAAGGCCGGATTATATATTTCACTATACCATTAAACCGAATATTTATGGTACTTTAGCTGCTCGTCTCTTAAAAATTAAGTCAACAGCAATGATGGCGGGTTTAGGGTATGTATTTATGGAGGACAATGTTGTTAATAGGTTAGCTCGTTCTCTGTATCGTTTTGCTTTGAGATATTCAAATAAAGTTTTTTTATTGAATAAGCAGAATATTGAACAGGTTATTTCTAAAGGTATTTGTCGGGCAGACAATATAATTTTTTTGCAAGGCGGTGAGGGGGTTGATTTGAGGTATTTCCCTTTTGTAGATAATAATTCCGATGAAATAACATTCCTGATGATTGGACGTATTTTGTGGGAAAAAGGATATGGCGAGTTTGTGGAAGCAGCCAAAAGAATGAAATTGATAAATTCTAAATTAAAATTTGAATTGTTAGGACCCATTGATGAATCTTTCCCTGATTCTGTATCTCGAAAGAAGATAGAGGAAGACGAAAAGAATGGCTATATTAGCTATTTGGGTTTTACAGATGATGTCCGTGCTCATTTGAAGCGAAAGGGGATAGTAATAGTTTTACCATCATTTTATGGTGAGGGTCTAAATCGATCTTTGATGGAGGCCTGTGCGATGGGAAAACCGATTATCACAACAGATATTCCTGGCTGTAGAGAAACAGTAAGAGATGGTTTTAATGGTTATCTCGTACCCATCAAGAATGTTGATGCTTTAGTTGCTGCCATGAATACATATTGTAATCTTTCTATAGAAGAAAGAGTTGCTTGTTCAATGAATAGTCGGAAATGGGCTGAAGAGTGTTTCGATGTAAAGAATGTGATTAAGGAGTACGAGAAACTAATTAATTAGTATTTAGATTTTTGACGTATGATATCGGTATGTATTGCTACGTATAATGGCGAGAAATATATTAATCAACAATTAGAGAGTATTCTTAAGCAGTTAGGAGATTCTGATGAGATTATTATTTCAGATGATGAATCAACAGATAGGACATTGGAACTTATTAATGGATTTAAAGATAAAAGAATAAAGGTTTATAAGCATACCGAGAAGATAAAAACATCTTTTTTCTTGGATGCTCCTACTCATAATTTTGCTAATGCCTTAAAACATGCACAAGGAGAATACATATTTCTGGCAGATCAAGATGATATTTGGCTTGATGGCAAAGTGAATAAGATGATAGCTGCATTGCAAGAGGTTGATTTTGTCGTGTCTGATTGTATAATTGTGAATGATAAATTAGAATCAATTGCGGAATCATATTTCAAGGTTGCTAATACTAAATTGGGAATTTGGAATAATATTGTTCATAGTACTTATTTGGGTTGTAGCTTAGCTTTTAGAAGGAAGGTGTTGGAACAGGCATTACCTTTTCCACAAACCATGGTAGGACATGATTTGTGGTTGGGGCTTATTGCTGAATCTTATTTTAAAGCAAAATTGTTGAATGAACCTTTGATGTTATATCGTAAACATGGTGATAGTGTTACTACAAGTGGCTTAAAAAGTTCAAATCCGTTATATGTTAAAATTTCATATAGAGCAGTAATTGTATGGGAACTATTTAAGAAATATGTAAAAAAATTATTGGAAACCTGATAAAGTGCGATTTGATTGCATTGCCTTAGGTGTACAAGTGAAACTAATAATTATATTTTACCTTATATTCTCTAATTTTAATAATATCTTCTTGTGTAATATTTGATGTTCCTACAATTTTAAGTCCATCATAATAATCTGAGAATAGTTTGTTTAGATACTCTCGTTTGAGCCTTTCTTCCTCTTTGTACAATAACTTTTCGTGCTCAAGAATTTGTTCTATACTAAATCTGACAGCAGTAATTCTTGCTGGTATGCCGGTCACTACTGCGTAAGGTGGAACAGGTCTTGTAATTATAGCTCCTGCTCCAATAATGCATCCTCTTCCCAAATTGCAGCCAGTTAAGATCGTAGAATTTGCACCAATCCAAACGTCTTCTTCAATTATAACGTCGGAACTCTTGTCATTTATGTGGGAATTAACTAATAGACATTGTGGTATTCCTACAGTTGCTATATGGTTATTGGTTACAATAGTGCAATTTGGAGCTAAGACGGAATATTTCTTTATAATGATTTTTTCAGTTGGAGCATTGATAAAATGGGCTAATGCCCGTACAATCACATTTTCTTCTATAAATACATTATTTTTAGATTCAAACCATACGGGATATTCTATTATGCTATTTTTTCCGCAATAGCCTAAATTCTTTTTCAAGGGGATGAATCTTCGATATAGCATTTTTAATGCTTTTAACTTCTCAAACATATTTTTTTAATCAATCTATATTTATTAATAAATTTCTTGATCATGTTCATAATCGCGCATAACATTCTCTGTAAGAATTTTTACGGGATTCCCCCCCATAACACAATATGACTTCTTTATACAATTACGTGTTACTATAGTGTTCATTCCCCAAATACAGCGCTCTGGAGTTTTTGTTGAATGCATTATTTTACATTCTGTACCAAACCAATTATAATCTCCAATTTCAATCAGGCCACTAGCTTTTTTATATTTTTTATTAACTATATCGTATAGAGGGTGGATATTCGTATCCATAACAAGACATCCCCATCCAAAACTCGTGCTAATTCCAAATTTCATACCTTTATATGATACGATTTTTAGTGAGCCAGCATTTCGAAAATCATCTCCAAATTCAACCTTCGTTTTTTCTCCAAATACTAAATAGGAGTCATTTCCTATATTGAATTTTCCTTTAAATAAAATGGTCCCTCCATGATTCTCCCATGAGATTCCAGTATTAGGATAGATTCCACAGGTTCTAAATCCCATTCTTATCATGCCAAATTTTATTTTATCTGTTTCAATACGAATTTTTCCTTTTAATTTGAGGAAATGCGGTTTGTAAAGAAGAATAGGTAAGCGAATGGCCTGTTTGAATGGTAGATAATGGAAATTGAAATAAATAGTTTGCGGTAAACTATGAAGAAACTTCTTGTTTTCCCATATTTTTTTTATAATGCTCATATAACGTTATTTAATCCAAATACCTTTGGCTCTATTATTTAAAAGTTTATTAATTTGTATGGTGAATACTGTTGAATACAATACGTTAATCAGTATCATTGAACATACCACCCCAATGGCCCCGATATATTTTCCTAAACAAAAAGATAGTGGAATGTGTATAATTAATCCTAACATTGTTACATAAGTTTGTAATTTGACTGCACCTATTCCATTTATCATATTTATTTGAAGTGAATCCCACGAAAAAACTATCATATATATTCCCACAGCTATTGTCATCGTTATAGGTATTGAGATCCTTTCTCCTATCCATATTTTATATATTATGGGCGATAACAATATCATGATTATTACAGCCGCAGCAGATATAAGGAATACTGTTGACATCTTTTTGTAGATATTCTTCATCCATGTGTAATCTTTCTTGGTGTATGCATCTGTAAAGGCTGGCCATAATGGAGAAAGGAATATAGTGTAAATCATCATGGCGATTCCTAAATATTTATATGCGATGTTGTAATATGTCACTTCATTTGGACCGGATACATTTGAGATTAGGATATTGGTTGATTGAAAAAGGACTACAACCTGAACTTGTATTAAAAAGAATTTGTAACCTAAACTGAATAGTTCCTTGACGTATGATTTGTTGATGGCTTCTATTGATGGTGCAACCTTTTTGAATTTGCTCGAATATAATACAAAACTGGCTATTATTATCACTAATATGGGTAATACTGATACGGTACAAGCTAATGCAACAAGGGAGGGGGGGCAGAATTTTGTCAATAGGAAAATAGCAATTAATGAAAGAAAATTCCCCAAAACAGGAAAAGATGAGGATAACGCTACTTTTTGGAATGCGGCGATGACCGCAGTTAATATATTCACAATCATCTGCAAACAAAAGCAGGCAATGAGAATATGCATTGCTTTTGTTATTTCTTCATTATAAATAGTGTCAACATTTAGGAATGAAGCCCAATTAATAAAAGGGACAATCCATTCTAATATAATCCACAAAGGAATAAAAATAAGAACCATCATTAGATAAGTGGTTGAAACTAGAGATTTACCCTTGTTCCAATCTCCCTTTGCAATAGCTTCTGCTAACTTGTTTTTCAGGCCTAAAGTAAACCCTACATCGAAAAAGTTTAGCCAAAGCATAATAGAAGATAATGTGAGCCATATCCCATACAACTCTGGTGAAATATAACCTAAAGTCATGGGTACTAATAACAAAGAAATCAATATACTACATCCTTTTATGAATAAAGAGCCAATGATATTTTTCTTTATTGTTCGTGTCCGTTGATTATTACTGCTGAGCAATCTTTTAATCATGTGTAATGGTATAACAGAATCTTATAATCTGTAAATTGTAAACGTAATATTTAATAATTTAGTATCTTCTAGTATATTGCATTTTGCTAAAAAAATATTATATTAGGGAAAGAAACGGTAAGACTATTTCTGATGGCAATTCTTGATGATAGCATGCATAGTTCTTATTTCCTCTAAACTGAGTGGCAAGGAATAGACAACTGTAGAATCAAGAGTTACTTCATATATGGGGCAAAATAGTGATTGGAACCATGTACAAGCCAATGCATATTTTCCTATTTGATTGTCTATGTGTATGCCGTCACTGGTGAAGTCTGTTTTGTCTTTGTTGATATGACTGTTTCTTAATGCAGAAATGCAATCTGCAGATGGGATTACATATTTGATCCGTGTCTCTTCTTGTAGGTTCCTTACTGCATTTTTGATAGAATCATACATGGTTTCAGGATTATAGCCATAGGGACGAAAAGCATTTGTCCTACATAAGGAAGAATAAGGCCATGTCATGTGCCAGATAATTACAGCATTGGGATTTGTCGCTCTTGACAGAATGTGCTCAATCAGTCGGTTTAAATATGGTTGGTATTTCTTGTATAACCCAGAATGGGCAGAGGCCTGCTGTAGGATGATGATGTCCCATTCACAAGACAAAAGTATCTCTTGTATTGTCTTGTTGGATATTTCCTCGTTCCAACCAAAATCTTGAGGACCTTTTATTTGAAAGCAATAGACGGGTTCCTCTTTGCGGAAAAAATGTTCGTGCTGTTGCAGGGAGCATCCGCCATAAATTATTTTTCCTAAAGTGACATTCTTTATGCAATTATAATTATTCAGGATGAGGGGGAGGTATTCCATGCTGTTGTTGGTAAAACTATTTCCTATAGCCAATATTCTTAATGAATCTGGATGAGCAGGAAGAACTGTTTCTTGATTATGAATCAGAGCAAAGTCTGCCAATGGGTCATTTGGAATCCATTCGGGCTCTTCATGGGTACATCCCAATATGATGCAGCATAGTGCCAGATATGGTAAAATATAGTTCTTGATATTCATGTGTTTGAAAGATATTAGTACTCTTTTACTCTTTATCCTTTATTCTTCTCCTCACATATACCGTTGCGGGTCCCCGACCTTGGGTGGTGATGCCGTTGCTGGGGTTGCGACGCAATGCAATCAGTTCTTTGCAAGCGGTTGCACGTGAAAAGCCGGTCAGGCTGACATAATCATCTATGCGCATGAACCCATGCTCGTCAATAAACTGCAAGGCTCGGGCCAAACGCTCTTCGAGCGTGTAAGGTGACTTGCGCAGACGGCTTACATGACTACGCTCCAACTCGCAGTAGCTTCCGGCGCATTTGACCAATTCCTTATCAGCCCGGAAATTCACACCGTTGAGAGACAGACTCTTGGCATTGTGCTTGGGGTCTTCACCGTCCAGACTGTCCATTTCCTTGTTGCGACGGAGTCCTATGGTGGCTTTGAATGTTCCCAATCCTTCTATACTTACCGAATATCCTGAACCAACCAGCTCGCCCAATGTTTCCACTGCTTGGGACAACACAGAGATGGCTGTGCCGCGGGATATGCCGCCGTGGTAAGTCATCTTCTGGATGAACTCTTCCATGCCAATGTTCCGGTAGGTTTTCATGCGATAATATGCTTTCTTTTCTCCTGTGCCTGCCATGTCGGGCATTTCTTGTTTGATGTACTTTGCCATAATGTGATAGGGTTGGTATATAATTATAATGAAGTATCTATAACATAGGTGCAAAAATACAAACAGATGGCTGTAAAAGCAAGAAAAACTATGTTAATAATATATTTCGTGCCACAAAATATATATTTTAAACCCTGAAATATATATTTCGTGCTTTGAAATATATATTTCGTGGTTAGAAATAAATGGTATATATAATTTCCAGGAGAAAGTCTGTGTATATTAACGATTTTCGTTGATAACAGTTTGTTACTTTGGAATAAAATCCGTGCCTAAATTTATTTTTGACACCCCCTCAGAGTCAGGACGAGACATTGGAGTGGCTCGTAGGTCAGGTATTAAATCCTTTGTTCTAATTCGTTGATGATATCTGTAGCCACCTCATTCTTCGGCTTCAATGGATATTCTTTGATTTCGTTTTCTGATACGATGGCAATCTTGTTGGTATCGTGGCGGAAGCCGGCGCCTTTATCGTTGAGAGAATTCAGTACGATGAAGTCAAAGTTCTTCCGGCGAAGTTTGTCTTGAGCATGGGCCATTTCGTTGGTTGTCTCGAGGGCAAATCCTACGAGTATTTGGCCTTTGCACTTTGTTTTTCCCAAGGAAGCGGCAATATCCTTTGTGGGTTTCAGACGAAGTGTCAGGTCGTCCCCTTCGCGCTTAATCTTTTGTTCGGCTTTCACTTCGGGCGTGAAATCAGCTACGGCGGCACATAGGATGCCTGCATCGCACGTTGGGTAGTGTGTCATGGCTTCGTCGTACATCTCCTCGGCAGATTCTACATCAATGCGGTGTATGGCCGGATGTTGGCAGGTCATGTTCACGGGGCCGCTGATGAGTATCACCTCGGCGCCACGGCGGGCACACTCTTCGGCCAAAGCATATCCCATCTTTCCTGATGAATAATTGCCGATGAAGCGTACTGGATCAATTTTCTCGTATGTGGGTCCTGCAGTAATTAATACTTTTTTTGCGGCCAACGGAGAACAAGTTTTTTCCTTGTTTGAGAAAAATTTCTTGATGGCTAATAGGATGTTCTCCGGTTCTTCCATGCGTCCTTTTCCCACAAGATGGCTGGCCAAGAAACCTTCACCCGGCTCAATGATGTGATTGCCATAAGAGCGTAGGGTGTCCAGGTTTTGCTGGGTAGAGGGGTGGGCGTACATATCCAAATCCATGGCAGGTGCCACAAAGACAGGTGCCTTCATTGACAGGTAAGTGGTGATGAGCATATTATCGGCCACTCCATGTGCCATTTTGCCAATGGTGGAAGCTGTGGCTGGGGCAATAATCATGGCATCTGCCCAAAGGCCAAGAGCTACGTGGCTATGCCATGTGCCATCGCGTTGGGCAAAGAAGTCGCTGATTACCGGTTTGCTTGTAAGTGCCGACAAGGTGATGGGAGTGATGAACTCTTTACCTGCCGGTGTGATGACTACTTGTACTTCGGCACCCTCCTTGATGAGGCCGCGTATCAGGATGCAAGCCTTGTAAGCGGCGATGCTTCCTGTGATACCAAGTACTATTTTTTTTCCTTGTAGTATGCTCATAATCTTTTCTTTTGTTTGGAACACAGAGACACAGAGTCACAGAGAATATTAATGTCTCTGAATATCATGAAACTCTGAATCATTGTGCCTCTGCTTCTCTGTGTCCTAAATATCATCATCGATATTCACTTGTAGCTCGTAGCCCATCACTCGTAGCTATTTCATTCCTAACTTAATGCGTGTCAACATCTGCTTGGTGTTCAGTGTGAAGTCTCCTTGAAGCATCCAACTGTAGTATCCCGGATCTTTTCGTAAGACCTCCTCCACGGTTTTTCCTTTGTATTTACCAAAATTGAAGGTGGGGATATTGTCTTCGTTGTATACCATGCGGCCGGCGAAATCCACGTTGCGTGTAAAACTGGAGTATTCCGAGAGGAAAGCCATATCGTTTTGCAATGCTTCGGGATATCGGTCAAGTTGTGCCTTCAATACCTCATAGGTGGCACGTGTGTCAGCTTCGGCCGTATGGGCATCTTCCAGATTCTTGTCGCAATAGAACTTGTAGGCGGCCGATAGCGTTCGTTGCTCCAACTTGTGGTAGATGACTTGTACGTCGATGAACTTGCGGCGGCTCATGTCGATATCCACTCCTGCACGGAGAAACTCTTCTGCTAACAGAGGTACATCAAAGCGGTTACTGTTGAAACCGGCAATGTCGCATCCTTCAATGTCGTGAGCTATCTGCTTGGCCACCTCTTTAAAAGTGGGGCAGTCGGCCACATCTTCGTCATAGATACCGTGTACGGCTGAAGATTGTTCAGGAATGTGCATTTCAGGGTTGATGCGCATAGTCTTTGATTCCTCGTTGCCGTTGGGATAAACCTTCAGGTAACAAATCTCTACGATGCGGTCGGTATTGATGTTGATTCCCGTTGTCTCCAGATCGAAGAATACGAGCGGGTTCTTTAAGTTCAGTTTCATGAGTTAATGAGTTAATGTGCCAATATGCTAATGTGCTAATATGCCAATTGTAAAAGTACCGGCATTGTGGCACATTGGCATATTAGCACATTGGCATATTGATTAGTCATTCAGCATCATCGGCATGAGCAACATGAGCAAGTCTTCATTCTCTTCTTGCTCGGCAGGAACGAGTACACCTGCACGTGAGGGATCGGCCAATTCAATGATGACATCCTGTCCGGAAAGATTGTTCAGTATGTCGATAAGGAAAGTAGCCTTGAATCCGATGCTCATGGGTGAGCCGTTGTAACTGCAATTGATGCTTTCCTCGGCCGAGGTTGAGAAATCGATATCTTGGCCTGAAAGTACCAATTGGTTTTCTTGCAGACGAAGTTTGATGAGACTGCTTGCCTGAGACGAGAATACTGATACACGCTTGAGGGCACTCAGCAGGATGGCCCGGTCAATAGTTACTTTATGTGGATTGTTTTGCGGAATCACCGAGTTGTAGTTGGGGTAGCGTCCCTCAATCAATCGGCATACCATGCGATAGTTGGGCATGGTAAAGGTGGCATTGCGGTCATCGAAATCAATACTTACACCGCCCTGTTCTTTACCCAACAGGTTCTTCAGTAAAGTGGCAGGCTTCTTGGGCAGGATGAACGCAGCCTTTTCGTTTCCTTTTGTGGCAAAATTCTTATTGCGTACCAGTTTGTGTCCATCCGAAGCCACCATGGTGATGTCTTCAGTCGTGATATCGAAGTAGATACCGTTCATGACGGGGCGAAGTTCGTCATCAGCTGTAGCAAAGAGGGCGCGGTTGATACCATTGAGCAATGTGCCGGCTTCCATCTCTACGTGTACAGCGCTTTCGCTCAATGTTACGGGAATAGGATATTCGTCTGCGTTTTGGGCTATTACACTATATCGTCCGTTCATGTATTGGACGAGGATTTCCAACGTATTGGGATTGAATTCGAATGTCAATGGTTGTTCGGGAATTTCCTTTAAAGCATCCTGAATTGTTTTGGCATTGATGGCAAAGCGGCAATTGCCATCATTTTCTGCAACCTCTAAAGAGGTCACCATTGTAGTTTCATTGTCTGATGCTGTCAATGACAAAATCCCATCGTTGAGTTCCAAGAGGAAACAATCCAAGATGGGTAGGGTGTTTTTTGAGTTGATAACTCGGCCAATAGCTTGTAAGTGGCTGAAAAGCGCAGTGCTTGATACTATAAATCTCATATGGTTAAATCTTATTTTTTACATGTCGTTTATAATGTGACAAAGGTACGAAAACTTTGTGTATCTATTGCAAAAAGGTGAAGAAAAATGCGTTTTGTAGGAAATAAAATAGTATTTTCGCCACGAATTTTAAAGTACAATCATGGAATTAAGTGGTAAAATAATTGCAGTTCTCCCCGCAAGAGAGGGAGTGTCAAGAACTGGTAACCCCTGGAAGACACAGGAGTATGTGCTGGAAACACACGACCAGTATCCTCGAAAGATGTGTTTCAATTTGTTTGGAGCCGATAAGATTGATCAATTCAATATCCAATTGGGTGAGGAACTTACGGTATCGTTTGACATTGATTGCCGTCAGTGGCAGGACCGTTGGTTCAATGATATTCGTGCCTGGAAGGTAGAGCGTGTTGGAGCACAAGCCCCGGCTGCGCAGCCTGTTCCGGAGAATGCTGTTCCTTTCCCTCCTGCATCAACTGCTCCTGTGGATTTCACAGCAGGTGACGAGAAGGATGATTTGCCTTTCTGAGCAACTCGGAATAAGGTAATACTTGATTTTAGGCGCGGATTGCGCGAATTACACGGATTTAATTCGTTTGATAAAATTTCCGTGTAATTCGCGCAATCCGCGCCTAAAATATTTAGTTTACTTTAATAATGCGAGTCACCTTGTATTCGCCATTGTTTGTCAGGCGGATGAAATAGACTCCTGCAGGATAACTGCTCATTGAAAGGTGTTGTTCATCATCGGCCGAAAAGGTTGCAGACTCAATCAGCCGTCCGTTGGAGTCAGTGAGTTGCATTTCTACTCGGCCTTGGCAAGCATTGGATGCATCAATGTGGCATTGGTTGGTCACAATCTGCGGATAAATACGTACGGCATCTTTTCCTACAGCATGGATGCCTTCGGTCGAAGCCACACGCACAACACCTTTGCTGAGCAAATCGCTGGTGTCCCACATCATTCCCTCTGCCGGTACTCCTTTGACTATAAAATTGCCGCTTAATGTTCCGCCACATTCTATCAGAGTGAATTCTTCTCCAACGGTCATGGTGCGTCCTTCCTCGACAATAATTTCAAGTGTGTCTTTTCCAAATGAGGCATTATTTGCAATACTCAGTTTGTCATTTATCCGTCTGGCTATTTTCATGCGGACAGTAGCTCCTCCTTCAGAGGTCAACTGGCCCGTAGCTGTGAGTGTTCCCGAAAGGGCAAGGGTTTGTCCGGCCGTTACGGTTGCTCCCTTCTTGAGTATGATATTCTTTACTGTTCCTTTTCCTGATAAGGTTCCTCCATTTTGGATATTTACGATACCTGCTCCTGCTCCGGAGGTGTTGTTGACGATTACGTATCCTTCGTGAATAAAGATTGTACCTGTGTTTTCTGTTCCTGTCAAAGTCCAATTGCCTGTGCCATATTTGTGGACATTAGATGCAAGGACTCCGGCAAAAGTGGCATTCTTGTTGTTATATCCCACATTATAAGTACCGTTACCTACCCATGAAGTTGTGACTGATGAAACCAAAGCTCCTATGCTGCTGGTCAGCGATTTGCTTGAGGAACTTCCGCTGCTGTAGTGACCCATATGGACACCATCACCCAATGTAATGGTAGTCCCTTTGAAATCCATGGCCTTGCAAAGCCGGAAGTCGCTTCCTGTTACAGATAGTGAGCCATTGAACTTGCTCCAATCGGCCATCATGTCCGTACGGACGTAGGGGATGGTCAGAGTTACAGAACCATTGCCACTGAAACTTCCGTTAATGTGGCAACGTTTTCCTGCATTGAGGGTCAGTTCTCCTCCCTCTTTCAGCGCCACCTTGTAATTGAAGTTAGGTACAGTAGAAGTGCTATTTTGGTCAAAAATAGTAATGGTTCCATCTTCTACGGTGATGGGTGAACCCGAATTTCCGAAGGTCGCATTCCAGGCTCCTTGCGCCAATGTTCCCTTTTTCAGGATTGTTCCTCCGGAATAGTTAGTGGCAGAGTTCAAGTTGATTTGTCCGGCACCGCTTTTTACTAACGTACCATTACCGGTTACGGTTCCTTTCAAGGCCATTGTTCCTTTATCAACCTGTATCGTAACTGTATCGTTTAGTGTCAGACCGCGATTGGTTGCAGTATTGGAATTGTTGACAACGAGTGTGGCTTTTCCCATTTTCCAGTTGCTTGCAGACGTAGATGCCGCACCGATAGAACTGGGCATACCGCCATCGGCCAATTCTTTCACTGTCACCTTTCCGCTATTGATAATGGTTGCACCGGTATAGTCGCTCTTGGTTGTGTTCAATGTCACTTGTCCGTTGCCGTTCATGGTGAGTGAACCTGTGCCACTGAATCCTCCATTTCCATTGAATGTATAGTTCTTTTTATCATTGCTGAATGTGGCAGTCTTGATAGGCATCAAGGTGGATGTGTTGATGGTTGTTGTGGTGGCCTCGTCTGTGAATTCAATACCGTCGTTGGCTACAAATTCTGTGGGGCTACCGTTAAGGGAGAAGTTTAGAGTCTGATAATCCCATACGTTGCTTTCTGTTCCCATCCATTTTACTCCAGTTGTTGCTTCGCGCTGTTCATGTATAATAAGGTATATGGCATTTTCTTCGTTTGCAATGGTGTAGGAAAGTCCGGTAAGGTTGCGTACAGAGAGATTCTCAACTTTTCCATTGAATGTACCGGTATATTCTATCAGTTTGTACTTGCCCGGTTCTAACTTTTCATCATAGTGCCGAATGGTGAATATGGTTTTTGCTGTAATGGACAAGTCACCTTCAACTTTTAGCAGGTCGGTTGAAGATTCGTTGGCGATATCCATCTCCAGGAATGTACGTTTGTTTATGTCCAATCCTTTTTTAAAGGTAATGGTTCCGATGGAGGAATTGTCAAATTCCTTTTTGAATATTCCAGGGGCTATGCGTCCGCCTTCGTAATTGAGGGCACCCTCAAAGGTGATATTGTTCACGATGGCATTGCCAGCCAATGTTCCTCGGGCACGCAATTCGATATCACTGGATATTGTTGTGTTTATTTCCAATACACCTTCCGATATGACAGTCTTTCCTGTGTAAGTTAATGGTGAATTGATGGCGAGTCTTCCCATTTGGCCTTTCCATAATTCCATTTCGCCATTCAATTTTCCATTGCCATTCAGTGTTATAGACTGCCCATTTACAGGCATGGCATATACGACAGTGGGATTGATGTCCGTATTCAGGGTGAGTTCTGAATCTGTATGAAGGTCCAATAACAAACTCTTGCCGTCTGTAAATGTTTCGGTGGAAGAACGTTCGTAGTTGGTGAATGTATTGGTGGATTTCCATATCAGGTCAGTGACCATACAAGGAGGCAATTGCGGGCGTGGCATGTTGTAGCCGAGATAAAAGCCAGTATTCGGACTTTGGTAATAACCTTTGGTGGTACACTGTAGTCTGTATGCCGGATCTTCTTGCAGGCAATAGATATTGTTGATATTGGTGGTGTAGTCTGTTGTGAATCCTACAATACCCACACATACTCCGTTCTCTTTATGCAAAAGAATCAACTCTTCACGCCAGTCACCGATGATGTCGCCCCAAAAGGCTGCACGCTTGGCATAGACGGTGACATAGCGCCAATTGCTCAGCTTGGCAATCTCAATCAATCGTCCTTTGTAGAAATCCTGTATATAGACATTGTAATGACTGTCGCTGCTCTGCACGATTTCGCGGTCTGCATCACTGTCCCACCAGATACCTTCAGTAGGGTAGGGAGCAGTGTGCTCAGGTATCAGGTCACCTTTAGCGTTATATACTCCACCCATGGTACTCCACATTTCCCAACCAAGGTGGTTTGGGTCAATGTCCATACATTCGCCACGACCTACGTCGCCGACAGAAGAAAGATACCATTTCTTGATAGCCTTGCCTGTGGCTGCATCATAAAGTATCTGTCCCAACATGTCCCCGGCATTCTGTTGGATGGCAAAAGTCTCCAATCCCGGACGTTCGGGGTCAATATCGCTGGTACGGAAACGGTCGCCATGGGCAATACCCGGATTGTTCAACGTGTTTCCGTTATCATCCATAGTGTATCCTCCAGTCTGCATCTCATCGCGTCCGTCACCATCTACATCAGCTATACGTATCTGGTGGAAAGCCGGTCCTCCTGTAGGTTTGCAGAATATTTCCTTCCATTCCCCTGCTTTCCCTGTACTGAAGTCGTATGAGAAAGCACTATTATAATAGGTGTGGCTTCCACCGGATGTACGTGTGTGCCATTCCATGATGACAGCAGGGTGGATACCATCTGGGTAGAATACACCGACATGGCCCACGTGCTTGTTGTATTCATCGCCCATCAATGATGACTTGTTGGTGCGGTTATAGGCATTGTTGTAGGTCTGTTCTACCGAGTGCTTTTCGGCTCCGGTCATACCATCTACCACAGTCATATATCGGGGAGCATTGCGACTTGATTGTGTTTCATAATCTATAATGCCGTCACCATCAGTGTCACCGGTGGTCTTACCATTCACATAAAGACCGAAAGTCTTGTTCTTGCTATCCCAGAATTGGGTGCCGTCACTGGTTTGCATGACAACGTCTCCCTTGCCATCGCAATCCATGTCGTATGTCAGAATCATATCATCTTGTCCGGCACAACTCAATTCATTGGGGCCTAATTTGACGGTCCATAAGTGTTGGCCTGTACTGAGGTAAGCCTCTACGTAGCAGTCAAGTCCATTCGTATTACTCTTTCTGTTGACCACATAGTCCATCTCACCGTCACCATCCAAATCGACTGGCCATACATAGGCCGTGTTGTAATCAGCAGCCTTTAGTGGTGAAGCGTCGAATCGGATACTCATGAACATGTTGCGCAGGTCATAGTTGCCTACGGTATGGGCATTGCTTTGGGCTGATTCAACACCATTGTTCACTAACGTCACTGTTATCTGGCTTCCTGCAGGAACTTTTGCTGCAGTCGTCTGATAATTCGTGTTTGTCAATGGCGAGGCATTCAGCTTGACTCCATTGACATAGATGTTGTATTGTGTATCTTCTGGTTCTTGCGCCATGCGCCGCCAGGTGATGAGGGCATTATTGCCATTTTTCACCGCTACAATACCTCGTCCCATTTGTTGTTGGATACGTTGTGCCATAGCATCTGTCATTGTCGTGCAGAGTATGACGCATGCGATTAGTTGTAAGATTCTTTTTTTCATGTGTGATTATGATTTATAATTTTACTTTTCTGCAAAAATCCGAAAATGTTTCTACTTTACTATATAATAATTGTTGTGAATTATGGATTTTTTTGCAGCATCATTAAAGTTAGTATCCTTGTCGGTACTTGTCTTCATCTTTATCCTCCAACATGCTGAGGTATGATGTATAGCGGCTCTCACTGATAAGATGTTCCTCTACAGCTTGGCGCACGGCGCATCCGGGCTCGTGGGTATGGGTACAGTTCCCATATTTGCAATTGGCCGAATGGTGGAATATTTCTTTGAAATAGTGTCCGACCTCTTCTTCCTCCATATCAAAAGTTCCAAAGCCCTTGATTCCAGGGGTGTCAATGATGTACCCATCATCATTGGGGGTAGGGAACATTTCAGAGAATGTCGTTGTGTGCATTCCTTTGTTGTGTACATTGGATATCTCTCCAGTCTTGACATTCAGTTGAGGCATCAGAGTGTTGATAAGGGTACTCTTTCCTACACCGGAGTTTCCTGAAAAAAGGGTGATTTGCCCTTGTAATGAATTTCTGACCTCTTCGATTCCTACCCCTGTCAGTGCCGAAACCTTGAAACAAGGATATCCGATAGTCGTGTACAGATTGATGAGTGCATCCAGGTAATGGAGGTCTTCCTCATTGTAACAATCAATCTTGTTGAATACTAACTTTACAGGGATACGGTATGCCTCGGCCGATGCCAGGAAACGGTCGATGAAGGTGGTGGATGTTTCAGGGTAGTTGACAGTAACCACTAACAGACATTGGTCCAGATTTGCAGCCAATATATGTGATTGCTTGCTGAGGTTGCTGGCTTTGCGGATAATATAGTTCTTTCGGTCTTCAATTTCACTGATGAATGCGGTACCTTCCTGATTAAGAATAATATGGACCCAATCGCCTACAGCAACCGGATTGGTGCTGCGTATGCCTTTCAGACGGAAGTTTCCTTTGATTTTACATTCTATAAGTTGGCTCTCGTCGGTACGTACCGTGTACCAACTTCCTGTGTTCTTGATGACTAAACCGCGCATTTAATTATGAATTCTGAATTATGAATTATGAATTAGAGGAACTTGCGCGTGTCATCATCTCATAATTCATAATTCACAATTCAGAATTAATTTTAGGTGGGTTCTATAAATTCGCTTTGTCGGAAAATCGGGTTTTAGCCGAGATATTTTTGTCAGTCGTAGAGGAAGTGTAGCGGGCTACACGACCGATTCGAGTGGCAAAAAGATCCGGATAAAGCCGATTTGGCGGCAAAAAGATTAAAGCACTCACCATCGTTAATAATCTGTGGGAATTTATAGAACCCACCTTTATACTGTCATAATTTCTTTCTCCTTATCGGCAAGCATTTCATCTACTTTCTTGATGAACTTGTCGTGGAGTTTCTGGACTTTGGCTTCAGCGTCCTTCTCGGCATCTTCAGCCAGACCGTCTTTAATACCTTTCTTCAGGGCATCAATGCTGTCGCGGCGTGCGTTGCGGATACTGATTTTGGCTGTTTCAGCTTCTTTACCACACTGCTTGGCCAGCTGCTTACGACGCTCTTCGGTGAGGGGAGGAATACCCAAACGGATAATTTCGCCATTGTTGTCGGGGGTGATACCCAAATCACTGTCAATAATGGCTTTTTCAATCACGCGGAACATACTCTTGTCCCAAGGTTTGATGGCAATGGTACGTGCATCAGGGGTACTGATGGCTGCTACGTTGTTCAGCGGTACCATGCTTCCGTATGAATCCACGCGGATACCGTCGAGGATTCTCACATTAGCCTTACCGGCACGGATGTGTGCCAATGATTCATCCAAATACATGATGGCCATGTCCATCTTTTCTTCAGCCTCGTTGAGGCATACATTCACGTCTATCATATTCTTTAAAATTAGTTACGAGTTATGAGCTATGAGCTACGAGTTTCCCATCCGGATGCCACTCGTCACTTGTAGCTCGTCATTTTAATCAATTATGTACCAATGTTCCTATCTCCTCACCGTCCATCACCTTTTTCAAGTTGCCGACGATATCCATGTTGAATACATAGATGGGCAGGTTGTTTTCTTTGCACATGCATGTGGCGGTAAGGTCCATTACCCGCAGGTTGCGTGCCAATACTTCATCGTAGGTGATGTCTGTAAACTTGGTCGCAGTGGGGTCCTTTTCAGGGTCGGCAGTATAGATGCCATCCACGCGTGTGCCCTTAAGCATGACTTCGGCTTCTATCTCAATGCCACGCAAAGACGAACCGGTATCTGTGGTGAAGAATGGATTTCCTGTGCCGGCTGACATGATTACCACTTCGCCCTGTTCCATAGCTTCAATGGCTTTCCATTTGCTATAAAACTCTCCGATAGGTTCCATACGTACAGCTGTGAGGACACGTGCTTTGACCCCAATGGCACCCAATGCAGAACTCAAGCCCAAACTGTTGATAACAGTGGCTAACATGCCCATCTGATCACCTTTCACTCGGTCAAATCCTTTGTTGGCACCACTCAATCCTCTGAAAATGTTGCCACCACCTATGACGATACCAATCTGTACCCCCATATCGTGGATCTCCTTGATTTGTTGTGCATATTCACCAAGACGTTTTTCGTCTATTCCATATTTCTGTTCTCCCATCAGGCTCTCGCCGCTCAGTTTGAGGAGAATTCGTTTGAATTTAGCCATACTTCTTTGTCGAATTTGTTTATTTGCGGCAAATATATACAAAATTCATGAGATATATCTTTATTTCTTGCAAAATTCTTTATTTTAGGGATTAGGGATTAAGTTTGCAGACTATTCAGTTTTCTTTACACTATGAAGTAACAAATTCTGCACAACTGTTTTATTCCTATTTCTATAAAGTGAAACGGTTCGTAACGGGTGATTTTCTGAATAAATATACATAGAGGTGAAGAGGAGGCAGCTTGAAAAGGTTACTACAGATGAACAGTTTCGCCTTACCGCTCCTAAACGTCCGCTGAAGCGTAGGAGAACTTCCGCTCGTGCGCTCCTAAGAATCGGAGTGTGTGCAGGAGAACATCAACGGATGTTTAGGAGCGTCTCTTCGGACGTTTAGGATAGGTCCGTTCTGAAAGGTATCGGTGGATGGGGTGTCAATTGCCCTCACGGTATCCTTAAATGTATAATTATACAGGATTGACCGTGCGAGAATCGCGTATATGAACAGAGATTTTCCTTCGGATGAAAAATGAATGAAATTTCAATCTTGTTGTAATATGTTGGTAATCAAGTGTTAGGGGCTAAGACTGTTGCTTTAATATTAAGCCGTCTTAGCCCCTTAATGAAATCTCCGAAAGAGAATATTTTCTTGTTTCTTTACATCGTAAACAGTAAAATATTTACAAATTAAAATGTTTGATCAAACACGAAATCGTGCAGTTCGCAGATGGATGCGTTGTCTGTTGGGGAAGAAAAGACGAAGAACAAGGCATGTTTTCCATCAGTCTCCTCTATGCCTTCCAACCGGGCGGACATCTCTGTCAATTCTTGCGGAGCATCTTTGCTGATGGCGAGGGAACCGATCTTGCGGCCACCTTTCTTCTCCCACGGACTGTCCAACATGATGTCGATGGTGCCGTCGATGCCTTGAGGCTTCAAGTGCATCCGAAGTTGTCTCTGTCCTTCATCGAGGAGGTTGAAGTTGAAGTATTTGTAACCCACCACAGAGCCGTTGGTGTTGTTTACTACAGGATTGTGGTTGATGCAGGGGGCATAGGCATCTGTCTCTCCGTTGTAGTTGGTATATTGGGGCTGGATATACGAGCCGGAGAAGATGAAGTTGGGATAATCAGCTTTCATTCCTTTTGGTCCTGTATAGTAGCAGGCAATGCCGGCAGAGTGTCGCTCCAACGGATTCAACCCCTCGATGGCAAATCCTTCAGAGGTGTATTCGCCCTCGCTTATTTCCACCTTGCCGTCAGGTCCTTCGGTCACTTTCACTTCGATAGGAGCCACCATGGCTTGGCGCGAATATTCATTTGTGCCACATTGACGGTGATAGAACACATACCACTGGCCTTCTATTTCGATGATGCTGCCGTGGGTATTGCCCGTGAGGGTGGCGGTATAGATGGTGTCGCCTTCGGCATTCGTGTCGCGTCCGCGACCGTCGATGATGGTACCACCGTAGGTGAAAGGTCCTAAGGGAGAATTGCTATAAGCATAAGCCAACGTGTAGTTCGTGCCCGGAAGTCCGAACTCCCCATCTTTACTCCAACGGCTATAGATGAACACATACTTGTCCTTTATTTTGCGCATGGACGAGGCCTCAAAGAAACGGAAGATGCCTTCCTGCTTGAGGTTTGACACCATGTCCTTCACCGCCTTTGTGCCGGGTTTTACCGTAGCCATTGTTGTGGGGTCCAACTCTGCTCCCCACGACTCTTCAAATCCCCAATAACCATACACACGGCCATCATCATCCACAAAAACAGCAGGGTCGAATCCAAGAACTCCCACCGTTTCCGTCGGCTTTTCAGAATTCCAGTTGCAGACCTTGAACGGTCCGTCCGGACGGTCAGCCTTGGCAATCATGCCGTTTCTGCTACTGGCCTGATTGTTCGGATAGAGGTAATAGGTCTTCTTCCCGTCGGCATCGGTCACCAATGTCACGTCAGGGGCATAGAGGACATCTCCCACGCCTCCTTCGTTCAGCGGATTTCCCTCAGCATCTACTTTCGATTCGAAAATGACACCGTCGTATCGCCATCGGCGCAAGTCATTCACCGGTGCCGACCATACCACCTGTTCGCGTCCGCAATAAGCCGTCCGTAATGCATCGTGCGAACCATATATATATACGCGCATCTCGCCCGGGCGGTCAGGGTCTTCAAATATGTAAGGTTCTGCATCGGGGATATATTCCCACAAGGGGAGAAACGGGTTTGAGGCCGTATAGGCTACTTCTTTTTGTGTTTCAGTTGAAGGGCTGCATCCGTAGGCAATCGTGGCCAGCATTGCTACTGATGCCAAAGTTCTCATGTTCATAATCGTCAATCTTTTAAGGTGGGTCCTATAAATTAGCTTTATTCGCCATAGCTCATCGACCATTCCAATATATAAAATTAGAAGATATTTTCGATGAACGAAGTGAATAAAACCTCTTTTGATTTTTTTTCATTAGGGTATGGTGTCATAGGTTTGGGCAAATGTAAGGAACAAAAATGACGGAGCAAAGAGCTTCCATAATTTTTCATCAGCAAATGGAAAATAGGTGTCTTTATATATTTTAAGCTTCTATTGTTTATTCAAAAATGGTAGTTATTGTTTATGGATTGTACTACCCTTTCTTTGGTTTGAAACTACATTTCTCTGACCGAACTTGTGAATCACTTCTTTCCAAACTCAGGGTCGATATGAAGTCTGGATGTCACTAAGAAGGTGACACCACAACAGAGCATGACCCACCAGAAGAAATGCTGGTATCCCAAAAGCTCTTGCAACCATCCGGCCATCATGCCGGGGAGCATCATGCCGAGTGCCATGAAGGCGGTGCAGATAGCATAGTGTGCGGTGCTATGCTCTCCACGGGCATAATATATAAGGTATAGCATATAGGCCGTGAAACCGAAACCGTATCCGAACTGTTCGATGAAGATGCATCCACCTATCAGATACAGACTATCCGGTAGGGCGTAGCTGAGATAGACATATACCAGGTCTGGCAATGAGATGGCCCACACCATGGGCCAGAGCCACCGGCGCAACCCGCCTTTAGAGGCGGCAATACCCCCAAGGATACCTCCAAGGGTAAGGCCGATGATGCCTACCGTGCCTTGCACAAGACCCACCTCTTCGGTGGTCAGTCCCAATCCGCCTTGTTCAACAGTGTCTATCAGAAAAAGGTTGCATATCTTTGCCAACTGCGCCTCGGGAAAACGGTAGAGGAGCATGAAGAGCAGTGCTACTTTGGCCTGCGGCTTGCGGAAGAATGTGGTGAATTCGTGGACGAAATTTTTCAGGATGTTTTTTCCTGTCAGATGTTCTGTAAAACAATCGGTATCGGGGTGGGGCAAAACCTTGCTGTGATAGAGTGCAACGGCAAGAAAAAGGGCTGCGGCGATGTAGAAAGTCAGCGACCAGGCCATGGGCACTGAGTCACAATGCTTTTCCAAGCATCCGGCCAACATGACGAGCAATCCCTGACCAGCGATGGTAGCTATGCGGTAGAAGGTGCTGCGTATGCCCACGAACAGTGCTTGGTTTTGCGAGGAAAGTGCCAGAATGTAGAAACCGTCGGCCGCTATGTCGTGAGTGGCTGAGCTGAAAGCCATCAACCAGAAAAAGGCCAATGTGGTTTGGAAAAAGAAACTGGTAGGGAGCATGAAGGCCACACCGGCAAACCCTGCACCGAGCAATAGCTGCATGCTGACAATCCACCACCGTTTGGTGCTCAGCAAGTCAACAAAAGGACTCCACAACGGCTTTATTACCCAAGGGAGGTTCAGCCAACCTGTATAGAAGGCTATTTCGGCATTTGATATGCCCATGCGCTTGTACATTATGACCGAAATGGTCATGATGGCTATATAGGGCAATCCCTCTGCAAAGTAGAGGGAGGGAATCCATGCCCAAGGGGAACGGGAGGTTTTACTCATAGGCTTTTATTTTATGGGGACTGATGGGTTTGGAGCTAATAGGTTTAATGGGGGAGTTCTACACTCTACACTTTACATTCTATATTTGCTCCCGGATAGTAGTGGAGCAGAATCTCATCATACTTGTATCCGCGTTCGCCCATGACGGCAGCGCCTATTTGGCACAGGCCTACTCCGTGTCCCCATCCGGCTCCGGTGAGCAGGAAGGAACTGGGGACTCCGTCCTTCACTTCTTCCTTATCTACTACAAAAGCAGAGCTGAACAGATGACTTCGTGATAAGGCACGGCGTATTTCCAACTCTTTTCCTATACACATAGTCTTTTTGCTTCCTACAATTTTTAATCGGATGATACGTCCGCTTCGTCCACGTTGTAGGGGGATTAGCTCAAGGATGTCTCCAAAATCAATTTTGGTTCGTGTACGGATAAGTTCGGCCAGTTCGGCTTGTGAATATCGTACTTGCCAGCGGTAGAAATCTGTTGTTTCCTGGTCGTAATGGTTAAGGATGTGTGCCAATATCCGTTTGTTTTGGGTGTTGCAGAATGCTCGTGGAGATGTACGTATCCATTTCTCAGCTTCTGTTTCTTGGGTCAGGTTGGGTAAGGGAGTTTCTTTGTTGGGGACAGAATCGCGTATGGCTTCCAAGTAAGGAAAGTGTTTGTCTTCCCAGCAGGTTTCATATTCTTCGGTGACACCACCGCAACATTTGTGGAATCGTGCATCGCAAATGTTGCCATTGTACATCAGAACCTGTCCGCGTGTAGCTTCAACGGCTTCCACTACGGTTTCTTCGGTAGCTTTGGTTATGCCTTGATAGCGTTGGCAATGATCATCGGCGCATACATCAAAGATGGTATGATCCTCGCGGTCGTACCAACGTACATATTCTGTATCGCTTTTAATCAGTGAGAAGAAACCTCCGTGTTCTTTCCCGCTCAGCGAGTTTCGCTTTTCTATTTGTGCGTAAAGCCAGCTTCGGGAAACAACGGCATGTGCTTTCAGAAACTCCAAAGGTGAAGTGGCCTTCATTTCTGAAGAGATGACACTGATAAGATAATCTTCTACAGGAAGAATGTTGATTGCTGTGATTTTTCCTTCTTCAATCACGAGTTTGAGTGTGCCTTGGAATATCTGGGTTTCCTGTCTTTCCCAATGGAAATTTATACCAATGGTCACGTCATAGAGTGAAAATGAAGCTCCCTCTTCGATTGGTGTAAAGGTCAGTTCCTGATAGTGGTTGCCATTCCACAGGATGCCGCCTTCGTTGAAGGTGACAACTTGCTCTCCTCGAAATGTCCCGCCTTTAGCAGAATAGTTCATATTCAAAGAGAACTTGATTTCTTGGGCATTGACAATGCCTACACTAATTACGGGTTCGTTCATTTCTTTATGCTTTTTTCAATTTGTCCAATAATCATTTCCGCCTCTTTCATGGATATCCCGACTTCTGCAAGGATATGATGGATAGCGCGCTCGTCCATACGTTCATAATCCTCTGCTCGCGCAATAGGGAACAAACCTCCCATTTCCAATGCTGCAGGGCTGATTAACAGTTGTTTGTCTCCCTCTGCATAATAGCAATCAGGGCGGTGCTTGCTCCGGGGAATAATATAAATGTCCACTCCTATGCGCCCTTTTCTGCAAATTGCATTGATGCGCGGTTCTTCTTCGCCTTCAAGCATAGGCAATGAGTCGTAAAGTAGATTCATCGCGTATGAAGAACCTTCAATCAGAGGTGTGGCGCGACGGATTAGGAAGACTGGGCAGGCATAGTCGGTAATCAGGAAAAGATGTTCGCCTGTCCCCCCTTGACCATCAGTCGTAAAAATGATTTCTTTTGTTTCGTGTCTTTCCTCTAATAATGGGAGCCCGGGATTGATTCCTACCTGTATGTGGGCATGATCAGGAGCCGATGCCCCACATAGTGGACCATTATAAAATGAAATCAAGTTTTCGTCGGCATTATTCATTCTGATGGATTCAATCAGTGTGCTGATTAAGGGACGAAAACGTTGCTTGGTGTGTACATTGGCAATGATGGTCATGTGGTTTTCCAATACAGGATAAGGATTGGCAAATGCAGTAAAGTTTCGTCGGCGTCCTTGCGATAGTTGCCCGGTAGGGCGATTGCCATCGCATAAGAAGCAAGGGCGTTCGTTGATTTTATTGATGTTGGCCGTTGCTGAGTGTATGCGCTTTTCGTTTTGTTGTAGGATGAATCCTCTATCAGTCTTTTTCTTGCGTGTCAGTTGGGGAGAGGTCCCATTCATTATGAGGAACCTTGCTTTTTTTATGCGTGCGGCAAGTTCTATAGAACGTAGTTTGTCCTTCAACAGATTGTTGGCATTTATCTGGAGGATGTTAAGATTTGCGTCAGAGTTTCCTTCCCAACGACGACACAGATAGACGACATCAAATACACGCCCGATGCGATAGGTCCGGCTGATTGTCAAACCTATGGCATAATCTTCACCATAACTGATATTCGGAATTTCTACGTCATTTCTTAAGACAGGGGTATAGAACGCACGTGGTGCGCCTATGCCGTTTACACGGAGCAGGTTGTTATGTCCATTTTCAGGAGTCCATTCACGATGGTCGATAACTCCGGGAGGAAGGGTGTTCAGATTAAAATCTGTCATCCGATACGAACCTACTATCATGGCTGCTTTTTGTTCATAAAAAGCATTGACCATTTTTTGTAGTGTGTCAGGGCCGCTATATAGGTCGTCACTATCAAGTTGGACGGCAAACCGTCCGCAACTCGGATGGTGTATGGCTAAGTTCCAACAACCTCCAATGCCTAAGTCTGTACGTTCGGGTTGAATGTGGACAATGCGATTATCTTCTTTGGCCAATTTGGCTATGACATCGGTTGTTCCGTCGGTTGAATGATTGTCCACTACAATGACATTGAACTTGAATGTGGCCTTTTGGGACAGAGCGGACAGGATGGCGTCTCCAATGGTACGTTCGCGATTCCTTACTGGTATAATGACAGAGGCTTCGTAGTCAAATTCGCCTTGGCTAAGGTCGGGGCAGAACAGTTCCTCTTCCGGGATATATGCTCCTATTCTTTTCAAGAAGAGGCTTGCAACCTTTTCCATTTCTTTCTGAACCTCGGCATTGGCAGGGTTTACATAATCAAATTGTTTTTCGCCAGATGTGCGGTGGTCACTCCGGGTTATGGTATATAGATATTCGTTGATGTGAACGGGGGGGGTCCATGTCTCAATATCGGTGCGGGGCAAGGATAAAGCATACAGACTGCTGTATTTCAATTCTTCCTTTTCAGCCAACGGAGTGAGCATTGATATTTTTGACAACAGGGCGGTGTATTTGACGAGTAGCAGACATCCCATGTCAAAATCACTACGTAGGCTTCCTTGTTGGAAGTCTATGAGCGGGTGGCTTTCGCGTGTTTCTCCATTTTGTATGTAATGGTCGGCATAAACCACTTCGGCTTGAGTCTCTTTGGCGACATGAAGCATGCGTTCAATGGCACGATATCCAAGTTGTATAGGAGTTGGCTGGGTAATGATTAGCACATATTCCCCTAACTGATGCTTTTTAATCAGCTTTAAGTTCTCATAGTGCGCAAACGGGCTTTTGCAAACCAGCATCTGGCAATTGTCAGGACATTTGCCGGAATCAGAAGGTAATTGGGGAGACATCAGATAGATGTTACCTATGAGTTTGCATGTCTTGAGTTCTTCGATGGTTGACAGGCTCTCTTCCCATGTGTTGAAGGGTAGAAAACAGTCTATTTGCGGATTTCTCATTTTTTCGTTCATTGTTTCAATGGATTTTTATAATGAACCTTTTGTTGATGGTAATTCGTAGTGGTATATATCCCGGCGGACGGCCATTTTCAATGCGCGGGCCAAGGCTTTGAATATACCCTCTATCTTATGATGCTCGTTTGTCCCTTCGGCCTTGATGTTTAGGTTCATGCGGGCGGCATCACTGAGTGATTTGAAGAAATGCAAGAACATCTCTGTGGGCATTTCGCCAATCTTTTCGCGATGGAAATCGGCGTCCCATACCAACCAGGGACGACCTCCGAAATCCAATGATACTTGGCAAAGGCAATCATCCATGGGCAGGGAGTATCCGTAGCGCTCGATGCCCCGTTTGTTTCCCAATGCCTGATAGATACATTCGCCCAGTGCTATGGCTGTATCTTCGATGGTATGGTGCTCGTCCACGTGCAGGTCTCCTTTCACTTGGATGTCCAGATTCATTCCTCCATGTTTGCCTATCTGCTCCAACATGTGGTCGAAGAAGCCTAAGCCTGTGTGGATATGGCATGTGCCATTGCCATCCAAGTCGATGCGGATATGGATATCCGTCTCTTTGGTGGTGCGGCGCACTTCTGCCGTCCGTTCGCCTGCGAAAAGGTATTCAGTCACCTTGTCCCAATCGGTGGTAGCCAAGGCACAATAGGGAAGGAAATTCTCGGGCAGATTGCTCTTGTCTGCTTGCAGATAGATGGCCTTGCATCCTAAGTTTTTGGCCAATTCTACATCTGTGGCTCGGTCGCCTATGACGTAGCAACTGGTCATATCGTAATCTCCTGTCAGGTAGCTTGTCAACAGTCCTGTGCGTGGTTTGCGGGTTGGTGCATTGTCGGCTGGAAAACTTCGGTCGATGAGTACGTCATCGAATGTGATTCCTTCACCTTCCAAGGTGTGCATCATCAGGTTATGTGCCGGCCAGAAGGTCTCTTCGGGGAAAGAGGTTGTACCTAATCCGTCCTGATTGCTGACCATGACAAACTCGTAATCCAATGTCTGGCGGATAAAGCCTAGATTCTTTATGACTTTGGGTACGAACTCCAATTTCTCGAACGAGTCGATCTGCTCGTCTGCCGGCTCCTTGATAATGGTGCCGTCTCTATCGATAAATAGTGCTTTCTTCATATCTTTTTTTTGCCCTACCTGAAAAATATTTTTCTCAGGTAGGGGAGAAATATTTTCCCCGTAGGGCAGATTTTGTTTCTTAATAATTAAATTTCATCACACTCTTTCAACCATTCTGCCGAACTCGCATCGCTAGGCATGTGCCAATCTCCGCGTGGGCTGAGCGATACGCTTCCAACCTTAGGACCATCAGGCAGGCATGAACGCTTGAATTGCTGGTTGAAGAAGCGACGGCAGAAGGTGGTGAGCCACTTTTTGATGACTTCGTCCTCGTACTTTCCTTTGAAGGCTTGTCGGGCCAGATAGAATATTTTCTTCGGGCGGAAACCGTGGTGTACGGTATAGTAGAGGAAAAAGTCGTGAAGTTCGTAAGGGCCTACCAGGTCTTCGGTCTTCTGCTTGATGTTTCCTTGCTCATCGGCAGGTATCAGCTCGGGGCTGATGGGAGTATCTACAATGTCTCTCAGTGTAGTGGCTGAATCTCCATCTACATGATGGTCGGCAATCCATAGGACAAGGCTTTGTATCAATGTCTTGGGGACACTTGCGTTCACTCCATACATCGACATGTGGTCGCCATTGTAAGTAGCCCATCCGAGAGCCAGTTCGCTGAGGTCGCCCGTGCCGATGACCATGCCGTTCAGTTGGTTGGCCACATCCATCAGTATCTGTGTACGTTCGCGTGCCTGACTGTTTTCGTAGGTCACATCGTGTGTGTTGATGTCGTGCTCAATGTCATTGAAATGTTGGATGCAGGCCTCTTTGATACTGATTTCGCGAATGGATATTCCTAAAGATTTCATCAGGCTCAAAGCATTCTGATAGGTTCGTCCTGTGGTACCGAATCCAGGCATGGTGATGCCTACAATGTCTTGACGGGAGCGTCCCAACTTGTCGAAAGCTTTTGCGCAGACGAGCAGGGCAAGGGTACTGTCCAATCCGCCACTGATGCCAATGACGGCGGTTTTGCAATGGGTATGGGCTATGCGTTTGCACAAACCTGAGACCTGAATGTTGAACACCTCGTTGCAACGTTCATCCAACATCTGCTCCTGAGGAATAAAAGGTGTCGGATTGATAGGGCGGGTGAGGGAAGTGGATTTCTCTTTTGCCGGTATGGTGACCTCCTCATATTTTGGTATTTTCGTGCTTGATACGGCTACTTTGAGATTGTTGCTTTTCATGCGCTTGTTGCGTAAACTCTCTACGTCAATGTCACTGATAATAAGTTGTGACTTTGTGTCAAATCGTTCAGCTTCGGCCAATAGCTCTCCATTTTCATAGATGAATCCGTGTCCGCCGAATACGACATCTGTGGTAGATTCTCCGCTTCCGCACGATGCGCTGACATAGCCACACAAGTAGCGTGCCGATGTGGCACTGAGCATCATTTTGCGGTATGCATAGTTCCCTATCAGATCATAGCATGCCGATGGGTTGAATACTACGTCTGCTCCGGCCAATATCTGCTTGGCGCTCTCTGAGGCCAAGCGTGTCCAACTATTGCCAACCTCAACGGCAAAGGCTAATCCCTTCAAACTGAATAGCAACTGATTACCAAATATGATTTCATCTTTGTCTTGATAATCCAGTTTTACGAATGAATTCTCTGTATTCGTTTGAGGGAAGAAGTATCGCTGGTCATCCGAAGGAGTTTGCTTGGGTACTATACCTTGGATTTTTCCCCGATAGATGATGGCCGCTACATCGTATAACTTTGAATGCAGAGCTAATGGGCATCCTACAATGACAATGACGTCCATGCCACGTGTGAATTCAGTTATCTCTCGTAGGGCCTCTTTGGCACTATGTAGCAGAGTGCTTTGTGCGAACAAATCGCCGCATGTATATCCCGTGATACTCAATTCAGGAAAAACAACCACTTGGGCCTCTTGCTGCTCTGCTTCAACAATAAGGCTCTTTATCTCTTTCGCATTTTCTTTGCAATCGGCTATCACCACACGTGGGATTGCGGTTGCCACTTTTACAAAACCGTAGCTCATAGTGTACTTCTTTATTAAAATCATCTGCGAAAATACGAAATAATCCTATTATTAAATAAGGTATGGAGGAATTTAAATCATAAAATATGTAAAATGATAGAAGAAAAATTTGGAGATAATAAAAATGAGTGTATCTTTGCAATCGAAATAAGTTTGTAATCATTACAAATATAAAATGATAACGGATATGAACGCAGTAGAAAGACTAACAGAATATGGCATCAAGCCTTCGGTGCAGAGAATGGCTATCATGGGCTATCTGATGACTCACCGTACGCACCCTACGGCCGATGAAGTTTATTCGGCTTTGTGCGATTCAATTCCGACACTATCCAAGACGACGGTTTACAATACATTGAAGCTTTTTGTGGACAATCGGGCTGCCTTGATGTTAACGATTGATGATAAGCTCGTGCGCTTTGATGGGGATACGTCGCTTCATTCACATTTCTTATGCCATCGATGTGGAAAGGTGTATGATTTGCCTTATTCAGGAAAGAAAAGTGAGGCTCGGATGCCTAATCTTGAGGGGCATAACATTGAAGAGATTCATCATTATTATAAAGGTGTCTGTCGTGAATGCTTGGAGAAAGAAGTATAAGAAAATAAAATAAAGAGATAATATTAACTAATTGACTAACTTATTAAAAACAGAAAGATTATGAAAAAGTTTATTTGTTCAGTATGTGGTTATGTACACGAAGGTGATTCAGCTCCCGAAAAGTGCCCTCTTTGCAAGGTTGGTGCCGACAAGTTCACTCAGTTGGAAGAAGGTAAGATTGAGTTTGTTCAAGAACATGTGATTGGTGTAGCCAAAGGATGCGACGATGAAATGATAAAGGACCTCAACGCTCACTTCATTGGCGAGTGCACCGAGGTAGGTATGTATTTGGCTATGAGCCGTCAGGCTGACCGTGAAGGGTATCCTGAAATCGCTGAAGCTTTCAAACGCTATGCTTGGGAAGAGGCTGAACACGCCGCTAAGTTCGCAGAATTGTTGGGTGATTGCGTATGGGATACCAAGACTAACCTCGAGAAGCGTATGAATGCAGAGTCAGGTGCTTGCGCCGACAAGTATCGCATTGCCAAGCGTGCAAAGGAACTCAACCTCGATGCTATCCACGATACAGTACACGAAATGTCTAAGGATGAGGCTCGTCACGGTAAGGGCTTCGAAGGACTCTTCAACCGCTATTTCAAATAATAGGAAATAAGACAATTGTAATAAAAAAGAGGATGTCGCAACATCCTCTTTTTTATTATTTCTTTATTTCAGTAATAATTTCCGTATAGCCTCAATATAGGTTTCTTTGGATTGTTGTCCTATCATCATTTGGGGTTGTCCTTTCATCGGGACAAAAAGTACAGCTGGTATGGATTGGATGCCTGCCCATCCGGCAAGAGCGCGCTCCTTATCCACATTCACTTTGTAGATGATGAGAGAATCCTTGTACTCTGTAGCCAGTTCCTTCAATATGGGTGCAATGGCTCGGCAAGGGCCGCACCAGTCGGCGTAGAAATCTATAATGGCCGGCTTCTCTCCAAGGTATTGCCATACTTCACTCCCACTTTGGTAATCAAATACCTGCGAACGAAACAGGGAGTCGGTCATGGTGATGATACTTCCGGAGGTTACTTGTTGTGCACTCTCTTTTTTGTTGTTTGCACATGCAATGTGAATGCTACATAATAGAAGCAGGATAATACTTGTCAGATAATTCTTGATTTCCTTATTCATATCTTTCTATAATTTCTTTCAATTCTCCTAATGGGGTTACTCCGCTTTTTCGCCATAAAATCTGCCCTTTCTTGTAAAGTATTAGTGTGGGTATTGATTGAATGCGTAGGCTGGTGGCCAGGTTTTCGTGTTTGTCAACATCGATCTTGGCTATTCGTAGGCGTTCGCCTTTTTCCTTTTTCAACTCTTCCAGAATAGGGTGCATGGTTCGGCAAGGGCCACACCAGGTGGCATAAAAATCTATCAGTACAAGAGTTTCTGATGCGATTAGTTCTTCAAATTTGTTATCCATAATTGTTGTACTATAATATTATATATAAGAAAACATGAAGGGGGCAGAAATGTTCGATAGGCGAAAACGGCCTTTTGTGCTCATCCGGTAGGGAGAGGTGCAAAAGACCGTTTTTTTTATTAATGTTGTTTATTGATTGCAGATTGATTACTTTTTGTATCGTGCATTCAATCCTTCAATAATTTCACCTGTAATGTTGTAAGCAGGGTTGCCATAGAGCAGGTTGTCATATCCCGCATTGCTGATGATGAAGTCGTATTGCTTCTCGGCATTATATATTTTCAGGAAATTGTCAATAGAGTCTCGCAATTGTGCATTGTTCTTTTGGTTTTCAAGAGCCAATTCTTCAGCCAATTTCACCTTCAAGGCATCCAATTCCTGAGCTTTTTTCATCAAGCGGTTGTATTCCTCTTCAGCACGTGCTTTTGTAAAAGCATTATTTTCATACTTGTATTGGAACTCTTGTTGTTCGCTTTCCAATTGTTTGCCTTTGTCGTTCAATGTGGCTCGTACGTTCTCTTCCTTCTTTACCATTGCTTGATTCATTTCTATGCAGAACTCATAGCTTGACAAAAGTGAATCAACTTCTACAAAAGCAATTTTCAATCCGCTTGTAGCCGTACCTGTTGCTGGTGCAACCACGGGAGTACTTGTCTGTTTGTTTTCATTACACTGGGCCATCATAAGACCCATCGCCAATACGGCGCATCCTTTCAGCATTGTTTTGTTATTCATTTTATATCTAATTTTTAATTTTGATTCTTAATTCTTAATTCTTTCCCTCACCTTTATCCGTTTGGGGGCTCGTGCTTCGCGGTCTTGGGATTGCACGCATCCAATGCCCCGCTTGCGCATGGCTTTATTGCCGCTTACATGAGTGTTGGGAAACTTCCCATTTTTTCTCAGTATGATTCCTATTGCCAAAAAAGCCATACTGATAGCAACAATTAACACTGTTATGGCGATAGTTTCAATCATTCTTCTTATTTTTGCGGCAAAGATAGTTCTTTAATTATGAATATAGGGCTATGTATATATGAATTTTAACTAAATAACAATAATAAACAATGGAAATGAAAGATTTGAAGCCTACAGAGGTGTTTTCGTACTTCGATGAAATATGTCAAGTGCCTCGTCCGTCGAAAAAGGAAGAGAGAATGATAGCTTATCTCCGGCAATTCGGAGAGAAACACAAGTTGGAGACTTTGGTCGATGAAGCAGGCAATGTCCTTATCAAGAAGCCTGCAACATTTGGGATGGAAGGGTGTAAGACTGTGATTCTCCAAGCTCACATAGATATGGTATGTGAAAAGAATAAGGATGTAGAACACAATTTTGATACCGATCCAGTCGAGACATATATTGATGGGGAGTGGTTGCGTGCTCGTGGTACAACTTTGGGAGCAGATAATGGTATTGGAGTGGCTGCGGCTTTGGCGGTATTAGCCTCGACGGAGATTGAACACGGTCCTTTGGAATGTCTTTTTACAGTAGATGAAGAAACTGGACTTACAGGAGCTTTTGCTCTTCAAAGTGGTTTTATGAATGGAGATGTGTTGCTTAATCTGGATAGTGAAGACGAAGGTGAGATTTTTATTGGTTGTGCCGGTGGATGCCGTACGAATGCGACTTTTACCTATCAACCTGTAGCGGTGCCTGAAGGGTATTTCTTTTTCAGTGTTGAAGTTAATGGCTTGACAGGTGGTCATTCGGGCGATGATATCAACAAGGGGTTTGCCAATGCCAACAAGGTGCTCAATAGATTTTTGCTTCAGACATTCAATAAATATGATATGTATTTATGTGAAATCAGTGGTGGAAACCTGCATAATGCTATACCGCGCGAAGCACGCGCCGTGTGCGCCATTCCTTCCAGCCATAAAGAAGATGTCCGTATCGATCTTAATATTTTTTCTGCTGATGTAGAAGCTGAATATAATGTGACCGAACCTAATATGCGATTTGTTCTGCAAAGTACAGATTCGGTTTCCTTTGCTATAGACAAAGACACGTCTTTGCGTTTGCTTCGTGCCGTTCATGCCGTGGCAAATGGTGTCTATATGATGAGTCAGGATATGCCGGGTTTGGTAGAAACTTCCAGTAATTTGGCTTCAATCAAAATGATTGAAGAAAACCAGATTGTTATTGGTAGCAGTCAACGAAGCAGCACTTTGTCTTCGCGTAAGGATATGGCAGAGACTGTACAGGCCGTTTTTGAATTAGCAGGTGCCTCTGTTGATGTTGGTGATGGCTATCCAGGATGGAAACCTAATCCTCAGTCCTCCTTGTTAAGTGTTGCAATCGATTCGTATAAACGCCTTTATGGCGTTGAACCTAAGGTGAAAGCGATTCATGCAGGTCTTGAATGTGGATTATTCCTTGAGAAATATCCTTCGCTTGATATGATTTCTTTCGGTCCTACACTCCGTGGTGTACATTCTCCTGATGAACGCATGAATATTCCTTCGGTAAATCGTTGGTGGGTGCATTTGCTGGATATATTGAAACATATCGGTGTATGATCCTATAAAAAAGAGAGAAAAGATAGAACATTTATTCTGATGTTTATCTTTTCTCTCTTCTTTTTTTCTTCCACTTGGAAAAACATTCTTCCCAACCTGCAAAAACATTTTCCCCAACCTGACAGAAATCCTTTCCCTTCCTTTCATGAAAGCCCTCCCCTCTGAGTTCCCATCCCGTAGTCTTCCCATTCTCTCCATCCTCCCCATTTTTTTTCTCTTCTTTCCCGCGCGCCTATATATAATAAGGTATATATATCTTCCCGTTACCGCGCACAAGTTCCTGTTTTATGTTGTATAACATATTTTTTAAGTGCTCATTCCCATGCTTTTGCCCCTGTTTTTTGTATTTTCCCCAAAAATATTCTCCAAAAGTTTTGGCAGTTCGGAAATAAGCAGTACCTTTGCATCCGCTTTCGGAAAGAAAGTGCTATTAAAGAAGCGTTCTTTGAAGGATTTACATAAAACAGACAAGTAGTACAAGAGCCATTTCTACGATA
>JAFQBB010000062.1 GCA_017416805.1 Bacteroidaceae bacterium
GAAAGTTGCTCTCATCTTGATAGTTATTAAACAGTTACAAAAGTATTTTGTCTCAAGATGCTGCACAATAGCGAAAGTGGACGACTTCTTACAAATGGTAGTCAAATCATAGACGCAGTAACCTATCGCTGTTTTCCGGATTTCCGGTTACGATTTGGATACCGATGGTTACAATCTGGTAACTATTTTTGACTACATTCTGTCTTTATCAGATAGTCAAAAGGTAGTCAGAAATCAGCCTATAATTCTTTGATTGTTTTGCAGTTAGAGCCTAACTAAAAGAAATAGAGGAAGTTACCGTTTCTGTAACTTCCTCTTTGTTGCGGAGAGGGAGGCTCTCGAACCTACACTTTCAAGAAATATCATAAAATTGCAAATCACTGATAATCATATACTATCTAAAGTGCAGAGTAAATCTAAATCTTTCTGAATATCTTTTGCTATTCCAAATATTGGGTGTATATTTGGGTGTAGAATTTCAAACGCACCCAATTATGAATATCAAACGTAACATCATTTTCGCATTGGAGAGCCGAAAAAAGAACGGTGTGCCAATCATAGAGAACGTACCCATCCGTATGCGTGTCATATACGCAAGCCAACGCATCGAGTTTACAACAGGCTACCGGATTGACGTAGCCAAATGGGATGCCGACAAGCAACGAGTGAAGAACGGATGCACCAACAAACTAAAGCAAAGTGCATCCGAAATCAATGCGGACTTGCTGAAATATTATGCCGAGATTCAAAACGTGTTCAAGGAGTTTGAGGTACAGGAAACCATGCCGACCACCCAACAGCTAAAGGATGCGTTCAACCTGCGGATGAAAGATACCAGCGAAGAGCAGCAGGAAGAAACACAGATAAGCTTTTGGGAGGTGTTCGATGAGTTTGTGAAGGAGTGTGGCAATCAGAATAACTGGACGGCATCCACCTACGAAAAATTTTCAGCAGTGAAAAACCACCTCAAAGAGTTCAAGGAAGATGTAACCTTTGAATACTTCAACGAGTTCGGATTGAACGAGTATGTGAATTTCCTGCGTGACAAAAAGGATATGAGGAACAGCACCATCGGCAAACAGATGGGATTCCTAAAATGGTTCCTGCGCTGGAGCTTCAAGAAAGGACATCATCAGAATATAGCATACGACACTTTCAAGCCCAAATTGAAAACCACCTCTAAAAAGGTGATATTCCTGACTTGGGACGAATTGAACAGACTGAAAGATTATCAGATACCGAAAGACAAACAATATCTGGAGCGTGTCAGGGACGTTTTTCTGTTCTGTTGCTTCACAAGCCTGCGATATTCAGATGTTCGCAACCTGAAAAGAAGCGATGTGAAGTCCGACCACATCGAAGTTACCACTGTCAAAACGGCAGACAGCCTGATAATTGAACTGAACGACCACAGCAAAGCCATACTTGAAAAATACAAGGAAGTCCATTTTGAAAACCACATGGCACTGCCTGTTATCAGCAATCAGAAGATGAACGATTATTTGAAAGAACTGGGGGAACTGGCTGAAATCAACGAACCTGTACGGGAAACTTATTATAAAGGGAATGAACGTATAGATGAAGTCACACCCAAATACGCACTGTTAACCACTCATGCAGGAAGAAGAACATTCATCTGTAATGCGCTGGCTCTCGGTATTCCGGCACAGGTCGTAATGAAATGGACGGGGCATAGTGACTATAAAGCCATGAAACCCTATATTGACATAGCAGATGATATTAAGGCTAATGCCATGAACAAGTTTAACCAACTATAAAAGTATCAATCAGTTTCATAGATTATCAGCTATTTGAATTATATTTGCGACAACAATAAACATTAGAATGGAAAATAACAGAGAATATCATATAGGAAAAACGGACTTTGACGCATTTGTTCATGCTGTCGGTTCGGAAATAGAACAGGCGCAAGTCCGGCTGATTACCGCAGCCAATGCGCAAATGCTGTTCCATTACTGGAAAATGGGCAACTATATCCTGTATCATCAAAACTTGCAAGGCTGGGGAAGCAAAATCATCAAGCAACTGGCTAAGGCTATCCGTTTCAATTATCCTGAAAAGAAAGGCTATTCGGAGCGCAACCTTACCTATATGTGCCAATTTGCACGGTCATATCCGCTGAACGTACTACGCAGCTTCATTGATACAGATGCAAGACTGTCTGTTCCAAGCATACAGAATGTTACAGATGAAGTCCTGAAACTAAACAACGGACAATTTACGCAGGAACTTACTGCGCAAATACAATCCGCTGATTGTCAGTCCTTAGAATTTACGCAGGAAGCTCCTGCGCAAATTCAGGATGTGGCGAAAACTGTTTCTGCCATTTACAGAATGGAGATTAAGGAGATAGAAAAATTTTTCTTGACCTCCCCTGTTGCCAGAATAAACTGGGCAAGCCAAATGGTTATACTTGACAGTTCGTTGCCGTTAGGTGTGAGATATTGGTACATGAAACAGTCTGTAGAAATGGGCTGGAGCAGCAATGTGCTTAAAATACAAATTGAAACCAACCTATATAACAGACAAATCAGCAACAACAAGGTAAACAATTTCACAGCCACACTTCCGGCACCACAAAGTGACCTTGCCAATTATCTGTTGAAAGACCCGTATATATTTGATTTGGCAGGAGCAAAAGAAAAGGCAGATGAAAGGGATATAGAGGAACAACTGGTAAAACACGTTGCCCGTTATTTGTTGGAAATGGGCAACGGATTCGCCTTTGTCGCCCGGCAGAAGCATTTTCAAATTGGCAACAGTGATTTCTTTGCCGACTTGATTCTATATTCAATTCCGCTACACGCATACATTGTTATAGAGCTAAAGGCTACCCCATTCAAGCCGGAGTATGCAGGACAGTTGAATTTCTACATCAATGTGGTGGATGACAAACTGAGGGGAGAGAATGACAACAAGACTATCGGGTTGTTGCTGTGTAAGGGAAAAGATGAGGTGGTAGCACAATACGCATTGACAGGCTACGACCAGCCGATAGGTATCAGTGATTACCAGTTGAGCAAGGCTATACCCGAAAACCTGAAATCAGCCTTGCCAAGCGTGGAAGAGGTGGAAGAAGAACTGACATCTTTCCTTGACAAGGACAATAATCCCCAAAATTGAAATCTATGGCAGGAGAGATTAACAAACTGATTCCCCTATATGGAGAACTCAACAGGATATATAATGATTGGGTGACCAATTATGCTTTTTCTTTTGACAAGCAAAAATTCATCACCGATTTTTACAGGCAGCATAATGATACAAAGGCTTTTGAAGCCGCTATCCTTGAACTGATACTTGACAAGCAGAAAGAACAATACACATTGATTCTCAATAGTCTGAAAATCGAAATAGGAAAGAATATACGGGCTTATGAAACAAAACCACTGAATGATGACATCATAAAGCGTGTATGTTTTCACTACGCAGACAGGCGTAATTCTGCAATTAGAGACCAGTTGGAGATTACCACCAAGTTGCACGAACCTTTGAATGACGCATACCACAGGTATGATTTCATTGGTTTTCGGGAGCATACGGACGAAGAAGAAATACAGGCAGAAAAGGAATATGAACGCTGCAAGGCTGAATACGACAAGGAAAAGAAAGAATTGGATAAACTCTATGATCTGCAAAAGCAAGACAGGAAAGAGGCTTTTCAATATATCGAAAACCTTTCCGGTGATGTTTACCGCCTAAGTCTTCTTTTTATGGAAGTCCTGAAAAAATACCTTCCTGATGATGTGGAAGAAAAACGACCGGAGGAATTAGTCGAGCAAAATGCGCCAGAAGAAGTACATAATACACCGGAGGAACAGCATGAATATTTTGACATGAAGCCGCTTTCGCCTATTTATGAAACCTGTGTCGGGGAACAGTTTGAAGCCATTACCATAGCGGACTTCTATGCCAATATAAACCTGTACCCCTGCAAGAACAAACTAAAAATCAAGGCAAGGGAAAAGATACGGGTGTGTTACCTGATATTCCTGATGAGCGAGAAACTATCCAAGCAATACAGGGATGAATGGAGGAGCCAAATATTAAAACTGCTGGATATTGACGAGAGTTATTATCGGTCAAAATACAAAGAGCCAGTTTCCGATTTTCCGAGTGACAGCAACCAAAAATTCGCCAAAGAAATGGAAAGCATATTCTGATAATTCGTGATATATCCTGATACTCCACGAAATTACCACTTTTACCACTCAAATTAATTTTTGAGTGGTATTTTTATTGTCTGATATTTAATAAGATAGCGCAACATCCTATTTATATCATCCACATCCTTACCACTTACAGCCATACCTAATTTTGCATCGTTCGAGAACAGAAATAGCAGCCAGTGCGCAGGGCTGATTGTTTAACGACTAAATAGATTGGACGATGACAAATCTTCAAGAGTTATTATTAAAACCCGTCTGGCAGATGACAGGCGAAGAGTTCATATTCCTAAGCAAACACGCTTCCAACCAAACGGAAGCGCAACCGCAACCTGTAACGGACACAGAAAGGAAGTATGTGTACGGAATACTTGGCATTGCCAAATTGTTCGGGTGCAGTCTGCCAACCGCCAACCGTATAAAGAAAAGCGGAAAGATAGACAAAGCCATTACGCAAATAGGGCGTAAGATTATCGTGGATGCGGAACTTGCCCTTGAACTGGCTGGAAAGAAAACCGGAGGACGAAAATAACGGGAGGGGTACTTATGGACTATATGAAAGATATAAAGGAAATATCGGCGGAAGAAGCCGTAATCCTTTGGCAAGCCTCACGTTTGAGCCTGTCGAAAAGTTACGAGAAAGCACCTGAAATTCTCAAAGTACATAGTTCCGTCATAGGAACATTGGGGAATTTCAGCGCATCCATCGGCAAAGCCAAGAGCAAAAAAACTTTCAATGTGTCGGCTATCGTAGCCGCCGCATTGAGGAATGGTACGGTATTGCGATATGTGGCGGAACTTCCGGAAGACAAACGGAAAATCCTTTATGTGGACACGGAACAGAGCCCTTACCATTGTCTGAAAGTAATGAAACGTATTTTGCGGATGGCAGGGCTTCCCGATGACAGGGACAATGAAAATCTTGAATTTCTTGCTTTGAGGAAATACACGCCTGAACAGCGTATCAGGATTGTTGAACAGGCTATTTACAATACGCCTGACATAGCCCTTGTAATCATAGACGGCATCCGTGACATGGTATATGACATCAACAGCCCCGGTGAATCGACACGCATCATATCCAAGCTGATGCAGTGGACGGACGACAGGCAGATACATATCCACACGATACTCCACCAAAACAAGGGCGATGAGAACGCAAGGGGGCATATCGGCACGGAACTGAACAACAAGGCGGAAACAGTCCTCCTTGTGGAAAAGGACAAGAGCAATGGAGATATAAGCAATGTTTCAGCCATGCACATACGGGCAATGGACTTCGAGCCTTTTTCATTCCGCATCAATGACAATGCTCTGCCCGAACTGCTGGAGGGTTACAAGCCCGAAGCCAAGAAACCGGGAAGACCGGAAGAGGAAAAGTTCGATCCTTACAAGCATATCACCGAACAGCAGCACCGAATCGCACTGGAAGCTGTTTTCGGACTGAAAGAGGAATACGGCTACAAGGAACTGGAAGACACCTTAATCAAGACTTATGTGTCGGTGGGTGTAAAGCTGAACCATAAAAAGGCGGTATCGCTCATCACCATGCTTCGGAACAAACGGATGATAGTGCAGGAGAACGGCAGGAAGTACACGTTCATGCCCGACTTCCACTATTAGCCCGCACCTTGCAATCGCTTCACTTTATTCCGATGGTCTATATATTAGGGATAAAGCGAAGTGGTTGCGGAATGTGGCAAAACCGCTTCACTTTATTACCGTACTCTATATATACGAGAATAAAGTGAAGTGATTATAGACCGTACTTCATAAAGAGAGGTACGGGCGAAAAGAGAAATAAACCAATTCAATTATCATTAAACCAATCGTTTTATGGATATACAGACAGCGAAACAAATCAAGATAGCAGATTATCTGCACAGTCTGGGCTTTTCTCCGGTCAAACAGCAGGGGATAAACCTGTGGTATAAGTCACCGCTAAGGGAAGAAACGAAAGCATCGTTCAAGGTGAATACAGAACGTAACCAATGGTATGACTTTGCACTCGGTAAGGGTGGGAATATCATCGCACTTGCACAGGAACTTTATTGTTCCGACCATGTGCCATATCTCCTGCAAAGAATCGGAGAACAGACACTCAACATTCGCCCCGTGTCTTTTTCTTTTGGCAAGCAATCATTTTCCGAACCAAGTTTCCAACAGCTGGAGATTGTACCGCTTTCATCTCCTGCCCTGCTTGCTTATTTGCAGGAAAGGGGGATAAACATTACACTGGCGAAAAAAGAATGCAGTGAAGCGCATTTCACCCATCATGGCAAACGCTATTTCGCCATTGCCTTTCCCAATGTATCGGGCGGATATGAAATCCGCAACCGCTATTTCAAAGGCTGTATCGCACCAAAGGAAATATCCCACATCAGACAATCTGGAACAGCAAGGGAAACGTGCTATGTGTTCGAGGGATTTATGGACTATCTTTCATTTCTTACTTTGAGAATGGAAAGTTGTCCGAAATATCCCGAACTGGATAGACAGGATTATATGGTGCTGAACTCCGTAGCCAATGTTTCCAAAGCTCTCTATCCTTTGGGGAACTACGAGCGCATCCATTGTTTCTTTGACAATGACCGTGCGGGGATGGAAGCACTCCAACAAATCCGTATGGAATACGGCAGGGACTTATACATCCGTGACGCTTCGCAGACCTACAGCGGATGCAAGGACTTGAACGAATACCTACAGAAAAAGATAGAAAGGGAGAAGCTGGTTCAACCTGTCAAGAGGAAGCAAAATGTATCGGCGAAGAAACCGGGAGGCTTTCGGTTATAGCCCACTATAACTACACGCTTCGCTTACGTAGTTGTGGGCTCTCCCGAGGGGATTAGGGTTTTACCCTAATAACCCACTCAGGGCGTTTCTCCCCTGAGAACCCAGAGCAAAGAGTGACCCTCTCTTTGCAATCTCCGCTTATGGGTTGCACCCCTAAGAACCCCTTGCGGTTATGAGCGGATAGATAAAAGACATGTTAGTCAATAACTCAAATCAATTTTAAAAAATGGCAACAAAAAGCAGCATACATATCAAGCCTTGCAACATCACATCAAGCGAGGCTCATAACCGCAGGACTCCCGAATACATGCGTAACATCGGGGACTCCAAAATCTATATCGTTCCCGAACTATCTGCCGATAACGAGCAGTGGATAAATCCGCACTTCGGTAATGTCGGTTTGCAGACACATTATGACAACATCAAGCGAATGGTCAAGGAAAAGACAGGACGTGCCATGCAGGAGAAGGAACGTGAACGCAAAGGCAAGAACGGAAAGATTATCAAAGTGGCAGGCTGTTCTCCCATCCGTGAGGGGGTATTGCTTATCAAGGCTGATACCACCTTGGATGATCTTCGCAGATTTGGTGATGAATGCAACCAACGTTGGGGAATTACTGCAATGCAGATTTTCATGCATAAGGATGAAGGGCATTGGCTCTCTGGCGAACCCGATGTAGGCGACAAGGAGAGTTTCAAGATAGGTAACAGATGGTTCAAACCGAACTATCATGCCCATATCGTGTTCGATTGGATGAACCACGATACGGGAAAGAGCAGCAAACTCAATGATGATGATATGATGCAGATGCAGACCTTGGCTTCTGAGATTTTATCAATGGAGCGAGGACAATCCAAAACAGAAACAGGTAAGGAGCACTTGGAACGTAACGACTACATTCTTGAAAAACAGAAATCCGAACTCCGCAACTTGGATGCCGTAAGGCGATACAAGGAGTATCAGGTGAAGATTGCCGAGCAGGAGGTTCAGGAGGCAGAGAGTATAACACAAGCCTTGCGTGATGAAGCTCTGCAAAAAGAGAAGCAGAGTGAAATGCTCGACAAGACCATCAGTGATAAACGCTCCAAACTGAACAAGGAGAAAGGAAGCCAGTTGCTCGGAGCAGTTGCGGATTGGGCTACGGGTAAGTCCAAAGCCTTGAAAGGTGATATTGAGGACTTGAAACTTGACTTGGCAGAAGCACACGAAGCCATAGCCGAAGAACGCAAACGGACACAGGCTGAAACCGCCAAACTTGAAGCCTACAAGAAAACAGTTGCAAAGCAGATGGAGAGTGCCGTTCGCAATGCTGTACTTAAAAAGGATGATGAAATTCGTAACTTGAAAGACCGTCTTTCGTGGAGAAACAAGGTGCTGAATATGTTTACAAAACTCCTGGCACGAAACAATGCGACCTTCAGAAATGCTATTGATATAATCATCCGTTTTGCCAAGGATACTTATCGTAGCATCTTCAGCCGAGAGGAGGCAAAGACCATCAAGAGTGTGATGGAAGCCTTTGGCAAAGACAAGGAGGATTACAGAGCTATCGGAACTTTCCTCGTGTTCACGGCAGACAAGAAAGAACCTCTATCCAATAGCGAGTACTGCAAGGCTACCCGTGAAGTGGATGATATTGCCATAGGCAGATATGAACAGGCTCAGAAGCGAGGAAACTCGATGAAGTTATAATTTGATTTCTAAGCAGGTAAAAACGATGATTTAGATTGATTTTTACCTGCTTCTACTTTTAAGTCGAAAAAAAGCAGTATTTTTGCAAAAAATCATCGCATGACAGAAAAGGAGTTAATTGAATTGAGGAATGGAGCTGAAGTTACTAAGGTTCAGTTCAAGGAACGTGTGTTGGATAAATACGATACGGCATGCGAGTTGGTCGCATTCTCTAATAGCCGCGGAGGTAAGGTAGTGGTTGGTATCAATGATAAGACAGGACACATCAATCCATTGTCTTTTGTGGAAATACAAGAAACCACAAATCTGCTGACAAATTTGGCAAGTGAAAATGTCTTTCCCAATATCTTAATCAGTGTAGATACCGTTAAAGTTGATGGTGGACACGTTGTAGTTGCCACTATTCCCGAAGGTAAAAATAAGCCTTACCACGACAACAAAGGTATTGTGTGGGTGAAAAATGGTTCTGATAAACGTAGGGTTTTCGATAATGCAGAATTAGCAGAAATGATGACAGAGTGTGGCAGTTTTCATCCTGATGAAGCCGCAGTAAATGACTCATCTATTGATGACCTTGACATGGAAACCGTTAAAGCATTTCTCTTGGGTCGTTTCGCATCTCGCTTTGAGAATGTTGGTTTAACCGAAGTGGAATTACGGGAACTACCTATTGAAAAGCTGGTTGATATTATCGGTGAAGGTTTTACGTTAGAGAAACTGTTTAGGAATTTACGTTTTATTCGTCCTGATGGAAAACTTACAGTCGCAGCAATGCTGTTGTTTGGTAAAGCACCTCAGCGTTGGCTTCCTGTTCTCACCACTAAATGTGTTTCCTTTTATGGAAACGATGAAAGCGGTATGACTTTCCGTGATAAAGTGGATGGCGAGGCTATGGAAGGTAATCTTCTTCATCAATTCAGCTGCGTTATGGACTTTTTCCGCCGGAATTTACGAATGGTTCAAGACGGCGAAGAGTTTAATCAGCAAGGCAAAATTGAAATACCTATCATTGCATTGCAAGAATTGGTGGTCAATTCAATGGTTCACCGTTCGCTCGTCCGTCAATGTCCGATCCGAATCTTTATCTTTGATAATCGAGTGGAGATCCATAGTCCGGGTACGCTTCCGGGTGGATTAACAGTAAAGGATATTGAAGCTGGAACATCGTTACCACGTAACAATTTCTTGTTTAGCAATGCCATTTTCTCATTACCCTATGCAGGTATAGGCACAGGTATCAGACGATGCATAAGTCTTGGCATTAAACCAGAGTTTAAGAATGATGAAAACTTGAATGAGTTTGTTATTGTCATTCCTCGATTAGATGAGAATGGTAACCAAGTAACTAAGTTGGATGAGGAAAGTAACCAAGTGAAGGACGAAAGTGGTAACCAAGTAACCAAGTCGGACGAGAAAAGTAACCAAGTGCAGGGTGGAAATAGTAACCAAGTAACCAGGTCAAACGAAGAAAGTAACCAAGTGGAAGGCGAAAAGGAACTAAGTCATCCTAAATTGACCAAGCAGCAAGAAGATATACGAAATTTCTGCTCTATACCACGCACTGCACAAGAGATTATGGATAGATTGGGCATTACCAACCAATCTAAAAATCGTCAAAGACATATACAGCCACTTTTGGATATGGGCATTTTGGAAATGACAAACCCAGAGAATCCTACGGCCAATAATCAAAGATATCGAAGAACTCCCAAGAAATAGGAGTTTCCAACAAACCCTAAATAACAGAACCCGTCAGCATCC